>NZ_CP097269.1:4797500-5397500 GCF_028473645.1 Acidovorax sp. GBBC 1281
GATCGGACCTTCCTTGACAATGTGGTGACCAGCACCATTGCGTATGAAGGAAACGGGCTCTGGCGGGAATACGAGGGCAGTGTTCAAGACTGGCTGACCCAGTCCCGGCGCAGTGGGCTGCTCAATCCCACGTCTTTGCCCCCATCCAAGGCGGCAGTTGAGCGCAATGACACAGTGGACGTAGAGGCAAAGTCATCACATCTTCCCAAGAAGAAGTTGAGCTACAAAGAGCAACGGGAGCTTGAACAGCTCCCAACTCAAATTGCCACACTAGAGACAGAGCAACAGTCAATCCAGTCAGCACTGGCTGACGGTTCCTTATATGCCAAAGATGGGGCCCGAGCTGCCGCCCTCCATGCAAGAGAGGGAGAGATCGAAAATCAACTGATGATTGCGCTAGAGCGCTGGACCGCTTTGTCGTCCTAACGCCCCGTCTTATTACGCACTGATACCTAGATGCGATGGTGCAATCGATCGGTTGCACCACGCAGCTTGGCGATCAAAGCCGGTGCAATCTGCGTCAAAGGCAAAACCTCATCTGCAGCGCCATGTGCAATGGCCTCCCGGGGCATACCGAAAACGATGCAACTTGCCTCGTCCTGCACATAGTTGTAACTGCCAGCATCCTTCATCTCGCGCATCGCGGAGGCACCATCATTTCCCATGCCGGTCAGCATGATGCCGAAAACGTTACGTCCCGCTACCCCCGCGGCCGACTTGAATAAGACCTCCACCGACGGCTTGTGCCGATTGACAGGAGGACCATCATCCACCACGGCCACATAGTTGGCTCCGCTGCGTGCAATATGAAACTGCTTTCCTCCGGGCGCTATGTAGGCATGGCCAGGCAAGATGCGCTCTCCGTTGGCCGCTTCTTTCACTGTGATTTGGCACAACCCATTGAGCCTGGCGGCGAAGCTGGTGGTGAAACCTGGTGGCATGTGCTGAGTGATCACGATCGCCGGTGAGTCTGCTGGCATCTGCATCAGCACTTCGCGGATGGCCTCTGTTCCACCAGTGGATGCACCGATGCAAATCAGCTTTTCCGTCGACAAGCGGCCCAACAATGTGGTCGTATGCGTCGGAGCATGTCCCCCCTCTACAGAACCAGTTGTTGGAGAGTGCGGACGGGTCGGGCTCAGCACCGGCGCTCTTCGGACCTGTGCGACAGCGGCCACCCGAATCTTCTCAACGATCTGAGTCGCCAATTCATTCAGGCCACTGGACAGGCCGACCCGGGGTTTGGCAACAAAGTCAACCGCTCCCAGTTCAAGCGCCTTCATGGTGACTTCAGCCCCCCTCTCCGTGAGCGTGGAAATCATCACCACGGGCATAGGCCGAAGGCGCATCAGGCGCCCAAGAAAATCAATCCCATCCATGCGCGGCATCTCGACGTCCAGGGTAATGACATCGGGGTTCATTTCGCGAATCATTTCGCGCGCAATCAAAGGGTCGTTGGCGGTTCCAATGCACTCCATGTCTCGCTGGCGATTGATGATTTCGGCCAAAAGACTGCGCACCAACGCCGAATCATCCACAACGATCACCCGGATCTTCCTGCTCATTCCCTCATGTCCTTGTTCATTTCTCAAAAGAGGTCCACTGATCCGCCGGCAGTCGCTTTGGCAACCGTCGCAGCGTTGCCGCGAACTTCCTGCTCCACCAATGTCTCTGGATGCGCATGGGCGAGCCGCTTCACCATCGCTTTTCCTGTCACCGGAAAGAAAACGACTTTGCGTGGATAGATATCGAGCACGTCTTCCGAAACAATCGGGATACGCTCTGTCTGGAGATAGTTGAGCACAAAGTTGGTGTTGCGCTCACCCACATTCATCGTGGTGAAGTTATGCATCACCTGTGCCCCACCAAATATCTTGGCCTGCATGCTTTCCCGGCGAGCTCCAAGTTTCAGCATTTCGTTGATCAGCAACTCCATGGCATACGAGCCATAGCGGCCGGATACATCGGAGGAATCGCCATCGGGGAGCATGAAGTGATTCATACCACCGACCCGGCTACGGCTGTCCCAAAGGCAAGCGGCAATGCATGAGCCGAGCACGGTCATGATCACCAGATTCTCATCCGAGACGAAATATTCCCCGGGAAGCACTTTGACCGCATTGTGCTGAAAATGATGATCAAAAAAGAAGAATGAGGCTTCTCCCGGCCGGCGCGCTTGCGCCTTGAGCTCCGGCAATGTTGATTGCTTTGCTGCGGAGGCTGGAGTGCCAGTGTAAATATCGGCACTGAGCGGCGCAATTCGCGGTGCACGACGCCGCTCTACCGTTCCACCATAGGCGGACGGCGGTGCGCCAGACGGAGGGGGAAAGCCAGGGCGGGTATTGGTCATGTGGGCTCTTGCAGAAGACTATCGGTCAACGGCGCTCATACACGGTCTTGCCGCGCAAAGTGAAAAGGTCACGGGACTCGCTGAAGTTTTCAGCATGCCCGACAAAAAGCATGCCGCCTGGTTTCAACACACGATGGATGCGCTCCAGTACCTTGCGCTGGGTGGGGGCATCGAAATAGATCATGACATTGCGGCAAAACACGACGTCGAACGGCTCCCGAAAAGGCCAGTCATCGCGGATGAGATTCACGCTGAGGAAATCGATGCTTCGGCGCAACTCAGGTTTGGCACGCGCAAAACCGGCATTCGACGCCTTGCCCCGCAAGAAGAATCGCTGAAGGCGCTCCGCACTCAACCCCTTCACACTGTCCAGCCGATACACCCCCTCTGCTGCCGTTGCCAACACGCGGGAGTCGATATCGCTGGCCGTCAACTTGAACGAACCGTTACTGCTCAACGACTCCATGGCCGTCATCACGATGGAATATGGCTCTTCCCCAGTGGATGCAGCGTTGCACCAAACACTCCACGGACCCGCAGGCCGTGTACGCAGGAGATTGGCCAGAATCTCAAAGTGGTGCTGTTCGCGGAAGAACGCCGTCAGGTTGGTCGTGAGCGCGTTCACGAACTCCTGCCACTCCGGGCCATCATGGGTTTCCAGCCAGCTCAGATATTCATGAAAGCTCGTATGCCCGGTATCGCGCAACCGCCGCGACAAACGGCTGTAGACCATTGCATGTTTGCCATCGTGCAAACTGATACCAGCCCGCTGATAAATGAGCGCCTGGACACGTGAAAAATCTGCGTTGGTCCAGACGAATTCTCGCCCTTGGGCCAAGGGTCCCGATGAAGGCGAAACCGCTGGTGATTCCGCCACGCCTCGTGCAGGAGGGAGAGGACTGGAGGTCTGGCGCATGTTGCTTTTCACTTCGAGAGGTCGGTGGTTCACAGGCCAGCGGTTACGGATACAGCCACGTCGATTGATCTCTAAGCCGTTGCGTGGCGGCGAGGTGTCGGCCTCATTCGTTGGCAGAAACCAAACCCATGTCCATACTGGCCATGAGCTTCTCGATATCCAACAGGATGAGCATGCGCTCACCCACCGAGCCCAAGCCGACGATGCAGTTGGTGTCGATGGTGCTCTCCACCTCCGGGGCAACGCGGATCTGGTCCGAGTTCAGTTCCATGACGTCGCTCACCGAGTCCACCACGATCCCGACAACCCGGTTTCGCAGATTCAGGATGATGACCACCGTGAAGCTGTTGTATTCCGCTTTGGAACAGCTGAATTTCAGCCGCATGTCAACGATAGGAACAATGGTGCCGCGCAGATTCGTCACGCCCTTGATGAAGTCTGGTGCATTGGCGATGCGTGTCGGCGGCTCATAGCCTCGGATCTCCTGCACCTTCAGGATGTCGATCCCATACTCCTCTTGATCCAGCCGGAAAGTCAAATACTCCCGGGCGCCAGAGACAGTCGCTTCATTGGTTTTTTCCATCACTCCAGCCATAGGGCTCTCCTTATATCAACGGGTCGCGGGCTCAGTGGCGAGCGCGCCGCACCAAAGCACCTGTGTCCAGGATGAGTGCCACAGTTCCGTCCCCGAGAATGGTGGCGCCGGACACATTGGGCACTTTGCGATAGTTGGTTTCAAGGTTCTTCACGACGACTTGGTGTTGGCCTAGCAACTCATCCACCAACAATGCGACCCGGCTACCGTCCGCCTCAACCACCACCATGATGTTGCTGGACTTGCTTTGATCCAGGCGAGGGACCTGGAATGTTTTCTCCAGGGCGATGACCGGCATATATTCATCCCGCACCTTGACCAATTGAGATCCTTGCGCGACCGTATTGACATCATCGGGATTGACCTGGAACGACTCCACGACAGAAGACAGCGGAAGGATGTAGACCTCTTCTCCCACTCCTACCGACATGCCGTCCATGATCGCCAGCGTCAGCGGCAACCGCACGGACACGCGCATGCCATACCCTTCGGCAGAGTCGATTTCCACCGACCCGTTGAGTGCAGCGATATTCCGTTTCACCACATCCATACCGACCCCACGCCCGGAGACATCGGTCACTTCATCGGCTGTGGAGAAGCCTGGCGCGAAAATCAGGCCCCATACATCTGCGTCGCTCATCTGATCGGAGACATCCAGCCCCCGCTCTCTGGCTTTTCGCATGATTTTCTCGCGCGAGAGTCCTCGACCATCGTCACGTACTTCAATCACGATGGAGCCGCCTTGATGCGAGGCGGACAACGTGATCGTTCCATGCTCGGACTTCCCTGCAGCAAGCCGGTCAGCAGGCATTTCAATGCCATGGTCGCAGCTGTTCCGAACCAAATGCGTCAATGGGTCGGTGATTTTTTCGACCAAGCTCTTGTCCAGTTCGGTGGCCTCACCCAAGGTGACCATCTCGACTTTCTTGCCCAGCTTGTTGGCCAAATCTCTGAGCATCCGCGGAAAGCGGCTGAACACGATCGACATGGGAATCATGCGGATCGACATCACGGACTCTTGCAAATCCCGGGTGTTGCGATCCAGATCGGCCAACCCCGCCAGCAACTGCTGATAAGCCCCCGCGTCAAGGCCGCGGCTGTTCTGCGCCAACATGGCCTGGGTGATTACCAATTCGCCGACCAGATTGATCAACTGGTCAACCTTGTTCACTGCCACACGAATGGTGGTGGACTCCATCTGCGCTTGGCTGACCGCTTTGGGCTCCGCAGCGCGGGCTGCGGCTGCAGGCTGCTTGGCAGACGGGGCATCCGACACATTTGCAACGGCCACCTCCGTCCGATCGCTCGGCATACCAGGAGACCCATTGAAGAATCCATAGGGTGCTTCCGTGGACACCTCGCCCGCTTGCAGCAGGGCTGCTTCCGGATCAGCTTCCACACTGGCCGAACCGTCTTCTGCACCGATCCTGACCTGGTCTTTCGACACATGGAAGGCGAACAGATCCAGCAGGTCATCGTTGGTGGAAGTGGTCTCGACCGCGAACAGCCGGACACCCTGCTCGTCAGAAGGGACGTCGCGAATGGAACCGAGGCCGGGAATATCGCGGAACAATTCCTTGATCGCGTCAGCCTGCTCCAAACGCTCCAGCGGACCGATACGGATCTCGAGAGCGCGCGCGCTGCCCGGTGCGGCTGCCGCAGCGGGAATGGATGGGGCAGGCGTGACCGGAGCTGGCGCAGGCACAGGAGCAGGCGCTGGCGGCGGGGGGGGCGGCGCCACGGCCGCCACAGGTTCGGCAGGAACATTGCCGGCAGCCAATTCACTGATTCGGCGAACCAGTTCCGCAGTAGATACGGCTTCGCCCTGGCCTCCCGCCTGGTGCCTTGCGAGCAGACTGCGGGACGCATCGGCAGACTCCAGCAGCACATCCACCATTTGGGGAATGGGCTGCAATTCATGGCGCCGCAAGCGGTCCAGCAGCGACTCCATTTGATGGGTCAACTCTGCAACATCGGAGAACCCGAAGGTCGCAGCCCCTCCCTTGATGGAGTGCGCGCAACGGAAAATACCGTTCAATTCTTCGTCATTGGCCGCACTCAGATCCAGGTCCAGGAGCATGTGCTCCATCTGGTCCAGGTTCTCGCCCGCCTCTTCGAAGAAGATCTGATAGAACTGACTGAGATCGAAGTCCGCGCCACCGCCCGCGCCTTCTTGATAGGTATCCGCCATTAGGGGCTCCAGTACTTAGGTTATCTGCACGCGATGGCGTTAGCGAATGACTTTTTGAATCACTTCGATCAAGCGGTTCGGATCGAAAGGCTTGACGAGCCAGCCCGTGGCGCCCGCGGAACGTCCCGCCTGCTTCATCTGGTCGCTCGACTCGGTCGTGAGGATCAGAATGGGAATGGTCTTGAACCGGGGATGCTCACGCAGCTTGCGGGTCAGGCCGATTCCGTCGAGTCTTGGCATGTTCTGGTCGGCCAACACCAGATGGATATCGTGGGTTTCGGCCTTTTCGAGCGCGTCTTGCCCGTCTACCGCCTCCACCACGTGGTACCCCGCCCCGGTCAGGGTGAAGGACACCATCTTTCGCATGGACGGTGAATCATCAACGGCAAGAATCGATTGCATGTAGGGCTCCACTCACTTGAAATATATAAGGTAACCAGTTACGGGCGCGGGCTCAGAACAGGTCGATTGATCCTGCATCCATTTCGCTCTGCGTGACAGGATTGGGACGGTCGGGGGCCATTTCAGCGAAGGGCGCGGCTTCTTCGCCCTCTTCGGTACCCATGGCTTCGGAGGCAAGGCGAAAAGCGCATCCTTGGAGCACCTTCGTGGTGTGCCAGATCAGTTGGGAGGCCATGTCCTGGAATTGCAGTTCAGTGACGGCACTGCGCAGTGCCGTCCGCAGCGCGGCGAGTTCCGCCGAATCGCCGACCACATCGTCGGTCAACGCACCGTTGGCTTCGCCGAAGCGTGCCAGCAGATTGTCGGTCGCATGGCTGAGCAGGCCTTCCAGTCGGTGCAGATCATGCATGACGACCAACAAGGAGTCTTGCAATTCTGCAGCAACCATGACTGGCACTTGAACCCCTGGGCCGCCAGGGCTAGTTAGCGTAGATTGCATCGTTTCTCCAGAACTGCAAGCGGCTGCAGGGCAAACAAATTCCAATTCGGCAAGACGCTGGTGGCGGAATCCACTGGCAAAGACGTCCCATGCAAACCATTCTCTCGGCTTTCCTCGATCACCGCCGCACGGGACAAACACCCTTGTTTGTTCCAATATGTATCCTATGATAGCGTTCCCCATGCCATCAGGAGTAACGGATCGACCCTTGCGCATCCTGCATTTAGAAGATTCTGTAGCGGATCATGAGTTGGCTTGCATTACGTTGCGCCGCGCCAACGTGGTGTATGAAATCCACCACGTGGACACACTGACATCGTTCATAGAGCAACTCGATGCAGAGCCTTTCGATCTGATCCTTGCGGACTACCGCCTGCCTGGCTTCACTGCGCTGGACGCTTGGAGTGTGGTGGCGCAGCGGGAGCCCCATCCGCCCTTCGTATTGCTTTCCGGTGCCATCGGCGAGGCGGCAGCGGTGGATGCGATGCGGCTGGGCATTGCGGACTACCTTCTCAAAGACGACATGGCGAGGCTGCCGCACGTCATTGACCGCGCCATCGAAGTGCACGAGGCTCGGCGCGCGAGGGAGAAAGCCACGGCCGATCTGGCTGCGTCCGAACGGCGACTGGCAGAACTCACCGAGCATTTGCAAAGCTCGATCGAAAAAGAACGGGCCGCCATTGCCCGCGAGATCCACGATGACATTGGCGGTGCATTGAGTGCCGTGCGCTTCGATGTGGGCTGGATCAGCCGGCATGCCAAGGACGACGGGACGCAAGCCCACGCGGCGGCCGCCACCGAGATGCTGCAGCACGCCATCGAGGCGAGTCAGCGCATCATGATGAATCTGCGCCCACCCATCCTGGACCAGGGCCTGGTGGCCGCCGTGCAATGGCTGGCGGAAAGTTTCGAGCGGCGCACCGGCATTCCCACCCGGGTGCACACGAGCAAGGACACAATCCACGTGGACGCAGCCATTCAGCTGGTGGCTTACCGCACGGCGCAGGAAGCCCTGACCAACGTCTTCAAATATGCCGAAGCGCGACAGGTTGGCGTCGACCTGTCGGACAGCGAGGGGGTACTGACACTGGAAGTCACCGACGACGGACGGGGCATGGAGCCTGCCATGCGGGAGAA
Organism: Acidovorax sp. GBBC 1281; assembly: GCF_028473645.1. Taxonomy (NCBI): domain Bacteria; kingdom Pseudomonadati; phylum Pseudomonadota; class Betaproteobacteria; order Burkholderiales; family Comamonadaceae; genus Acidovorax; species Acidovorax sp. GBBC 1281. Next base: position 4,805,591 of record NZ_CP097269.1, read on the forward strand.
GCCCAAATCATTCGGTCTCAAAGGCCTTCAAGAACGAGCGCGCACCGTGGGAGGATGGCTCGACATCAGCAGCCATCCCGGCCGCGGAACCGCCGTCATCCTGTCGGTGCCGCTGACACCCCAAAACATTTCAGAGGAGGAGGCACCATGATCCAGGTCGTGCTGTGTGATGACCATGCGGTCCTGCGAAGGGGCATCCGTGACACGCTCTCGGAGGCACCGGACATTCAGGTGACGGGCGAGGCCGGTGGCTACTCCGAGCTGAGGGAGGTATTGCGCACCGCGCCTTGCGACGTGCTGCTGCTCGATCTCAACATGCCCGGTCGCAGCGGCCTGGAAGTGCTCGCCAGCCTTCGCGAGACGGACTCCGCCGTCAAGGTACTGGTCGTCTCGATGTATCCCGAGGATCAATATGCGCTGCGGTGCCTGCGCGCGGGCGCACAGGGCTATGCCAACAAAGCAGGCGACCCGGTGGAGTTGATCGAAGCCGTGCGCACCGTGATGAAAGGCCGCAAGTACCTCACTCCGGAGGTAGCGCAGATGCTGGCGGACAGCCTGGCGCAGCCGAGTCCCGAGTTGCCCCACGAGGCGTTGTCGGAGAGGGAACTGCAAACCCTGGTGAAGATTGCGTCCGGCAAACGCCTGTCAGACATCGCGGAAGAACTGATGCTGAGCCCCAAGACGGTCAGCGTCTACCGGTCCCGCGTGTTGGAAAAACTCAAGCTCACCAACAACGCGGAACTCACGGTGTACGCCATTCGCAACCAGTTGGTCTGAAGGCCTGGCCGCCTAACGCTGTGAAGCGAAAAGATCGATGGATTGCTGCATCAGCGCCATGACGGGCTGCTCGAGCATGGGCAGGGTCGCCGCAATGCCCAGAAGGCCTACGGTCAGCGTCACGGGAAAACCCACCGCATAGATATTCATCTGCGGCGCCACGCGCGAGATGATGCCCATGGCCATGTTCACGAACAGCAACAGGGCAATCATGGGCAAGGCAATCCAGAGGGCACTGGAAAAAAGCGAAGCGCCCAGATCATGCAGTCGCAACTGGCCCAGGGCCTGCATGAAATGGCCATTCACAGGAAAGCTGTCGAAACTTTTTACCACTGCCATCAACACCATCAGGTGGCCATTGATGACCACAAAAAGCAGCATGGCCATGTGCCCGAAAAACCGGGCCACGGCACTCACCTGTGTGTTGCTGGAGGGATCGAAGAACGATGCGAAGTTCAACCCCATCTGCAGGCCGATCACCTCGCCCGCCAGTTCCACCGCCGTGAACACCAGGCGCACCGCAAAGCCAATGGCGGCTCCCACGGCCAGTTGCTGGGCCACGGCACCCAGTGCCTCGCGCCCGTTGATGTTGATGATGGGCTGATCCGGCAGGGCGGCCTGCGCGCAAACCGAAATGAGGAAGGCCAAGCCGATCTTGGCCCGCATCGGGATCACGCGCATGGAGAACACCGGCGCCACCATGAACATGGCCAGGATGCGCAGGAAAGGCCAGAGGATCGGTGACAACCAAGCCACCAGTTGGGCCTCTGAAAACGTGATCACGACACGACCGACGGGATGGATTCGATGGTTCTGCGGATGAAGTCCACGAGCGAAGTGATCATCCAGGGGCCGGCAATGGCGAACACCACCATGGCGGCAATCAGCTTGGGCACGAAGGCGAGCGTGGCCTCATTGATCTGCGTGACTGCCTGAAAGATGCTGACGAGCAGCCCCACCACCATGACCACGCCCAGCACCGGCATCGAAATCATCAGCAGCAAAGTCAGGGCATCTCGCCCCATCGTCAAAACCATTTGCGAGGTCATGCGCGCTCCTCAGGTGGCGAAACTGGCGGCCAGGGAGCCGATCAGCAGATTCCAGCCGTCCGCCAGCACGAACAGCATGAGCTTGAACGGCAATGCGACCAGCACAGGCGACAGCATCATCATGCCCAGGGACATCAGGATGCTGGAAACCACCATGTCGATGACCAGGAACGGAATGAAGATCATGAACCCGATCTGGAACGCGGATTTGAGCTCGCTGGTCACGAATGCCGGCACCAGCACGCGCAGGGGCGCGGTTTCCGCCGTGGCCCCTGCATCGAGCTTGGCCAGGCGGGCAAACAGGGCGAAGTCGGATTGGCGCGTCTGCTTGAGCATGAAGCCGCGCATGGGGGCCTCCGCCCTCTCCAGCGCCTGCTCGAACGTGATGGTGTTCGCGGTGTAAGGCACGTAGGCGTCCTGGTACACGCGATCGAAGGTGGGCCCCATCACGAAGAACGTGAGAAACAGCGACAGCCCCACGATCACCTGGTTCGGAGGTGCCGACTGGGTGCCAATGGCCTGGCGCAGCAGTGACAGCACGATCACGATGCGGGTGAAGCCCGTCATCATGAGAAGCACTGCCGGCAAAAATGACAGGGCCGTGAAGAACAGCAGCGTCTGAATGGGCACCGAAAAGCTCGCGCCCGCGTTGCCCGAACCGACCAGCACGGGCAACGAACCCGGTGCCGCTTGTGCAAGTGCCGCCGGAGCGAAAACCGTGGCGGCAACCGCCAACGCCCACCCGCTCCAGGCGCACCCGCTCCAGGCGCACCGGCGATCAGCCATGGGGCGCCTCTTGCCCCCGCAACCTGGCTGCGGCCACCTCATCGGCAAAGGACGGCGCAGGAATCGCGCCCCGAGGCGCTCCGGCAGACACGGAAGGGTCGATCACATGCAGGCAACGGATCTGCTGCGCCGTGACCCCCAGGACCAGCCAGGTCCGCTGGTGCTCCGGCCCCACTTCCACCGTGATCACGCGTTGCTGTGGCCCGATGCCCACGGTGGAGACCACCTTGGACGCAGCGCTCGCCGCCGCTCCCGGCCCGCCGCCCTGGCGTTGCTGCATGCGCCGGATCCACCAGGGCAGCGTAGCAATGGCCGCCACGAAGAGCACGACGATGACCAGCGTCTGCGTCATGTTGCCGCCCGCGCTATCCACGGCTGACCCTTCGCAGGCGTTCCGACGGCGTGACCACATCGGTCAGGCGGATACCGAACTTGTCGTTCACCACCACCACCTCGCCCTGGGCGATGAGATAGCCATTGACCAGCACATCCATGGGCTCGCCGGCCAACGCGTCCAGTTCGACCACCGAGCCTTGCGCCAGTTGGAGGATGTACTTGATCGGCACCTTGGTCCGGCCCAGCTCCACCGACAGCTGCACCGGAATGTCCAGCACCATGTTGATGTCGTTGACCGGAGAGTCCGAGTTGGCCGAAAAAGGCCGTACCGGGTCGCCAGCCAGGGGGCCACCCTGGTCCGCAGCAGGCTCGTCCGTGCGCTTTTGCTCTTCCAGCGCCTCGGCCCAGCCGGCAAACGGATCGTCCGCGCCAGCGTCGTTGTTGTCGTTGTTGTCGTTGTCGCCTTCAGTTGACATTCTTTTCTCCCAGCCAGCTCAGATCGGAATTGCGCAGGCATTCCTCGATCCGGATGGCGTATTTCGCGTTGTGCGTGCCGTACTGGCACTCAAAAATGGGCACGCCTCCAATGGAGGCACGGATGCGGGGTTCACGGTCGAGTTCGATGAAATCGCCGGGCTTCATGGCCAGCAACTGCTCCACCGTGGCATCGGCCTTGGCCAGTTCCGCCACCAGCGTCACCTCGGCAGCCTGGATTTCCCGCGTGAGCACGCGCACCCACCGGCGGTCCACTTCGATGGAGTCGCCCTGCGTGGATGAATACAGCACATCGCGGATGGGCTCCAGCGTGGCATAGGGCATGCAGATATGAATCGCGCCGGACAGATCCCCGATTTCCAGTTGGAAAGCCGTGGAGACCACGATTTCGCTGGGGGTCGCGATGTTGGCGAACTGGGGCTGCATTTCCGAACGCTGGTACTCCAGTTCGAGCGGATAGATGCCGTGCCATGCCTTCTTGTATTCGGCGCAGATCACATCGACCAGGCGGTTGATGACCCGCTGCTCCGTCGGGGAAAAATCCCGCCCTTCGATGCGGGTCTGGAACTTGCCGACGCCGCCATACAGCGTATCGATGATGCCGAACACCAGGGACGGCTCGCACACGATCAGCCCGCTGCCACGCAGCGGACGGATGGCAACGATGTTGAAGTTGGTCGGCACCGCCAGCTCGCGCAGGAAAGCGCTGTAACGCTGCACCGACACTGTGCCCACCGAGATTTCCGGGCTGCGCCGGATGAAATTGAACAGGCCGATGCGGAAGTTGCGCGCGAACCGCTCGTTGACGATTTCCATCGTCGGCATCCGGCCGCGCACGATGCGCTCCTGGCTGGAGATGTCGTAATTGCGGACCGCTCCGGTCTCGGCCACTTCCTCGACCGACTTCTGGCTCTCACCCGTGACACCCTCCAAAAGGGCGTCGACCTCTTCCTGCGACAGAAATGAATCACTCATGGCAGTCTCCTGTCGCCGTCACTGGATGATGAAACTGGAGAAAAGGACTTGCCGCACAGGATTCGTATCGGCGGCAGGCTTGGCACGCGGTGCCTCTTCTTCGTCCTCTACCTCCTGGCTGGCGGGGCGCTTGCGGGGCTTGGGCACCGTGTATCCCAAGGGCTTGGAGACTTCGCGCCGGATGTCGGTCGCCAGTTTTTCCTTGCCTTCGCGGCCCAGCAGCTCCTCGGAGGTGCGCTGGGACACCAGCATCAGGATGGCGCTGCGGATGCTCGGCAGGTACAGCTTGACCTGCTCCGCCGTTTTCGCATCGGCCAGTTCCAGCGTGAGGCCGATCTGGGCGAACCGCTCTCCACCCGTATCGGCCAGGTTCACGACCATGTTGTCGATGGGCAGGAAGGTGGGCGCCACCTTGGGCGCTGCCGGGGCGTGGGGGCGGGCCTCTGCGCCCTCCTCGTCTTCGGCATGGCTGCGGCTGCTCATGATGAACCAGGCCGCGCCTGCACCAGCGATGACCAGCAGGGCAACGACCACACCGATGATGAGCATCTTCTTGCTCTTGGCCTTGGGCGGCGCTGCGGCGGCAGGATTGGCAGACACGTTGGGATTCCTTGCGCAACAAATTCAGGACAGGGCGGCACAGCAAGGGCCGCACAGGCGGCACACCTCACTCGATGTCCCCATTATTGGGCGTCCCGGCTTTCGATAATAGCCAGAATAAAAGCCCAAAACCATGGCTTTCAGCCTCCTAGGGCTGCGCGCCGTCCAGAACCGATGCGGGATGTCGGCCCACCCGGGCCTGCCGCCTCCGGCCCTTCTTCGGCCAGGTGCGCCAGGATGCCCAGGCAGGCTTGCGTTCAGGCAAAGACGTCCAACGCGCGGGCGGAACCCGAAGGGCTCTTCACGGCCAAGCCCGCTCCCGAGCCCACGCCGGCGGCAGCCTGCACCTGGGCATGCCGTGCCGGTCCGTCGCGGTCCGAAGCCGGGCGACGGCCATCACTGCCCGAAGCCCCGGCCCCGTTGCTGCCCGACTGCCCCACGGTGACACCGGACAACTCCAGCCCCTCGCTGCGCAACAGATCCCGCAGTTGCGCCGCGCTGGAGTCCAGCCATTCGCGGGTGTTGGCTTGGTCGCTGCGGAACGTGACATGCGCCTCGTTGCCCGACAGCGACACCATGACCTCCACCGGCTGGCCTTCCCGATCGATGGTGAGTTCGGCGTTCTGCGTTTTCTGGTGCACCCAGTACGCGACCTGCTCGGCGATCTGGTCCTCCACGCCCACCTGGGAGGGGTCGGCCAGCACCCCTGTGCCATCGGTCGCCACCGGTGCGTCGCTCAGGGAAAAGCCCATTCCGGACTCGGCCCCGGGCCCGCCACCCCGTGAGGATGGACCATCGGAGGCCCCTGACCCCGCGCCACGCTCCGACGAGCGCAAGGCCACCGCTTCGGCCAGTGCGCCAGCGACCGGCGCAGCCGCACCCAAGGCATCCTGCGGTGCCCGCGCCAATGCCGACACCCCGGCGGCGCCCGCTCCATCGCGCCGATCCGGTGCCATGGCGGCGACCGCTGCGGTCAATGCACCAGGCATCTCTGCCGAAGCCGACTTCTTGTCTTCCTTGCCCAGCGCATTGCGCAGGGCCGCAGCGCCCGTGCCCGCCGTGGACGGATCCACGCCCAAGCCAGCAGCGGAGGAGCCCGCCACCGCAGAGAGACGTGCCTGCAGGCCCTTGTAAGGGGTGGTGCCAGAGGCCACCAGAGCAGCCGCAGCCGTATCGGACAGATCCGTTGCGCGGTCCATCCAGGCCGTTTGACCGACCAGGCTGCCAGAGTCCATCAGGCCGCTGAACCCATTGGCCCAGGCGCCTGTGCCGGCGTTGTCGCCCAGCACCCGGCCCAGCGGTTGGCCCAGCACCCACTGCTGCGCACCGCCCTGCGCCGGGAGCTGCCCCTGGCCCTGGATGGGCACCTGGGTGGACAGCTGACCGCTTTGCAGCGCCGCCAGCGCGGCAGGGTCCAACGGCAATGCACCGGCTTCGCCGGCCTGCAGCCAGGGGGCCTGGGCCGCGCCGGGATCGGCCTGCAGGATGTCTGCAGTGCCGTCCCCGAGTGCGGTGGTGTCCATGGCGGCCAGCAGCAGAGAGAAGCCGCCCTGCCCCGCACCCTGCTGCGTGGCATCCTGCGCCGCGCCGGCTTTGCCGGCGGCGCGCGCGCCGCGCGTTTCGTGGGTCGTGTGCGAGCTGTTGATGCGTGTCGGTTCCATGTTCACCACTCCTGCGGCCCCTGCTGGCCCTGGGTTGCATTTTCCTTGCCGAATTGCAGCGCAGCGCGCTCATCGGTTTGCTTCTGATCGCGGCGCGCCTGGAGCTTGTCCATCTCGCTCCGCCGTTTTTCGACCACTTTCTTCAGTGCCGCCAGCCGCAACTCGGCCGCCAGCACGGCACGGGTGGCATGCTCCACGCGCCCGGCCTGATCGCCCACCACCCCGGTCTGCAGGCCGACCGCATGGGCGAGCCGGTCCATGAACTGGTAGTGGTGGTACATGACTTCGGGCTTGACGGTGGTGTCGGCCTGCGCCCCCCAGCGTCCCTGGGTTTCCAGCGCGTAGCCTTCCAGTTGCTGCAGTTGCGCTTGCGACGCCTGGCGCGCGCGCTGCGCGTCCTGCAGCACCTGCCGCGCCTCGTCGCGCTTGCGCTCGGCCATTTCGACGGCCACCAGAAAAGCATTCAGCGAAGACATGGTCGGCCCATCAATGGTTGAGCACCGCGCCCATGAAGCCCAGGCTTTCGCCCATGGGCGCCGCTTCGAACATGTTCTGCTGCAAAAAGTCCGCCATGGCGGGCTGCAGCCGGATGGCTTCGTCCAGCGCCGGGTCGGAGCCGCTCATGTAGGCGCCCACCTGGATCAGGTCACGGCTCTTCTGATAGCGCGAATACACCGCGCGGAACCGCCGGGCCAGTTCGAAATGCTCCCGCGACACCACGTTGTGCATCACGCGCGAGGCCGACTGCTCGATGTCGATGGCCGGAAAGTGCCCCGTTTCCGCCAGCGCGCGGGACAGCACGATGTGCCCGTCCAAGATGGCGCGCGCCGCATCGGCGATCGGGTCCTGCTGGTCATCGCCTTCGGACAGCACCGTGTAGAAGGCCGTGATGGAGCCCACCCCGTGCAATCCGTTACCGCTGCGCTCCACCAGGGCCGGCAGTTTGGCAAAGCAGCTGGGCGGGTAACCCTTGGTGGCGGGCGGCTCGCCAATGGCCAGCGCGATCTCGCGCTGCGCCATGGCATAGCGGGTGAGCGAATCCATGAGCAGCAGCACGTGCTTGCCCTTGTCGCGAAAGTGCTCCGCAATCGCCGTGGCGTACGCGGCGCCTTGCATGCGCAGCAGCGGCGGCGCATCGGCCGGCGCCGCCACCACGACGGCGCGGCCCCGGTCTTCCTCGCCGAGGATGTCTTCCACGAATTCCTTGACCTCGCGGCCACGTTCGCCGATCAGGCCGACAACGATCACATCGGCCTGCGTGTAGCGCGCCATCATCCCCAGCAGCACGCTCTTGCCCACGCCGGAGCCGGCGAACAGCCCCAGGCGCTGGCCGCGCCCCACGGTGAGCAGGGCGTTGATGGCACGCACGCCCGTGTCCAGGGTCTCGCGCACGGGATCGCGGTCCATGGCGTTGATCTGGCGCCGGTCCATGGGCTCGGAGTTCACGTTGACCACGGCACCGCCATGGTCCAGCGGAATGCCCTGGGAATCGACCACGCGCCCCAGCAACCCGTCGCCCATCGGCAACCGGAGCACGCCAGCGGCCGGCGATGGCCGGGCGTCCTCGCCCAGCCTCGGCTGGGGCACATATGCCGCCGCAGGCACCACGCTGGCCCCGCTGGACAGCCCGTGGATGTCACCCGCCGGCATCAGGAAAGCGCGGTCGGCCGAGAACCCGACGACCTCCGCCAGCACAGGCTCGTGGCCGGGCATCTGCACCATGCACTGCGACCCCACGGGCACGCGGATGCCCACGGCCTCCAGCACCAGCCCCGTCAATCGGGTGAGCGTGCCGCAGGTTTCCAGTGGGGCGCCCTGTGCCACGCGGGCCCGCGCATCCGCCATGAAACGGCCCCAGGCCGTGTCCGCCGGGCTCTGGACATCGGCCTCGATGGGTGCATCCGGCAACAGCGAGGTTTCAGGGAGGGTGTCAGCCATGGGCCTTCTCCCCTTCGGCATCCCAGGCGGACGCCAGGCCCAGCGCGGCGATCGCACGCTCCCAGCGCCGGCCCAGCGAGCCATCAATCACCGTCCCGGCCGACTCCACGAAGCAATCGCCTGCGGCCACGGCCGCATCGGGCAGCCACTGCACCTTGGCCCCCGCATAGGCTTCGCCCAACGGTTTTTCAAGCACCTCCCAGTCGGCGGGGTTCATGCGCACCGTGGCCGGGCGGCCTTCGGCAATCAGCATGCCCAGGGCTTCGCGCACCACGGGCAGCAAGGCCTGCGGCTGGCTCGACAATTCCTGGCGGATCACCTGGCGGGCGATGTCGCAGGCCAGCTGCAGCACTTCCTGCGCGACATGCTGCTGCATGTGGACGAGGCTGGCCTGGGCCGCCTGCACCACCTGATCCATCCGCTGCGCGACCTCCTGGCCCTGGCCGGCGATGTAGTCGTCCATGCGCTGCTGCCACTCCAGTCCGGCTTTTTCCTCGCCATGGGCTTGGCCCTGCTCGAAGCCCTCCTGCCGCGCCGCTTCCAGGGCGCTCAGGTGCGTGGCCTCGTCGAAGACGACCGGAAGGGGTTCCGGCTCGGGCTCCGGCACGGGGGGCAGCAAATCCGACCCATCCACGGCGCCGAACTGCCACTGGGTCACCTCCCCGACCTCTTCGCTGGGGATGAACCGCGTGTAGCTGCGCGGGTTATACGAATGCGTCATCACCGCCGCCTCCGATCACGATCTGGCCTTCATCCGACAGGCGGCGAACAGTCTTGAGGATTTCCTTTTGCTGGGCTTCGACTTCGGACAGCCGCATCGGGCCACGCGACTCCAGGTCTTCGCGCATGGCCTCGGCGGCGCGTGACGACATGTTGGCCAGGAATTTCTCGCGCAGCTCGGGCACGGCGCCCTTGAGCGCCACGATGAGCGTTTCGGACGCCACTTCCTTGAGCACGGTCTGAATCGCACGGTCGTCGAGCTTGGCCACGTCGTCGAAGACGAACATCTTGTCCATGATCTTCTGGGCCAGGTCGGGGTCGTAGCCCCGGATCGACTCCAGCACCACGCTGTCCATGTTGGAGCCCAGCAGGTTGATGATCTCGGCCGCCGCCTTGACGCCGCCCAGCGAGCTCTTGCGGATCTTGTCGCCACCCGCCAGCACCTTGAACAGCACCTCGTTGAGGTCCTTGAGCGCGGTGGGCTGGATGCCTTCCAGCGTGGCCACGCGCAGCAGCACCTCGCTGCGCTGGCGGTCGGTGAGCTGCATCAGCACGGCTGCGGCCTGCTCGGAATCCAGGTGCACCAGAATGGCGGCGACGATCTGCGGGTGCTCGTTGCGCAGCAACTCGGCCACCGACAGCGGGTCCATCCACTTCAGGCTTTCTATGCCGGAAACGTCACCGCCCTGGAGAATCCGGTCGATCAGCAACGCGGCCTTGTCGTCGCCCAGCGCGCGCTTGAGCACCGACCGCACGTAGTTGCTGGTGTCAGACACCAGCAGGCTCTGCGCCGCGGCGTCGCCGGAAAAGCGGTTGATGACCGAATCGACCTTCTCGCGCGAAACCGAGCGCATGCGGGCGATGGTTTCGCCCAGTTTCTGCACTTCCTTCGGCGACAGATGCTTGAAGACCTCGGCGGCTTCCTCTTCGCCGAGGGACATCAGCAAAATCGCAGCATCGTTCAGGCCTTGGTCATCCATGGAAAGCTCGTGGTTTCATGCGTCGGTGGGAAATCATCGCACGGCGCCGCGTCACGACTCGCCGTTGACCCACGTCTTGAGGATATTCGCCACGGCCATCGGGTTCTCCTTGGCCAGCACACGGGCCTCCTCCAGGCGCAGTTGCTCGGGCGTCTGGGCGACCTCCTCGGGCTTGGACGGCGCGGCCAGCGCCGGGCGCTGCGGCTCTTCCGCCTCGATGGCGTCGAGCTGTCCGCCCTGGGCCACCGGAATCGCCCGGGGCTTGCCCATGCCCTTGATGGCGGGGCGCACCAGGCCGAGCAGTACCATGGCCGCGAACAGGGACATACCCACGGGCCAGCCCAGGCTCTTGGCCAGCTCGATCATCTCGGGCTGCTTCCACAGCGGCAGGTCCACCACCGGCGCGGAATCGACCAGGAACGGCGTGTTCATGAGGTTCACCGAGTCGCCACGCTCCTTGTTGAAGCCGATGGTTTCGCGCACCAGCGCCGTCATCTGCTCCAGTTGCTCGGGCGACAAGGCCTTGTTGGTGGGCGCCTTGCCCGCGGCTTCGGCCACGGCCTGGTAATTCACCACCACCGCCGCGCTCACGCGCTTGAGGGCGCCGCTGCCGCCGCGGGTCACGCGGACGGTCTTGTCCACTTCGTAGTTGGTGATGGATTCGCGCTTGCTGCCCGTGCCCTGCGCGCCCTGCTGACCAGCGGCCGTCGGTGCGGGGTTGGCGCCGTTGATGGGCGCGGTCGAAGGCTGGGGCGGCTGGTTGCTGGTGGCGCCGGGCACGCCGCTGGGGGGCTGGGCGCCCTGGGTGCCGGCGCTTTCCACGACCTGCTGGCTGCGCACGGCGCTGGCGTCGGGCGTCTGGTTGGGGCGATGCTGCTCAGAGGTGGATTCGGTCTGGCTGAAATCGACCTCGGCCGTGACCTGCGCCTTGACGTTGTTCTTGCCCACCACCGGCTCCAGGATGTCCAGAATGCGGCGCGTGTACTGCTGCTCGATCTGCTGCACGTAGCTCAGCTGCTGCGCGTCCACCCCCGAACCGGCGGCCGTGTCGGGGGATTGCGACAGCAGCTTGCCGGTGTCATCCAGCACGCTCACGGCGGAGGGCGACAGCTCCGGCACGCTGGAGGCCACCAGGTGCACGATCCCGGCCAGCTGCGTGCGGTCCAGGAAACGGCCGGGGAACAGGCTCAGCAGCACGGACGCGGAAGGCTTTTGCTGCTCGCGGAAAAAACCGTTCTGGTTGGGCAGTGCCAGGTGCACGCGTGCGCTTTGCACCGAAGACAGCGCCTGGATCGAGCGGGTCAGCTCGCCCTCCAGGCCACGCTGGAAGTTCAGCCGCTCCTGGAACTGGGTGACGCCGAACCGGTTCGTCTCCATCAGCTCGAAGCCCGTCACCGAGCCCTTGGGCAAGCCCTGGGTGGCCAAGCGCAGGCGCACGTCGTGTACGCGCTCGGCCGGAATCAGGATGGCCCCGCCGCCCTCGGCGTACTTGTAGGGCACGTTCATCGTGGACAGCTGGGCCACGATGGCGCCGCCGTCCTTGTCGCTCAGATTGGCGAACAGCACCCGGTAGTCCGGCTGGCGGCTGAAGACCACCGCGGCAACCACGGCAGCGATCAGCAAGACCATGCCTGCGCCCAGGCGCATCCGCTGGCCCCGTTCGAGCGCGGAAAACCGCTGCATCCACGAGGGGTTGGCGGGACTGATGACAGGGACTTCAGCAACTGCGGACATGGTGCTTTCCAAAAGGTCCGACCCGGCAGAGGGTTGGCGTGGGGCGATTATTGGACGAGCCCCTTGCCGACGTAGCCGAGATAAGGCCGTCGTTTCACCATCTATTCCCCAGGATGGCGCGGCGCCGGCCCCCTAGGATTGCACCATCCCGCCATTCCTTCGGACACAGCCATGGACCTCCGCATATCAAGCCCTACCACGCCACTTGCAGGCGCTGGCCTTGCGCGCCGTGCCGCGGCACCGCAGGACTCGCAGGAAGTGGGGTTTTCCTCGGCGCTCAAGGGCGCGCTGCAGTCGGTCAGCGCCTCCCAGAACCGAGCGGCCGACCTGCAAAAGGAAGTGCAGATGGAAAACCCGGCCGTGAGCCTGGAAGAAACCATGGTGGCGATCCAGAAGGCCCAGATCGGCTTTCAGGCCACGCTGCACGTGCGCAACCGCATGGTTCAGGCCTACACCGACATCATGAACATGCAGGTTTGACGCCAGCCCGCAACATCCAACCCATCATTTGCTATTATTTTTATAGCTTAATGCCCTAGTGCTTATTGCACTGGAAGGCCATTTGACTGGTAATACCTTGCACCGCTGCGGTTGATACAGCGACGCCGCATGGGCTTTCGATTCCCTGCACCGCCCACATCAAACCCTCTCGGCGGCGGCGATCCTGAAAACAACACGGCCGAAGGCGCACTGCGCGCCAGGCATGCCGGCTTGCCGTTCGTTGCGCTGCGCTGCGCTGCGCGGTGGCGCCGGGAGGCACTGGCCGGGCAGACAGCCCGGCGAAGGGCGGGCCCCGCCCCTCCTCAATGCATCATCTGCGGCTGGCGCTCCAGCAAATGCTCGAACTGCGACAGCCAGGGTTCCGCCAGGCAGCGGATCTGGGCATCGTTGCTCAGGATGCGCTGCATGATGCGCGTCTTTTCCCGGCGGTGCTCCGGCAACAGATCGTGCTCCTGGGCCTTGAATCGCAGTTGCTCGATGAGCACCGCGCAGGCGCCTTCATAGCGAACCACGCCGTCCCAATCCTTGAGCTTGGCAGCCTCCAGCATCTTGGCACTGCTGTCTTCGATGGCTTTGTAGTAATCGATGAGCATTTCAGACATTCTTAGTTTCTCCCACCGGAGGCCGAAGGACGGCCGCCGGCACCGATCTCGCCCCAACCCTGCGCCACCGGCACGATCAGGTTGACCACTTCTTCCACCAGAGTGACGTCGTTGCGCAGGTTGGCCATGGTGAGCCGGCCCACGCAGTAGTCATACAGCGCACGGAGATTCGCAGCCAGCTCACCACCCTGGGCGGGATTGAGCGCTCCCTTGAGGCCCTCTTCGATGATGCGCACGGCCTTGCCGAGTTGACGGCCCTTTTCCTCCACATCGCCGCGCTGCATGGAGCCGCGGGCCGCGTTGAGCGACTGCACCAGGCCATCGAACAACATCTGGATCAATTGATGGGGCGAGGCGCCATCCACACTGGATTGCACACCGACCTGCCGATAGACCGAGGCGGCGCGGGAACTGACTGGCGTGTACATCGAGAACTCCTTCATGCTACTTACATTCAATATCGGCAGATCAAGAAGGAACTCAAGGACATTTACGAGGTGTTTTGGCGTTCTGGCAGGGTGGCGCAACGGCGAGTGACCCAGGGTTCAGGCCAGCTGTGCGGCGGCGGCAGGCCCGGACACCGGGCTTACTTGTTCCACTGGGCGACCTGCTGCGTGATGTAGCTGTTGAGGGCCGAGAGGCTGCCCATCTGGGTGTCCAGCGCGGTGTATTGCGCCCGCATGCGCTTTTCCAATACGGCCGCGCGGTTGTTCACCTTTTCCTGGTCGGACGTGTTGCGCTTGACTTCCAGGTCGAGGGCGTCGGACTTGTTGTTCATGAGGCCGTCCAGCGACAGCAGTCCAGAGGTGAACGACTTCATGCGAACGGCAGCGCCAGTGCCCGTGCCGCCCGAGGCCGGGTCGGACGCGAACAGCTGCTTGAGCGTGTCGGGCGTTTTCAGCGCGTTGTCCAGCTTGGTGTTGTCCACCGTCAGCTTGCCGCCGCGCTGCACTTCCAGGCCAATGTCGGAGAGCGTCTGCAGGGCAGACGTACCGCCGACTGCAGCACCGATGGCCGCCCGCAGCGAGTTCTGCAGCCCGACCGCCGTGCTGTCGCCCTGCAGCACGCCCTTGGTCTTGCTCTCGCTGTCGTATTTGGTCGAGGAACCCAGCAGGTCATTGACGGCGTTGTAGGCATCCACGAAATCCTGGATGTTCTTCTTCATCGTGGCGGTATCGGCCTTCACCCCCATCTCCACGTCGGTCGTGGTCACTTGCGACACCGTCAGGGTCAACCCGGGAATGGCTTCGGTGAACGTGTTGTCCTTGGACGTCACGCTGATGCCGTTGATCTTGGCCTGCGTGTTCTGTGCGTACTGGATGGTATTGGCCGCCAGCCCCACGCCTGGGGAATTCTGCGGATCGAAGGCGAGCTTGGAGAGGCCCGGCGCCGCCGGATCTTCCGCCACCTGCACGCGAAAGCCCGACTCTTCCCCGGTGGTCTTGGAACGCAGCAGGAGCCGCTCCCCGGAGGCATCGCGCAACACGGTGGCCGTGACGCCGGCGTCGCCCTCGTTGATCTTGGCGGCGATGTTCGTGATCGTGTCGGTCGCGCTGACCGAGACATTGATCGGCTTGGAGGACCCCACGCCGAAAGTCGGTGGATTCGCAGTGGAATCCCAGGTGCCCAACTGGATGGTCATGGTGCCTGCGCCAATGACAGAGTCCTTGGCGACGGCGGTAGAAGCATTCGATTGCGCGCGGGCCAGTTGCTGCACACTCACGCCGAACGACGATGCGCTGGCAATCCCCGACACGGTGGCCGTGACGGCCGCACTGTTGGAAGAACTGACCGCCATGCCGTTCCACGCGCTGTCCCGGGTCAGCTTGGCCGCGGCATCCGACAAGGTCGAGAGCAACGACTTCACCTGGGAGAACGTAGAAATCTTGGTCTGGATGGTGCCCGCTTTGGCCTGCAGCTGAACGAGGGGCTGCTTTTCCAGCGCCACCGTCTTGGTGACGATGGTTTCGACGTCGAGCCCGCTGCCAATGCCTATCGAGGTAATACCCATTTTGGTCTCCCAGGCAGCCGGGGCCGCCATCAACAATCAATACACGATTGTGGCGAGAATCGCTTCGATCTAAAAGCAGGAAAAGCGGCGACAGGAGTGGCCCTGTCGCCGCTTAAAAGGGTTCGGACCGTTCCGATCCCCTTTATAAGCCACCGATTAACGCAGCAGGGACAGCACGCCCTGGGGCAGCTGGTTGGCCTGGGCCACCATCGCAGTGCCCGCCTGTTGCAGGATCTGCGTGCGCGACAGGTTCGCCGTTTCCTTGGCGAAGTCGGCGTCCACGATCCGGCCACGCGATGCCGACAGATTCTCGGCCTGGATGTTGATGTTGCCCACCGAGTTCTCGAAGCGGCTTTGCAGAGCGCCGAGGTCGGCACGTGCGGAGTTCACCTGGTCGATCGCGCTGTCGATCTTCTTCAGGGAAACCCATGCGTCCTTCTGCGTCGCGACGGTCACGGTGTCGATGCCCTTCTTGTCGGTGCCGGTGGCGGCCGCGAGCGTCGGGGCGGCGAAGCCCGTGTTCGCCACGGAGAAGCCGGTCGTGCCGCCGAAGGTGATGGTTTCCGGCACGGGAGGCGTTGCACTGTTCAGCTTGGACGAAGCAAATTCCAGGTCGTACGTGCCGTCGTCCTTCTTGGTCAGGAAGGCGGTCACACCGGTGTCGGCGGACTTGTTGTTGATTGCGGAAACCACTTGGCCCAGACGCTCAACACCAGAGCCGGCAGCCTTGATTTCGCCCAGATCGATGGCGGATGCCGAGCCCACCTGGATCGTCAGGCCACCGGCAGCGATCTTGGTGCCGAAGCCCGTGACCGTCGTGTCGGAAGCATTCAGGGAGGTCACGCTGCCCGTGGAGTACTCGATGTTCGACAGGCCCGCAGCCGACGAATTGGTCAGGGCGCCGACGGTGATGTTTTCACCGGAGTTGGCACCGACCTGGAACAGGGCGCCTGCGAAGCTGCCGTCCAGGATCTTCTGGCCGTTGAAGCTGGTTTGCTTGGCAACGCGGTCGATTTCGTCGGTGAGCTGCTTCACTTCGGATTGCAGTGCAGCGCGGTCCTTGGTGCTGTTGGTGGCATTGCTGGCCTGCACCGACAGTTCACGCATCCGTTGCAGCATGTCGCCGACCTTGCCCAGGGCGCCTTCTGCCGTCTGGGCCAGCGAGATGCCGTCGTTGGCGTTGCGGGCCGCCACGGCCAGACCCTTGATCTGGGTGTTCATGCGCTCGGCGATCGAAGATCCTGCTGCATCATCCTTGGCGCTGGTGATGCGCAAACCCGAGGACAGGCGAGCCATCGAGGTGGTGAGAGAGTTTTGCGACATTCCCAGATTGCGCTGAGCAGTCAGGGAAGCGACATTGGTGTTGATGGTAGAGGCCATTGAAATGCTCCTTGGTAACTTAAATTCCGGCTAGACCGCCGATCACAACGCTGACCCCCATGGCCAGCTGCCAAGACCGGGGCGGCAGTCACGTGAACCCATCCATCGCTTGCCGGTCAACAAATTCGCTTGAACCTGTTGGTTAGGTTATCGGGCAGGCCCTGGAGAACTTGAGCGTCTCCACGCAAAAAAATCGACTTTCCCCGGCACCGCCCGGGTCAGCCACCTCGCACAAGGGTGGATATGGACGGTTTTCCGCCCTTTTTTCCCCACGCCAGGAAAACCCCACCTGGGGAGAATTCTCCCAACGCTAGGGTTGCCCGCTGATGGTGGTGTCCTTGGCCACGGCAGCTGTGCCTTGTCCCTTTTGCGAAGGAGTTCCGTAATGGCCTCGACGATCAACACCAACATCGCCTCACTCAACGCCCAGCGCAATCTGGGAATGTCGGCAGCCTCGCTGACGACCACCATGCAGAGGCTGTCTTCCGGCCTGCGCGTCAACAGTGCCAAGGACGACGCGGCCGGCATGGCCATCGCCGAGCGCATGAACACCCAGGTCAAGGGCCTGGCCGTGGCCTCCCGCAACGCCAACGACGGCATCTCGCTGGCCCAGACGGCAGAAGGCGCCCTGGGCAAGGTGGGCGACATGCTGCAGCGGATGCGCGAACTGGCCGTTCAGGCCAGCAACGCCACGAACAGCAAGGCCGACCGGGCCGCGTTGCAGTCCGAAGTCAAGCAACTCACCGACGAAATCGACCGCGTCTCCAAGCAGACCAGCTTCAACGGTCAGAAGATCCTGGACGGCAGCTTTGCGGGCGCCCTGTTCCAGGTGGGCGCCAATTCCGGCGACAACGTCACGCTCGGCGCCCTGGCGGACACCCGCGCCTCGGGCCTGTCCAGCATCATGTACTCAAGCACGAGCACCGCGATCGCCGTGGACGCGTCGGACACGTCGATCTCCGCCTTCGGCAGCGCGATCCCCGCGGGCGGCCTGACGATCCAGGTCGGTTCGGGCTCCGCCATCGACCTGGGAAGCATCAAGGCCGCCGGCTCCGGCGTGGAACGTCTCGGCCAGGTGATCTCGGCGATCAACAACAAGACGGCCGATACGGGTGTGACCGCCTTCCTGACCAAGAACGACGACGGCAGCTACGGGCTGGAGTTCGCCTCCTCGAAACTGACGAATGCCGTTCCCCCCGTGCCGGAGACCGTGACGTTCGGCGGCACGACCGGGTTCACCGTGGCCAATACGGGCTTTACCCCGCCCACGCTGACGAACGCCACGGGCACCGGCCAGAAAGGGATCGACAGCGTCGATGTCGGAACGCAGAGCCAGGCTTGGGTGGCCCTCAAAAAGATCGACAGCGCGATCGACCAGGTCAATTCGGCGCGCGCGGACCTCGGGGCCCTGCAAAGCCGCTTCGAAAATGCCATCGCCAATATCGACATCCAGGGCGAGAACATGTCGGCAGCCCGCGGCCGCATCGTGGATGCAGACTTTGCCAAGGAAACGGCGAACCTGTCGCGCACGCAGATCCTGCAGCAGGCGGGCACTGCGATGGTGGCCCAGGCGAACCAGTTGCCCCAGCAGGTGCTGAAACTCCTGCAGGGCTGAAGAAGAAGGCATCCGGGGCTAATACACTGCCGTTGGAGGCCGAAATCTTGGTCTCAGCGACATTTTTCATTCTGGAGTACGCATGCCTTCGCCTTCCATCGAGCAATTCATCGAAAGCTTTCTGACCGCCGTCGATTTCCAGGAGCCGGTGGAGGTCACCGCGGATACCGAACTGCGTGCTCTGCCCGAGTGGGACTCCCTTGCCGCCCTGGGTGTCATCGTGATGTTCGACGTGGAGTACGGGAAAACCATCGTGGGCGACGACCTGAAGAACTGCGTCACGGTCACGGACCTCTACAAGCTGTTGGGGTAGACCACCATGGGCCTGTCCACCCTGCACAACGTGCGCTTTGCAGGCATGGCGAGCTGCGTGCCCAAGCGCGTGGTTTCCAACCTCGAGGATTGCCCTCCGAAAATCCGCTCGGAGCGGGAAAGGCTGGTTCGCAACATCGGCATCCAGCAGCGCCGCCTGTGCGCGTCGTGGCAATGCTTTTCCGATCTGGCGCAAGACGCCACGGAAAAGCTGCTGCAGGAACTGCAGTGGGCCCGCGAAGACGTGCACGCGTTGATCGTCGTGACGCAGTCGCCCGACTATCCCATTCCCTCCACCGCCATCATCTTGCAGGACAAGCTCGGGCTGTCGCAGTCCACGATCGCGTTCGACGTGAATCTCGGCTGCTCTGGCTACCCGTTCGGGTTGCACCTGCTGGGCAGCATGATCGCGTCCGGCACGGTGAAAAAGGGCCTGCTGCTGGTGGGAGACCGCTCCGCAAGCGAAAAGGACCCGCTGTTCTCTGACGCCGGCACGGCGACCGCACTGGAATTCGATCCTTCAGCCGCGCCCATGTATTTCGACCTCAACAGCGACGGCAGCGGCTACAAAGCCATCATCAAACCGGTGGGTGGGCATCGGGAGCCCTATGCCTTTCATCACAGCATCCCCACGCGCGACGAGGACGGGGAACTGCAATGGCCGGACCGCCTCCTCCTCGACGGACCGGCCGTGCTCAGCTTCTCCACGCAGAAAATTCCTCCGGCCGTGGAGCGCACGCTGCAATATGCAGGCGTGTCCAAGGACGATGTCGACTACTTCGTCTTCCATCAGGCCAACCGGATGATCAATGAAACCATCCGCAAGAAGCTGGCACTCCCCCCTGAGAAAGTCCCATCGACGCTGGCCGACTATGGCAACACCAGTGGGGCGACCCTGCCGGTCACCATGACCGCGCGCCTGAACGAAACGCTGGCCAGCGGCACGCACAAGCTGCTGCTGAGCGGCTTCGGCATCGGCCTGTCCTGGGGCACGTGCATCCTGGACATTGCAGGGGCACGCTTCCCGGCCATGCTGGAGTCTTGACCGATGGACGCAACGCCCACCCCCTTCCACCTGCAGGGACAGCGCATCCTCGTCACGGGGGCCACTTCGGGCCTGGGCCATGCCATCGCCATCGCCTGCGCACGCATGGGAGCTCAAGTCATCGGCGTGGGCCGCGACGAAGAGCGCCTCACCCGCACGTTGCAGGCACTGCAAGCCGTCGCACCGGCAGCCGAGCACCTCGTGGTGCGTGCAGACCTGACCCAGCCTACCGATCGCTCCGCGCTGGTGGAGCAGATCGCTTCTGTGCCATTGAACGGCATCGTCCACAGCGCAGGCATTTCCCGCCTGTCTCCCGTGCGAATGATCACGGAACAGCATCTGCGCGAAGTGCAGAGCATCAACGTGGACGCCCCGATGCTGCTGACGCAGACCCTTCTCAAGCGCAACCTGATCGCGCCGGGAGGATCGATGGTGTTCATCGCCTCGATCGCCGCACACATCGGTGTGCCGGGAGTGGCCGCCTACTCGGGCACCAAGGCCGCATTGATTGCGATGATGCGCTGCCTCGCGATGGAGGTCGTCAAGCGGGGCATCCGAGCCAACTGCCTCTCGCCCGCCCTGGTTGAAACGCCATTGCTCGACGCCACCGCCACGCTCGTGGGCTCAATGGAAAAGGAGCGAGGCAACTACCCGCTCGGTTTCGGCCAGCCGGAGGACGTGGCCAATGCCGCCGTGTTCCTGCTGTCCCAGGCCAGCCGATGGATCACCGGCACAACGCTGGTGATGGACGGCGGCCTCACCATCAGTTGATCCCCCCATGGCTGCGCCCTCCACGGATACGTCCGCTCCGCATCGAAACCTGCTCATTGTGGGCGCTGGTGGCTTCGGCCGCGAAGTCCTGACGTATGTCGAAGACGACAACCCGCTGTTTCGCCCCAAGGGCTTTCTGGATTCGCGCACTTCGGCGCTGAACGGCATGCAGCGCTCGATCGGCATCGTGGGCGACCCCATGACCTACATCCCCGTGGATGGCGACGTTTTCATGGCCGCACTGGGCGATCCGATGGCGAGATACAAGTACACCGAGGTACTGCGATCGGTCCACGACGTCGACTTCGCCACGGTCGTGCATCCCCAGGCCCATGTGACGCGGCATGCCCGGCTAGGCCGTGGCTGCATCATCGCACCCCGTGTCGGCATTTCGGTGGATGTCCAGTTGGGCGATTTCGTGTGCGTCCAGGAATATACGGTCATCGGGCACGACGTCCGCGTCGGGGATTGGTGCCAGATCAACAGCCACTGCTCCATCGGCGGCGGCGCGAAGATCGGCAACTTCGTGTCGATCCATCCCAATTGCGTCATCACCAGCGGCACGGTCATCGGCGACAACGTCAAGGTCGGTGCGGGCAGCGTGGTGTATGGCCGCATTCCGCCCAACATCACCATCATGGGCAATCCGGCCCGGCGCTTTTCCTGGAGTTGAACGTCTCCGGCGCCCCGGCACCGCATGCCCCCGCGAGCGACCCACCATGGCCTCACTGCCCCCATCCTTCCTGCCCGACGCCTTGGTCAGCCGCATCAACCTGGATCACTTCCAGCTCGATGAAGCACTGCTCGCCATGCTGGACCTGTACCGCCGCGACCCGCATTTCTGCATACCTGAGCAGGCGCGCGAGATCTTCGCCCGGCGCGGGGACCGGACGCGCTTCATCCTGCTGGGAACGAAGACTTTCGCGGAAGTCTTCATCCGTGCGACCCGCGACCAAGGCTGGGCCCTGGCCGTGGTGGATGATTTCAAGCACGCCAGCGGTGAGGACTACTACGGCGTGGACATCATTTCCACCGACCGCTTCCTTGCGATGCTGCGCGAGGACCCGGACATCATTGCCATCAACTGCTGCCGGACGGATTATTCAAGGCGGTTCTTCGACCGGCTCTGCACCCGCCACGGCATCGCCCATGTGAACCACGAGCAGGTCACCCGGCTCTTCGGCATGAATGACCGGGTGGACTACCGCACGGCCGACTGGGCCCCTGCCATCAGCAGCAGGTTCGATGAATTCCTGGCGCTGGAGCGGCGGCTTGCGGATGCACACTCCGTGAGCACATTGCGCAGCGTGCTCCTGTTCCACCTGAGCTGCAATCCCGAGTGGTACCTCACTGTGGCCAGGCCCTATTCGACGCTGTACTTCCGCTCGGGCCTGCTGACGTTCTCGGACCACGAGAGGTTCGTCGATTGCGGCGCCTCCATCGGCGAATCCACGACCGGGCTGCTGGGCCTCACGGGCGATCGCATCGAACACTCCTGGATGATCGAGCCCGACCGGCTGAACATCGAGGTGCTGCGCAAGCTGCAGCAGGGCTACGCAGGCACCGCGCTCGAATCCCGGATTTCGCTGCATCCCTTCGCCGTCGGCGAGAACGACGCGGAAGTCCCGTTCCACCATCTGGGAGGGCATGGCGGCAGCATCGCCGTCGATCCGAGCGCGCCCTTGGAGACGGTGCGCATCCGGCGCATCGACGATCTCATCGATGCGCCACCGACCTTCATCAAGATGGACATCGAAGGCTTCGAGATTCCGGCGCTGCGGGGCGCCCAGGCGGCCATCCGCGCCGGCCTGCCCAAGATGGCGATCTCCGCCTATCACCGCGCGACCGACCTGCTGGACATCCCGGCGCTGGTGGATGCCGTGGCCCCCGGGTACTCGATCGGGCTGCAGCACCACACCGAAGATCGCTGGGATACCTGCCTGTATTTCTATCGCTGAAACGCCTCTCCAGAGGCATTCACTCCAATACCCAGAGGGCACCGCAGGATGGCCAAGATTCGGGGCGGCCTTGACCGCGTTCTACTGAAATATCCGGAAATCGACCCGGCCAAGGTCCGACTGATCGGCTGGGGCGCTGGACAGGCGTTCACGGACTACTACCCGCTGCTGGGCCTGCCGGTGGAATACACCGTGTGCCCGTTCACCGCCCACCAGGACAGGCAGATCCATGGCGTTCCCGTCCGCGGCCCCGAAGCGCTCATGAAGGAACCGCACGAGGAAGTGCTCCTGGTGATCTTCGCAGCGCATTCGGCGGAAATCATGAACCAGATCCGCAACCTGTGGGGCGACTACCGCTGCGTGCCGGCGCTCACCCACAGCGGTCGGCATGGAGACATCGACCAGCTCCAGGCTTTCTCCAGGGTGTTCGAAGGGCTGTCCCTGCAGCGCAAATCGCCCTCACGAACGCCTTCGCTCGGCATCTTCGTGCAAGGCCCGGTGTTTCCCTATACCCCCATGGCACTGGCCTGGCAGCGGATGGCGTGCCCCGAGGCGCATCTGTGCTTCGTCACCTGGGATCACCAGTCTGCCGCCAGCCTCGATGCCTGCCGGCCATGGGTAGACGCCGTGATCACGCTTCCCCAGCCCCAGAACATGGTGGACAGCCGCAATGCCATCATCCGCTCGGCCAAGGCAGGCGCCCGGCATCTGGCCGAGGTGGGCGTACCGTACTCGGTGCGCATGCGAAGCGATACGGTCGTCACCGGATCGCTCTACCGGGCGGTGGAAGAACTGTTCGACGATGGCAGCAGGAACGAGGGGAAATTCGGCTTCCTGGCGCATTCGTCCTGGAAGCAGATTCCCTTCCATTTCTCCGAGCGTTTTCTCGTGAGCCGCACCCAGGACATGTGCGAGCTGTGGGCGCTGCCGGAAGACCTGCGCGGTGCGTCCGAGATCCAGCACCGGACCGACGAGCCCTACCAGCAGATCCAGAAGGCGGCCGTCGAATGCCTGCTGTGGCAGAGCCTGGCACGCAAGTGGGGTGAGCCGGCCCAGGACCTCGCCGATGGCTACCGGTTCGCCGCGAACCATCTTCTGCCGATGGACGAATACGCCGATGTCCTGTCGCTCAAGAGCGTCCCGCTGTTCAATCTGACCCTCAACAAGGGCTTCGTCGGCACGCCCGCCTGGTGGCGGGAGGTCTACGCCGATCTGCCCTCGGCCATGCGGCAGGCGCACGAGGAAAGCGCTCAGGACTTCACGATCGCCGAATTCTTCAGTGGCCGTGTCGGCTGACTGCCCATCAATCTGATTAATAGAGCACGGCGCGCCGCTCGGGCGTCATGGGCTCGAGGGCTTCTCCACGCTCCAGCCTTCGCACGAAGTCCGGGTTCGCAAGGAGCGCGCGGCCCCAGGTGACCATGTCCAGATGCCCCTCCTGGATTTCGTGCTCGGCCTCCGCAGCGGATAGCGACGCGCCCCCCATCAGGAAGTGGGGCCAGAGGGGACGCACACGGCGCACGATTTTTCCGGAAGTTTCGGCATAGGGCGCATCCGCGCAACTGATGTCCAGTTGCCTCAGCCCCAGGCGATCCAGCTGGGCGATGAGATGCTGCAGCATGTCGTCGAGGTCCGGCCACTCGTACAGTCCGCCCATCATCCGCGCAGGCGAGAGGCGAATCATCAGGCGCTGGGGGCCGCAAATGGGCAGCAGGCGCTCCACGAGTTCCAGCACGATGCGGCAACGGTTCTCGACCGATCCTCCATAGGCATCGGTCCGGTCATTGATGCGCGCATCCAGGAACTGGTCGATCAGGTATCCATGTCCCATATGGATCTGCACGCCGTCGAAACCTGTATTCAGGGCGCGCTGCGCGGCCTCCTCGAAAAGACGGTAGATGCCAGGCATCTCCGATGCATGCAGCGCACGGGGCTGCCCGTAGGGCTGGCCGTTCTGGCGGTTGATGCCCGCCGCTGGCCGGTCCGTGGAACTGACCGGCGCCAACCCGCCAGTGAAGTCCGGGTGCGAGATCCGCCCGCAATGCCACAGTTGCGCCACGATGCGCCCGCCAGCCTCCTGCACCTGCCGGACGGCCGGGATCCAGCTGTCGGCCTGCTCGTCGTTCTGCAGATGGGGCACGTTCCGGTAACCATCCGCCGAAGGATGGACCACGATGCCTTCCGTCAGGATGAGCGATACGCCGGCAGCGGCACGCCGCGCGTAGTAAGCAGCGATTTCGTCCGTGCAGCGGTGCTGCGCATCGGCAAAACCACGCGTCATGGCCGCCATGGCCACACGATTGCGCATGGGACCGAAAATGTCGTGGTGAACGAAGGGGCTCAGCAGTTGCAGGCTCATGGGGCGAACATTCCAGTGAAATAAGGGTGGTCGAGATAGGCGGCCAGGCTGTCCTGCCATGTGCGCTGACGGTCCAGCCCGTGGGCCTGCAGCGCGGCGTTGCGCATCACCACCGCATCGGGGCGCACGGCTTTTTCCTTGCGAGCCATGGTTTCCGCAGGAACACGCGCTATCTCGATGCGGCGATCCAGACCCAATCGGAGCACGATCTCCCGCGCCAGTTCGAAGAAAGAGGCTTGCCCATGGGAAGCCATGCAGAAACGGCCCGTCTCGCCGCGCGCCAGCAGCAGCAGGCTGTTGTAGGCCAAATCGTCCGTGAGCGTGGGCTGCCAGATGCGGTCACCGATCTCCATGCGGTCCACGCCGGAGCGCAGCAGTCCCGCGAGGTGCGGAACCAGCTTGCCGACGAAATTCTTGTCGCGCGCATGCTCTCCGAAAAACCCGCCCATGCGCACAGTGAGCGCCTGCGGCGATGCCTCCAGCACGATGTGCTCCGCCTCCAGCTTAAGGTGTCCGTACACGCTCAAAGGACGGGGGGGCGTGGCCTCGTCCACCGGCTGGCTTCCGTCGTAGATCAGGAAGGTCTGCGGGTAAAAGAACCGGGCTCCGCATTCGCGGGCCAGCTCGACCACGTGGCGGGTTCCTTCGATCTGCACCTGCACCGCCGCGTCCGCATGGTCCTCGCACCAGTTGACGTCGGAACACACGGCGCAATGGATCACGATATCGGGCCGCCAGGCGCGCAAGGCCTGGGCCTGCTCGCGCTGGCGCACATCGAACGCGTGGCGGTCGAGGGCCGCGACCAGGGCAGCAGGGACCTGCTCAGCCAAGTGGCGGGCGAACGCCTGCCCGAGCATTCCGCCGGCACCCGTGATCAGGATGCGCGAGCCCTCCAGGGCGGACAGTTCGTTGAATTCACGCAAATCGTTGCCCCTCATGTTCAGATCCAGACAAGAACAGGTCGGCCGCCATTTCGGGGACGCAGCGCATCACCTCGTTGGGCCGGTACGGCAGGGCGCCGACGAGCAGCCGGCCCGGCGCCTTCCAGACAGACCACCAGTGCTGCGCGAAATCCTGCATCGATACCGGCGAGCCCGATCCCACATTGCGCACCCAGGGCCTGCCCGCCTCGACGTCACCGCGCTCAGCCGCATGCCGGAATGCCCGGGCGACCGCCTCCACGGGGACGTAGTCGCGCACCTGCGCACCGGGTGTCATCGAAAAATCAAGGCCCTGCGATGCGGCCAGACGCAATGCCGGCCAGAAGTTCCCGGCGTACTGGCCTTCGCCGAAGACCGAGAAGATCCGCAGGTAGCACAGCTCCATGGCGTGTTCGATCGCGTGCGCATGCGCAGCCTGGAAACCTGCGGCCTTGGATGCCGCGTAGCCATACGCGGGTGCCAGCGGTGCGCTGGCCGGAATGAAGTCGAAGGCATCCGCGCTGCGACCGTATTCCGCGAACGTACCCGCCAAGACCGACCGCTTCACGCCAGCGGCACGCGCCGTATCGAGCAGTTGCAGCAAAACGGTGACGTTCCAGTAGAACAGGGCCTGCCAGTCGGCCTGCTGCGGCGGGACGCCCGGCGACGCCAGGTGCATCAGCACGTCCGCCCCGGCCAGATCGGCGGGCGCCAACTGGTCCATGGCGCGGCTGAGCCACACAAGGCGAGGATGCACCGACGCAGGCGCGTCGGCCGGATGCCTCAGGACGGTGACGCGATGGCCCGCCTCCAGCAGAGACGCCAGCACGTGCCGGCCGATGAACCCCGTCCCTCCCGTCAGGAACACATGCCGTTCAGTGGTCATTCGGCGGTCCTTCCGGCATCTCGAAGGGGCTGGCGAAATCCTCCATCCGCGGGTGCTGGCGGTCGCGCACCGACAGCACAGGATGGTCATCGGGCCAGGGAATGCCGGCAGAGTCCCAGCGGATGCCGGCATCGTGCCCAGGCGCGTGGGCCGAGGTGACGTGGTAGACGATGGTCGCGCCTTCGGTCAGCGCATAGCAGCCGTGGGCATACCCCGCCGGAATGTAGACCTGGTTGCCAAGCTCGACGTCCAGCTCGAAGGCGGCAAAGCGGCCCTGTGTCGGCGAGCCGCGGCGCAGATCGACCACCACATCAAAGAGGCGGCCGTGGCTGCAGTGCACCAGCTTGGCATGGTGGTGCGGCGGCAACTGGAAGTGCAGCCCGCGCAGCACGCCACGCCGCGATACGCTGTAGAAGCTTTCTACCCAGTCGCAGTCGAGCCCTCGGGCAAGGAACGCCTCGCGGCTGAAGGTCTTCACGAATCGCCCACGCTCGTCGGGCCGCACTTCGGGCTGGATCAGGTAGCAGCCCGGCAAAGGGCTTTCTTCGAAGCGCATGGTGGGTGCTAGAAGTTGACGCCGAAATAGGTTTCGATGCGATCGGCCACAAAGTCGATCATGCCCTCGCTCAATCCGGGGTAGATGCCCAGCCAGAACGTGTGCTCCATGACCGTGTCCGTATTCGCCAGGCTGCTGGCCACCCGGTACGTCTGTCCCTGCATCGAAGGCTGCCGGGTCAGGTTGCCGGCGAACAGCAGCCGCGTGCCGATGCGGCTCTGATCCAGGTACTCCAGCAGATCGACGCGGCGGGTACCGGCAGCTTCGCGCAGCGTGAGCGGGAACCCGAACCACGAAGGCTGCGAATTTTCCGTGGCCCGGGGAAGCACCAGGAACTCCTCGCAGCTTTTCAGCCGGCCGGCGAGATGCTCGAAATTGCGCTGCCGCGCCGCGATGAAGCCGGGCAAACGGTCCATCTGCGCCAGGGCACAGGCCGCCTGCATGTCGGTGATCTTGAGGTTGTAGCCGACATGCGAATACGTGTACTTGTGGTCATAGCCTGGGGGCAGATCGCCCAGTTGCCAGCCATACCGCTTTCCGCAGGTGTTGTCCTTGCCGGGCCCGCAATAGCAGTCCCGCCCCCAGTCGCGGAATGACGTGACGATGCGTGCCAGTTCATCGTCGTTGGTGAAGACCGCGCCGCCTTCGCCCATGGTGATGTGGTGGGCCGGATAGAAGCTCAGGGTTCCGATATCACCGAAGGTGCCTACCAGCCGTCCGTCGTAAGTGGACCCCAGGGCGTCGCAGCAATCCTCGACGAGCCACAGTCCATGCTTGCGGCACAACGCTTGCACTGCCTCCAGGTTGTAGGGATTGCCGAGGGTGTGGGCCAGCATGATGGCCTTGGTGCGCGGCGAGATCGCAGCTTCGATCAGCGCGACATCGATGTTGTAAGTGCCGAGTTGCACATCCACGAAGACGGGCACCGCGCCGTTCTGCAGGATGGGATTGACGGTGGTGGGAAACCCCGCCGCCACACCGATCACCTCGTCGCCCGGGCGGATGGCCCTCTGGCCCAATGCAGGAGACGTGAGCGCCGAGAAGGCGAGCAGATTCGCGGACGAGCCGCTGTTCGTCGTGAGCGCATGGCGCACCCCGAGGTACTCGCGCAGGCGCTTTTCGAACGCATCGTTGAAACGCCCCGTGGTCAGCCATCCGTCGAGCGACGCAGCCACCATGTTCTGCAGCTCGGCCTCCCCGATCACCTTGCCGGAGGGCGGAATGGCCGTGGCGCCCGGCAGGAATGGCTGGGCGCGATACGCGTGGGCCGCGTATTCGCCAACGAGCGCGGCGATCTGCTCGCGGATGTGGTGCAACTTGTCCATAGAATTTCAGCGCTCGGCGGCGCAATACGATTCGATCTGACGCTCGGTCACCTGGCGCATGTCTTCGCCGCGAGCGTGTGCGGAATGCCATTGGGCGATGCGCTCCACGGCCTGCGCCAGCGACCACCGAGGCCCCCAGCCCAACAGAGAGCAGGCCTTGCTGCTGTCGAGCCGCAGCATCTGCGCCTCGTGCACGCCCTCGGGCCCGGCCGCGAAGCGGCATTCGACAGGGCCAGGCCACGCGGCAGCCAGTTGCCGAATGACGTCGCCGACGCTTCGCACGTCCTGCTCGGCGGGCCCGAAATTCCAGGCGCCCGATGCCACCAGACCCTTCTCGACGAGTCTCTGCGCCAATTGGAGGTACCCGGCCAGGGGCTCCAGCACATGTTGCCATGGCCGTACGGCAGCGGGATTGCGCACGTCCAGCGGATCGCCGCCGCAGGCGGCTCTTAGGAAGTCCGGAATCAGCCGGTCGCGGGACCAGTCACCGCCGCCGATCACATTGCCCGCCCGCGCCGTGGCCAGCGCCACACCGTGATCCGCGTGCCTTGCCGGGGCGAAAAACGAGTCGCGGTAACAGGCGGCCACCAGCTCGGTGCAAGCCTTGCTGTTGCTGTAAGGGTCGAACCCGCCCAACGCGTCGTTCTCTCGATAGCCCCAGAGCCACTCGCGGTTCTCATAGCATTTGTCGCTCGTCACCACCACCACCGCGCGCACCGACGGCACGCGACGGACGGCGTCCAGAAGGTGCACGGTACCCATGACGTTGGTCGAATAGGTGCCGACCGGATCGGCGTAGGACTTGCGCACCAGGGGCTGTGCAGCCATGTGGATCACGATCTCCGGCGCCGCTGCTTCCAGCGCGCCTGCAAGCAACGCCGCATCCCGCACATCGCCGATGACCGAATGCATGCCCTGCGCGGCCCGGGTCAGCGCGAACATCGCGGGCATGGAGTCCGCCTCCAGCGCATACCCCGTCACCTGCGCGCCCAAACGCTGCAGCCAGAGCGACAGCCAGGTGCCTTTGAAGCCTGTGTGGCCCGTGACGAACACCTTGCGTCCGGACCAAAAACCGCTGTCGGGACCGCTCACCATGACTTCCAGGGCGCATGGCCCCCCTGCCAAAGCTGTTCGAGATAGTTCTTGTCGCGCAGCGTATCCATGGGTTGCCAGAAGCCTTCGTGCCGATAGGCCTGCAACTGCCCAGACCGCGCCAACGCCTCGAGCGGAGGGCCTTCCCAAACCGTCTCGTCGGAATCGATCAGATCGAAAACGGCAGGAGACAGCACGAAGAACCCGCCGTTGACCATGCCGCCGCCGCCATCGGGCTTTTCGCGGAACGACAGCACGCGGTCGCCCTCCATGTCCAGCGCGCCGAAGCGGCCGGGTTGCCGGGTGGAGGTGAGCGTGGCCTGCCGTCCATGCGCCCGGTGGAACCGGATGAGCGCCGTGATGTCGATGTCGCCCACCCCATCGCCATAGGTGAAGCAGAAGGCCTCGTCCTCGCTCACGTAGCGCCGCACACGGCGCAGGCGGCCACCCGTCTGGGTGGCATCGCCGGTGTCCACCAGGGTCACCCGCCAGGGTTCGGCATACCGCTCGTGAACGTCCATGCGGTTGTTCACCAGATCGAACGTCACGTCGGACATGTGCAGGAAATAGTTCGCGAAGTACTCCTTGATCACGTAGCCCTTGTAGCCGCAGCACACCACGAAGTCATGAATGCCATGGTGCGAGTACATCTTCATGATGTGCCAGAGAATCGGGCGTCCACCGATCTCCACCATGGGTTTGGGCTTTTGCTGCGTCTCCTCGCTCAGGCGGGAACCCAGCCCCCCCGCCAGGATGATGGCCTTCATGCTTTTCCGCCCATCGATGTTTCGGAGCCCTGAAGCGCCTGGGCATAGGCCGCCTGGAAATGCGCCACCCGGTCCTCGATCCCGGCGCCCACGAGGGCCGGGCGCTGCGCCTGATCGACGCCCGCCTGCACCTTAATGCAAATACCACCGTCTTCCGCGAACACCTTGCGCGTGAAGGCGTGGCCGTCGGCATGGATGTGTTCCATCATCTTGGCGCCGGCAGGCGTGGTCCCGGTGAACTCCACGCCCACAGTCCTCGAGTGAACCGTGGTCTGGCGGGGCGCGGTCGGCTCGAACGACTGGACATGGAAGCTGTAACCCATGAACGACGTAACAGTCAGGTTCGGAAAAATATGGTGGTGGGTGTAATGCGCGAAGCGCCAGGGCCATTGCCCGATCTTGCTCTCCATGCGGGCGAACCGCGCTACCCACTGCGCATCGGCGGCATGCTCCAGGTGGCTGTGCCGGCGATCTTCGAGGAAGAAGCGGGGTGCCGTTTCGGCCCGGTCCATGCCGTCGACCTGCATGAAGGTTCGCGAATGCACGGCAGGGACGTGATACCCCTCGAGGGCATTCTCGATCACGATTTTCCAGTTGGCGCCCACCGGCTCCCGGAACTCGTCCAGCAAGCCTTGCATCCCCTGGCTGGCACGCTCGAGAAAGGCGTATTGCTCGCCCAGATACTCGCGCAGTGCCGGGCCGCTTTCGGAAATACGGACAAACACGAACTGCCCTACCGCCTCGCAGTTGAATTCCTGGAGGCGAAAGCGGGCAGGTTCGGCCACCACCTCGGGAAAGCAGTGTTTCGCCGGAATGCCGACCGGAACGCCCTCCCGGTCGTACACCCAGCCATGGTAGGGGCAGCGCGCAGGCCCGCGGTGCGTGCCCGATTCGCACAACTGGGCATGCCGGTGGGAGCAGACATTGAGAAAGGCACGCGGCCGCCCCTGGCTGTCGCACTGGAGCAACAACGACACCCCGCCCACCTGCACACCGCGGTGCACGAGACCGCCGAGTTCGAAGCGCATGCAGACGAAAACCCAGCTTTCGCGGAACAGCCCCTCCAGTTCGCAGGCGTGGTGATCGGGGTCTCGATAGAAGTGGGGGGAAACGACACTGCTCGGCATGGATCGACTCTTCTGGATGGATGTTGCAAGGACCGCGGCCCCGTGGTCGGTACCGGTCTGGGGCCTGCCGAGCCAGCGGCGGCTCGTACAGCCCATTGTCTCTACAGTGATCTGAAATGGGCCCCTTCCTAGCTGCGCATTGCCTGCTCCATCACACGGGTGAGCCGCTGCATCTGCGCAGGATCCATCTTCGGAAAGAACGGCAGGCCGATCAGGGTTTCGGCGAGCGCATCCGCTTGGGGCGTGGGCAATAGCGTACAGAAGGGCAACAGGGCTTCCATGCGGTGCATGAGAGGCTGGTACCAGCGACGCGTCGCGATGCCCTGCGCGGCACACAGTGCCTCGAGCCGTCCCCGGCAGGCAGCGTCGGGCATCCGTGCACACAACAGCGTCGGTGCTGCAATGGCGCCGGCCGGGCCCGCCAACTGCCATGCGATCCGGCCGTCCGCCGCGCGCGCAAGGGCATCCTGCATTTCCCGCTGCAACGCGCGCCGGGCCTGCGCGCCCTGCTCCCAGCAAGCGAGCGATGCCAGCGCCACGGCAGCGTGCAACTCGCTCATTTTGGCGTTCGTGCCCACCGCAGCCAGGGCGCCGACCGGCAGGTGGCTGGCCGGGTCGAGGTTGATGCCGAAATTGGCCAGTTGACGCACTCGCGCCGCCAACCCGGGACGGGACGAGACCACGAAACCGCCCTCTCCCGCCGGCAGCGACTTGGTGGCATGGAGACTGAACACGAGCGTGCCAGAAGCGCCTGCCAGCCACTGGCTGCCAAAGCCGGCTGCCGCATCGATCACCACCGGAAGCCCCGTTTCGTCCTCGAAGCGTTGCCAGGCCGCCATGTCGTGCGGCATGCCGAGGGCCGCCACGGGCAGGACGGCATCCACGGCATCGGTGGCATGGGCCGCGCGCGCGATGTCGGGCGTCAGCAGCCAGCTGTCGGCATCCACATCGCACAGTACCGGCACGTGGCCGGCGCGCAGCACAGCCGTCGCCGTGGCAGCGAACGTGAAGGTGGGCATGAGCACCCGGGAGCCGGCACGCAGCCCCAGCGATTGCAGCACCAGCTCCAGGCCCAGGGTGGCGCTTGCCACGGTCGTGACCTGTTCTGCACTCAGGCCGAAGCGCTCGGCGAAGCGGTCCTCCAGTTCGCGCACCAGTGGGCCGCCGTTGGAGTAGTAGCGCGCGGCATGCATGCGCTGCAGATAGGGCAGGAGGGACAGCGGGTCCGGCACATCCGGCACCAGCAGAGGAATGGGATTGGTGGAAGCGCCAGCGGTCATATGGAGGGCGTGCCGTGCACACGCTTCTCGCCACCGCCCAGGTGTGCCAGGGCCGGCTCCGCATCGGCGAACACATCCAGGAAACGGTCACGGCCTTCCAGGTAGTTGAGCCACATGAGCCGGAACGCCTTTTCCAGCTCGGCCGTGCGGGCGGCATAGTCCATGAGTGCGCAGGCGGAAACGCGTTGCCGTGTTTCGTGGCGCAGGCGGGCCAGGGTTTCCGGATCGGCCATGAACGCCAGGGCCCGCTCGACGTATTGGTCGTCGCTGCGCGCCACCCAATCGGGATAGCCCACGCCCTGCAGCGTGCGCGCGGTGCTCGCGTCCACACCGCGCTCGGCGTCCAGCGCCACGATCGGCAGCCCCATCCAGAGAGCATGCAGCGTCGTGGTGCCGCCAGAGATCGGGGCCGTGTCGAGCGCCACGTCGGCGATATGCCCCAGTTCCATGAACTGATTGAGCGGTTGCTGGTGCATCACGAACACGCGGTCCAGCGGCAGGCCCTGTGCCTCGACCCGCATCTGCATGTTGGCCTGCGCGGCCTCGGCAGACCGCTCCTTCACCATGATGACGAGGCGCGCATCGGTGCGTGCCTGCAGGATGCGGCCCCAGACGCCCAGCATGCGGTCCGTGACCTTGGCGGAATTGTTCAGCGAGATGAGCGTGGGGTAGACGTTGCGCAGCATCGGCGGCTCTTCGCACAGCGGCGCATAGGTGGGCGGCGCGTAGCTCGCCATGCAGGCCAGGCGAAAGAGCCGCTCGCTGTAGAAGACTTCATGGCCCGGCGGGGTGATGCCAACATCCGTCAGGCGGTAGTCCATGGCCTTCATGCCCAGCGGGCTCATGAATCCGAGCCACGTCACCTGCACGGGCGCTGCGCGGCGCGCGAAGACCAGCAGGCGGTTGCCGGCGGTGTGGCCCGACAGGTCCACCAGCACGTCGATGCCGTGCGAGCGGATGAGCGTGTACAGCTCGTCGTCGGACAGATGGATCATCTCGTGCCAATGGGGCACGCATTGCTGCAGGGCATCGGTGATGCCGTCTCGCCGCCCGCCCGAATACACATGCACCTCGACCTCCTGCGGGTCGTGGTGGCGCAGCACGGGCAGCATGAAGAACGCGATGGAGTGCTCCCGGAAGTCGGCCGTGACATAGCCGATCTTGAGGCGTTTCTTCGGCCGCCGATCGGCCACGACGAGCGGAGCGACCTTGCGCGTCAGCGGATCGGCGTAGCGCCGGCCCCAGTCCCGGTAGACCTCCAGCGTCTTGACGGGATTGCCCTCGATCTGGTCATGCAGGAAGGCGCGCATCACCCACATGGCCGGATTGTTGCCGCGGCGACACACATCGTCGATCATTTGCAACGCTTCGGCATGCCGGCCCAGGTTGAACAGCGCGAAAGACAGGCCATGCTGCGCATCCGGCATGCCGGGCTGCAGGTTCAGGGCGGTCTCCAGCGCCGGAATGGCCTGCGCCCAGTTTTCCATCTTGAGGTAGGTGCGCCCGACATGCATCCACACGTCCGCACGCTGCGGATCGAACGCCAGGGCCGTCGCGAATTTCGTCAGGGCCCCCATCAGGTCCTGCTGCGCCAGGCACTGCTCGGCCTGGAAGAGCGCGATCAGCAGCTCGGCATGCTCTTGCACATCGGCGTCGTCGGTGGAAGTGGACATGGAGCACATCGGCGGCAGGCAATGGGGAAGGGTTGGATCGGGGGCAGTGGATCGAAACGGCTGGGGTCCATCTTAGGGGCTCGCGGAGCCTGCGGTGGCCCCAATAAACCATGGTTTGCCCGCCTGTTTTGGCGGTGGGCGGCCGGTTTCACCAACAGGGCAACGGGACTTGTCAAGGGGAACGAATTGGGGTGTATCCCGCCTGCATTTCCGTTTTTGCGCTTCAAAAAGACTCTGACAGAATGGCCCCATGTTTGTAATCATCGGTTACCTGGTCTGTCTCGGGTGCATTTTCGGCGTGTACGTGGTGCACGGCGGGAATGTGAGCGTGATCATCAAAGCGCTCCCGTTCGAGATGATCACGATCTTCGGCGGCGCGCTGGGCGCGTTCGTGGTGAACAACCAGCCGAAGGTGCTCAAGTCCACGCTGAAGGCGCTGCCCATGGCGCTCAAGGGGTCCAAGTACACCAAGGCGCGGTACATGGAACTGATGGCCATGCTCTACGACATCCTGCAAAAAGCCCGCAAGGAAGGGCTGATGGCCATCGAAAAGGATGTCGAGACGCCCCACGAGTCGGAAATCTTCAAGAAATACCCCACGGTCGGCAACGACCATCATGTGATCGAGTTCATGACCGATTACCTGCGCATGATGGTGTCCGGCAACCTGAACGCCCACGAGATCGAGGCGCTGATGGACAGCGAGATAGAAACCCACCACCAGGAAGCGCATGCCCCCGTGGCAGCGCTGGCCCGCCTGGCCGGCGCCCTGCCCGCCTTCGGCATCATCGCGGCCGTGCTCGGTGTGGTGAACACCATGGGCTCGGTGGGCCAGCCGCCTTCGGTGCTGGGCGGCATGATCGGCTCGGCGCTGGTCGGCACTTTCCTCGGGATCCTGCTGGCCTATGGTGTGGTGGAGCCGCTGGGTGGCCTGGTCGAGCAGAAGCTGGAAGATGCCGCCAAGGAACTGCAGTGCATCAAGACCACGCTTTTGGCCAGCATGCAGGGCTACAACCCCGCCACTGCGATCGAATTCGGCCGCAAGGTCCTGTTCTCCACCGACCGACCGAGCTTTTCCGAGTTGGAAAGCCACGTGAAGGGCAAGAAGTAGGCTGAAGACGCCACCATGGCCGACAAGAAACTCCAGCCGATCATCATCAAGCGCGTCAAGAAGGGCGGCCACGCCGTGCATGGCGGCGCCTGGAAGATCGCCTATGCCGACTTCGTGACGGCCATGATGGCGTTCTTCCTGCTGATGTGGCTGCTGGGCTCCACCGCCAAGGGCGAACTGCAGGGCATCGCCGCCTACTTCAATTCGCCGCTGAAGGTGTCCATGCAGGGGGGAGACGGTGCGGGTAACAGCTCGAGCGTGATTCCCGGCGGCGGCAACGATCTGTCCAAGGTGCATGGCCAGGTGCGGCGCTCCGACTCGGAGACATCGACGAACCGCCGCGCCAACCTCGAAGCCGCACGCGCCGAGCGCGCCCGCCAGGACGAGATGCGCATCAAGGCGCTGCAGGCCAAAATCGACGCGCTTATCACCGAAACGCCCAAGCTGAATGAATATCGCTCGCAGATCCGCATGGATGTGACGCCCGATGGCCTGCAGATCCAGATCGTGGACGACCAGAACCGGCCCATGTTCGACAGCGGCAGTGCGTTGGTAAAACCCTACATGCGCGACATTCTTCGAGAAATCGGAACCGCGCTCGGCGGCGTGCAAAACCGCATCAGCCTGGCGGGCCACACCGACGCGACGCCCTACGGCAACGGCGACCGCGGCTACAGCAATTGGGAACTGTCGGCAGACCGGGCCAACGCCTCGCGCCGCGAACTCGTGGCCGCCGGCATGCCGGATGCCAAGCTGGGCCGCGTTGTCGGGCTGGCGGCCAGCGATTTGCTGGAGCCCAAGGAGCCGCGCGCGCCCGCTAACCGGCGCATCACGATCACGGTTTTGACCCAGGAAGCCGAGGAACGGCTGCTCGGAAAGAAATCTGCCACCATCACTTCCACGGAGTTCACCGCCGAAAAGCGCGAGAATCCGGCATCCGCCCCTCGGCCGTAACGTCTTGTCACCAAACCTGCGGCCCATGACAATACACACTGCAATTTCCGACCGAAAGGGTCCCACGTGACCACTGCACTCCGCTTTTTGATCGTTGACGACTTCTCCACCATGCGACGCATCGTGCGCAACCTGCTCAAGGAAAGCGGCTTCGCCGATGCCGACGAGGCGGAAGACGGCGTGGTGGCGCTGAACAAACTGCGCAACAGCAAGTTCGATTTCGTCGTCACCGACATCAACATGCCCAACATGAACGGATTCCAGCTGCTGGCTGAAATCAAGAAGGACGACAAGCTCAAGCACCTGCCTGTGCTGATGGTGACGGCGGAAGCCCGCAAGGAAGACATCGTGGCAGCCGCCCAGAACGGGGCAGCCGGCTACATCGTCAAGCCGTTCACCAAGGCCACGCTGGAAGAGAAAGTCACCCTGATCCTCAAGAAAATGGGCCTGTGATCATGGATACCTCGGACAACAACCTTCCGGAAGCCGGCGCCGTTCACAACAAGATCGGCCAGCTGACCCGCCAGCTGCACGACTCGCTGAACGAACTCGGCTACGCCGACAAGCTGCGCGGCACGATGGGCGAGTTGCCCGATGCGCAAAGCCGACTTTCCTACATCGCGCGCCTCACGGGCGAAGCGGCGGAGAAGGTATTGAGCCGGGTGGAGCAGGCCAAGGCCCAGCACGACTTCATCGCCGAGGAAACCCGCCGCGTCGTCTCCTCGCTGGTCAAGGACCCCGTGGCGGCCGTCGCCAAGGGCGAGATCATGAACTTCCTGCACGACGTGGAACGCGTCACCAAGGAAGCCGACGGCCACCTGACCGAAATCATGATGGCGCAGGACTTCCACGACCTCACCGGCCAGGTGATCGCCCGTGTGGTCAACCTGGCGGCCACGATCGAAGAGCAGCTGGTGCAGTTACTCATCCAGACCGCTCCCCCGGCCGCGCAGGCGCAGGTCGCCCCGGTGGTGGAAGCGCGCCGCGAACACCTGGCCGGCCCGGTGGTCGACCCCGAAGGCACGCCCGATGTGGTCACCGACCAGTCGCAAGTGGATGATCTGCTGGCCAGCCTGGGCTTCTGATGGCGCGCGGGCGATGGCGCTCCTGAAAAAGGAGCGCCCACCGAATGCCCGCATGGGATTTCATGGCATTTTGGCATGCAATGGCAATAAGTACTAGGGCATATTGCTATCATTTTTGATACAACGGCATGCGTGACGCCCCGCCCCTGCCGGCCCACCCCACCGGCCGCCACCCTGAATAGCCGCCCGACAAGCCGTCTATTCGCGCTTTAGGTTTCCGGGGCGCTCACGACAATGGCATGACCACCAGCCGTCATGCCACCATGGACTCCAGCCAAGACAAAGACCTCCCCGCGACAGAGCACAAGCTCCAGAAAGCGCGCAAGGACGGCCAGGCTGCGCGCTCGCGGGACCTGTCCCACATCGCCGTCCTCGGCATGGGCGCCTGCAGCGTCCTCGTGCTGGCGCCCATGCTGACCGAACACCTGCAGCTGGCCGTGCGCGAACAGCTGGTGTTCAACGCCGCCACGGTGCAGGCCACGGGCAGCATGGTCACCCGGCTGCACCAGATGGCGCTGATCGGCGTGGTCGCCAGCCTCGTCTTCGCCGTTCTCACCAGCGCCGCCGCCGTGGTCAGCGCCATCGGCGCCGGCGGCTGGGTGTTCAGCTTCCAGCCCATCACACCCCAGTTCAGCCGGCTGAACCCGATCTCGGGGTTCACCAACCTGGTGTCCAAACAGCAGCTGGTCAACGTGGGCAAGATGGTGCTCATGACCGGCGTGATCACCGCCGTGGCCTGGAATTTCCTGGGCAACAGCATCCAGAAGCTGTCCATGCTGGTGCTGCAGCCCTCGCCGGTGGCTCTGCGCTGGGTGGGCGAATGGATGACCTCGGGCGTGAGCCTCATGCTGCTGGTGGTGTTTCTCGCGGCGGTCGTCGACGTGCCGCTGCAGGCGTTCTTCTTCAAGTCGCGCCAGAAGATGTCGCACGAGGAAATCAAGCAGGAGCACAAGGAATCCGAGGGCAGCCCCGAGACCAAGAGCCGCCAGCGCCAGCGCGCCCGCGAGATCGCCGACCGCGCCAGCATCGCCGCCGTGCCCAAGGCCGACTTCGTGGTGATGAACCCGACCCACTATGCCGTGGCCCTCAAGTACGAAGAAGGCACGATGAGCGCCCCGCAGGTGATCTCCAAGGGCACCGACCTGCTGGCCTTCAAGATCCGCGAAATGGCCACGCAGCATTCGGTGCCGGTGCTGCAGTCGCCCATGCTGGCCCGCGCGCTCTACGCGCATGCCGAGTTGGACCAGGCCATTCCCGCCACGCTGTACGCCGCCGTGGCGCAGGTGCTGGCCTACGTTTACCGCCTCAAGGCCGCGATGCGCGGCGAAGGTCGCATGCCCGAGGCCCAGCCCGACCCGTTCGTGCCGCCCGAGCTTGATCCGCTGAACCGCACCACCGACGCAGGGACCGCCCCATGACGCCCTCCATGAAATCCGTCCGGCAGTGGGCCGGCACCAACGCCTCGGCCGTGCAGGGCATGTCCGCCCCGCTGCTGGTGGTGGCCATCCTGGCGCTGATGGTGCTGCCCATCCCCGCCTGGCTGCTGGACACCTTCTTCACGCTGAACATCGCCGTCGCGCTGATGGTGATGATGGTGGCGGCCTACATGCTGCGGCCGCTGGACTTCGCGGCGTTTCCCTCGGTGCTGCTGCTGACCACGCTGATGCGGCTGTCGCTCAACGTGGCCTCCACCCGCGTGGTGCTGCTGGAAGGCCACACCGGCCCGGGCGCGGCGGGTGCGGTGATCGAGGCCTTCGGCCACTTCCTGATCGGCGGCAACTTCGCCGTCGGCCTGATCGTGTTCGCCATCCTGGTGGTGATCAACTTCGTGGTGGTGACCAAGGGCGCCGAGCGGATCGCCGAAGTGTCGGCCCGCTTCACCCTGGACGCCATGCCCGGCAAGCAGATGGCGGTGGACGCCGACCTGAACGCAGGCCTCATCGACGAGAAGGAAGCCAAGCGCCGGCGCCTGGAAGTGGCGGAAGAAGCCAACTTCTTCGGCTCGATGGACGGCGCCTCGAAGTTCGTGCGCGGCGATGCGGTCGCCGGCATCCTGATCCTGCTGATCAACATCGTCGGCGGCTTCGCCATCGGCATGCTGCAGCACGACCTGTCGGCCGGCCAGGCGGCCAACAGCTACATCCTGCTGGCAGTCGGCGACGCGCTGGTGGCGCAGATCCCGGGTCTGCTGATCTCGGTGGCCGCGGCCATGGTGATCTCGCGCGTGGGCAAGGAAGAGGACATGGGGCACCAGATCGTGCAACAGCTCTTCATGTCGCCCCGCGTGCTGGGCGTGACGGCCGGCATCCTGATCCTGCTGGGCCTGATCCCGGGCATGCCGCACGCCGTGTTCCTCATCATGGGGTCGGCGCTGGGCTACGCCGCCTGGACGCTGATGAAGCGCGCCAACGCCCCGCAGCCGGTGGTGGAAGCGCCCCCGCCCGCGCACGACGGCGAAGCCAGCTGGGACGACCTGCAGCCCGTGGACCTGCTGGGCCTGGAGCTGGGCTACCGCCTCATCACGCTGGTGGACAAAAACCGCCAGGGCGACCTGCTCACCCGCATCAAGGGCGTGCGCCGCAAGTTCGCGCAGGAAGTGGGCTTCCTGCCGCCGGCCGTGCATGTGCGCGACAACCTGGAACTCAAGCCCAGCGCCTACCGCATCACCCTGCGCGGCGTGGTGGTGGGCGAAGGCGAGGCCTTCCCCGGCATGCACCTGGCGATCAATCCCGGCGGCATCACCACCCCCCTGATCGGCACGCCCACGACCGACCCCGCATTCGGCCTGCCCGCCCACTGGATCGACGAACACCAGAAGGAAGCGGCACAAATGGCGGGTTTTACGGTCGTTGATTCAGAAACCGTGATGGCGACGCATTTGTCACACTTGATGCAAGTTCAAGCCGCAAAGCTCCTGAGTCGCACCGAAACCCAGCAACTCGTGGAACACGTGGCAAAACTGGCCCCCAAGCTCATCGAGGAAGTGGTTCCCAAAATGGTGTCGATCGCAACGTTCCAGAAAGTCCTCCAGCTGCTGCTGGAAGAGTCTGTGCACATCCGCGACATTCGCACCATCATCGAGACGCTGGCCGAACATGCCGGCGCCACCACCGACCCGGTGGAACTGGCCCGCCGCGTGCGCATCGCGCTGTCGCCCGCCATCGTGCAGCAGATCTACGGCCCGACGCGCGAGCTGAACGTGATCGCCATCGAACCCGGCCTGGAGCGCCTGCTGGTGCAGGCCCTGAGCAACAACGCCGGCCCTTCGCTGGACCCGGGCGTGGCCGACATCCTCACGCAGAAGGCCGCCGAAGTCGCCATGAAGCAGGAAGAACTGGGCATGCCCGCCTGCCTGCTGGTGCCCGACGCCATCCGCAACGCCATTTCCCGCCTGGTGCGCCGCGTCGCGCCCCGGCTGCAGGTGCTCGCCCACAGCGAGATCCCTGAAACCCACACCATCCGCATTGGCCCGATCCTCAAAGGTGCATCCGCATGAACATCAAACGCTTCACCGCCCCCACCTCGCGTGAGGCCCTGGCCAAGGCGCGCATGGCCTTCGGGGACGGCACCCTCATCCTGTCCAACCGCCCCACCGCCAATGGCGTGGAAGTCATGGCCACGGCGGAAGACACGCTGTCCAGCCTGGAAAACGCGCCCGAGCAAGCTGCGCCGAGCCGCCTGCAGGAGCGCGCCTCCGACATGGCCGCCAGCCCCGCGCGCACCCTGGCCCGCCCCGCAGCCGCCGCGGCCCGGGCCGAGCCCCAGCGCAATGCGGTGGCGCAGGACACCGAGCAGTTGGCCATGAGCACGCTGTCGTTCCAGGACTACGTGCGCGAGCGCATGCTGCGCCGCCGCCACGAAGCCCTGACCGGCACGGCCGAGGCCCCTTCGATCAACGAGCGCAGACGCGAACGCGCTCCGGACCGCGAGCGCGAACGCATGCCCGCACCGGCCGCCGCGCCCGTGGTGCGCCACAACCCGCTGCGCTCCATTCCGATGGACGTCGCCCCCGAGCCCGTGGCCCCGCGCCGCGTGCAGGTGCCCGTGCCCTCGCTGGCCCCCGCCGCCGGCCAGCAGAACCTGATGAGCGAGCTGCAGTCCATGAAGGACCTCATCGAGGACCGCTTCAACACCCTGGCCTGGCTCGGCCAGGCCAGGCAAAACCCGATCCAGTCGAACCTGATGCTCAAGCTCATCCGCGCCGGCTACTCGCCGTCGCTGGCCCGCGCCGTGCTGGAGCGCCTTCCCGAGGAACTGGGCGCCGGCGACGCGGTGCGCTGGCTCATGGAAGTGCTGGAGCGCAACCTGAAGACCGACGCGCACGCCCGCCCCCTGTACGAAGAAGGCGGCATCTACGCCATGGTGGGCTCCACCGGCGTGGGCAAGACCACCACCACGGCCAAGCTCGCCGCCCTGTGCGCCCGCATCCACGGCCCGGGCAGCGTCGGCCTCATCACCCTGGACACGTACCGCGTCGGCGCCCACGAACAGCTGCGCACCTATGGCCGCATGCTGGGCGTCGTGGCCCACCTGGCGCACGACCGCGCCGCGCTGCAGGACCTGCTCGGCCTGCTGGGCGGCAAGAAGATGGTGCTCATCGACACCACCGGCGTCGCCCCGCGCGACCCGCGCAAGCGCGACATGCTGGATGTGCTGGACCTGCCCAACGTCAACCGCCTGCTGGTGCTGAACGCCGGCTGCCACGGCGACACGCTGGACGACGTGCTCAGCGCCTTCAAGACCGCCGGCTCTCAGCAGGCCATCCTGTCCAAGGTGGACGAAGCCGTCAAGCTCGGACCTTCGATCGACGCCCTGATCCGCCACCAGATGGTGCTGCGCGGCGTGACCAACGGCCAGCGTGTGCCTGAGGACTGGGAGGCCGCCGATGCGCACAAGCTCATCAGCACCTCGATGCGCTCGCCCGCCAAGTCGGCCTTCGACCCCAAGGCGTCGGACCTGAACTTCTTCTTCTCGCACTCGCCCGAGCTTGCCTCGGAAAGGGGACTGGTCGATGCTTGATACCGGATTCCACCAGGCCACGAGCCTGCACAGCATCACGCCGCAGTCGGACCTGCGGGTCGTGTCCGTCGTGGCGCAGCCCGACGCCGCCTACGGGTTGGAAACCCTGTGGCAGGTGTGTTCCAGCCTGCAGCGGCTGGGGTATCCCGTGGCCGTGCTGGACGGCACCGCCCGCGAAACCGACGACGCGCCGGGCCTGGCCCACCTGCTGGCCGAGCCCTCCTGGCAGAACGGCGCCCCGCTCGAAACCGGCCCGGCGGCCTCGTCGCTGGCGGTGATTCCGGCCGGCTACGGCATGCAGCGCCTCGCCCGCCAGACCGCCGACGGCCCGGCCGCGATGCAGGCGCTGCAACCCTTCTTTCGCACCTATGCGCTGCTCGTGCTCTACGCCAGCGCCGAGGTGCTGGCACCGCTGGTGCGCGCGACCTCGGCCATCCCCCTGGTGATCGCCGAGGGCGGCCCCGACAGCGTGGTGCAAAGCTACCGGCAACTGAAACACATGGCGATGCACGCCGGCGTGCACTGCTCGGTGGCCTCCATCCTGCCGCCGGGCGGGCCGGCCCAGGCCGACCCGACGCATGCGGCGTTGAACACGCTGCAGCGCTGCGCCGAGCGGCACCTGGGCAGCGGCATCCTGACCAGCACGGTGCGTGCCAACCACGCCCAGGACGTGCAGCGCCTGGCCTTGCAACTGCTGGAAAACGCGTGCACCATTGGCGCCGCAACGCCGCCCCCCACCCCGCCCTTCGGCATGACGGAGACGGCTGCGCATTTCGCCCGGAGACATTGACCCGATGTACACCGCCAAAGGACAGCTCGACCGCGATGCGCTGATCCGCCAGCACGTGCCGCTGGTTCGCCGGATTGCGCACCACATGATCGCCAAGCTCCCGCCCAACGTGGAGCTGGACGACCTCATCCAGGTTGGCATGATGGGCTTGAGCGAGGCTCTGTCGCGCTACGAGGTGGCGCAGGGCGTGCAGTTCGAGACCTTCGCCACCCAGCGCATCCGCGGCGCCATGCTCGACGAACTGCGCGAGGGCGACTGGATGTCCCGCAGCTCGCGCAAGAGCCAGAAGGAAATCGAACACGCCGTCCACCGGCTGGAGCAGAAACTCGGCCGCAGTCCGCTCGAGTCAGAAATCGCCGCCGAGCTGGACCTGAGCCTGGGCGAATACCAGACGCTGCTGGGCAAGGTGCGCGGCACGCAGCTCGTCTACCTGGAAGACATGACGCGGGGCGACGACGGCGACGACAGCTTCCTCGACCGGCACGTGGCCGACGGCGACGCCGACCCGATGGCCATGCTGCGCGACCAGCGGCTCAAGGCCTCGCTGGTGGCCGCCATCAAGAGCCTGCCAGAGCGCGAGCAGCACATCATGGGTATGTACTACGAGCACGACATGAACCTGAAGGAAATCGCGGCCGTGCTGGGAGTGACCGAAT
Organism: Acidovorax sp. GBBC 1281; assembly: GCF_028473645.1. Lineage (NCBI taxonomy): Bacteria > Pseudomonadati > Pseudomonadota > Betaproteobacteria > Burkholderiales > Comamonadaceae > Acidovorax > Acidovorax sp. GBBC 1281. Next base: position 4,849,437 of record NZ_CP097269.1, read on the forward strand.
CGCGCATCTGCCAGCTGCACAGCCAGTCCATCGCCCGCCTGCGCGCCAAGATGCGCAGCCACTAGCGGAGTGCCGCTGCCCCCCCACCGGGCACATCCCCTGGAGCCAACGAAAAAGGCCGCATGCAGATGCGGCCTTTTTGCTTTGGGGAACTGGCTTTTGCCAGGAGCGAAGGGGAAGCCGGGCGGGATCAGCCCTGCGACCGGTAGATCCGAGCGGCGCCGCCCGAGCGTGCCGGAGCACCGTTTCCGTAGGTCGCAGCCTCCTGGGGCGGCAGCAGGGTCGCCACCTGGCGCTCGGTCAAAGCAGACAGGCGCGCCAATTGTTCCCGCTGCTGGGACAACTGGCTGCGCAGGGCCTGGATGCGGCGCTGGATGTCGGCCGGCAATTCGGTGGGGCGGGGGATTTTCTGAAGCGCCTGGGACAGATCGAGAGCGGCCTGGCGCAACAGGGGGGCGGTACGTTCTACCGCGAGCGCGTCGGTTTCCACCAGGGCGGCACCGACGTCTTTCAACCGGGATTCAACTTCAGACAGCGTGGTTTCGAGTTGCATGGGTGGATCCTGTGCCGATCAACCCCTGCAGGAAACCCGGGGTCAGTGGCTGTTGCTGGTGTGGGAGATGATTTCCTGCGCATTGGACAGCAGCTTGTCCGCGATCGCATCGGCGTCCACCGTGAACGTGCCCTTTTCGATGGCGGCGCGCACGGCCTTCACCTTGTTGGCATCGAAATCGGTGCTGGCCCGGCCATTGGCTTCGAGTCCGCGGGCGGCGCTGGAAAACGTGACAGGCACGCCAGCGGCCGCAGCGGCAGCGGGCGCGGCGCTCTTGGCAGCCGTTTCGGCGGCAGCCGCAGGGGCCTTGGCCTGCTTGGCGGCAGTGGCGGCTTGCGACACTGCATTGGCTATTTCGGGGTTTTGACCTATCTTCATCGCTCTCTCCCACCCCGCTCGATGTGGGGCACAGTAGCAATGTTTTCGACCACTTCGACAGGGACTTTAGGCTTTTCTTGCGCCCCATCGCTTACAAAGTGATCTCTACTGTTCCATTTTCGGACACAACACCGGCGACGACACGGCCATTCTCCATACGGATGCGCACAGTCTCGCCAACGGCGCCTGCAGTGATCGCCTGGCCTGCGGATGTTACCGAATAACCCCGCCCCTGCGCCACCACCCGCACCGCCGCCCCCGCCTTGAACAGGGTCGGCGCCTTCACCATGTGCTGACGCACGGCCTGGCCGGCCATGAGCTGGCGCGAGGCCACCATGCCGACCCAGCTTTCGGGATTGGCCAAGATCGCGGTGGTTTCTGCCGCCCAGTCCACTTCGGCCTCGGTCGCATCGGCGGCCGTGAGCACGGCCCCGGACGCGACATTGCCCGTGAGCACCCACGCCGGGCCGTACGCCTTGACGGTGACGGGCAGGAACACGTTCCACGCGGTGGCACCGTCCACGCACCGCAGCCCGAGGCGGGTGCGGCCCCACAGCCGCGAGCCAGCGGGCAGGTAGGGCTCGACGCGAGCGCATGGCGCTAGGCGCAGGCGGGGGTCCAAGGCCCCCACACTCACTTCCATGCGCAGCGGCATGCTGGCCGTGCCCGACTGGCCGCGCTGCAGCGCATCGTCCAGCCAGCGCTGGGTGATTCCGCCCAGGTCCGCCGCCGGTTCGGCCACGGCCTGGGCCCGCAGCGCCGCGGCGGGCAGGGCAAAGGCCGCCGCCAGCGCGGCCATCCGGGCCAGGCGCAGGGTGGGAAGGAATCGGGGAGCGGTGGTGTGTGACATGGGAAAGCCTCCTGTGGCGGGGAATGCGCCGCCCAACAGGGAAGGCCATTCGACCCCTTGCACTTTAGGGCCGGCCGGCGCGCACGAAGCACCGAACTGCGCGCCAATCGCCGCGTTCTTCGCGCTTTAGAAAAACCGGCCCATTTCCATAATCGAACCCACGCCGGAACCCCTCTTTTCCCCGGCCAGGACCCAACGCTTTGCGAGGCTGACATGCTCAACAAGATGACTGAAAGGCTGGATTTCCACGGCAACGCGCTTTTGCTGCGTGCCGAGCGCCAGCGTGCCATCGCGAGCAACATCGCCAATGCCGACACGCCGGGCTACGTGGCCCGCGACTTCAATTTCGCCGACGCGATGCGCGATGCGACCGGCGGCGGCTCGACCACGCTGAGCACCGGATCGGGGTCGACCATGTCCCTGGCCACCGGCCAGCGCCAGCAAAGCGCCACCGATCCGCGCCACATTCCGCTGCCGGCCGCCACGACAGGCATGGGATCGGGCAGCACGCTGGGCTACTCGGTGCAGACCCAGCCCAACCTGGACAACAACACGGTGGACCTCGATCGCGAGCGGGCCGCCTTCGTGGACAACGCCGTGCGCTACGAAGCCACGCTGCGGTTCATCAACGGCAACGCCAAGACGATGCTGAGCGCCATCCAGGGCCAGTAAGCGCCGCAACGCCACCACCCACGGAAAGCGGAAACCGCCATGTCCATGTTCTCCATCTTCAATGTCTCAGGCAGCGCCATCAGTGCGCAGTCGCAGCGGCTCAACGTGGTGGCCAGCAACCTGGCCAACGTCGAGGCCGTCGCCGGCCCGGACGGCCAGGCCTACAAGGCGCGCCAGGTGGTGTTCCAGACGGCGCCGATGGGCGCCGAGAGCGCCGCCGGCGTGCGGGTGAGCGCGATCAGCGAGAGCAACGCGCCGGGCAAGCGGGTGCACGACCCGAGCCACCCATCCGCCGATGCGGAGGGCTACGTCACCCATTCCAACGTGAACGCGGTGGAGGAGATGGTCAACATGATCTCCGCCTCGCGCTCCTACCAGAACAACGTCGAGGTCATGAACACGGCCAAGTCGCTGCTCCTCAAGACCCTGCAGATGGGCCAGTAACTTTTCGGGAAGAACCTCGCCATGATCCTCAATCCCATCGGCTCCACCGCCACCGTGAATTCGGGCACCAGCGCCAATTCGGCCACCGACCCCAACGCCGCACAGGACCGCTTCCTGAAGCTGCTGGTCGCGCAGTTGAACAACCAGGATCCGATGAATCCGATGGACAACGCGCAGATGACCTCGCAGATGGCGCAGATCAACACCGTCACCGGCATCCAGACGCTGAACCTCACCATGCAGACCATGGCCGAGCAGTTCTCCACGATGCAGACGCTGCAGGGCACGGCCATGATCGGCCGTTCGGTGCTCGCGGAAGGCTCCAAGATGACTTACACCGACAGCACGGGCAAGGGCTACTTCGAGCTGGCCGGCGCGGCGACCAGCACCAAGGTCGAGGTCGTCACGCCCGGCGGCGCGGTCGTCGGCACGGTGGACATGGGCGCGCAGGACAAGGGCCGCCACGAGTTCGAGTTCGACGCCAGCAAGTACGCGGGCAACAAGAGCGACCTTCAGTTCCGCGTGGTCGCCTCCACCAAGGACGGCACCGTGCAGTCCACGGCGCTCATGCAGGCGAAGGTGGTGGGCACCGGCTCCAACAGCGGCGCGCTGACGCTCGACCTGGACACCGGCAGCACCGTCAACTACAGCCAGATCAAAGCGGTGCTCTGACCAGCACGCCCTTCCCACCTATCCACGCGCTTCCCTTCTTCCTCTCAGGAGAACACCATGAGCTTTCAGCAAGGCCTGTCCGGCCTCAACGCCGCCAGCAAGAACCTGGACGTGATCGGCCACAACATCGCCAACTCCAACACGGTGGGCTTCAAGGCCTCCCGCGCCGAGTTCGCTGAAATGGTTGCCTCGGCCATCGGCTCCGCGGGGGGAACCAACGCCGGCATCGGCGTGGAAACCGCCGACGTGGCGCAGCAGTTCAACCAGGGCAACCTGTCGATCACCGGCAACAGCCTGGATGTGGCGATCAACGGCGACGGCTTCTTCAAGCTGCAGCAGCCCGATGGCACCAATGCCTATACCCGTGCGGGCAATTTCAAGCTCGACGACCTGGGCAACGTGATCACCAACAGCGGCGCCAAGGTGATGGGCTACGCGGTGGACCCGGCCACGGGCCTGCGCTCGTCGAGCAATGCCGCGCCGCTCACCTTCCCCACCTCGCAGCCGATCCCGGCCAAGCAGACCACGTCGATCACCGCATCGTTCAACCTCGACGCGCGCGCCCCGAACGCTGCGGGCGACTCCACCGCCACGCCGCCCGTGCCCGCCACGCCGCGCGCCACCTACGGCACCTCGATCAACGTCTACGACAGCCAGGGCGTCGCCAAGCCGGTGAGCCTGTACTTCCAGAAGAACGGCGCCAACACCTGGGACGTGTACGACAAGCTGGACGACCCCACGGCAACGCCGCCCGTGGTGGCCACTGCCATCGGCCAGATCAAGTTCGACAACAACGGCAAGATCACGTCGCCTGCCGCGACGGCGCCCGCCACGGGCTTTCAGATGCCGATCACGATCTCGCCCACGCCGCCGAACCCCAACAACCTCACCGACTACACCGTGAACGTGAAGCTGGACGGCGTGACGCAGTTCGGCACCAAGTTCGCCGTGTCCGACCTGTCGCAGGACGGCTACACCGCCGGGGAGCTGACGGGCATCAACATCGAAAACAACGGCATGGTGATGACGCGCTACTCCAACGGCGTGACGCGCGCCGAGGGGCAGCTGGCGCTGGCCAGCTTCCGCAACACGCAGGGCCTGGCGTCCATCGGCAACAACAACTGGGCCGAGACGTTCGAGTCCGGCCAGGCCGTGATGGGCGCGCCCACCGACGGCAAGTTCGGTGCCCTGCGCTCCGGCGCGCTGGAAGACTCCAACGTGGACCTGACGGCCGAGCTGGTGAACATGATGACGGCGCAGCGGGCCTACCAGGCCAACGCACAGACCATCAAGACGCAGGACCAGGTGATGTCCACGCTGGTCAACCTGCGCTGATCCTTTTCCTGACCTCTGCCCACACCGACTGAGACGCCTGCGCGAGACCCTCCATGGACCACATCATCTACACCTCGATGACGGGCGCCAGCGCTGCCGCGCAGCGCCAGTCGGTGCTGGCCAACAACCTGGCCAACGCCTCCACGAACGGCTTCCGGGCGGAAATGTCCACCTTTCGCGCCGTGCCGGTGCAGGGCGACGGCGCCAAGACCCGCGTGTTCGCCCTGGAGGCGACCTCGGGCCACTCCGAAGCGTCCGGCCCGGTGCAGCGCACCGGCCGCAACCTGGACGCCATGGCGGTGGGCAATGCCTGGTTCGCCGTGCAGGGGCTCGACGGCACCGAGGCCTATACCCGCAACGGCAGCCTGGAAGTCTCGGCCACGGGCCAGTTGCTCACGAGCAACGGCCTGACCGTGCTCTCGGACGGTGGAGGGCCCATCGACGTGCCCCAGGGCGCGGAGATCGCGCTGGGCTCGGACGGGACCATCACCGCCAAGGTCGGCAGCCAGCGCCCCGCAGCCGTGGGGCGACTGAAGCTGGCCACGCCCACGCTGGAAGACCCACTCAAGCGCGGCGACGATGCCCTGTTTCGCACCACCTCGGGCGATCCGCTGCCCAGCGATCCCAATGCCCGCATGCTGTCCGGCGCGCTGGAAGGCTCCAACGTGAATGCCGTGGAGAGCATGGTCGGAATGATCGCCGCCTCCCGCCAGTTCGAGGCGCAACTGCGCCTGCTGCAGACGGCCGAGACCAACGACAAGTCGGCCAGCCAGCTGCTGAGCCTCAACGGCTGACCCCGACGCCGAGCCCGACGCAACCGCCTCCCCAAAGGAACCGCCATGATCAATTCCCTGTGGATCGCCAAGACCGGCATGTCCGCCCAGCAAACCCAGCTGGATGTCATCTCGCACAACCTGGCCAACGTCTCCACCAACGGCTACAAGCGCAACAACGCGGTCTTCGAAGACCTGATCTACCAGAACCAGCGCCAGGTCGGCGCGCAGACCACCGAGCAGAACCAGCTGCCCACCGGCCTGCACCTGGGCCTGGGCGTGCGCACCGTGGCCACCAGCCGCAACTTCACGCAAGGCAGCCTGCAGCAGTCCAACAACAACCTGGACGTGGCGATCAACGGCAACGGTTTCTTCGAAATCACCCAGCCCGACGGCACCATCGGCTACACCCGAGACGGCTCGTTCCAGCTCGACGCGCAGGGCCGCATGGTCACCTCCAGCGGCCTGCCGGTGGCCAACGGCATCACGGTGCCCGCCAACGCCACGGCCATCAGCATCAGCACCGAGGGCGTGGTCTCCGCCACCGTGCCGGGCAGCACCGCGCCCCAGCAGCTGGGCAGCATCGCGATGGCCAACTTCATCAACCCGGCCGGCCTCGAGCCCATCGGGCAGAACATGTACAAAGAGTCGGCCGCGTCTGGCCAGCCCCAGCAGGGCACGCCGGGCACCAACGGCCTGGGCTACATGCGCCAGGGTTTCCTCGAAACCTCGAACGTGAACGTGGTGGAAGAGCTGGTGACCATGATCCAGACCCAGCGCGCCTACGAAATGAATTCCAAGGCCATCCAGACATCGGACCAGATGCTGGCCAAGCTCGCGCAGCTTTGAAGCGCAACGCCGACCGTTCCCACGAAGAACGCCCACGCCCCCACCGCTTGTTGCAGGACTCCGCCATGCGTACCGCCTCCTTCCTCCGTTCGTCCCCCGTGCCGGCGCCGTCCGCGCGCCTGGCCGCCGTCGCCGGCCTGGTGCTGCTGTGCACCGGCTGCGCCACGCTGTCGCCGCCGCCGCCCGTGGACCTGCTGCCCACCACGCCGCCGCCCGTGGCCGCCACGCCCCGCCCCTCGGGCCCGGCGACGGGCAGCCTGTTCCACGCGGCCAGCTACCGGCCGGTGTTCGAGGACCGCCGTGCGCGCCTGGTGGGCGATGTGGTCACCATCCAGATCATCGAGACGGTGTCGGCCAGCCAGAAATCGACCTCCACCGTGGACCGCAAGTCGGGCACGGCGTCGGGCATCACCGCGCTGCCGTTCATCAGTTCGACCAACCTGGGCAAGGCCTCGCTGGGCGCGACCAGCACCAACAACTTCGAAGGCAAGGGCGGCACCGAAAGCACCAACACCTTCACCGGCACCATCACCACCACCGTGATCGACGTGCTGCCCAACGGCCACCTGGTGATCGCCGGCGAAAAGCAGATCGGCGTGAACGACAACGTGGACGTGCTGCGCTTTTCCGGTACGGTGGACCCGCGCGCCCTGCAGCCGGGCAGCGTGATCAGCTCCACGCTGGTGGCCAACGCCCGGGTGCAATCGCGCGGGCGTGGCGCCCAGAGCGAGGCGCAGGCCATGGGCTGGCTGTCGCGGGCTTTCAATTCGGTCACGCCGTTCTAACCGCGCCGCCACCCATCCCCTCCCCGCAATCTGCCGCCACGGCCTGGCGGCAGATTGCTATTATTTTCATAGCACAATGCCCTAGTGTTGATTGCACTGGCGGCATTTTTCGCTGGTATTCCCCCGGGGCCGGCCGCCCCAATTGACCGGTAATCCGGCATCTTTTTGGCCCATCCCGTGAAGCGGTCCGCTTTCACAATCGAGGCCATGAAAGCCCTGCCCTCTCCCCTGATTTCGCGCGCGTCGCGGCTCGTGTGGCTGCTGGCCGCCCTGGCCACCCTGTGCGCGGCGTTGCCCGCCCATGCCCTGCGCATCAAGGAAGTGGCGGCCGTGCAAGGCGTGCGCAGCAACCAGTTGACGGGCTACGGCCTCGTCGTGGGCCTTGACGGCACGGGCGACCAGACCACGCAGATGCCCTTCACCACGCAGGCGATGACGAACTACCTGCAGCAGATGGGCATCAGCCTGCCGCCCGGCACGGCGGCGCCCCAGCTCAAGAACGTGGCGACGGTGATCGTCACCGCCCAGCTGCCCGCCTTCGCCCAGCCCGGCCAGACCATCGACGTGAGCGTGTCCTCCATGGGCAACGCCAAGTCGCTCAAGGGCGGCACGCTGATCGCCACGCCGCTGCGCGGCGCCGACGGCGAGATCTACGCCATGGCGCAGGGCAACATGGTCGTGGGCGGTGCCGGGGCGTCTGCCGGCGGCAGCAAGGTGCAGATCAACCACCTGAGCGCCGGCCGCATTCCCGATGGCGCACAAGTGGAACGCTCGGTGCCCACCCCGCTGAACGACAGCGACACCATCACCCTGGGCCTGAACGCCTCGGACTTCCAGACCGCCCGCAAGGTGGCCCAGGCCATCAACGGCAAGCTGGGCAACGGCGCCGGCATCGCCACGGCGCTGGACGGCCGCACGGTGCAGGTGCGCGCCCCCCTGGACCCCGGCGCCCGGGTGAACTTCATCGCCGATCTGGAAGAACTCGCGGTGGCCGACTCCGTCCCCTCCGCCAAGGTCGTCATCAACGCCCGCACCGGCTCCATCGTGCTGAACCAGGCCGTGACGCTGGGCCCCTGCGCCATCGCGCACGGAAACCTGTCGATCACCATCAGTTCCACACCCGTCATCAGCCAGCCCAACCCGCTGTCGCAAGGGCAGACCGTGGTGGCGCAAAAGAGCGACATCACCGTCAAGCAGGAGCCGGGCAACATCATCCAGATGCCGCCGTCGCCGCAGCTGGCCGACGTGGTGCGCGCGCTCAACACCCTGGGCGCCACGCCGCAGGACCTGCTGGCCATCCTGCAGGCCATCAAGGCCGCGGGCGCCCTGAACGCCGAGCTGGAGGTCATCTGATGACCCAGGCCGCCACCTTGCCGTCCCTGCGCTCAGCGCGGCGGCGTCCGACCTGACGGGAGACCGCACATGGCCATGACCCTGCCCTCTGCCGCGACCACCACCGCCACCAACGCGCTGGCCGTCGATTCGCGCTCGCTCAACGCGCTCAAGTACGAGGCCGGTCAGAACAGCCCGCAGGCCGCCAAGGAAGCGGCCAAGCAGTTCGAATCGCTCTTCATGCGCGAGATGATCAAGAGCATGCGCGAGGCGACGATGAAGTCCGGCCTCATGGAAGGCGGCCAGGCTGACCTGGGCACCGACATGCTCGACCAGCAGCTGTCCATCCAGATGTCGGGCCGCCAGGGCGGGCTCTCGGAGGCCATCCAGCGCCAGCTGACGCGCCAGATCGGCGGCGGCGATGCCGGTGCCGGTGCCGAGCCCACGTTTTCGGTGCCCTCCACCTTGAGCCTGGGCGCCGCCAGCCAGCGCGCCGCCGCCGCCGTGGCGGCCGACCCGTCCGCCCCCGCGCCCAAGGGCCGCGAGAGCTTCGTGCAGCACCACCGCGATGCGGCCGAGCGCGTGGCCAAGGAAAGCGGCATTCCCGCCAGCTTCATGCTGGGCCAGGCCGGCCACGAGACCGGCTGGGGCAAGAGCGAGATCCGGAGCAAAGACGGCGACAACTCCTTCAACCTGTTCGGCATCAAGGCCGGCAAGGGCTGGACGGGCAAGGTCGCCGAGATCACCACCACCGAATACATCGGCGGCGTGCCGCGCAAGGTGACGGCGAAGTTCCGCGCCTACGACTCCTACGAAGACTCCTTCAAGGACTACGCCAAGCTCATCAACGACAACCCGCGCTACGAGAAGGCGCGCGAGAAGACGCATTCCGCCGTGGCCTACGCCACCGAACTGCAGAAGGCGGGCTACGCCACCGATCCCGAATACGCCAGCAAGCTGAGCCGGGCCATCAACAGCACCTTGCGCGTCTCGCCGCGCACGGCGGCGTGACGGAAAGCGCTCCATGAGCCTGCTCAACGTCGGCGCCCGCGCCCTGCTCGCCAACCAGGTGGCCCTGCAGACCGCGGGCCACAACATCGCCAACGTCAACACCGCCGGCTACTCGCGCCAGACGCTGTCGCTGCAGACCGTGCAGGGCCAGTTCACCGGCGGCGGCTACATCGGCCAGGGCGTGGACGTGCAGACCATCCTGCGCAACCACAACGAGCTGCTCACGCGGCAGGCCGCCGCGGCCAACGCCACCCAGGCGGCCGACCAGACGCGCGGCGAGCGCCTGTCGCAGATGCAGGACGTTTTCAGCGGCGGCACGAGCGGCCTGGGCGCCTCGATCACCGACATGCTGAACGCCCTGTCCGACGTGGTGGCGGCCCCGACCGACATCACCGCGCGCACGGTGGTGCTCACGCGCATGGACGAGACCGCCGGGCGCATGCGCTCCGCGGCCGACCGTCTGTCGGAGATCCAGTACACCGTCACCGAACAGCTCAACAGCAACGTCAACGCGATCAACAGCCTGGCCAGCCGCATGGCCGGCGTGAACGAGCAGATCGCGCGCGCCACCGGCAACGGCCAATCGCCCAACGACCTGCTGGACCAGCGCGACCAGATCATCCGCGAGATCAACCAGTACGTGCAGACCACGCAGGTGCAGGCCGACGACGGCACCGTGGGCCTGTTCGTCGCGGGCAGCCAGCCCCTGGTGCTGGGCTCCACCGCCACGCAGCTGTCCGTGGGCGAGGCCACGTCCTTTCCCGGCAGCGGGCAGACCAAGCTGTTCTTCAACCGCCCCGGCGTGGCACCGGTGGAGCTGGACGAGAACATGCTCGGCGGCGGCGAGGTCTCGGGCCTGCTGCGCTTCAACAACACCGATCTGGCCGAGGGCGTGAACCTGCTCGGCCGCATGGCGCAATCCATCGGCATGACGATGAACGCCCAGCACAAGCTGGGCCTCACGCTCGACGGACAGGCCGGCAAGGACCTGTTCTCGGTCCCCACCAGCATGCCCGGCTACACCAAGGGCACGGCCGTGGGCACCGTGTCGTTCAGCGACGCGACGAAGTTCGCCGCGTCCGACTATGAAGTGCGCTTCACCACGCCGCCGGCCGGCCAGGTGGTGCGCATGTCCGACGGCAAGGCCACCGCCTTCACCGACCTGACCGACCTGGCCAGCAAGCAGATCGACGGGCTGAACTTCAACATGACGGCCGCAGGCGCCACGGGCGAGCGCGTGCTCTTCAAGCCCTTCAGCACCACGGCCGCGAACATCCAGGCCAAGGTGCTGTCGCCCCGCGACCTGGCCGTGGCCAGCCCCGTCAACGCCGCCATGGGCAAGACCAACGGCGGGTCGATGCAGCTCACCAGCGTGCAGGCGACCTCCACGGGCTTCACCGCCCCTCCCATTCCGGCGGGCGTGAGCCTGAGCTTCGCCGCCGGCCCGCCCACCACCTACACGGTGACGGGCTCGACCACGCCGCCCTCGGGCACCGCGGGCCTGGCCTACACGCCGGGCCAGCCCATCAAGATCGACGGCTGGGAACTGACGCTCAAGGGCACGCCCAACACCGGCGACACCGTCACGGTGGGCAATGCGCTCGATCCGCAATACGGCGACACCTACACCCGCAACGCCGGCAACGCCTCCGCGATGAACGCGCTGCGCGACGTGAAGATGTTCGACGAATCCACCATGAGCGACGGCTACGCCGGCCTCATGGCGCAGGTGGGCACGCGCACGCAGAGCGCGCTGAACTCCGCCCAGCTGTCCACCACCATCGCGGGCAACCTCGAAAAGGACCGCACGGCCGTCTCGGGCGTGAACCTGGACGAAGAGGCCGCCAAGCTGATCCAATACCAGCAGGCCTACCAGGCCTCCGCGAAGGTCCTGCAGATCGCCCAGAGTATTTTCGACAGCCTGATCCAGACGATGGGCCGATAAACCGCGCCGGAGAAAGACATGGCCAACTTCTATCGCACCTCCACCGCCAACATGTACGACAACGCCCTGCGCAACCTGGGCACGCGGCAGACGGCGTTGTCCAACCTGCAGGAAAACCTCACCTCCGGCAAGCGCGTGGTGCGCGCCAGCGACGACCCGGTGGCCGCCGCGCAGGCAGAACGCGCGATGACCCGGCTGGCGCGCGTGCAGACCGACCAGCGCGCGCTGGAGAACCAGCGCAACTCCATCGCCCAGGCCGAATCGACCATGGGCGAAGCCGTGGACCTGGTGCAGGAGGCCCGCCAGCTCATCGTGAGCGCCGGTAACGGATCGCTCACGCCCAACGACCGCAAGACCATCGCCAACCAACTGCAGGGCCTTCGCGAGCAGCTGTCCTCCATGGTCAACCGCAAGGACAGCAACGGCATGCCGCTGCTGGGCGCCCTGGGCAGCGCGCTCACGCCGTTTCTCGGGCCGCAGTCCGGCAGCCCCGACTACACCTTCTCCGGCCTGCCCGGCCAGGGCTCGGGCACCGACAGTTCGCTGCCCCTGTCGCTGGACGGCGAATCGGCCTTCATGTTCGTGCCGCAGCGCGACGGCGCCTACAACGCCGCCGTCACCACCAGCTCGACCGACCACCTGCTGACCACCGACGGCATCAAGCCCACCGACACCAGCCTCATCACGGGCAACAACTACCAGATCGTCTTCAGCGGCGTAGGCCCGGGCGCCACGGCCGGCACCACCACGGCCACGTACACCATCACCAACACCACCACCGGCGTGTCGTCCGCGCCCGTGACGGTGCCCGACTTTCCGTCCGACAAGCCGGTGAGCATCGGCGTGACCGGCATCCCCGGCATGAGCTTCAACATCACCGGCACGCCCGTCAAGAAGGTCGATGGCACCTACAGCCTCTCGCCCGCCAACGGCGACAGCATCTCGCTGCAGCCCAGCGCCAGCATCTTCAGCACGCTGGACAGCGCCATCCGCGACATCGGCAACGCCACCACCAGCGGCGCGGCCTCGCAGGCCGTGGGCCAGGCCCTGAACAACATCGACATCGGCATGGAGCGCATGCACAACATGCGGGGCTACGCGGGCGAACTGCTCAACCGCGCCGACCGCATCACGGGCGACCAGGACAAGCGCGCCGTGCAGCTCGAAGCCGACCGTTCGCGCGCGGAGGATCTCGATATGATCAAGGGCATTTCCGACTTCCAGAACAACCAGGTCGGGTATGAAGCGGCCCTGAAGTCCTATGCCCAGGTGCAGAAGCTGTCCCTCTTCAACTACATCGGCTGAGCCCGCGCGGTAACGGCCGCCTTCGCATCCCATGGTCCAATCCGTTCTTGGCAGCCTTCTCCTCGGTTACCGCCCACTGTGGAACCAGGCGCGGCGCCTGGCAGCCGTGCAGCTCTATGTGCAAAGCGACGGCGCCGCTGTCGTGGATGCGCCCCACCTGCTGCGCACCTTGCAGGAACTGTGGAGCGCCAGCTCGCCCCCCCTGCTGCTGTCCCCGCAAACGCCGCAGCTGCTCACCGACCTGCTCACCCAGGCGCCGCGCGGCGCCCCCTGGATCGAAGTGCGCAACGAATGGCTGGGCGATCCGGCCTTGCTCGCCCAGGTGCAGGCCGCCCACCAGCGCGGCCTGAAACTCGTCTGGCGCGGCGAACTGCACCACCTGCCCGAACCCGCCGTGGCCGGCTGCTTCGACAACAGCCTGCTCACCCTCAGCGCCGCCGACGCCATGGCCGCGCTCAAGGCCACCGCCGCCGTGCCCCGCGCCGGATCGGGCGCCCCCCACGCCGCCGCAGGCCAGCAGCCGCAGCAGCCCAGCCCCGTGCTGGCCGGACAGATGTACGAGAACGTGGCCAGCCGCGCCCTCATGGAACACTGCCTGGACCGGCACAAGGCCCTGGCACTGGCCGGCTGGCCCGCAGAAGACGTGCTGTACGAACTGCGCCACCAGCCGCCCCAGCCCGGGCACGACACCGTGCTCAAGCTGATGAAGGCCATCGACGCCGAACAGTCGCTGGAGGCCTTCGAGCAGATCCTGGGCGAAGACCCGTTGCTCGCCTACCGCTTCATGGTCTATACCAACTCGGCCGCGCTGGGCCTGCGCACCGGCGTGGATTCGCTGCGGCGCGGCCTGGTGATGATGGGCTACGGCTCGCTCAAGCGCTGGCTGTCGGACCAACTGCCGCACGCCAGCACCGACCCCAACCTGCAGCCCATCCGCGAATCCATGGTGCTGCGCGCCCGCCTGACCGAGCGCCTGCTGGACGCCGGCGTGGAAAACGACCTGCGGCGCGAAATCTACCTGTGCGGCCTGCTCTCGCAGATGGACGACCTGCTGGGCGAACCCCTGGGCGCCATCCTGCGCCGCCTGCCTTTGTCCGAACGCATCTACGACGCCACCGTGCTGCACACCGGACCGTACGCGGCCAGCCTGGAGATGGCCTGCGCGCTGGAGACGGACAACGGCGCGGCGATCCGCCAACTGTGCGAAACGCACGAGATGGACCTGGAAGAGGTGAATCGGGGGTTGCTGCGGGTGCTGGCGGATCTGGATGTGAAGCGCGGGGGTTGAGATTCAATGCGCTTGGAGCGCTCGAGGAATGGTTTCGCGCTCTTCGTTAACAGGGTGCCGCCCATCCCGATCATTTAACGGCATTGATTCTTTCCGCCCAAGGCCTCTGCCGGCTGTTTCGCGCCCATCTCTGGCGTGGTGTGCGAGTGGTCGCACATTCCGGCCGTTGCCCCGATTAGCACCCAGGTAGTAGCCCCTCGTTGCGCACTGCATCGAGGCTGCGCAAGCCTGCTTTCTTTCATGCCGGCCCGATCAGAATAGCGCTTCTGGCTGACCATCCTGTGGGGAGCCTCTCACAACCCCATGTTTGACGAATCCGAATAGGGAGGAGTGGGCGCCAGTAGCCGTTTGAGCGTGATGAGGCCCAGCAACGGTCTGCGCCTGGGTGCATGAGGGGCCTTGCAGGCCCGGTGGCTCAGGCTTTCACCGTTTGCAGGCGCACTTGTGCCTTGCCAGTGGCGGGCTTGAAGAAAGCATCCACGCCCCGATGCAGGAACCAGGCCAGTCGCTTCATGTTGTAGCAGGCGGCCATCATCGTCATCCCCACCGTGGCGCGCGCCTGTCCGATGGTGCGCACGAACTTGCCCCCCAGGTGGCGGATACCGGCGAACACGTGCTCCACCTTGGCTCGTTTCTTTGCGATGCGCTGGTTGCGCCCCTTCTGGCATTCGCTCTGTGGTCGGCCCGCCTGCGCACGGCGCTGCATCGCATCCACGAATCCCAGCACTTTCAGCATCTGGCACCTTTGGCGGCTCGGGTAGGCTTTGTCCGCATGCACTGCCCGCCCGGTGTTGTGCATGTCCAGCACCTCATCGAAGTGGTGCCCGTCGTGCTCGCTGGCCGTGCCCGTGGCGAGGCGGCGGATGAAGCCGTGCTTGAGGTCCACGCTCACGCTGAGCTTGTAGCCGAAGTGGCTTTTGCCGTGCTTCTTCGTGTGCGTGGCCTCCACATCCTTTTGCCTGCGTCGCGCTTGGCTCCAGTCCGGCTGCCCGCCTTGTGCCAGCGTTCGCCGCTCCTGCTGGCCGATGTGCTGTCGGGGCGCGGGCACCAGCGTGGCATCAATGGCTTGCCCGCCCCGGGCGATGTAGCCGTGGCGCTGCAGTTGGGCATCCACCCCCTGGAACAAGGCCGTTGCCCCGCCCACGCCAAGGCGCTCGCCAAAGCGCCAGATCGTTTTGCGGTCCGGCACGTTCATCGCATCCTGCAACAGGCAAAACCGCTGGTAGCTCCCCCGGTCCAGCAACTGATACTCCATCTGCTCATCGGACAGGTTGTACAGCCGCTTCAACACCAGGATGCGCACCATCACCTCGGTGGGGTAGGCGGGCCGACCGCCCCGGCGGCCACCCCCGCGTTCGATCAAGGCATCCACCAGCCGGGCCAGTTCTGCGAAGTCGATGTGCCGCGCGATCACCTGCAGCGGATCGCCCACCTCATCTCTCTTGTGTTGGCGCGAGGCCTCAGCGAACAGGTCGAACTTCAGGGCGCTACGGGGAGTGATCATGGCAAAGGATGGAGCACGCATTCTCGATCAACAAGGGACCGGATGGGTTTTGAGAGGTTCCCGATGGAATGCCCAGATGCCTCAATCATTGGCTTTCACGACATCCAGGGTGATGCGCAGCCATGCGGAGGTCAATCTTCTGGTCACTGCATGCAGGGTCGATCCAAGAGACAACCTTTGCAGAACCAAGGCCCACTGCTGCCCAAGAGCCCTTGAAACGCAAAGGGCGGCCGGGGCCCGAGGGCTGTGCGGGCCGCCCTTCACCGATGGGAGCGAAAAGTGCCTCCAGCGCAATTAGAACCAAGGCATGCCGCTATATTTGTCATAGCAATCCGCACGAACGTGCGGGGATCAGCCAAAGCCCGCCGCCAGCACCCCGCGCGCCTCGCGCACGAAGTCCGACTCCCCGGCCCGGGGCGGCAGCAGATAAAAGCCCGCCTGCGGCAAGGCCGGCAGGCCGTGCGGCGCCGGCAGCACCCGCACGCCGGGGCACAGCGCCGACGCATTGAGGCAGGCCACGCCCAGGCCCGCCGCCAGCGCCGACTGGAGCCCCGCCACGCCCGAGGCCAGCAGCGCGATGCGGTAAGGCACCCGGCGGCGCTCCAGCAGCGCCACGGTGAACTGGTGCAGCGAACAGCTGTCGGGCAGCGCGAGCAGGCGCAGCGGCTCGCCCCTCACGCGCGTGACGCCGGGGGCGGCCATCCAGTGCAGGGCCTCCTGGCGCAGCAACGACGCCTTGGCCACGGGGGCCCTGGCGGCAGGCCGTGCGCGGGCCGCGCCAGCCGCCGTGCGCGCGGCGGGCAAGGCCATGGTCAGCCCCACGTCGAACTCGCCGCTGGCATAGCCCGCTTCGACCAGCCCGCTTTTCTGCACCGTGACCTGCAGCCGCACCTGCGGGTATTGCGCCTCCACGCGCGCCAGCAGGCCCGCCAGATCGGCCGGGCGGAAGTAATCGGTGACACCGAGCCGCAGCGTGCCCTGCAGCGCCACGCCGTGCAGGTCGCGCCAGGCCGCTTCGCTCAGCGCGAGCAGTTGGCGCGCATGGCCGAGCAGCCGCTCGCCCGCCGCCGTGGGCGCCACGCCGGCCTTGGAGCGCAGCAGCAGCGACTGGCCGGCCTGCTCTTCGAGCTTGCGCAACTGCTCGCTGACGGCCGACTGCGACAGGAAGACCCGCGGCGCGCCGGCCGTGAGGCTGCCCGCGTCGATCACGGCGGCGAAGGTGCGAAGCTGGTCGAGAGGGAAGGCATGCATGGTCCAGTGAATCCAACGGTAAAACCGATGGATGGTATCCATGAATCCCGCTTTTCAGGAAGGTGAATTCGGCGAAAAATCACGGCATCCCTTCAACGAGCACCCGCACCATGCCCCACATCGCCATCCACCTGTCCGGCCCCGCCGATATCGCCCTGGCCCGCCGCGCGACCGCGGCTGTCGCCGACATCACCCAGAACGTACTGGGCAAGGCCCTGCCCGTGATCGCCACCACGGTGCAGTTCATCGCGGCCGACCAATGGTTCATCGGGGGTGTCTCGCTGGCCGAGCTGGGCCAGACCGCCTTCCACCTGGACATCAGCATCACCGACGAGACCAACACAAAGGCGGAGAAGGCGCGCTACCTGCGCGAGATCCATGCCGCGTTCGCCGGCCTGCTGCCCAGCCTGCACGAGGTGAGCTACATCCACCTGATCGATGCCCGCGCGGCCGCCTACGGCTACGGCGGACGCAGCCAGGAATGGCGGCACCAGCAGGCCGGCGTGTAGCGGCGCAGGCTGGGCGCAGGTCCTGTCACGCCCTGCGGCGGCGCCGTCAGCGCATCGGGATGACGAACACCCGGCGGCGCGCCTCGCAGCCCGGGCCGTCGTAGGGCGTGCTGTCGCGCTCCCAGCCCGGCCCCGGCGACACCTGGGCGCAGACGCGCTTGCCGTCGACCTTGCTGCGCCAGAAGTACCACGGCGCGGGCGCGGCGCCCACAGCGCCGGCCAGGCATGCGGCCGCCAGCAGCGCGGCGCCGCAACGCAGGGCGAAGGCACCGGCCTGGCGGGTGCGGGAATCGGGCTGCGACGAGGTCATGGCGTGTCTTTGACATGGCTGTTGAGCATGGACGGGGCGCGGCCTGCGGCGCCGCCTCGTTGCCATTGTGAGGGCCCGGGCTTCAATCCACGGGCGCCGAGACGATCCACCCCTCCAGCGGGTCCAGCCCCGGCGGCAGGCCGTACAGCGCATCGCCCTGCCGGTGGCGCTGCTCCGCCCATGCGGCCTGCACCAGGCACAGCACGGCGTCCAGGCGGTCGCCGCTGGCGTCGTCCACCAGCGCATCGCGCTGCGCGTGCGTGAGCTTGAGCCGCAGCCCCAGCCGGGTGGCGCCGTTCTCCAGCGCCGTGACCAGGTCCTTGCGGGCGATGAGGCGGTCGGGCGTCTGCTTGGCGCGGTCGTCGCTCTTGTAGCTGCGCCGGGCCAGGATCTCGCGCGCCAGCAGGCCGGGGTAGGCCTCCAGCGCCACGCGGGCCGGATCGCCCGCATGCAGGCCGGGCAGGTGCACGCCGGCATCCAGCAGCAGCGGCACGCCCGCGTGCAGCATGTAGGCGACGGGCGGGTTGACCCATTTCATCGACGGGCTGGAGCCCGCCGGCCCGTCGGCGGCCCGGTGGGCGAACTTGGCCCCCGCCGGGCGCGCATCGCAGAACGCCGCGAAGGTGTCGCGGATCTGCGCGCGGCTCAGGCCCCGGTAGTGCTGCATGCTCGCGTGCCAGGTGAGCGGCCAGCCCAGGTGCGCCAGCAGCTCGCGCGGCAGGCCGAACGGCAGGTCGAACCCGCCCACCCACATGCGCGGCTCGGCCAGCCAGCGTCCGAAGCCCGCCAGCGTGTCGAAGGTCTCCAGGCCCGACAGCACCACCCGTGGCCCGGCCAGTTGCCCGCTGGCGACCACGATGGGTTTGCGCCGGCTGGGGCTGCTGGAGAAATCGCAGCCGATCAGCATCGGCAGCGGCGGCACGGCGCTGGCACCCGCATCCATGCCCTACCCCAGCGCCAGGGCGGTGACGCCCGCTGCGATCATCACCGCGCCCGCGATGCGCGCGGCCCGGTCGCCCTCGCCCAGCAGGTGGCCGCCGATGAGGGCGGCGAACAGCATCGACACCTCGCGCGCCGGCGCCACGTGCGACAGCGGGGCCTCCTGCATGGCGTACAACACCAGCACGTAGGCCACCGGGCTCACCGCCGCCACCAGCAGGGCGAAGCGCCACTGCACGCGCCAGAGCACGCGCGCGGCCGGCAGGTCGCGCAGCACCACGGGCGCGAGCACCACCACCCGCACGAAGTTGCCCATGTAGTCCACGAGGATGGGCGACATGCGCAGCACCTTCACCGCATAGCCGTCCACCACCGTGTAGCTGGCGATGAACGCGCCGGTGAGCACGCCGTAGCGGATGCCTGCATGCACCCGCTGCCGCGCGGCCGGGTCGTGCGCGGCGCGCAGCAGCGCGGGGCCGCCGGCGATGAGGAACACCCCGCCCACCACGCCCGCGATGCCCAGGCCCCCGAGCAGCGAGATCTGCTCGCCCAGGAACGTGATGGCGACGAGCGACGACATCAGCGGCCCTGAGCCGCGCGCAAGCGGGTACACCACGGTCAGGTCGGCCTGGCGGTAGCCGCGCAGCAAGATCACGTAGTACGCCACGTGCAGCAGCCCGCTGGCCACGACGAAGCCCCATTCCTTGGCACCCCATTCGGGCACGGCATCGCGCCCGAGCCACCAGCCCAGCGGCGCCCAGCCCAGCATCATCAGCACCGAGGTGAAGAAGGCAAAGCGTGAATCGCCGCCCGCTTTCTTGGCCGCGATGTTCCAGCATGCGTGGATGAGCCCGGCCAGCAGGATGAGCGCGAAGGCGTTGAAGGTCACGGTGCTGAAACGGGGGAGAGGAAGCCTGAATGCAGAAGGCCGCAGCGCATGGCGCCTGCGGCCTCGGGGGGACGGGTGAGGGACCGGGGGGAAGCAGGCCCGCCTAGGCGCGGCCGATGATGGACGCCGTGGCCATCAGTTCTTCCAGCAGCGCGAACGACACGCGGCCCGACACCGAGTACGGGTCCAGCTCGGGCTTTTCGGAGTATTTGAGCAAGATGGAGTGGTTGATGCGGGTCAGGTTGACCTGGCCCATGGTCCAGCCGCCGAAGCGGCGCTCGTGGATCTCCTCGAAGTGCAGCAGCTCCACGTCCTTGTGCCGCGGGTCCTTCTGGATGTGGCCGTACAGGGCGCTCACCGCGGAGCGGCCGCCCTCGATCGCCTGCAGGAACACGCCCCCGCCGTAGCAGAGCACGCCGGTGATGCCGCAGGTGGGGTTGTGCTGGCGCGACTGGCTGAGGATGGCTTCGATGGCGTCGGGCGAGGTGTCCACGGCGCGGCTGGCGTAAAGCAGTCGGACGAGCATGTCAGTTCCTTCCGGGAATGAGCGAGAGGAATTCGCGGCGCAGGGCCGGGTCCTTGAGGAACACGCCGCGCATGACGGAGTTGAGCATCTTGCTGTCCATCTCGCGCACGCCGCGCCAGGACATGCAGAAGTGGCTGGCCTCCATCACGATGGCCAGGCCGTCGGGCTGGGTCTTTTCCATAATGAGGTCGGCCAGTTGCACCACGGCCTCTTCCTGGATCTGGGGGCGGCCCATGACCCAGTCCACCAGCCGCGCGTATTTGGACAGGCCGATGACGTTGGTGTGCTCGTTGGGCAGCACGCCGATCCAGATCTTGCCCATCACGGGGCAGAAGTGGTGGCTGCAGGCGCTGCGCACGGTGATCGGGCCGACGATCATCAGCTCGTTCAGGTGCTCGGCGTTCGGGAACTCGGTGATGGCCGGCTGCTGCGCGTAGCGGCCCTTGAAGACCTCGTTGAGGTACATCTTGGCCACGCGCCGCGCGGTGTTCTGGGTGTTGTGGTCGGTCGCCGTGTCGATGACCAGGCTGTCGAGCACGCCCTGCATCTTGGCCTCGACCTCGTCGAGCAGCAGTTCCAGCTCGCCGGGCTCGATGAACTCGGCAATGTTGTCGTTCGCATTGAAGCGCTTGCGTGCCGCGGCCAGCCGTTCGCGGATTTTGACGGAAACGGGCGTGCCCTCTTCGGGCGGCGCGTCGTTCGATTCGGCGGCGAGTTGTCTGAACATGGGCGGCATCGTACCAGCGAATGCCCGCCCCGGCTTGCCGAGTGTTTTTGGCCCCCAGCGCATATTCCTCTAGGGCATATAGCTATAAAAATAATAGCGTCAAACCCAAGCCGCACCGGCTCAGTAGCGGTTGCCGGTCACCCAGAGCGCGGCGCGCATGATGGCGAAGGCGATGCGGTCCAGCGCGCGCTGGCGCCAGGGGCGCTCGGCGTAGGCGCGCGGGTCCATGCGCTGGCCGGCATGCTCCATGGCGTGCACCAGGCGTTCGCGCAGGTCGGCGGCGAAGCCCGCGTCCTCGATCACCACGTTGGCCTCGCGCGCCAGCAGCAGCGACAGCGGGTCGAGGTTGGACGAGCCCACGGTGGCCCAGGGGTGTTCGCCCAGCGCATCGACCACCGCCACCTTGGCGTGCAGGAAGCTGGGCGAATATTCGTGGATCTCCACGCCGGCCTTCAGCAGCGCGCCGTACACGGGCCGGGCCGCGTGGTACTGCATGAAGTATTCGTAGCGCCCCTGGAGCAGCAGGCGCACGCGCACGCCACGGCGCGCGGCCAGCACCAGCGCGCGGCGCAGCTTGCCGCCGGGCACGAAGTAGGCGTTGGCGATGATGATCTCGTGCCGCGCGTTGGCGATGGCGCGGCGGTAGGCGCGTTCGATGCGGCTGCGGTTGCGCAGGTTGTCGCGCAGCACCAGCGCGGCCCGCATGCGGGGGCCCGCGTCGTCCGCATCCTCCTGCGCGCGCCGGGCCTGTGCGGCTGCGCGCAGGTCGCGCAGCGCATCGGCCAAACGGTGGCGGCGCGCGTCGCGCACCGCCTTGAGCCGCCACCACACGTGCTGCATGGCCTCGTCGGCCTGCTCCACCAGCCGGCCCTCGGCACGCACCGCGAAATCGAAGCGCGGGGCTTCCAGCACGCCGTGGTTGGGGTCGTGCAGGTCGTCCAGCACGTTGATGCCGCCGCAAAACAGCACGCAGCCATCCACCACGCACAGCTTGCGGTGCAGCCGGCGCCAGCGGTGGGGCAGCAGCATGCCCAGCGTGCCGACCGGCGAATACACCTGCATCTGCACGCCCGCGGCCTGGAACCGCTCGGGCCACGGGCCGGGCAGCGAGCCGGTGCCCACGCCGTCCACCACCAGATGCACGCGCACGCCGCGTTCGGCCGCGCGCACCAGCGCCTCGGCAATGCCGGCGCCCGTGCCGGTGCAGTCGAAGATGTAGGTCTCGAACTGGATGTCGGACGTGGCGGTGTCCATGTCGGCCACGAGGGCCGCGAACAGCTCCTCGGACCCCTGCAGCAAGCGGACGCGGTGGTCCGCGCCGAGCACGGCGGCATGCGACATGGCTCAAAGCCCCCCGCGGCTCACAGGCGGAACTCGGCGATGAGCGGCAGGTGGTCCGACATGCGCCACCAGATGCGCCCGCGCGGCACGTGCAGGCCGAGCGGCGTGAGCCCGCGCACGTAGACGTGGTCGAGCTGCACCATGGGCAGGCGGGCCGGGTAGGTGAAGGTGCGGGGCGCCTCCTCGTACTCGTACAGCCCGCAGGCCGCCAGCGCGCGCTTGACCTGCAGGCCCCAGTCATTGAAATCGCCGGCCACCACCAGCGGCTCGTCCGGCGGCACCTCGCGGGCCACGAAGCGCTGCAGTTGCGCCACCTGGCGCACGCGGCTGCCGGGGATCAGACCCAGGTGCACCACGATGGCATGCACGCGGCGGCCGTGGATCTCGACCTCGACATGCAGCAGTCCGCGCTGCTCGAAGCGGTGGTCGGAGATGTCCTCGTGCCGGTGCCCGATCACCGGCCAGCGCGACAGCAACGCGTTGCCGTGCTCGCCGTGGCGGGTGACGGCGTTGGTGCGGTACACCGCCTCGTAGCCCTCGGGCGCCAGGAACTCGGCCTGGGGCATGTCGGGCCAGCGCTGGAAGTACTGCTGTTCGCGGCGGTGCATCTTGCGCACCTCCTGCAGGCAAACGATGTCGGCGTCGAGCTGCTCGACGGCATGGCCCAGGTTGTGGATCTCGAGGCGGCGGGCCGGGCCCAGGCCCTGCACCCCCTTGTGGATGTTGTAGGTGGCGACGCGCAGGATGTCGGAGGGGTCCATGGCGCGATTGTGTCGCAGCCGCGCGTCGTTCCGGTGTCAGCCGGCGGGAAGGGCCTTTTTTCCACCCTCTGGCCGGCGCCGTGCGCCCTACACTGTGCTCTTTGCTCACCGGGACGCGCGCCGCACCGCCATGGCCACCGCCAAAGAACCAGACTCCACGGAATCCCAGGCGCTGGTGATCGACAGCAACGCGACCTCGCGCAGCATCCTGGTGGCGCAGTTGCGCGAATACGGCATCCACCGCGTGGTGCAGTGCAGCAGGGTGCAGGACGCACGCAGCCGGCTGGAGCACACCGTGTTCGACTACGTGCTGTGCGAGCAGTATTTCGCCGAATCCGGGCAGTCCGGCCAGACGCTGCTGGACGATCTTCGGCGCGCCCAGATGCTGCCGTTTTCCACCGTGTTCTTCATGGTCACCGCCGAGGCCTCCTACGCCGCGGTGGCCGAGGCGGCCGAATCCGCGCTGGACGGCTACCTGCTCAAGCCCTTCACGCCCAGCGCGCTGTTCGAGCGGCTGGGCCTGGCGCGCCTGCGCAAGACCCACCTGCGCCCCATCTTCGATGCCATCGGGCGGGAGGACTTCGAGGCCGCCGCCCAGCTGTGCGTGGAACGCTTCGAGGCGCGCAAGCCCTACTGGCTGTATGCCGCGCGCATCGGCACCGAGCTGCTGCTGCGCCTGGCGCGGCACGACGAGGCCCGCACCCTGTTCGAGGCGGTGATCGAGGCGCGCGCCCTGCCCTGGGCCAAGCTGGGGGTGGCGCGGGCGCAGATCGAATCCGGCCAGGCGCCGCGGGCCATCACCACCTTGCAGGGCCTGATCGGGGAGGACGCCTCGTTCGCCGACGCGTATGACGTGCTCGGGCGCGCGCAGGTCGAGATGGGCAATTTCGAGGACGCCATGGCCACCTACCGCACGGCCAGCGGCCTCACGCCGGACTCGGTGGTGCGGCTGCAAAAGCTCGGCATGATGGCCCACTACATGGGCGACCGCGAAACGGCGGCCAAGGCCCTGTCGCGCGCCGCGGTGCTGGGCATCGACTCCAAGCTGTTCGACTACCAGTCGCTGGTGCTGCTGGCCTTCGCGCACTTCACGGGCAACGACCGCAAGGGCCTGGAGCGCTGCATGGCCGACTTCGTGCGCATCCTGGAGCGCCATGGCGACAGCCGCCGCGTGCAGCGCTTCAGCGAAATCGTGGCGGCGCTGCAGCAGATCCAGCAGCGCCAGTTCGCCCAGGCCGTGGCGGGGGTGCGCGCCATGGCGCGCGAGATCGGCATCGGCGAATTCGACTACGAAGCCGCCTGCAACCTGAGCAGCCTGCTGGCCGTGCTGGCCGCCACCTCCATCGATCTGCAGGAGGGTCCGGCCTGGGTCACCGCCATCGGCATGCGCTACGCCAACACGCGCGGCCTGTGCGAGCTGATGGCCAATGCCTGCCTGGTCCACCCCGACTACTCGGACATCGTGCGCGGCTGCCTGCTGCAGATCAACAAGGCCGCCGAGAATGCGGTGGCGCTCAGCCTGTCGGGCGACCCCGGCGGCGCGGTGGCGCAGCTCCTGGACGCCGCCGGCACCACGCTCAACACCAAGCTGCTGGACCTGGCGCAGCAGATGCTGACCCGGCACGCCGCCCGCATCGACGACGCTGCGGCGCGGCAGGCGGCCATCGACGCCCTGCGCTCGCGCTGCGGCCCGACCACGCCGCGCGCCGTGCTGGGCCAGGCCACCGAAAGAAAGCCGGGCGAGCTGGTGCTGCGCACGTCCAGCGCCGCCAGCACGCCCGCCGCCACGCCCGCCTCGCCTTCGTCACCCTCCTCGCCACTGCCCGAACCGGCCGATCTCGCGGCGGTGCTGCGCCTGCGGCCGATGTAGCGCTGGCCGGGAGGCCGCGGTCAGGCGGGCGGCGTGAACCGGGGCAGCATCAGGCACGCCTCGGCATTGGAGGGCGAAAAGCAGGCCAGCGCCGCATCGCGCCAAGGCAGCCAGCGCCACGCCACATGCTCGCGCGGGCTCAGCACCACCGGCGTGCCCTGGGGCACGCACAGGCCGAACAGCCGTTCGCGGTTGCGCACCACGCCCGGCGCGTAGCGATGCAGCCACTGCGGCCAGATGTCGTAGACGTTTTCCAGTGCCCAGTCGGTCAGCACGCAGCCGGGGGCGCGGGCATCGATGCCCGTTTCCTCGCGCACTTCGCGCACCGCTGCATCCTCGAATGGCTCCTCGGGCCAGTCCTTGCTGCCGGTGACCGACTGCCAGTGGTCGCCACCGCCCGCCCGGTGGATCAGCAACACGTCCAGCGCCGGGGTGTGGACCACCACCAGCACCGACTCGGGGATCTTGAACGCACCCGGCAACGGGATCAGGCCGCCGCGGCGAGCAAGGACTGCAGGTCCTGCCGGGGCGCATCCGCCAGCGCCCCGGCCGCGCACTGCTGCAGCCACTGCGGCGAGATGCGGCAGAGCATGGCCCGGCCGGCCGGCTCGCTCGCCGTGGCGACCGGCACCACGGCATCGATCAAGGGGGCCGCCCCGGCGACCGCACCCACGCCCACCGGCTGCAGCGTGCGGCGGTCCAGTTCGAGGATGGCGCCGAGCGCATCCACCCGCAGCGCGAACTCTTGCAGGCGCCCGTCGTCCAGGGTCGCCCGCACCACCACGATCTGGCGGTTGGGGTCGCCCTCGCGCGGGGCCGGCGCATGCGCCTGGCCTGCCGGCGCGGCGATCACGCTGCGCAGGTCCACCACCGGGCACACGCGGTGGCCGATCTGCGCCAGGCCGAGGAACGGCGCACGCAGGCCACCCGCGTGCAGCACGGTCACGTCGGGTGCGGCCTCCACCACCGAGGCGGCCTCCAGCCCGAACCACTGCGCGCCCATGCGAAACGATGCCAGTTGCAGGCCCTGCGCCGCCTCGATGCGCGCGCCGGGCAACGTGGCCAGCGCGGGCGCCAGCGCCGCGGCGGTCTGGTGCTCGCACACGTGGCGCAGCACCGCGCAGCCCAGGCCGTGGTCGTAGCCGTCCTGCGCGCGGAACTCACGGTAGCCCTGGCCCCGCGCGAACCCCGTGGCGTACAGGTGGCGGCCCAGGACCGCCATGCGCGGCTCGGTGCGGCCGGCCGCCCAGGCGGGCATCGCCGCCTGCGCCTCGCTGCCCGTGGCGCAGACCACCGCGCCCTGCGCATCGACGAACGCCAGCACGTCGCGCCCGCCCGCGCCCCCCGCGCAGTCGGCCAGGATGGACGACAGCTGCTCGGCCGCATCCCAGACGATGGCAATGCCACCCAGCAACGGACCCGTGGCGCCGCGGCCATTGCCTTCGCCGCGCGCTTCGCCCCGCACCGCGGCGGCATAGACGAAGGTAGGGCCCTGGCCGTAGAACCGGCTCGGCGCGTAGCGGCTCACCACATAACCCTGGCTGCCCTGCAGGCGCAGGCAGCGGCCGACCCATTCCTCATCCAGCGAGGTGCCCACCTGCCGCGCCTGGCCGGGCTGGGAGACGGCCACCACGCGGCCCTCGCGGTCGAACAGCACCAGGCAGGCGTACACGGTGTAGAGCCGGTTGATGCCCTGCAGCACCGCAGTGGCCTGTTCGCAGCCCGGCGTGCCGGCCTCCAGGGTACGGGCGAACTGCGGCGTCAGCGCCCACCAGCGGCAGTCGTTGGCCCGCTCGTACAGGTTGCGGTCCAGGATCTGCATCGCCAGCGACGCCCGGCCCCGGGCATCACTCAGCAGCGAACGCATGACCACGCCGTACAGGTCCTGCAGGGCACTGGCGAAGGCCAGGGCCGTCTTGCGGGCGGTGGCGCCGATCTCGGACAGCAAGGTCTTGGCGAACTGCAGCTCGCGCGGCGCCGCCGAATCGCCCCCGAGCTGGTGCAGGTCCAGCAGGCCGTTCCACACCGAGCGCTCCAGCGCCGACTGGATGGTGGCGGACCGCGCCGGAATGTCGCGCAGCTCCTGCGACAGCACGTCGGCGTGGCCCGCCAGTTCGACCGGGAAAGCGCCGGCGTCGCCCTGGTCCGCCTCGTCGAAGGCCACGTCCAGCGGCAGCAGCGCCACGCCGCGCCAGCCCGGCCCGGCATAGCCCTGGAAGCCTTCGGTGTCGCGCACGGCCATCAGGTAGCGCCGGCTCGCATGGTGGATCGGCTGCACCCCGGCGGCGGCGGCCTGCGGCAGCGGCCAGCCGGCCGGCAACTGCAGCGGGTCGCTGGACACCAGCACGCGGCCCTGGCCGTCCGTGAGCGCGAGCACCGCGTCGCAGCCCTGCCCCTGCGAGCCGCCGCCGTCCTGCACCGAGGCGAAGATGGCCGGCATTTCGTCGGCCAGCTTGAACTGCAGGCACAGCACGCCCACGGCACGCCCCTCGAAATCCACGCGCCGCGCGTACATGAGCGTTTTGCCGGCCTCGCCGCTGAAGCCGTGCACCGCGTAGTGCTCCACATAGGGCGCATGGCTGTGCAGCACCGACTGCAGAAACGCCTGGTCGGCCTGCCGCTGCGCCTCGGACGCGACCGGCTCCACCGCATGCAACTGGGCGCACGGCCGGCCGGCGGTGTCGAACAGGAAGATGTTGCCGTACACCGTGTACTTGTCGGCGTATTCGCGCAGCCGGGCGGCAATGGTGGGGCGGGTGTCGGGGTCGGGGTGGCCCAGGAACTCGGCCACGCCCACGTCGGTGGCGAAAAAGCCGATGTCGGCCGTTCGCTCGAAAAGGTTGCGCACCAGCACGTCGATACAGACCTGGGCGCGCGACGCGAGATCGCTGATCCGGTTCTTGAGCGCCTCGCCGGCCAGCCCGCGCATCAAGTCGGCCGACAGGGCGGCGAAGTCCCTGCGGGCCTGCGCCAGGTCATGGCCGGAGGAGGCCTTGGAAGACAGCAGCGACAGGGACGACAGCAAGGACAGGTGGTCCCATGCATTCTCGACCAGTCTCAATTCCTGTCGCTGGTGCTGCGCCGCCGGCATGTACCGCAACCATTGCTCGGGGGTGGCCAGAAAGGGAGACGCGTGAGACACAGGAAGTCCTTTTGCCTGGGCGATGGCCCAGATTGTGATGCATGCATGGCGGAATCCACACGCTATCGGCATGGGGTTTGCCCTCTGCCATCCAGACAGGGCCTGCACGACGGGGCCGAAGACAGCAGCACAATGCGTGCCACATCCCCCTACCCTGTTCCGGCCCCTGCCGCATCACCAGCCTAGGCGGCCCAATAGCCCCCTGGGCCGCCGCGCCCGGCGCGTCAGCTTCCCGAGGATTTGCGGGCCGTGGCCACGGGCGGCGGCATTTCCTTGGCCTGCAGCGCGCGCACCTGCGTGACGAGCTGGTTGTGCGCATCCAGGAAGGCCGCGGCGATCACCTTGCCCTCGTTGGTATTGCTCCAGCCCGCGCCGGCCGCCCCGCCCAGCTTGCCGAACACCAGCCCGCCCACGCCCAGGTCGGTGGAGCGTGCCGCGCCGGTGGAGGCCGCCACCTGCTCGGTGGTTTCGTTGTCGGACAGCAGCAGGGCCGTCTGCGCCTCCTTGAACTTGACCTGCTCCACCAGGCCGGCCAGGCCCGCGATGTCGCGCAGCACCGGAATCATGGCGATGACGCCGGACAGCCCCCGGCCCGCGTCCTGCTCGCTGAACGTGAGGCTGGGTGTGAGCGTGTACTGCGCCTCGTAGCCCCGGCCCTTTTGCACCGTGGAGTTCTTGCGCAGCACGCCCGCATCCTTCAGGTCCTGCTCCTGCACCGTGCCCCGCAGGCCGGCGGAACGATCCACCACGCGAAAGCAGCCGCTTTGCTGCGCCAGCAGCTTGATCAGCGGCACGGGCGAGGCCGGCAGCTGGTAGCCCGACCCCATGATGTAGCCGTTCGGGTTCTCGGCCAGCGCCAGCGTGGCCACGGGCGCGTCGCAACGCACCAGTTCGCGGGCGGCGTTGCGCGCCCCTTCCGGGCCGGCCGAGCCGGTGACGACGGAGCCGCCCTGCCCCAGCTCGGTCTTTTTCTCGCCACAGCCGGCCAGCGCAGCCACCAGGGCCAGCAGGGTCACGGAGAGCCGGGTCACTTTGCGGGTTTGCATCAACGCGTCCTTCAATGAAAAAAAGCGGCAGGAACATGACGCTCCTGCCGCTTGGGGGTCTATCGCTTCAGCGGTCCCGGGGGATCGGTCGTGCGCCTGGACGGATCAGCCCGCCTTGACCGCGTCGGGGTTGCGCAGGCGGATGTGCAGCTCGCGCAGCTGCTTTTCGTCCACCGGGCTCGGCGCCTGCGTCAGCAGGCACTGCGCGCGCTGCGTCTTGGGGAAGGCGATCACGTCGCGAATCGACTCGGCACCCGTCATCAGCGTGACGATGCGGTCCAGGCCGAAGGCCAGGCCGCCGTGCGGTGGCGCGCCGTACTGCAGGGCGTCCAGCAGAAAGCCGAACTTCTGCTGCGCTTCCTCGGGCGTGATCTTGAGGGCGTCGAACACCTTCTGCTGCACGTCGGCGCGGTGGATACGGACGGAGCCGCCGCCCATCTCCCAGCCGTTGAGCACCATGTCGTAGCCCTTGGAGATGCACTTTTCGGGCGCGGTGACCATCCAGTCCTCGTGGCCGTCCTTGGGCGCGGTGAAGGGGTGGTGCACGGCGGTGTAGCGCTGCGAATCCTCGTCGAACTCGAACATCGGGAAGTCCACCACCCACAGCGGCGCCCAGCGGTCCTCGAACAGGCCGTTCTTCTTGCCGAACTCGCTGTGGCCGATCTTGATGCGCAGCGCGCCGATGGCGTCGTTGACGACCTTTTCCTTGTCGGCGCCGAAGAACAGCAGGTCGCCGTCCTGTGCGCCGGTGCGCTTCAGGATTTCGGCGATGGCCGCGTCATGGATGTTCTTGACGATGGGCGACTGCAGGCCGTCGCGCCCCTTGGCCAGCTCGTTGACCTTGATGTAGGCCAGGCCCTTGGCGCCGTAGATCTTCACGAACTCGGTGTAGCCGTCGATCTCGCCACGCGAGAGGCCGCCGGTCTCGCGCGCGCCGCCGGGCACGCGCAAAGCCACCACGCGGCCGCCCTTCATGTTGGCCGCGCCCGAGAACACCTTGAAGTCCACGTCCTTCATCACCTCGGTCAGCTCGGTGAATTCGAGCTTCACGCGCAGGTCGGGCTTGTCGGAGCCGTAGCGGTAGGCCGCGTCCTGGTACGTCATGACCGGGAATTCGCCCAGGTCCACGCCCAGCGTGTTCTGGAACACCGTCTTGATCATGCCCTGGAACATGTCGCGGATGTCCTGCTCTTCCATGAACGACGTTTCGATATCGATCTGGGTGAACTCGGGCTGGCGGTCGGCGCGCAGGTCTTCGTCGCGGAAGCACTTGGTGATCTGGTAGTAGCGGTCGAAGCCGGCCACCATCAAGAGCTGTTTGAACAGCTGGGGCGACTGCGGCAGCGCGAAGAACTGGCCGTCGTGCACGCGGCTGGGCACCAGGTAGTCGCGCGCGCCTTCGGGCGTGCTCTTGGTGAGCATGGGGGTTTCGATGTCCACGAAACCGTTGGCGTCGAGGAACTTGCGCACCTCCATCGACACGCGGTAGCGCAGCATCAGGTTGTTCTGCATGTACGGGCGGCGCAGGTCCAGCACGCGGTGCGTGAGGCGCGTGGTTTCCGACAGGTTCTCCTCGTCGATCTGGAAGGGGGGCGTGACCGACGGGTTGAGCACGTTCAGCTCATGGCACAGCACCTCGATCTTGCCGCTCTTGAGGCTGTCGTTGGTCGTGCCCTCGGGGCGCGCGCGCACCAGGCCCTTGACCTGCACGCAGAACTCGTTGCGTACGCCTTCGGCCGTCTTGAACATCTCGGCGCGGTCGGGGTCGCACACCACCTGCACGTAGCCTTCGCGGTCGCGCAGGTCAATGAAGATCACGCCGCCATGGTCGCGGCGGCGGTTCACCCAGCCCGCGAGGGTGACGGTTTGGCCCAGGAGGGCTTCGGTGACGAGACCGCAGTAGTGGGAACGCATGGCCATTGGAGAGTCTTCCTGCGCCCTCGTGGAGCGCGACAAGGTTTCCGCACGCCCGCGGCAAGCGGGCATGCGACGAGGGTGTTATCGGGAATCGGGCGGCGTGAGATCCGGGGGTGCGACCACCCCCATGGAGACGATGTACTTGAGTGCCGCATCGACGCTCATTTCGAGTTCGATGCAATCGCTCTTGCGCAGGATCACGAAGTAGCCGCCCGTCGGGTTGGGGGTGGTGGGAACATAGACGCTCACGTATTCATCGCGCAGGTAGGCCGCCACTTCGCCGCTCGGCGTGCCGGTGATGAACGCCACCGTCCACACGCCCTCGCGCGGCCACTGCACCAGCACGGCGGTGCGAAAGGCGTTGCCGCCCTCGGAAAAGAGCGTGTCCGACACCTGCTTGACGCTGGAGTAGATCGAGCGCACCACCGGGATGCGGCTCACCAGGGCATCACCCCACTCCACCAGCTTGCGCCCCGCGAAGTTGCTGGTGAGCGCGCCTACCGCGAGCAGGATGCCCAGAGTGAGCAGCACCCCGAAGCCGGGAATGTGAAAGCCCAGCAGCTTGTCGGGCTGCCAGGAGCCGGGCAGGATCTGCAGGGTCTGGTCGAGCGTGCTCACGATCCAGTTCAGCACCCAGGCCGTGATGACGCCGGGAACGATGACCAGAAGGCCGGTGAACAGCCATTTGCGCAAAGCGGACATCCGGGGCCGTTCAGTTCTTCTTGGTGTCGGAACTGCTGGCGGCCGGCGCGGGGGCTGGCGCGGGAGCCGCCGCTTCCTTCTTGGGGGCACTGTCGCCGCCAGACGCAGCGGCAGGCGCTGCACCGTCGGAGGCCGCCGCATCGGGCTTGGCGCTGGCGCCGCCGGTATTGCCGCCGCGGAAATCGGTCACGTACCAGCCCGAGCCCTTGAGCTGGAAACCGGCTGCGGTCACCTGCTTGGAGAAGGCCTCGGCCCCGCAGGCCGGGCACACCGTGAGCGGCGCGTCGGACATTTTTTGCAGCACATCCTTGGCGTGGCCACAGGAACCGCATTTATAAGCATAGATAGGCATCTTGAGCGTGTGCGATGGAAAGTGCAAAACCTTCAATTATAGGCACCGCACCCAAGTCCCTTCACGCCTGCTCCGCCCCTGCCACCGGGTGGTGCGAAGCGCGCACGTTGCGCAGCCCCTGCGGCGCCAGCGAACCGATCAGCATGCCCGCCGTGGCGGCCAGCACGCCCGCCAGTTGGGCCGGGAACACGGCGCCGGCCGGCGTGGCCAGGAACAGCAGCCACGACGACAGGCCCGCGATGATGGCCAGGATGGCGCCCTGGGTCGTCGCGCGCTTCCAGTACAGGCCGAAGACCAGCGGCACGAAGGCGCCCACCAGCGGCACCTGGTAGGCACCCGACACCAGTTCGTAGATCGACGTGCCCTGCATGTGGATCGAATAGGCCAGCACCAGGGCGCTGAACACCAGCGTGCTGATGCGCATGGTGCGCAGGCGGTCGCTGTCGGTGCCGTTCGGGCGGAACTGGCGCCAGATGTTCTCGGTGAACGTGACGCTGGGCGCCAGCAGCGTGGCCGAGGCCGTGGACTTGAGGGCGGACAGCAGCGCACCAAAGAAGAACACCTGCATGATGAACGGCATCTTTTGCAGCACCAGGGTGGGGAGCACCTTCTGCGGGTCGTCCTTGAGCAGTTCGGCCGTTTCGGTCGGCATGATGATGAGCGCGCTGGCCACCAGGAACATGGGCACGAAGGCGAACAGGATGTAGCAGATGCCGCCGATCACCGGGCCGCGCGTGGCCGCCCGGATGTTGTTGGCCGACATGACGCGCTGGAACACGTCCTGCTGCGGAATGGAGCCGAACATCATCGTGATGCCCGCCGCGATGAAGAAAAGAATGTCGTGCAGCTTGGGCTCGGGCAGGAAGCGGAACAGGTCGCGGCTACTGGCCAGCTCGATCACCTTGTCCGCCCCGCCGGCCATGTTGCCGGCGAAGACCGCGATGATCGTGAGCCCGCCCAACAGGATGATCATCTGGATGAAGTCCGTCACCGCCACCGACCACATGCCGCCGAACAGCGTGTAGGCCAGGATGGAGACCACCCCGATGGTCATGCCCACCGGAATGCTGATGGCACCGCCGGACAGCAGGTTGAACACCAGGCCCAGCGCCGTCACCTGTGCCGACACCCAGCCCAGGTAGCTCAGCATGATGATGAGCGAGCACACGATCTCGACCGCGCGGCCGTAGCGCTCGCGGTAGTAGTCGCTGATGGTCAGCAGCGTCATGCGGTACAGGCGCGCCGCGAAGAACAGCCCCACGAGGATCAGGCAGAAGCCCGCGCCGAACGGGTCTTCCACCACGTTGCCCAGCCCGCCCTCGATGAACTTGGCCGGAATGCCCAGCACCGTCTCGGAGCCGAACCACGTGGCGAACGTGGTCGTCACGATCATGTACAGCGGCAGGTGCCGCCCGGCGATGGCGAAGTCCGCCGAGTTCTTCACCCGCCGTGCCGCGAGCAGGCCGATGGCGATGGTGATCAGCAGATAGACAATGACCAGGGTCAACAGCACGGCATGCTCCTCGTATGTCGCGTAGGGAGGGGTAAGGGAAAAGGGAGGGGTCGGAAAAAGGCTAGAAGAGCCGCACGCGGATCAGCAGCTGCATCGCCAGCAGCCCCAATACAAATCCCATGCCACCGTAGATCAGGCTCTGCAGAAGGCGGTTGGTGCGTTTTTGCGCGGCCAGCAGTTCCAGCAGTTCGCGCCGGTGGTCGTGCGGCCGCTCGCGCAGGTAGCCGTGCAGCAGGCGCGGCAGCTCGGGCAGCATCTTGGCGAAGCGCGGCGCCTCGGCGCGCAGTTCGCGCCACAGGCGCTGCGGCCCCATCTGGTCGAGCATCCACTTTTCGAGGAACGGCTTGGCGGTGCTCCACAGGTCCAGGTCGGGGTCGAGCTGGCGCCCCAGGCCCTCGATGTTGAGCAGCGTCTTTTGCAGCAGCACCAGCTGCGGCTGGATCTCCACATGGAAGCGCCGAGAGGTCTGGAACAGCCGCATGAGCACCATGCCGAGCGAGATTTCCTTGAGCGGGCGGTCGAAGTACGGCTCGCACACGGTGCGGATGGCCGCTTCCAGCTCGTTCACGCGCGTGTGGGCCGGCACCCAGCCGCTTTCGATGTGCAGCTCCGCCACGCGCTTGTAGTCGCGGCGAAAGAACGCCGTGAAGTTCTGCGCGAGGTATTCCTTGTCGAACTCGGTCAGCGTGCCGACGATGCCGAAGTCCAGCGAGATGTAGCGCCCGAAGGTCTCCGGCTCCAGGCTCACCTGGATGTTGCCCGGGTGCATGTCGGCGTGGAAGAAGCCGTCGCGAAACACCTGGGTGAAGAAGATCGTGACCCCGTCGCGCGCCAGCTTGGGGATGTCCACCCCCGCGGCCCGAAGGCGTTCGATCTGGTTGATGGGCACGCCCTTCATGCGCTCCATCACCAGCACCTCGGCATGGCAGAAATCCCAGAGGATCTCGGGGATCAGCACCAGTTCGAGCCCCTGCATGTTGCGGCGCAGCTGCGCGGCATTGGCGGCCTCGCGCACCAGGTCCAGCTCGTCGTGCAGGTAGTTGTCGAACTCGGCCACCACCTGGCGGGGCTTGAGCCGCTTGCCGTCGGCCGACAGGCTCTCCACCCACCCGGCCATCAGGCGCATGAGGCCCAGGTCGTTCTCGATCACGGGCAGCATGCCCGGGCGCAGCACCTTGACGGCCACCTCGCGCTCCACGCCTTTGCGGTCGCGCACGACCGCGAAGTGCACCTGGGCGATGGACGCGCTGGCGATCGGCACCCGGTCGAAGGACACGAACACCTCGGCCAGCGGGCGGCGGAAAGCGCGCTCGATGGTGGCCACCGCCACATCGGGATCGAAGGGCGGCACACGGTCCTGCAGGTGCGCCAGCTCGTCGGCGATGTCGGGCGGCATCAGGTCGCGCCGGGTGGAGAGCACCTGGCCGAACTTCACGAAGATCGGGCCCAGCCGCTCCAGCGCCTCGCGCAGGCGCTGTCCGCGCGGGGCGTCCAGATTGCGGCCGATCGACACGATGCGCGCCACCAGGCGCAGCCAGGGCTTCTGGAAGCTCGTCAGGACCAGCTCGTCCAGCCCGTAGCGCAGCACCACCCAGACGATGGTGATGCCGCGAAAGAAACGACTCATGGTGCGAATCGGTCGGTACCGCCGGCCTCGCCGGCGGAGGACGCCCGGCGTGCGCCGACGAACTGGCGCAGCGCCTGCGCGGCGCGGCGGGCGGCCGAGCCGATGGCATGGGCCGGCGCATCGCCGATCACGCGGGCCAGGTCTTCCTCGACGTCCCAGCGCACATGGTCCACCAGCCAGTTGATGTCGGCGGCCAGCTGCACATCGCCTTCGATGCGGATGCCGGGCTTGTCACCGCGCAGCGCGGTCTGGGCCAGCGACAGGGGCGAGGTTTCGATCACCTCCAGGCGCAGGTCCGGCACCTGGCCCTCGGGCGCCAGGTCGAGCAGCCCGGCCGGGGTGATCTGCAGGGCCATGGAATAGACCCGCCACTGCACCCGCGCCACGCGCCCCTTCTGGCGCACGAGGCGGTCCATGGCCTCGGGCTCCTGCATAAGCACATGGTTGAGGAACAGCACCAGGCGGTGCTGCACCTCGTGCACCAGCCACTGCGGTGGCTGCGGGCCTGCGGCGATGCGCTCGAAAAGCCCATCCAGGAATGAAAAAGGGGACTGTGTTGCCATAGTCCCCGATTATTCCCCGAACTGGGCGCGGCACCGAGGGCTTTACCCCCGCGCCCGCCGCGCCATTGCGGCCGGTTACTGCAGGGCCTGCACCCCGGCCACCAGCCAGCCGCTGCCGCCGCTCTTGGGCTTGGTCATGTTCCACACCTCGCGGAACGGGCTCGGGCCGGCCGAGAGCTCCTCGCGGATCATGCCGGAGAACTCCACGCTGGCCATGTAGCCATCGCCCAGGTCCTCGATGCCCAGCAGCTGTGCCTCCAGCATGACCACGTCGGTGTGGTTGGGCTGGCTGGCGCCGCGCAGCGACTCGCGCTCGCTCAGCTGGGTGCGTATCTCCTCCACCATGCTGTCCGTCATCATCGAGCGCAGCGCGGCGATGTCCGAGCGGTCCCAGGCGCCTTGCAGCGTGATGAAGTTGCGCTTGGCCGCGGTCAGGAAGCCTTCGGTGTCGAAGCCCTCTGGCACGCCCCAGTTCTGCGAGCCGGCCAGTGCCGAGCCGATCACCACGCCGGAGCCGCCACCGCTCTGGCGCGAGGCGTCGAAGGCCATGCTGCTGCGCTCGAAGGGCCGCGCGGAGGCATCGTTGCCCACGTTCTGCGGGCTGTACTGGCGGGGCATCTGCGCCTCGGCCGGCGAAGCGGCACCGCCGCCGGCGCCCTGGAATGCGAAGGGCGAATTGCCCGCGCCACCACCTTCGGCGGGCTTGCGCGACCGCATGAACATGCGGAACACGGCGAAGGCCCCCAGCGCCAGCAGCGCGATCAGCAGGAACTGGCCGAAGCCCGCGCCCAGGCCGAGCGAGTGGGCCAGCCAGGCCAGGCCCAGGCCTGCGGCCAGGCCGCCGAGCATCGCGCCCCAGGGCTTCTTGGCGGCCGCCGCGGGAGCGGCTGCCGGTGCGGCGGCGGGCTTGGCGGCCGCCGCGCTGTTGACGTTCTGCGCCGGTGCGCCGGGCGCGGCGGGTGGAGGCGAAGCCGCCTCGCGCTGCGTCACGTTGCTCGACTGCTTGCCAACGGACTTGCCGCCGCCCATGCGGCGCGCATCCGCATCGGCATGCACCACCAACAACATGGCGACCAGCGCCACGGACCACAGTTTCATCATGTCATCTCCAATTTATAGATACGTGCCGGCTGCGAACGAAAACGCAAGGCGGCTCAGCACTTGATTCCAACATGCAAAGCGACGATTCCCCCCGTCATGTTGTGATAGTCCACATGCCCAAAGCCATTTTTCTGCATGAGGGTTTTGAGTTCTTCCTGCCCTGGATGCATGCGGATCGACTCGGCGAGGTAGCGGTAGCTCGCGTCGTCGCCTGCCACCATCCGGCCCAGCTGGGGCAGCACCTTGAAGGAATACCAGTCGTAGGCCTTCTCCAGCGGCTTGGCCACCTTGGAGAACTCCAGCACGAGCAGGCGGCCGCGCGGCTTGAGCACGCGGCACATCTCGGCAAGGGCCTGGTCCTTGTGCGTCATGTTGCGCAGGCCGAAGGCCACGCTCACCACATCGAAATGGCCATCGGGAAAGGGCAGCTTCTCGGCATCGCAGACCAGCGTGGGCAGCACCACGCCCGCATCGATGAGGCGGTCGCGCCCCACGCGCAGCATGGCTTCGTTGATGTCGGTGTGCACCACCTCGCCCGATGCGCCGACCTTCCTGGCGAAGGCCTTCGCCAGATCGCCCGTGCCGCCCGCGATGTCGAGCACGCGGTGGCCCTCGCGCAGGTTGGCGACCATGACCGTGTAGGCCTTCCATGCGCGGTGCAGGCCACCGGACATGAGGTCGTTCATGACGTCGTACTTCGATGCGACGGAGTCGAAAACGCCGCGCACGCGGCGCGCCTTTTCCGCTTCATCGACCGACTGGAATCCGAAATGCGTGGTGCTCATTCCGCGATGCTAGGGGCGCGGGCCCCGCTCGTACAGCGACAACCCCGCACCTGCATGGGGCATCTGTCTCAATTTGGACGCTGGGGCGCGCGCCGAGCGGGCCCGCCGCCGTCAGTGGGCGCAGCCGCCAGAGCCGTGCGAATGGCCGCCACCGCCGCGCCGGGGCGGCATCGGCGTGTCGCGATCGGCGCCGGCCTCGTCCAGCCGGCGCAGGTAGTCGGCCCACAGCGCGTCCTGGCGCTGGCCGAGTTCGTAGAGGTAATCCCACGAGAAGATGCCCGTGTCGTGGCCGTCGGAGAACGTGGGCTTGACCGCGTAGTTCCCCACCGGCTCCAGCCCCGCGAGCGTGACGTGGCGCTGCCCGGTCTGCAGTACCTCCTGGCCCGGGCCGTGGCCCTGGACCTCGGCGGAGGGCGAGTACACGCGCATCAGCTCGAACGGGATGCGGAAGGCCGCGCCGTCCGAGAACACCACCTCCAGCACGCGCGATGCCTCGTGCACCGTGATCGACTGCGGCGTGGGTGCGCCGGCTTTCAAACCTGCCATGGAAATCCTCTGTGCGTTTGCGTTGTGCCCGCGGCGGGCGGCCCGATGGAGCCGGAGCGCGATTGTCCCACCGCGCCCTGGCCGGGCCGGCAGCGAGCGCCGCGCGGGCTCACGCGCCTGGGCGTCAGGCCAGCTGCGCCAGCCGCGCGGCCATCGCCGCCTCGGCCGCGGCCAGGCGGGCGGCCACTTCGGCCTCGCGTTCGGGCGCGCGGTCGCGCTGCGGCGTGGCCCACACGGCGCCGGGGAAATGGCTGTCCCAGGCAAAGCGCGCGATCACGTGCCAGTGCAGGTGCGGCACCATGTTGCCGAGCGCCGCCAGGTTGATCTTGTCCGGCTGCACGTGGGCACGCAGCGCGGTCTCCACCGCCGCCACGGCCTCCATGCAGTGCAGGCGGTCGCCCGCGTCCAGGTCGGTGAACTCCGCCGCGTGCGCGTTCCACACCACGCGGTAGAAGGCTGGAAAGTCGGCCTCCTGCGCGCGGATCACGCGCAGCTTCGGGCCGCGCCAGACCAGCGTGCCGCCGTCGCCGTCGCACAGCGGACAACCGGTCACGGTGGCCGCGGCAGGCGCCGTGGCCGCCATCAGACCAGCACCCGCTCGATGCCGCCCGCGTTGGCGCGCTGCACGTATTCGGGCATCCATTGGTCGCCCAGGATCTCGCGCGCCATCTCGACGACGATGTAGTCGGCCTCCAGCAGGCCGTTGTTCAGGTCGTCCTGGTAGCGGTTCAGGCCCTGCAGGCAGCTGGGGCAGCTGGTGAGGATCTTCACGTTGTCCTGCGCGCCCGCGGCGCCGCTGGCCCGCAGCGCGGCCTCGCCCTTCCTGATTTCCTCTTCCTTGCGAAAGCGCACCTGCGTGGAGATGTCGGGCCGCGTCACGCCCAGCGTGCCGGATTCGCCGCAGCAGCGCTCGCTCTTGAGCACCTGCGGCCCCACCAGCGCCTTCACGGTCTTGACCGAGTCCTGCAGCTTCATGGGGTTGTGGCAGGGCTCGTGGTACAGGTAGGCGCCCTTGCCCTGCAGGGTCACGCCCTTTTCCAGCAGGTATTCGTGGATGTCGATGATGCGGCTGCCCGGGAAGATCTTGCCGAAGTCGTAGCCCTGCAGCTGGTCGTAGCAGGTGCCGCAGCTCACCACCACGGTCTTGATGTCGAGGTAGTTGAGCGTGTTGGCCACGCGGTGAAAGAGCACCCGGTTGTCGGTGATCATCTTTTCGGCCTTCTCGAACTGGCCGCTGCCGCGCTGCGGGTAGCCGCAGCACAGGTAGCCCGGCGGCAGCACGGTCTGCACTCCCGCATGCCACAGCATGGCCTGCGTGGCCAGGCCGACCTGGCTGAACAGGCGCTCGGAGCCGCAGCCGGGAAAGTAGAACACCGCCTCCGTCTCGGCCGTGGTCGTGGCCGGGTTGCGGATGATGGGCACGTAGTCCTTGTTCTCGATGTCCAGCAGCGCGCGCGCCGTCTTCTTGGGCAGGCCGCCGGGCAGCTTCTTGTTGATGAAGTGGATCACCTGCTCCTTGACCGGCGCGGTGCCCACCGTGGCCGGCGGACGCGCGGTCTGGCGGCGGCCCACCTTGCGCAGCAGATCCACAGCGATGCGCTGGGCCTTGAAGCCCACGCCGACCATGGCGCTGCGCATCAGCTTGATGGTGTCGGGGTTGGTGGCGTTGAGCATGGTCATGGCCAGCGCGTTGCCCGGGCGGAAGGTCTTCTTGCCCATCTTGCGCAGCAGGTTGCGCATGTTCATGGTCACGTCGCCGAAGTCGATCTTGACCGGGCACGGCGTGTAGCACTTGTGGCACACGGTGCAGTGGTCGGCCACGTCCTCGAACTCCTGCCAGTGCTTGATCGACACGCCCCGGCGCGTCTGCTCCTCGTACAGGAAGGCCTCGACCAGCAGCGAGGTGGCGAGGATCTTGTTGCGCGGGCTGTACAGCAGGCTGGCGCGCGGCACGTGGGTGGCGCACACGGGCTTGCACTTGCCGCAGCGCAGGCAGTCCTTGACCGAATCGGCGATGGCGCCGATGTCGCTCTGCTGCATGATCAGCGACTCGTGCCCCATCAGGCCGAAGCTCGGCGTGTAGGCGTTGGTCAGGTCGGCGAACATCAGCGAGTTGCGGGCCGAACCGGGCTCCCGGGCAATATCCGCTAGGGCACCATGCTCCTGATTTCGTAGCAACTTGCCTTTATTGAAGCGCCCTTCGGGGTCCACGCGCTGCTTGTAGTCGGCGAACGGCCGCAGCTCGTCGTCGGTCAAAAACTCCAGCTTGGTGATGCCGATGCCGTGCTCGCCCGAGATCACGCCGTCGAGCTGGCGGGCCAGCACCATGATGCGCGCCACGGCCTCGTGGGCCGTCTGCAGCATGCGGTAGTCGTCGCTGTTGACCGGGATGTTGGTGTGCACGTTGCCGTCGCCGGCATGCATGTGCAGCGCCACCCACACGCGGCCCTTGAGCACGCGCTGGTGGATGGCCTGGGCCTCGTCCATGATGGGCTGGAAGGCGGCGCCGGCGAAGATCTTGGCCAGCGGCTCGCGCAGCTGGGTCTTCCAGCTGGCGCGCAGCGTGTGGTCCTGCAGCTGGGCGAAGAGCGGCTCCACGTCGCGCAGCCAGCCGGTCCACAGCGCGCGCACCTCGCCCACCAGCGCCACGGCCTGGCCCACGCGGTCTTCCAGCAGTTCGGCCGACGGGATCTCGTGCGCGTCGTCCTGGCGGCCCAGCGGCAGGTTGCCGCGCAGGAAGAAGTCTTCCAGCGCATCGCACAGCGCGATCTTGTTGCGCAGCGACAGCTCGATGTTGATGCGTTCGATGCCGTCGGTGTACTCGGCCATGCGCGGCAGAGGGATCACCACGTCTTCGTTGATCTTGAAGGCGTTGGTGTGGCGGCTGATGGCGGCCGTGCGCTTGCGGTCCAGCCAGAACTTCTTGCGCGCCTCGGGGCTGATGGCGATGAAGCCCTCGCCCGAGCGCGAATTGGCCAGCCGCACGACCTCGCTGGTCACGCGCGCCACGTCGTCGGCGTTGTCGCCCGCGATGTCGCCGAACAGCACCATCTTCGGCAGGCCGCCGCCGTGCCGCTTGCTCTTGGTGGCGTAGCCCACGGCCTTCAGGTAGCGGTCGTCCAGGTGTTCCAGGCCCGCCAGCAGCACGCCGCTGCGCTGCTGCTCGGCGAACATGAAGTCCTTGATCTCCACGATGCTGGGCACCGCGTCCTTGGCGTTGCCGAAGAACTCCAGGCACACGGTGCGCGTGTGCTCGGGCATGCGGTGCACCACCCAGCGCGCGCTGGTGATGAGGCCGTCGCAGCCCTCTTTCTGGATGCCGGGCAGGCCCGACAGGAACTTGTCGGTCACGTCCTTGCCCAGGCCCTCTTTGCGGAAGGTCTTGCCGGGGATGTCCAGGCGCTCGGTGCGGATCGGCGTCCTGCCGTCGGCCTCGAAATACTGCAGCTCGAAGCTGGCCACTTCGGCGTCGTGGATCTTGCCCATGTTGTGGTTCACACGGGTCACCTCCAGCCACTGGGCGTCGGGCGTCACCATGCGCCAGCTGGCGAGGTTGTCGAGCGCCGTGCCCCACAGCACGGCCTTCTTGCCGCCGGCGTTCATGGCGATGTTGCCGCCGATGCAAGAGGCCTCGGCGCTGGTCGGGTCCACGGCGAACACGTAGCCCGCGCGCTCGGCCGCATCGGCCACGCGCTGGGTGACCACGCCGGCCTCGGTCCACACCGTGGCGACCTCGCGGTCCATGCCCGGGAGGCGGCGCATTTCCACCTCGGTCATGGCTTCGAGCTTCTCGGTGTTGATGACCACGCTGCGCCAGGTGAGCGGAATGGCGCCGCCGGTATAGCCGGTGCCGCCGCCGCGCGGGATGATGGTCATCTCCAGGTCGATGCAGGCCTTGACCAGCGCGGCCATCTCGGCCTCGGTGTCGGGGGTGAGCACCACGAACGGGTATTCGACGCGCCAGTCGGTCGCGTCGGTCACGTGGGACACGCGCGAGAGGCCGTCGAACTTGATGTTGTCCTTGGCCGTGTGGCGGCCCAGGCGCTTTTGCACCTGGCGGCGCAGTTGCGCCGCCTCGATGAAGGTGGCGTCGAACTCGGCGATGGCGCGGCGGGCGGCCTCCACCAATTGGCCCACGAGCTGGTCGCGGCCGGAGTCGTCGGCCGGCGTGCGGCGCTTGCCGATCTCGGCCAGGCGGTGCTCCAGCGCCTCGACCAGCAGCTTGCGCCGGTCGGGGTTGTCCAGCAGGTCGTCCTGCAGATAGGGGTTGCGCTGCACCACCCAGATGTCGCCCAGCACTTCATAGAGCATGCGGGCCGAGCGGCCGGTGCGGCGCTCGCGGCGCAACTGGTCGAGCACGTCCCAGGACGGAGACCCGAGCAGGCGGATGACGATTTCCCGGTCGGAAAACGAGGTGTAGTT
This sequence comes from Acidovorax sp. GBBC 1281, assembly GCF_028473645.1. Classification (NCBI taxonomy): domain Bacteria; kingdom Pseudomonadati; phylum Pseudomonadota; class Betaproteobacteria; order Burkholderiales; family Comamonadaceae; genus Acidovorax; species Acidovorax sp. GBBC 1281. Next base: position 4,891,972 of record NZ_CP097269.1, read on the forward strand.
GTAGGGAATCTCTCGCAGGCGGGCGGGCTCGGCGGCCTGCGCCTGCAGGGCAGCCAGCGCTATGGGAACGTTCATGGGGTCAACCTGGGTCGGGCGCGTGGGGCGCCCCTGTGCCTCGGGGCCGCGATTTTATGCCAGCCTCCGGGTGGTCCCGGGGGCCGGGACGGCCCCGCCAGCCGGTGCGACACCGACCGCAACCCGGTCGCTACTATTTTTATAGCGTCATGCCGGCGTTTTCATTGTGCTGGAGGTCGTTTTGGCCCCGAATCCCAAGACAGGCCGGCGGAGCCCTTGGCGGCCGGCCCGGCCGGTCAGAACAGCACGCGGCTGCGGATCGTGCCCGGCACCTTGGCCAGCTCGTCCTGCGCCAGGTCAGACGACTGGGCGTCGATGTCGATCACCACGTAGCCCACCTTCTCGTTGGTCTGCAGGTACTGGGCGGCGATGTTGATTCGGTTGTCCGAGAAGATCTGGTTGATCTGCGACAGCACGCCCGGCACGTTCTGGTGGATGTGCAGCAGCCGGTGCTTGCCCGGGTGAGCCGGCAGCGCCACCTCGGGGAAGTTGACTGACGAGATCGAGGTGCCGTTGTCGCTGTACTTGACCAGCTTCTCGGCCACTTCCAGCCCGATGTTGGCCTGCGCCTCCATCGTGGAGCCGCCGATGTGCGGGGTGAGGATCACGTTGTCCAGCCCGCGCAGCGGCGACAGGAACTCGTCCTTGTTGGTGCGCGGCTCGACCGGGAACACGTCGATGGCAGCGCCCAGCAGCTTCTTGGCCTTGAGCGCCTCGGCCAGCGGCTCGATCTCCACCACCGTGCCGCGCGCGGCGTTGATGAGGATGCCGCCCAGCTTCATCGCCGCGATCTCGGCCGCGCCGATCATCCACTGGGTGGACGGCAGCTCGGGCACGTGCAGGCTCACGATGTCGGCCTGCCCCAGCAGCGCGTGCAGCGAGGGCGCCTGGCGCGCATTGCCCAGGGGCAGCTTGTTGACCACGTCGTGGAAGATCACGTGCATGCCCAGGCCCTCGGCCAGCACCGACAGCTGCGTGCCGATGGAGCCGTAGCCCACGATGCCCAGCGTCTTGCCGCGGATCTCGTAGGCGTTGTCGGCCGACTTCAGCCAGCCGCCGCGGTGCGCCACGGCGTTCTTCTCGGGAATGCCGCGCAGCAGCAGGATGGCCTCGGCCAGCACCAGTTCGGCCACCGAGCGGGTGTTGGAGTACGGCGCGTTGAACACGGCGACGCCGCGCTCGCGCGCGGCGTTCAGGTCCACCTGGTTGGTGCCGATGCAAAAGCAACCCACGGCCACGAGCTTGTGCGCGTGGGCGAAGACCTCGGCCGTCAACTGGGTGCGCGAGCGGATGCCCACGAAGTGCGCATCGGCGATCTTGCGCTTGAGTTCGTCGTCGGGCAGCGCGCCGGAGATCGCCTCGATCTGCGTGTAGCCCGCACCGCGCAGCACGTCGAGCGCGGACGGATGGATGCCCTCGAGCAACAGGAACTTGATCTTGCTTTTGTCCAGAGAGGTTTTGGCCATGGAAAGGTCCGGAGGATCGGAAAAGGAAAAGGCGCGGGATTCGGCCCCGCGATCAGCCCCGAAATGGGGACGCGAGATCATTGTGCACCGCACAAAACCCTGCTGGCATCCTTGCAATTCGCTGAAATGGTGCGCGGCACGAGTCGCGAAGGCGACTCCGGTCACCGCCGATCTGTCACGAAATTGTCACGAAATCGCCAACGCTGGCGCCCGTTTGGCGGCCATGGCGGGGCCCTGCGCCGCGACGGGTTTCCCCGCTTGATCGCTGCGTGGGCCTATGCGACAACGACATATTCGTGTCACGAAATGCGTCCTACCATCGGCGCTTCGTGCATTTCGTATCGATTCGAGGAGTTTTCATGCAATTCAAGCACCTGGCGGCCGCTGCCGCCATCGCCGCTTCGCTCTGCGCCACGGCGCAGGCACAGACCGAGATCCAATGGTGGCATTCGATGACCGCGGTCAACGGCGAGTGGGTGAACGACCTGGCCAAGCAGTTCAACGAGAGCCAGAAGGAATACAAGATCGTGCCGACCTACAAGGGCACGTATGACGAGTCCATGACGGCCTCCATCGCCGCCTTCCGCGCCGGCAACGCACCGCACATCCTGCAGGTGTTCGAAGTGGGCACGGCCACCATGATGGCCAGCAAGGGCGCCATCGTGCCCGTGGGCAAGGTGATGCAGGACGCAGGCGCCAAGTTCGACCCGGCCGCCTACATCCCCGCCGTGGCCGGCTACTACACGGCCCCCAACGGCCAGATGCTGAGCTTCCCGTTCAACAGCTCCACCACCATCTTCTACTTCAACAAGGACGCCTTCAAGGCGGCCGGCCTGCCCACCGACAAGGCGCCCGCCACCTGGCCCGAAGTGGTCAACGCGGCGGCCAAGCTCAAGGCCTCGGGCCACAAGTGCCCGTTCACCACGGCCTGGCAGAACTGGACGCAGGTCGAGAGCTTCTCGGCCTGGCACAACGTGGAGTTCGCCAGCAAGTCCAACGGCCTGCAGGGCCTGGACGCGCGCCTGAAGGTCGATTCGCCCCTGCACGTGCGCCACATCGAGAACCTGGCCAACATGGCCAAGCAGGGCCTGTTCGTCTACAAGGGCCGCGGCAACGTGCCCGAGGCCAGCTTCGTGTCCGGCGAGTGCGCCATGATCAACACGTCGTCGGGCTTCTACGGCAACGTGGCCAAGAACGCCAAGTTCGCCTACGGCCTGGCTCCCCTGCCCTACTACCCCGATGTGCCCGGCGCACCGCAGAACACCGTGATCGGCGGCGCGAGCCTGTGGGTCATGGCCGGCAAGAAGCCTGCCGAATACAAGGGCGTGGCGCAGTTCTTCCAGTTCATCTCCACGCCCGAAGTGCAGTCGGCCAGCCACAAGCGCACCGGCTACCTGCCCGTCACCAAGGCCGCGTATGAGCTGACCGAAAAGTCGGGCTTTTACCAGCAGAACCCCGGCACCGATGTGGCCGTGACGCAGATGATCCGCAAGGTGACCGACAAGAGCCGCGGCATCCGCCTGGGCAACTACGTGCAGATCCGCGCGATCGAGGACGAAGAGCTCGAACAGGTGTGGTCCGGCAAGAAGACCGCCAAGGAAGCGCTGGACACGATCGTCAAGCGTGGAAACGAGCAACTGGAACGCTTCCAGAAAGCGAACAAGTCGTAATACGGCTTAAACTGACCGTTTCGCCAACCGTAAAAAGCAGATGGGTCATCCATCTGCTTTTTGCTTTGGGAAGCGCCGATTTCTCCCAACCTTCCGCCCCATGGAAAAACGCGTCCGTTTCAAATCTGCCTGGCTGCCCTGGCTGCTCATTGCGCCGCAGATGGCCATCATCCTGGTCTTCTTCTTCTGGCCCGCCAGCCAGGCGCTGGTGCAGTCGATGCAGCTGCAGGACGCCTTCGGAACCTCCACCGAATGGGTGGGCCTCGACAACTTCCGCCAGCTCTTCAACGACGGCAGCTACGTGGAGTCGTTCAAGACCACGGCCATGTTCTCGGTGCTGGTGGCGGGCATCGGCATCAGCCTGTCGCTGATGCTGGCGATCTTCGCCGACCGCGTGGTCAAGGCGGCCATGTTCTACAAGACCATGCTGATCCTGCCGTATGCCGTCGCGCCCGCCGTGGCCGCGGTGCTGTGGGTGTTCATGTTCTCGCCGTCGCTCGGCGTGGTGGCCTACGGCCTGGAGAAGGTCGGCATCCACTGGAACCACCTGCTCGACTCGGGCCAGGCCATGACGCTGATCGTGATGGCCTCGGTGTGGAAGCAGATCTCCTACAACTTCCTGTTCTTCCTGGCCGGGCTGCAGTCGATCCCCAAGTCGCTCATCGAAGCCGCGGCCATCGATGGCGCGCGCCCGTGGCGCCGGTTCTGGACCATCCAGTTCCCGCTGCTGTCGCCCACCACGTTCTTCCTGCTGGTGATCAACGTGGTCTATGCCTTCTTCGACACCTTCGCCATCGTCGATGCGGCCACGCAGGGCGGCCCGGGCAAGGACACGGCCATCCTCGTCTACAAGGTCTACTACGACGGCTTCAAGGCCATGGACCTGGGCGGCTCGGCCGCGCAATCGGTGGTGCTGATGCTGATCGTCGTCGCGCTCACCGTGGTGCAGTTCCGCTATGTCGAAAAGAAAGTGAACTACTGATGCAACGCCCGATGCAATGCCTGGCGCAAAGCGTTTTCTCGATGGAGGCCGCCCATGGTTGAGCGCCGCCTGACCGCCGGCATCCTGGCCCATGTGATCATGGTGCTGGGCGTGCTGATCGTCGCCTTTCCGCTGTACCTGGCGTTCGTCGCCTCCACGCACACCGCGCAGGAGATCGTGCAGGCCCCCATGCCGCTGCTGCCCGGCAGCCACTTCTGGGAGACCTACAAGGCCGCCCTGTTCGGCCGCGATGCGGGCGCGGGCTCCACGGCCCCGGTGGCCCGCATGATGTGGGTCAGCCTGGTGTCGGCCCTGGTCATCACCTTCGGCAAGATCGCCATCTCGCTGCTGTCGGCCTTCGCGATCGTGTACTTCCGCTTTCCCTTCAAGGGCCTGTGCTTCTGGCTGATCTTCATCACGCTGATGCTGCCCGTGGAAGTGCGCATTGGCCCGACCTACCAGGTGGTGTCCGACCTCGGCATGCTCAACAGCTACGCGGGCCTGACCGTGCCGCTGATCGCATCGGCCACGGCCACGTTCCTGTTCCGCCAGTTCTTCCTGACCGTGCCCGACGAGCTGGTGGAGGCCGCTCGCATGGACGGCGCGGGCCCGATGCGGTTCTTCAAGGACATCCTGATCCCGCTGTCCAAGACCTCGATCGCCGCCCTGTTCGTGATCCAGTTCATCTACGGCTGGAACCAGTACCTGTGGCCGCTGCTGGCCACCACGAGCGAAGACATGCACCCGGTGGTGATCGGCATCAAGCGCATGATCGCCGGCGGAGACGGCCAGAACGAATGGAACATCGTCATGGCGACGGCCATCCTGGCCATGCTGCCGCCGGCCGTGGTGGTGATGCTCATGCAGAAGTGGTTCGTCAAGGGCCTCGTGGACACCGAGAAATAACGGTCAACGACCACCGATCGATCTGACAAGAATCCCAAAGATATGGCATCCCTCTCGCTTCGCAACGTCATCAAGCGCTACGGCGCCGGCCCCAAGGCCACCCCGGTCATCCACGGCGTCAGTGCCGAAATCCAGGATGGCGAATTCATCGTGATCGTCGGCCCGTCGGGCTGCGGCAAATCCACCCTGCTGCGCATGGTCGCGGGCCTGGAAGAGATCAGCGGCGGCGAGATCGCCATCGGCCCGCGCGTGGTGAACGACCTCGAGCCCGCCGAGCGGGACATCGCCATGGTGTTCCAAAACTACGCGCTCTACCCGCACATGACGAACTTCGACAACATGGCCTACGGCCTGAAGATCGCCAAGGTGCCCAAGGACGAGATCAAGCGGCGCGTGGACAAGGCCGCCAAGATCCTGGAGCTGGGCCACCTGCTGGAGCGCAAGCCGCGCGAGCTGTCCGGCGGCCAGCGCCAGCGCGTGGCCATGGGCCGCGCCATCGTGCGCCAGCCGCAGGTGTTCCTGTTCGACGAGCCGCTGTCCAACCTGGACGCCAAGCTGCGCGCGCAGACCCGCCTGGAGATCCAGAAGCTGCACCGCGAGCTGGGCATCACCAGCCTGTTCGTCACCCACGACCAGGTCGAGGCGATGACGCTCGCGCAGCGCATGATCGTCATGAACGGCGGCGTGATGGAGCAGTTCGGCACGCCCGAGGAGGTCTACCACTCCCCCGCCTCCACCTTCGTGGCCAGCTTCATCGGCTCGCCGCCGATGAACCTGCTCAAGAACGCGGAAGGTGGCAAGCAGGGCGCGATCCTCGGCATCCGCCCGGAGCACCTGGACATCGGCGCCACCGGCTGGGCCGTGCAGGTCGAGACCGTCGAGCTGCTGGGCGCCGAACGCCTGGTGTACGCCCGCATGAACGGCGAATCCCTCATCGTGCGCGTGGAAGAAGGCACGCACTCGCCCCAGCCCGGCGACACCATCCACGTCGCGCCGCGCCCGTCGCGCCTGCACTGGTTCGACGCCGCCACCGGCAAGCGGATGTGAGCAGCCCCGTGAGCCGCCAACCCGCGCCGGCCCGGCTCGTGCACGCGACCGTTCCCGTGCTGGCCTCGCTCGACCTGGACGAGAGCGCGGCCTTTTGCGCCGACCGGCTGGGGTTCGTGCCCCGGCTGCGCACGGGCGACTACCTCATCGCCGAGCGCGACGGCTGCGAGCTGCATTTCTGGCTCTGCACCGAGCGCCACATCGCCGAGAACACCTCCTGCTACGTGCGGGGCGACACCCGCGCGCTGCATGCCGACTTCGCCGCGCGCGGCCTGGCCGTCGATCCCCCGCGCGAACAGCCCTGGGGCATGCGCGAGCTGTACGTGATCGACCCGCACGGCAACCTGCTCAAGTTCGGCGAAAGCCTATGAAGCCCCCCGCAGTCGCCACCGGCGCCTGCGGGCACGGCCTGCTCCGCGGCCATCGGACGGCTCGGGCCGTGCCAGCTTCGAACGCCGCGACAGCATTCCCAACCCTCGTTCACTGACATGACCGCCCCTTCCGCTGCTGCTGCCGTTGCGCCTGCCATTTCCGCGTCCGACTGGCCCTATCCGCGCTGGATCGCCCACCGCGGCGCCGGCAAGCTCGCGCCCGAGAACACGCTGGCCGCCTTCCGCCTGGGCGCGCACCACGGCTACCGCATGTTCGAATGCGACGCCAAGCTCAGCAGCGACGGCGTGCCCTTTTTGCTGCACGACGCCACGCTGGAGCGCACCACCTGCGGCCGGGGCACGGCGGGCGAGCAGGCCTGGAGCGACCTGTCGCGCCTGGACGCCGGTGCCTGGCATTCGCGCGCCCACGCCGGCGAGCCGCTGCCCACGCTGGACGCCGTGGCGCGCTTTTGCCGGGCCAACGGCCACCTGCTGAACATCGAGATCAAGCCCACGCCCGGCACCGAGGAGGAAACCGGCCGCGTGGTCGCCGCGCACGCCGCGCGCCTGTGGCAGGGCGCCGCGGTGCCGCCGCTGCTCACCTCGTTTCAGGTGCGCGCGCTATCCGGTGCGCGCGACGCGGCGCCGCTGCTGCCGCGCGGCCTGCTGCTGGACACGCTGGGCGCCGGCTGGCTGGACACCGCGCAGCAGCTCGGCTGCGTGGCCGTCGTCTGCAACCACGCGCTGTGGACCGCCGAGACCGTGGCCCAGGTGAAAGGCGCCGGGCTGCGCGCCTTGAGCTACACGGTGAACGACGAGTGGGCCGCGCAGCGCCTGATCGACCTGGGCACCGACGGCATCATCACCGACCGGGTGGACCTGTTCAGCCCGGGGCAGTGATACGCTTTCGGGTCCTTGTACGCACGGACTCGCCCTTGCTTCCCTCCTTTTTCAGAACCCTGCTGGCCGGCCTGCTCGTGGGCCTGGCCCTGTCCCACCCCGCGGCGGCGCAGGACCGGACCGCGGCGGCATCCGCCCCGGCCTCAGCCGCCAGCGCCACGGCCCCCCGGGCCGGCGATCCGGCTCCCCGTTCGGTGGACGACCTGCGCAAGCAGCTCGATGCCGTCCCGAAAAAGCTCGATCCGGACGACGACGGCCGCAAGCGCGTCAACGAGGTCTATGCCATCGGCACGGCCGCCGAGCAGCTCGTCGCGCAGCGCACCGAAGAGCTGGCCGACCTGGACACGCGCCTGGCCGGGCTCGGCCCGTCGCCCGAGAAAGGCGCGCCCGCCGACTCCCCCGACGTGGCGCAGCAGCGGGCCGGGCTGGCCAAGCAGCGCGCCGTCGTGGACGCCGATCTCAAGCTCGCCCGCCTCATCGTGGTCGATGCCGACCAGCGCAGCGCCGACCTCGTGCGCCAGCGCCGCCAGCAGTTCCAGGATGCGCTGACCGCCCGCATCGACTCGCCGCTGGGCCCCACCTACTGGCGCGCGCTGCGCAACGCCTGGCCCTCCGACACCGCCCGCCTGTCAATGCTGGCGGTCGAGATCCGCCAGGCCCTGGAGCGGGCGATGGAGCCTGCCCGGCGCGCCACCTTCCTCGGCAGCCTGGCCGGCGCGCTGCTGCTGGCCGTGCTGGGCAACTGGCTGGCCAAGCGCGTGCTGGTGCGCGTGGCGCCCACGCGCCTGCCGTCCGGGCGCCTGCGGCGCTCGCTGCTCGCGGCGGTGTCGGTCGTGGTGCACGTGTTGCTGATCGGGCTGGCGGCGCAACTGGCGCTCAGCGGCGTCGACGTGGGCGACAACCTCGGCGACCGGCTGCACGGCCTGGGCAGCACGGCGGTGCGCCTGGCCATCTTCGCCTCGTTCGCCATCGGCCTGGGGCACGCGCTGCTGTCGCGCCGGCGCAGCTCCTGGCGGCTACCTTCGCTGTCGGACGACCTGGCGCGACGGCTGAGCCCCTACCCCTGGTGGATCGCCCTGGTCGCCATCACCAGCGGACTCATCACTGAAATCAACACCGCCGTGGGCGCCAGCCTCGCGGCCGAGGTGACGACGCAGGCCGTGACGGCGCTGCTGGTCGCGCTCATCGCCATCGCCTGCCTGCGCCACCTGCACGCCCCGCGCACCGCGGCCAAGGACGGCGCGGCGGAGGGCGGCAGCGAACCTGCCGAGGCCGCTGCCGCGCCCCCGCGCCCGCTGTGGGTGGGCCTGCTCGTGGCCTGCGCGGGCTTCGCCTCGGTGGCGACCCTGGTGCTGGTGGCGCTGGGCTTCGTCGCCCTGGCCAGCACGCTGGCGCGGCAGATGGTGTGGAGCGCCATCGTCTTCGCCACCGCCTACCTGCTCTACCAGCTGGCCGACGACGTGTGCGAGGCCGTGCTGTCGTCCAAGGGCAGCTTCGGGCGCCGCCTGCATTCCGGCATGGGCATCGACGCGGGCCTGCTCGACCAGGCGGCCGTGCTGGGCTCGGGCGTGCTGCGCGTGGTGCTGTTCTTCTACATGGTGATCGCGCTGATGGCGCCGTTCGGCACCGGGCCGGACGAGGTCTTCCGGCGCGGCAGCAGCCTCAACAACGGCCTGCAGGTGGGCAACTTCGCGCTCGCGCCCCAGGCCCTGCTCACCGCGCTGGCCGTGGTGGCGGCGGGGTTCGTGGCCATCCGCGTGCTCAAGCGCTGGCTGAGCGACCGCTACTTTCCCAACACGTCGCTCGAGCCCGGCATGCGCAGCTCCATCGTCTCGCTGCTGGGCTACGTGGGCGGCGTGCTGGTGGTGGCCGCGGCGCTCGCGGCGCTGGGCATCAGCGTGGAGCGCATCGCCTGGGTGGCCAGCGCGCTGTCGGTGGGGATCGGCTTCGGGCTGCAGGCCATCGTGCAGAACTTCATCTCGGGCCTGATCCTGCTGGCCGAGCGGCCGGTGAAGGTGGGCGACTGGGTGGTGCTGGGCGATACCGAGGGCGACGTGCGCCGCGTGAACGTGCGCGCCACCGAGATCCAGCTGGGCGACCGGTCCACCGTGATCGTGCCCAACTCGGAGTTCATCACCAAGACCGTGCGCAACATGACGCTGACCGGCGCGCCGGGCCGCGTGCTGCTGCGCCTGCCCGCGCCGCTGGACACCGATGCGCAGCGCATGCGCGAGGTGATCCTGCAGGCCTTCCACGCCCACGAAGGGATCATGGAAGACCCCGAACCCATCGTGCAGCTCGAAGGCATCCTGAACGGCACGCTCACCTTCCTGGCCATCGGCTACGTGAGCAATCCGCGCAACTCGGGCGGCGTGCGCAGCGACCTGCTGTTCACCATCCTGGACAACCTGCGCAGCGCGGGCCTGGCGCTGTCGCCGCCGGCGACCACGTCGCTCACCCACCCCACGCCGACCTCGCCCACCGTGGCGGTGCCGCAGCCCCAGGGCGGCAACGGCCCGGGTACGACGGTGGTCTGACCGGGGCACGCTCACACTGGCCGCAACGATCAGCTATAAATTCAATAGCACAATGCCCTAGTGGAACATGCGCTGGAGGCCGATTGGGCTCGAATGCCTCAATCCAGCTTCGCGCCCGACTGGGCCACGGCGGTGGCCCAGCGTGGCATTTCGGTCGCGAGGAAGGCCGCGAAGGCGTCCGCTCCCAGGAAGGCCGGATCGGCGCCCTGCGACACCATGCGCTCGCGCACCTCGGGCGACTGCAGCACCTGGCCGAACGCATCGCTCAGCTTGGCGACCACGTCCTTGGGCGTGCCGGCCGGCGCGAGAAACCCGTAGAAGCCCACCACCTCGAAGCCCTTGAGCCCGCTCTCGATCGCCGTGGGCACGTCCGGCAGCGCCGGGTTGCGCTGCCGGCTGGTCACGGCCAGGGCGCGCACCTTGCCCTGCTTGTGGTACGCGGCCGCCTGCGGAATGCTCTCGGCCATGAACTGCACCTGGCCCGCCATCAGGTCGGTGAAGGCCGGGGCGCTGCCGCGGTAAGGGATGTGCACCATGAACAGGCCCGTGGCCGTCTTGAACATCTCCGGCACCAGGTGGCTGATGCCGCCGTTGCCCGCTGAGCCGAAGTTCACCTGGCCCGGCTTGGCCCGTGCGTACTGGATGAATTCGGGCAGCGTCTTCGCCGGCAGCTTCGGGTTGACCAGCAGCGCGAGCGGCTGCATGGCGGTGCGCGCGACGGGCGTGAAATCCTTGAGCGTCTGGTAGGGCAGCCGGCTGTACAGCGCCGGGTTGATCACCATCACGCCGGTGTTGGCCAGCATCAGCGTGTGGCCGTCGGGCGGCGCCTTCATCACGTCCTGCGCGCCGACGGTGCCGCCCGCGCCCGACTTGTAGTCCACCACCACGGGCTGGCCGAGCACGGCCTGCAGCTTGTCGGTGAGCAGGCGGGCATGCTGGTCCAGCGGCCCGCCCGCTGGAAAGCCGATCACGATGCGGATGGGGCGGGAGGGAAAGCCCTGGGCCAGGGCGGCCACGGACAGGCAGGCCAGGGTGGCGGCCGCCAGGCAGGTGCGCAGGCGCATGCGAAAGTCTCCTTCTTTTGTGTCTGGATGGGATCAGCCGCAGCTTAGGGCCGGCCTGCATCGCCCGGCACGGGGTCTTACCCGCAAAAGCCCCCTTCACGGCAGGCCCTGCTCGGCGAAAATACCCGCTTGTCCGCCGCCTCTGAAAGCCCCTCACCATGACCCTCGCCCACTGGCTCGTTTTCTGCGGCGTTTCGCTGCTGATGTGCTTCACGCCCGGCCCGGCCGTGCTGCTGGCGGTGTCGAACTCGGTGGATGTCGGGGCGCGGCGCACGGCGTTCAGCTCGCTCGGCAGCTCGGCCGGCATCTTCGCCGTCTCGGGCCTCGCGATGGTCGGCATGGGCACCATCCTCAGCCTGTCGGCGAACGCGTTCCTGGTGATGAAGGTCGTCGGCGCGCTGTACCTGATCTGGCTGGGCATCAAGCGCTGGCGCAGCCAGGACGCGCTGATCGCCAGCGATGCCGGCCTGGCGCCCGCCCAGCGGCGCGAGCGCAAGAACTGGCAGCTGGTGGCGCAGGGGCTGGGCGTGTCGCTGACCAACCCCAAGGCCATCCTGTTCTTCTCGGCCCTGTTCCCGCAGTTCATCGTGCCCGGCGAGCCGCTGTTCACGCAGTATCTGCTGCTGACCACGACGTTCGCCGTCTGCGCGTTGATCTCGCACGCCTTCTACGTGGTGCTGATCTCGCTGGTGAAGGGCCACGTGGTGGCGCGCGCCAAGCTGTTCAACCGCATCGTGGGCGGCACTTTCATGGCGCTGGGCGTGGGCCTGCTGCAGACCCGGCACAAGCTGGGCTGAGGGCCCGGGCCTTCCGGGCGCGTCTTTCTCAGCGCCAGCCGCGCAGCAGCACCCACTGCGCGGTCGCGCAGCCCACCGCCAGCGCCGCGTAGGTGAGCATCTTTCCGTCGCGCCCCCACCACGCCAGACCGGCCGCGAGGACGAGGCAGCCCACCCCGAACAGCACGCCCAGTTGGGCCAGCGTTCCGCGCGTGGCCGCCCGCTTTCGCAGGAAGACCTTGCAGCCGGCGACCAGCAGCAGCGCCACGGCAAATGCGGGCAGCACGAAATTCAGCAGATGGTTGACGGCGGACAAAGCATCCATGGACATGACCCAGATCAAGACTATTACAGGCATAGCCCCCTGCATCGGGCCGGCAATTTTATAATCGCCGCTTATGGCAGTCTGGGCCCTTGGCATCAACCACACGACCGCGCCGCTCGATCTGCGCGGTCGTTTTGCGTTCGCGCTCGATCAGATCGCGCCCACGCTGCAGGGTTTGCGCCAGTCCCTGGGCGGCGCCAGCCGCCATCCCAGCGTCGAGACGGCCATCATCTCCACCTGCAACCGCACCGAAATCTACTGCGCCGGCAATGAATCCGCGCTGGACCACACGCTGGGCTGGCTCGCCCAGAGCGGCGGCGTCAGCCCCGCGCTGCTGCGCTCGCACTCCTACGCGCTGGAAGACGGCCTGGTGGCCCGCCATGCCTTCCGCGTGGCCAGCGGGCTCGATTCCATGGTGCTGGGCGAGGCGCAGATCCTCGGCCAGATGAAGGACGCCGTGCGCGCCGCCGAAACCGCCGGCGCGCTGGGCACCACGCTCAACCAGCTCTTCCAGCGCAGCTTCGCCGTCGCCAAGGAAGTGCGCACCAGCACCGAGATCGGCGCCCACAGCATCAGCATGGCGGCCGCGGCCGTGCGGCTGGCCGGCCAGCTGTTCGAGGACCTGTCCGAGATCCGCGTGCTGTTCGTCGGCGCGGGCGAGATGATCGAGCTGGCCGCCACCCACTTCGCGGCCAAGAACCCCAAGGCCATCGCCGTGGCCAACCGCACGCTGGAGCGCGGTGAAAAGCTCGCCACGCGCTTCGGCGGCGAGGTCATGCGCCTGGCCGACCTGCCCGACCGCCTGCACGAGTTCGACGCCGTGGTGAGCTGCACCGCCAGCAGCCTGCCCATCATCGGCCTGGGTGCCGTGGAGCGGGCTCTCAAGAAGCGGCGCCACCGCCCCATGTTCATGGTCGACCTGGCCGTGCCGCGCGACATCGAGCCCGAGGTCAAGGCGCTGGAGGACATCTACCTCTACACCGTGGACGACCTGGCCGGCGTGGTGCAGACCGCCCAGGCCCACCGCCAGGCCGCCGTGGCCCAGGCCGAGGCCATCATCGACGCGGGCGTGCAGAGCTTCATGCACTGGATGGACCAGCGCAGCCCCACCGGCGGCGTGGTGCCGCTGATCCAGCAGCTCAACGCCCAGACCGACGAGTGGCGCGCGCTGGAGATCGCCCGCGCCAAGAAGCTGCTGGCCAAGGGCGAGGACATGGACGCGGTGCTGGAGGCCCTGTCGCGCGGCCTCACGCAGAAGATGCTGCACGGCACCCTGGCCGAACTGCGGGCCGGCGACGCCGAGACCCGTGCCCAGACGGCGCAGACCGTCTCGCGCCTGTTCCTGCGCTCGCAAAGCAAGACCGGCCTGTAGCGACGCGGCTGCGCGGCCTGCCATCAGGCCAAAAACGCCCCCAGCGCAGATTCCACTAGCGCTATCAGCTACAAAAATCGTAGCAATTTCTTTCCCCCGACGATGAAGCCCTTTCTCAGAACCCAGCTCGAGCGCTATGCGCAGCGCCTTGAAGAGCTCGACTTCCTGCTCTCGCGCGAGGACATCATGTCCGACATGGCGCAGTACCGCACCATCTCCCGCGAGCACGCCGAGGTCACGCAGATCGCCGGCCGCTACGCGCGCCACCAGCAGCGCGAGGCCGACCTGGCCGGCGCCCGCGAGATGCTAGCCGACCCCGACATGGCCGAGATGGCGCAGGAGGAGATCGCCGCCGCCGAAGCCGAGCTGGCGCAGCTGGAAGAAGAGCTGCAGCGCCTGCTGCTGCCCAAGGACCCCGACGACGCCCGCAATGCCTTCCTCGAAATCCGCGCGGGCACGGGCGGCGACGAGTCGGCCCTGTTCGCGGGCGACCTGGCGCGCATGTACACCCGCTATGCCGCCAACGTGGGCTGGAAGATCGAGATCCTGAGCGCCAACGAGAACGAGATCGGCGGCTACAAGGAAGTGGTGCTGCGCGTGGAGGCCGGGGCTGGTGACGGCCCCTCCGGGTCCGGCGCCTACGGCGCGCTGCGCTTCGAATCCGGCGGCCACCGCGTGCAGCGCGTGCCCGCCACCGAAACGCAGGGCCGCATCCACACCAGCGCCTGCACCGTGGCCGTGATGCCCGAGCCCGACGAGCACCAGGCCATCACCCTGAACCCCGCCGACCTGCGCATCGACACCTTCCGCGCCAGCGGCGCCGGCGGCCAGCACATCAACAAGACGGACTCGGCCGTGCGCGTGGTCCACCTGCCCACCGGCATCGTGGCCGAATGCCAGGACGGGCGCAGCCAGCACAGCAACAAGGCCAAGGCCCTGCAGGTGCTGCAGGCGCGCATCCAGGAAAAGGAACGCAGCGAGCGCGCCGCCAAGGAGGCTGCCCTGCGCAAGGGCCTGATCGGCTCGGGCGACCGCAGCGACCGCATCCGCACCTACAACTTCCCGCAGGGGCGCCTGACCGACCACCGCATCAACCTCACGCTCTACAAGCTGCTGGCCATCATGGAAGGCGACCTCGCCGACGTGCTGGACGCCCTGCGCCACGCGCGCGAGGCCGAGCAACTGGCCGAGCTGGAAACCACGGCCTGATCGGTTTGCAGCCCCATCGCCCCGATGCCGAAGGATTCATTGCCTTGGATGCTATAAATTCAATAGCAAACGCCTCGCCGACCCTGGCCCAGGCGCTGGGCCAGGCCCACACCCTGGGGCTGGCACGCATCGACGCCCAGCTGCTGCTGCTGCACGCGCTCGGCCGCCCCGAGGCCGGCCGCGCCTGGCTGCTGGCGCACGACACCGACGCCGTGCCCCCGCCGGCGATGGACGCCTTCCTGGCGCTGTGCCGGCGCCGCGCGGCCGGCCAGCCAGTGGCCTACCTGACGGGCCGCAAGGAGTTCTACGGCCTGGCGCTGCAGGTCGATGCCCGCGTGCTGGACCCGCGACCGGACACCGAAACCCTGGTGGACTGGGCGCTGCAGGTGCTCCAGCCCATCGCCGCCCCGCGCGTGGCCGACCTGGGCACCGGCAGCGGCGCCATCGCCCTCGCATTGCAGCACCAGCGGCCCGACGCGCAGGTGCTGGCGGTCGATGCCAGCCCCGCCGCGCTGGACGTGGCCCGCGCCAATGCCGAGCGGCTGGGCCTGCCCGTGCGCTTCGTGATGGGCGACTGGCTTTCCGGCCTGGGGGAAGGCGCGGTGTTCGATGCCATCGTCTCCAATCCCCCCTACATCGCGGCGGACGATCCGCACTTGGCCGCGCTCACGCACGAGCCCCTGAACGCCCTGGCCAGCGGCGCGGACGGGCTGGACGACCTTCGCACCATTGCGGGGCAAGCCCTGCCCCATTTGGTGCCGGGCGGCTGGCTGCTGCTGGAGCACGGCTGGGACCAAGCCGGGGCCGTGCGGGCGCTGCTGGGCAGGGCTGGCTTCGCCGAGGTGCAAAGCCGAACCGATCTGGCAGGCCATGCCCGCTGTACCGGCGGCCGCCGGCCGGTCGCGGGATGAGCGCCTCTGCAGCATTGGAAAGCCTTGTTCCGTCCCCACTTGAGCGGTAACGCTGCCGATTCAGAGCGCCCGCGGATGACCGCAGCGCCCCAAAGCCTTGACTGACAGTGAAATAATCACGCCTTGCCGCCGATCCACGGCCACTTTCAGGAGCAACCCATGAGCGACACCCAGCAACGCATCGACGCCCTCGTCAAATCCAACGACATCCTGCTGTTCATGAAGGGCAGCGCGAGTTTTCCGATGTGCGGCTTCTCGGGCCGCGCGATCCAGCTCCTGAAGGCCTGCGGCGTGGACCCCAAGAGCGTGGCCACGGTGAACGTGCTGGACGACCCGGAGATCCGCCAGGGCATCAAGGAATACAGCAGCTGGCCCACCATCCCGCAGCTCTACGTCAAGGGCGAATTCATCGGCGGCTCGGACATCATGATGGAGATGTACGAGTCGGGCGAACTCAAGCAGGTGCTGGGCACGCAGGGCGAGTGACGCCGGCAGCCCCGGCGGCTGCATCGACCGAAGGCCGCCCCCGGGCGGCCTTTTGCATGGGAACAACAGGGGCGGGTTGACGGGGTTTTTCCGCCGTTGAGACCGGGCATGTTGTGTGCTTGAATGGGTGCGTGACTTCCTCACACAGGAGCGCGCCATGACGACACACAGCCTTGTTCCGCAAACGCCGGCCCTGAGCCTGCCGGTGGCCCAGTTGCGCAACGTGTTCCACCCCTGCGACGTCGAGCGCAAGCTCACGCGGCTGCAGGACGGCGGCAGCCAGCGCGAATACGAAAATCTGCGCGCGGTGTACGAACGCATGCTGGAACGCGGGCCCGAACGCTTCCAGGTCAAGCCTTCCGGCGTGCCGGACATGGCCCATCTCTACGACCAATTACCCAACTTCACCGAAGTCCTCGACGATGTGAAGCGCCACGTGGCCCTGGCGCAGGACAGCCGCGACGGGCTCGAAGTCACGCCGATGCTGCTGCTGGGCCCTCCTGGCATCGGCAAGACCCACTTCGCGCGGCACCTGGCCGAGCTGCTGGGCACCGGCATGAACCTCGTGCCCATGAGCTCGATGACCGCTGGCTGGCTGCTGTCGGGCTCGTCCTCGCAGTGGAAGGGCGCGCGGCCCGGCAAGGTGTTCGAGGCGCTGGTGGAGGGCGAATACGCCAACCCCGTCATCGTCGTGGACGAGATCGACAAGGCCGCGAGCGACGCGCAGTACGACCCGCTGGGCGCGCTGTATGGCCTGCTGGAGCACGACACGGCGCAGAGCTTCACCGACGAGTTCGCCGAGGTCGCCATCGACGCGAGCCAGGTCATCTGGATCACCACCGCCAACGACGAGCGCGGCATTCCCGACCCCATCCTCAACCGCATGAACGTGTTCGAGGTGCAGGCGCCCACGCCGGAGCAGGCCCGCGCCATCGCGCGCAACCTCTACCAGGGCATCCGCAACGGCCACGACTGGGGCCGCATGCTCGACCCCGAGCCGCAGTCCGACGTGCTGGACCTGCTCGCGCAGATGCCCCCGCGCGAAATGCGCCGCGCCCTGATGACGGGCTTCGGCAACGCACGCCTGCAGCACCGCAGCGCGGTCGAAGTGGGCGACCTGCCGCGCAGCGCAGGCGGCAAATCGCGCATCGGCTTCCTGCAGTGAGCTAGCCCCCACCGCCCTCGCGGCCCGCTCGCATTCCCTGCGTGCGGGCGCGCGAAGGCGCGCGGCAGGGCGGCTACACTCGGCACGCTGGCGCACAGCACGATCATGGCGGCGCCTGCCGTCCCATGACCCTGTCCCAAAGTCTCTTCGTTATCGGCCTCCTCATCGTGGCCAGCGCGTTCTTCTCCATCGCGGAAATCTCCCTGGCGGCTTCACGCCGCCTGCGCCTGCGCCAGATGGCCGACGAAGGCGACACCCGCGCCGACCGCGTCATGCGCATGCAGGAGCAGCCCGGCGACTATTTCACCGTGGTGCAGGTCGGCCAGAACGCCGTCGCCATCCTGGGTGGCATCGTGGGCGAAGGCGCGCTCAGCCCCCATTTCACCGAACTGTTCGCCTACTGGCTGAGCAACGCCCGGGCGGAGACCGCGGGCTTCCTGGCGTCGTTCACCATCATCACCTCGCTGTTCATCCTGCTGGCCGACCTGTTTCCCAAGCGGCTGGGCATGGCCAATCCCGAACGCCTGGCCCTGCGCGTGTCGGCGCCGATGAAGCTGCTGATGACCGTGCTGCGGCCCGTGGTCTGGCTCTACAGCCGAAGCGCGGACCTGCTGTTCCGCATGCTGGGGCTGTCATCGCTGCGGGACGACCGGGTGACCTCCGACGACATCCTGGCCATGATGGAAGCCGGTGCCCGCGCCGGCGTGCTGGCCGCGCGGGAGCAGCAGGTGATCGAGAACGTGTTCGAGCTGGACACGCGCACCGTCGGCAGCGCCATGTCGCAGCGCGACCGCATCGCGTACTTCCTGCGCGACGACCCCGACACCGTGATCCGTGCGCGCATCGCGGAAGAGCCCTTCTCGACCTATCCCGTGTGCGACGGCGACATCGACCACGTGGTCGGCTACGTGGACGCCAAGGACCTCTTCCAGCGCGTGCTGAACAACCAGCCCATCTCGCTGGCCGACGAAGGCCTGGTGCGCAAGGTGCTCATCGTGCCGGACCGGCTGTCCCTGTCCGAAGTGCTGGAGCAGTTTCGCCAAGTGCACGAAGACTTTGCGGTCATCGTGAACGAATACAGCCTGGTGGTGGGAGTCGTCACCCTGAACGACGTGATGAGCACCGTGATGGGCGACCTCGTCATGGGCCCGGCGGACGAGGAGCAGATCGTGCGCCGCGACGAGAACTCCTGGCTCATCGACGGCGTGACCCCGGTCGAAGACGTGCTGCGCGCACTGAACCTGGACGAACTGCCCCACGCCGAAGAGTACGAAACGCTGGCCGGCTTCCTCATGGTGATGCTGCGCCGCGTGCCCCGGCGCACCGACAGCGTGAACTGGGGCGGCTACAAGTTCGAGGTGCTGGACGTGGACAGCTACCGCATCGACCAAATCATGGTGTCGCGGCTGCAGGATGCGAACGGCGTGCCCATCGCCGCGGCCAGCGCCATCTGAGGGCGCGGCGGCAGCAACGACTTAAGCCCGACCGGGCTACCCACCGGCCGGTGCGAGGCCCTCGGCTGCGGTGGTGATGCGGTCCTGGAACACCCAGTTGCGCTGCGCAGCGAACACCGCGTCGGGGTACTGCGGCCGGCCGCGGCTACCGTTGTAGCGGCCCAGCGTCATGAACAGATCGCCACGCTCCCGATCGAGGTAGTGGCGCAGGATCACGCAGCCGAAACGCAGGTTGGTCTGCATGTGAAACAGCTTGCCCGGATCGCCGTCGCCGATCACCCGCGTCCAGAACGGCATCACCTGCATGTAGCCCCGCGCGCCCACGCTGGACACGGCGAACTTGCGGAACGCGCTTTCGACCTGCACCAGGCCGAGCACCAGCGATACATCGAGCCCTGCCCGCTTGGACTCGTACCAGACGGTCTGCAGGAAATCCCGGCGCACCTCCCAATCCGGCTTGCGGCGGCGCAGCCGGTCGCTCATGGTGCCCAGCCACCGCAGGTACAGCAGCCGCGCTTCCGTCGTGCCGAACTGGGGTTCGGGCGGCGCCTGGTTGAGCACCGCGGAACTCAAGGCAGTGCGCACGGAATCGATCAGGGGTTCTTCCAGTTGCCCCCCGGCATGGGCGGCCTGGGGGGCCGCCAGCCAGGCCGCCGGCCCGGCGGACAGGGACACCAGACAGGCCCGGCGCGAAACCGCCCCGGCCTCGCCTTTCATCGCGCTCATGGTGTCAGCCGACCCTTGATGTGCGCCAGGATGTCGGCCGTGGCGACCTTGGTCGCGGCGGTGTCGCGGCGGTGCTGGTATTCGAGCTGGCCTTCCTTGAGCCCACGGTCGGAGATCACCACGCGGTGCGGCACGCCGATCAGCTCCCAGTCGGCGAACATCGCGCCCGGGCGCTCGCCGCGGTCGTCCAGCAGCACGTCCACGCCGGCCGCCAGCAGATCACCGTAGAGCTGTTCGGCCGCGGCCTTGACCTCTGCGCTGCGGTCCATGCCGATCGGGCACACCACCACCGTGAAGGGGGCGATGGCGTCGGGCCAGATGATGCCGCGGTCGTCGTGGTTCTGTTCGATGGCGGCGGCCGGCAGACGGGTGATGCCGATGCCGTAGCAGCCCATCTCGAAAAATGCGGGCTTGCCATCCTCGCCCAGGAAGGTGGCGTTCATGGCTTTGCTGTACTTGGTCCCGAGGTAGAACACATGGCCGACTTCGATGCCGCGCTCGATGGCGAGTTCACCCTGGCCGTCCGGCGAGCGGTCACCCGTCACGACGTTGCGCAGGTCGGCCACCACCTCGGGCTCCGGCAGATCGCGTCCCCAGTTCACGCCCGTCATGTGGAAGTCGATCGCGTTGGCACCGCAGATCCAGTCGGCCATCACGGCCACTTCGCGGTCCACCACCAGCTTCACCGGCTTTTGCAACTGCAGCGGGCCCAGGTAGCCCGGCTTGCAGCCGAAGTGGTCTTCGATTTCGCCCACGGTGGCGAAACGGAAACCCGCCAGGCCCGGCACCTTGGACACCTTGATCTCGTTCATGTCGTGGTCGCCGCGCAGCAGAAGCAACCAGACCTGCGTCTTGACGATCTCGCCGGCCTCGTCGGTGGCGAGCACCAGGGACTTCACGGTGGTCTGCAACGCCACGCCCAGCAGTTGCGCCACATCCGCGCAGGTGCTCTTGCCCGGCGTGGGCGTCTTGGCCAGGGCCTGGGCTGCCGCTGGCCGCGGGCCTGCGGGGGCCAGCGCCTCGGCCTTTTCCATGTTCGCGGCGTAATCGCTCTGGGGGCAGTAGACGATCGCATCCTCGCCCGTGGCGGCGATGACCTGGAATTCTTCGCTCAGGTCGCCGCCGATCGCGCCGCTGTCCGCGGCCACGGCCCGGTAGGTCAGGCCGAAGCGGTCGAAGATCCGGCGGTACGCCTGGGCCATCACCTGGTAGCTGGCCTTGGCGGCATCCTGGTCGCGGTCGAAGGAGTAGGCGTCCTTCATGATGAACTCGCGGCCCCGCATCAGCCCGAAACGCGGGCGGCGCTCGTCGCGGAACTTGGTCTGGATCTGGTACAGGTTCTTGGGCAGTTGCTTGTAGCTGCGCAGTTCCTGGCGGGCGATGTCAGTGACCACTTCTTCGCTCGTGGGCTGGATCACGAAATCGCGCCCGTGCCGGTCCTGGATGCGCAGCAGTTCCGGGCCCATCTTGTCGAAGCGGCCTGTCTCCTGCCAGAACTCCGCCGGCTGCACCACGGGCATGGCGACCTCGACGGCGCCGGCCCGGTTCATCTCTTCCCGCACGATGGCTTCCACCTTGCGGATCACGCGCAGTCCCATGGGCATGTAGTTGTAGATGCCCGCCCCCAGCTTCTTGATGAGGCCCGCCCGCGTCATGAGCTTGTGGCTGACCACTTCCGCATCGGCCGGAGCTTCCTTGAGGGTGGAGACGAAGAATTGGGACGCTTTCATTGGGGGGATTTCATGCAATTGCGCCCGGTCTGCTTGCTGCGCACAAGGCGCCGTGCATAATGGTCACAGTTTAAAAAATTGGGGTTAGATTATGCTTGACCGGGACGGCTTTCGGCCGAACGTCGGCATCATCCTGCTCAACCAGAAAAACCAGGTGTTCTGGGGCAAGCGGATCCGCACCCACAGCTGGCAGTTCCCGCAGGGCGGCATCGACAGGGGGGAAACTCCCGAACAGGCAATGTACCGCGAACTGCACGAAGAAGTGGGATTGCAGCCGGGCCATGTGCGCGTGGTTGCCCGCACCAGGGACTGGTTGCGCTATGAGGTGCCTGACCGGTACATCCGCCGCGATGCGCGCGGACACTACAAGGGCCAGAAGCAAATCTGGTATCTGCTGCAGCTGCTGGGCCATGACTGGGACCTGAATCTGCGCGCCACCAACCACCCCGAGTTCGACGCCTGGCGTTGGAATGATTACTGGGTGCCGCTCGATGTGGTGGTGGAGTTCAAGCGCGGCGTGTATGAAATGGCGCTCACCGAGCTGGCACGCTTTCTGCCGCGCCACGAGCAACGCAATCGCTATCTGCGCAGCGGCATGCGCTCCCGTGAAGGCGAAGGATTGCCCAGCGGCATGCCCATGCACCGGGCAGGCTCCCTGCTGGTCAGTCCTGGCATGGAAATGCCCCCGGGTGCCAGCTTCGACCCCGACCCTCAAAAGAGCAAAGCCACCTCGCCCCCTTCGGAACAGGGAGCTGGCATTCCTCTGTCGCCTTCGCAGTTCCTGCCCAAATTGGTTTGACGCGCCGCCGCCTTCTTCTCAAGGAAAAGGCAGCCCGCAAGGCCATGACTGTGCGTCAGGCGTTTGCCAGCACCATGTTGTCCCGGTGCACCATCTCCGGCTCGGCGACATACCCCAACAACCGTTCGAATTCCGCCGAGGGCTTGCGGCATAGCAATCGCGCCTCCGCACTGGCGTAGTTGGCAAGCCCCCGCGCCACTTCCGCCCCGGTCTCATCACGCACGGCGATGACGTCACCGCGAGAAAAATCCCCCTCCACGGCGGTCATGCCGATCGGCAGAAGGCTTTTTCCCTCGGTTCGCAGCTTGACCGCCGCCCCCATGTCCACGGTCACGGCGCCACGGAGTTGCAGATGGTCCGCCATCCATTGCTTGCGCGCCTGCTTTTTCTGCGTTTGCGCGACCAGCAGCGTTCCGATGGCTTCGCCCTGGGTCAGGCGAACGAGCACATCGGTCTCGCGGCCCCACGCGATCACGGTGGAGGCGCCTGAACCCGCGGCCCGCTTGGCGGCAATGATCTTCGTGATCATGCCGCCCCGGCCGATGCTGGAGCCCACGCCCCCCGCCATCGCCTCCAGGGCGAGATCGCCCGCCTGGGCTTCATGCACGAACTGTGCGTCCGGATTGCGCCGTGGATCTGCCGTGTAAAGCCCCTTTTGATCCGTCAGGATGATCAAGGCATCGGCCTCCACCAGATTGGCCACCAACGCACCGAGCGTATCGTTGTCGCCGAACTTGATCTCATCCGTGACCACGGTATCGTTCTCGTTGATCACAGGCACCACGCCCAGGCGCAGCAGGGTGAGCAACGTGGACCGGGCATTCAAATACCGCTCCCGATCCGCCAGATCGGCATGCGTGAGGAGCACTTGCGCACTACCCAGCCCTTGTTCCCTCAACTTGGTCTCGTACATCTGCGCCAGCCCCATCTGGCCGACCGCCGCAGCCGCCTGAAGCTCGTGGATCTCATGCGGGCGCGTTGCCCAACCCAGACGCTTCATACCCTCCGCAATCGCCCCGCTGGACACCATGACCACCTCGCGCCGCCCACCCGATTCACCGCGCGCCAGCGCCGCCAGCTGGCGACTCCATTCGCCGATGGCAGCCTCATCCAGGCCACGGCCCTCGTTGGTCACAAGGCTCGACCCTACTTTGACGACAATGCGGCGCGCGTCGCGCAATATGCTGGAAACCATATGGACAGTATTGGCGTCAGCGCTGGATGGCCAAGCGATGAACGCTATTGAATAAGTAGCAGGAATGGCGAAGCAGACGGATCACTCGGGCCGATCGCCCACGAAACGTGGATCCACCTCTTCCGGCGTCTGTTCGGCCTTCTGCTGAACCTGCACATGCCGGTAAATGGCATGGATCAACGGCTCGCAGCCCTCGCGCGTCAAGGCTGAAATCTCGAAAACAGGCCCCTTCCACTTGAACCGCTTCACGAAATCCCGAACGCGCGCTTCACGCTCTTCCTTGGGAACCATGTCCAGCTTGTTGAGCACCAGCCAGCGCGGCTTGTCATAGAGACCCGCGTCGTACTTCTTGAGCTCGCCCACGATGGCCTTGGCTTGCGCGACAGGATCGACAGCGTCATCGAAAGGCGCCAGATCGATCACGTGCAACAGCAAACGCGTGCGCTGGAGGTGGCGCAAGAACTGGTGCCCGAGCCCAGCCCCTTCGGAAGCGCCTTCGATCAACCCAGGAATGTCGGCAACGACGAAGCTCTGCTCCGGCCCCACCCGAACCACGCCCAGATTGGGGTGCAACGTCGTGAAGGGGTAGTCGGCGATCTTGGGCCGCGCATTGGAAATGGCGGCGATCAAGGTGGATTTGCCGGCATTGGGCATGCCCAGCAGGCCGACATCGGCAAGCACCTTCAACTCCAGCTTGAGATTTTTCTTCTCGCCAGGCCATCCTGGTGTTTTCTGGCGCGGCGCACGGTTGATGGCACTTTTGAACCGCATGTTGCCAAAACCGCCATCGCCACCCTTGGCGATGGTGATCACCTCGCCCGGCACCAACAGTTCATACAGCACTTCACCCGTCTCGGCATCGGTGATGATGGTGCCCACCGGCATCTTCAACGTGATGTCATCGCCAGCGGCGCCGAACATGTCGGAGCCCATACCGTGCTCACCGCGCTTGGCCTCGTGGCGGCGGGAATAGCGGAAATCCACCAGCGTATTCAGATTCGGATCGGCCACGGCAAAGACATGCCCGCCCCGGCCGCCGTCGCCCCCATTGGGACCGCCGAACTCCTTGTATTTTTCGTGCCGGAACGACACACAACCATTGCCGCCGTCGCCGGCAGCAATGTCGATAAAGGCTTCGTCGACGAACTTCATGGGGATCCAGTTTACAAAACAGGGTTCGGAAAGCGACGCCGTGCCGATTCATCCGGCAGCCAACACTTCCAAAACGACAAAGCCCCGACAGGTCGGGGCTTCGAAAGCATCAAGTGGCAGGCGTCAGGCCGGCGTCACATTGACGGTGTGCTTGGACAGTGCGCCCTTGGTGCCGAAGGACACGTGGCCATCAACCAGGGCGAACAGCGTGTGGTCCTTGCCCACACCGACAT
This sequence comes from Acidovorax sp. GBBC 1281, assembly GCF_028473645.1. NCBI lineage: Bacteria > Pseudomonadati > Pseudomonadota > Betaproteobacteria > Burkholderiales > Comamonadaceae > Acidovorax > Acidovorax sp. GBBC 1281. Next base: position 4,916,523 of record NZ_CP097269.1, read on the forward strand.
TCGTGCCGGGGTGGAAACGCGTACCGCGTTGGCGAACGATGATCGAGCCCGCGCTGATCAATTCGCCGCCGAAAGCCTTCACACCGAGCATCTTGGGCTTGGAATCGCGCCCGTTTCGCGTAGAGCCGCCGCCTTTTTTCTGTGCCATGACATCAGCTCCTTTTAACCGGCGATCGCACCGATTTGCAGTTCGGTGAACTGCTGGCGATGGCCTTGGCGTTTCTGATAGTGCTTGCGACGGCGCATCTTGAAGATGTGCACTTTGTCGTGCTTGCCGTGCGCCACGACGGTTGCCGTGACGGTTGCGCAGGACACCAGGGGGGTGCCAACCTTGATTTCAGCGCCGTTTCCGACGGCCAGAACCTGGTCGATCACAATTTCCTGGCCTACGTCCGCAGCAATCTGTTCTACTTTAATTTTTTCGCCGGAAGCAACGCGATACTGCTTGCCGCCGGTTTTTATGACCGCGTACATGTGAACCTCTTTGAATGGAGTTCTGCGGACGAATTTCCGCAGAGCCGGCGACTATAGCATGAGGCAGCCTTTTTAGCCAGCCGACCACATCCGGCCAGGCAGCAACCGGAAACGTCATCTTTTGCGGTGGGCAAGCCAGGAGCACCCGAGTCGGTACGAAGCGATTCCTATAATCCATTTTTCGTCGCTGCACACGCTCATCTTGTCCACCACCACCTCCAGCACCTCAGCAACCCTCGCCTTGATCGCCGACGACATGCACGAGGTGGACAAAGTCATTGCCGCCCGGCTGAATTCGTCAGTCTCTCTTGTGGGAGACATTGCCCGCTACATCATTTCCGCAGGTGGCAAGCGCCTGCGTCCAGCCTTGCTTTTGCTGATGTGCGGCGCGCTCGGCTACAAGGGGCTTCAGCGTTTCAATCTTGCAGCGGTGGTGGAGTTCATCCATACCGCGACCTTGCTGCACGATGATGTGGTGGATGAGTCCACGCTGCGGCGAGGGCGCCCGACAGCCAACGAGAACTTCGGCAATCCGGCAAGCGTGCTGGTCGGCGATTTCCTGCACTCGCGCGCCTTCCAGATGATGGTCGATGCGGATGACATGCGCGTGATGCAGATTCTTTCAGAGGCCACCAATGTCATCGCCGAAGGGGAAGTGCAGCAGCTCATGAACACCCATGACGCATCGCTGGACGAGCAGGGCTATCTGGAGGTCATCCGGTCGAAGACGGCCAAACTCTTCGAAGCCAGTGCCCGGCTGGCAGCGATTCTGGCTCGCAGTTCACCGGATCTGGAGAAAGCCTGCGCAGATTACGGTCAGGCGCTCGGCACTGCTTTCCAGGTGATTGACGATGTGCTTGACTACGACGGCGACTCGTCGGAAATGGGAAAAAATCTTGGCGATGATCTTCGGGAGGGCAAAGTGACCCTACCCCTGATCATTGCCATGCAGCGCGGCACCCAGGACCAGCGGAGCCTGATAGAGAACGCCATACAGACGGGCGCGGTGGAAGAGCTTCCAGCCATCGTGCAAATTGTGAAAAGCACCGGAGCCCTGGAAGCAACCCGACTTGCCGCTGCGGCCCAAGCACAGCAGGCAATCGATGCTGCAAGGCAATTGCCCTCCAATCGCTACACGGAAGGTTTGCTAGAATTGGCCTCGCAATTGCTGGAGCGGCGCCTGTAATTGCCTTGAAAACAACACATCGGGGTGTAGCTTAGCCTGGTAGAGCGCTACGTTCGGGACGTAGAGGCCGGAGGTTCGAATCCTCTCACCCCGACCACGTTGTTACACCTTCGTGGTTTCGCCGCACTCTATCCCGTTGATCCCATGGCCCGAACATCCGCACGATGTTAGGATGGTTTCCTTTCCATCCACATTGATTCTGCTGGTTACATGGCCGTTGATACCGCACCCAAAGAAGGCGCCGCAATTGCCCTGCCAGGTCTAGGCCGGGCATTGATGTCAGCCGGCAAGCTGAGTCAAAAATCAGCCGAAGATATCTTTCGCAAGTCACAAGTCGGCAAAACAAGCTTCATTGCCGAGTTGACCGGGTCGGGGGCTGTTTCCTCTGCCGATCTGGCGCACACGGTTTCTGCGGTATTTGGTGCGCCCTTGCTGGATCTGGAAGCCATCGATCCTCTTCGAATTCCCAAAGATCTCCTGGATCCGAAGATCTGCATCGCCTATCGTGTTGTGGCCCTGAGCAAGCGCAACAACCGGCTGATCGTGGCCACCGCAGACCCTACCGACCAGGAGGCAGCGGAAAAGATCAAATTCACGACCCAGATGGGAGTGGACTGGATCATTGCGGAATACGACAAGCTCATCAAGCTGATCGAGGCCAATACCAAGTCGGTCAGCGAGTCGATGGAAAGCCTGTCGGGCGGGGGAGATTTCGAATTCGACGATGTCAAGGTCGAAGAAGCCCCCGAAAACTCGGACAGCGCCAACGACGTTGAAGATGCGCCGATCGTCAAGTTCCTGCACAAGATGCTTTTGGACGCGTTCAACATGCGTGCGTCCGATTTGCATTTCGAGCCTTACGAACACCAGTACCGGGTGCGTTTTCGGATCGATGGCGAATTGCGTGAAATCGCTTCGCCCCCCATCGCCATCAAGGACAAGCTGGCCTCCCGGATCAAGGTCATTTCCCGACTGGATATTTCGGAAAAGCGCGTCCCACAAGATGGCCGCATGAAGCTCAAAGTCGGCCCGGATCGGGTCATCGACTTTCGGGTGAGCACGCTGCCAACGCTCTTTGGCGAAAAGATCGTGATCCGGATTTTGGATCCCAGCAGCGCCAAGCTGGGCATCGATGCGCTGGGTTACGAGCCGGAAGAAAAGGAACGGCTGATGCATGCCATCGGCCGGCCTTACGGCATGATTTTGGTGACCGGGCCAACGGGTTCAGGGAAAACCGTTTCCTTGTACACCTGCCTGAATTTGCTGAATAAAGCAGGCGTCAACATCGCGACCGCGGAGGACCCCTCGGAAATCAATTTGCCTGGTGTCAACCAAGTGAATGTCAATGAGAAAGCGGGGCTGACCTTTGCCACCGCCCTCAAGTCGTTTCTGCGTCAAGATCCTGACATCATCATGGTCGGCGAAATTCGCGACCTTGAAACGGCGGATATTTCCATCAAGGCGGCACAGACGGGCCACTTGGTGCTGTCCACCCTCCACACCAACGATGCTCCGACCACGCTCACCCGGATGCGCAATATGGGAATTGCGCCATTCAACATTGCGTCCAGCGTCATTCTGATAACGGCCCAGCGCCTGGCTCGCCGTTTGTGCCCGGTCTGCAAAGCACCCGCCGATATTCCACATGAAACCCTGCTCGAAGCAGGCTATAAAGAAGACGAAATCGATGGCACCTGGGTGACCTATCGTCCTGTCGGTTGTTCCGCTTGCAACAATGGCTACAAGGGGCGGCTGGGCATCTATCAGGTCATGCCGATTTCCGAAGAAATTCAACGCATTATTTTGCGCGATGGAAGTGCCTTGGAAATCGCCAAGCAGGCCAAGGCGGAGGGAGTTCGCTCCTTGCGCGAAGCGGGCCTTTATAAAGTCAAGATGGGGCTGACCTCTCTCGAAGAGGTGCTGGCCGTCACCAACGAATAGCGCCAATCGCGAGGATCATTATGGCAACCGCCGCATCGAGGGATATCAAGGACTTCGTCTTTGAATGGGAGGGTAAGGATCGCAGTGGAAAGATTGTCCGCGGGGAAGTGCGCGCCGTAGGTGAAAACCAGGTCCAGGCGACCTTACGCAGACAGGGTGTGCTGCCTACCAAGATCAAGAAGCGGCGCATGCGTTCGGGCAAGAAGATCAAGCCCAAGGACATCGCATTGTTCACGCGCCAGATGGCCACCATGATGAAGGCTGGCGTGCCCCTGTTGCAATCCTTCGATATCGTGGGCCGGGGCAATACCAATGCCAGCGTCACGAAATTGCTCAACGACATTCGCAGCGACGTGGAAACCGGGACGTCGCTGAATGCAGCCTTCCGCAAGTACCCGATGTACTTCGACAGCCTTTATTGCAACCTCGTCGAAGCCGGCGAGGCCGCGGGTATCTTGGAGGCGCTGCTGGACCGGCTTGCCATGTACATGGAAAAGACCGAGGCCATCAAATCGAAGATCAAATCGGCATTGATGTACCCCATTTCGGTGGTGATCGTTGCATTCGTCGTGGTCACGGTGATCATGATCTTTGTGATCCCCGCATTCAAGGAAGTATTTACCTCCTTCGGCGCTGAACTGCCGGCACCTACGCTCCTCGTGATGGCCATGAGCGAGGTATTCGTCAAATGGTGGTGGCTGATTTTTGGCGTATTGGGCGGCGGATTTTATTTCTTCATGCAGGCGTGGCGCCGCAGCGAAAAAGTACAGATGTTCATGGACCGCCTGTTGCTGCGGCTTCCGGTGTTCGGGTCCTTGATCGATAAATCATGCGTTGCTCGCTGGACCCGGACGTTGTCCACCATGTTCGCCGCAGGGGTTCCCCTGGTTGAAGCCTTGGATTCGGTGGGCGGCGCTTCCGGCAATTCCGTGTATGCCCTTGCTACGGAACGGATTCAGCAGGAAGTCTCGACAGGGACGAGCTTGACGGCTGCCATGGGCAATGCCAACGTGTTCCCTTCCATGGTGATCCAGATGTGCGCCATTGGCGAAGAATCCGGCTCCATCGACCACATGCTGGGCAAAGCCGCAGACTTCTACGAGGCCGAAGTGGATGAAATGGTCGCGGGGCTGTCCAGCCTGATGGAGCCCATCATCATCGTGTTCCTGGGCACCATCATTGGGGGCATCGTGGTTTCGATGTATCTGCCGATCTTCAAACTGGGCCAAGTCGTCTGATGGAACTGGGACCTTGGGGAGACGCTTCGATACTCGGCATTTTGGGTCTGCTGATCGGTAGCTTCCTGAATGTCGTGATCCATCGCTTGCCGAAGATGATGGAGCGGCAGTGGGCTGCAGAATGCGCTGACTTTGCCGCCATGGCGAACAAGGATGCGGCCTCCACGGAGGCGCCAGTGGCGCCGGTGGAACCCTTCAACCTCTGGACGCCAGCGTCGCGGTGCCCTGCCTGCGGGCATGCGGTGCAGTGGTATGAAAACATCCCGGTCCTGAGCTATCTGTGGCTTCGCGGACGATGCTCCGCCTGCAAAGTGCGGATCAGTCCCAGATATCCCCTGGTCGAACTGGCCACGGGCGGCCTTTTCTTCTTTTGCGGCTGGCATTGGGGCACGACGCTCACCGCAGTGGCCTGGTGCGGATTCGCCGCCGCGCTGATTGCTCTGGCGTTCATCGACTGGGACACCACGCTGCTGCCCGATGACATCACGCTGCCCTTGCTCTGGGCGGGCCTCATCGCTTCCGCGATGCAGTGGACCGCCGTGCCGCTGTTCAGCGCGGTCATGGGGGCCGTGGGAGGCTACCTGTCCCTGTGGACGGTGTATTGGGCCTTCAAGCTCGCGACAGGCAAGGAAGGCATGGGCCATGGCGACTTCAAGCTCTTTGCAGCACTCGGGGCCTGGTTCGGCTGGCAGGCGCTGGTGCCCATCATTCTCATTGCGTCCGTCATCGGAGCGTTCATTGGCATCGGCATGAAATTCGCCAGCCAGTTGCGCGAAGGCGGATACGTTCCTTTCGGACCGTTCCTGGTCGGCTCGGGACTCGCAGCCATGGTGTTCGGGCCGGAAACGATCCTGCAGAGGCTATTGCGCAGCCTGGGGCTTTGAGCCCATGGCGACCGGATCGCGGACCGCTCTGCGCCTGGGGTTGACCGGCGGCATTGGCAGCGGGAAAAGCACGGTGGGCCAAATGCTGGCGGACCAGGGTGCTGCGCTCATCGACGCCGATCGGCTTTCGCGCCAGGTGACGGCACCAGGGGGGGCGGCCATCGAACCCATCCGCGACGCGTTCGGCGACGCCTTGATCGATGCGCACGGTGCGATGGATCGCGACCGCATGCGGAAACTCGTGTTCACGGACCCGGCGGCGCGTCAGCGCCTGGAGCGCATCGTCCACCCGCTGGTGGCCCAGGCAACGCGGGAAGCCGCATCGCGCGCCGTGCAAAGCGGTGCGGCCCTGATCGTCTTCGACATCCCGCTGCTGGTCGAATCTGCCCGCTGGGCGCAACAGCTGGACCAGATTCTCGTGGTGGACTGCACCGCCGAAACCCAGATCTCCCGGGTGCAGCAGCGCAGCGCCCTGGCGCGCGAGACGATCGAAGGCATCATGGCGTCTCAAGCCCCCCGCGCGATCCGGCGGGCGGCAGCGGACCTGGTGGTCTACAACGACGGGATCTCGCTGCAAGGGTTGCGAGCTGACGTCCTTCAGATCGCCCAGCGGTTCGGGCTATGATGCCCGGCATATACGGACGCGCGAAGCTGGCAGCGCCAGCCGTGTGCCCCAGGAACCCTGCAGCGTGATCCTTTACGAATATCCCTTCAACGAACGACTGAGAACCTACCTGCGGCTCGAGCAGCTGTTTCGCCGCCTGGGTGAGTTGATTCCGCGCCAGCATCCCCTGGACCACCACTACGCGTTGGTGACGGTCTTCGAAATCATGGATGTCGCGGCGCGCGCCGATCTCAAGTCGGATGTGCTCAAGGATCTGGAAAAGCAGAAGCACCAGCTGGATGGTTACCGGGGCAACCCTTCGATTTCCGAAGCGGTTCTGGACGGCATCATCGCGCAGCTCGATCGGTGCTTTGCCGGGTTGAATGCGCAGACGGGCAAGGCAGGGCAGGCCCTGGCGGAAAACGACTGGCTGATGAGCATCCGCAGCCGGGTGGGCATTCCCGGGGGAACCTGCGGCTTCGATCTGCCGGCCTACTACGCCTGGCAGCACCATGCCCCCCAGCAGCGCCAGCAGGATCTGGAAGCCTGGGCGACCACCCTCGCCCCCCTGGCGGAGTCGTTGTACGTCCTCCTGAAGCTGCTGCGTGATTCGGGCGTGCCCCAGAAGGTGGCCGCGGACCATGGGCAGTTCCAGCAGACCCTGCCCCAGGGCCGCACCTTCCAACTGCTGCGCCTTCGCATCGATCCTTCCCTGGACCTGATCCCGGAGATCAGCGGCAACCGCCTGATCGTCTCCGTGCGGCTGATGCGCCAGCATGATGACGGCAAGCTGCATGCCGCCAACGAAGATGCCGCGTTCGAACTGACCTTGTGCGCCTGAGCGCCCGTTGACCATGAGCCGTTCTCAGCCGCGTTCGCCGGCCCCCTCCAACGCCAAGTACGTGACGTGCCCGGCCTGCCGTGGCGAGAGCCTCTACGGCCCCAGCAATCCGTTCCGACCGTTTTGCAGCGAACGCTGCAAGCAGATCGACCTGGGGGCCTGGGCAAGCGAAGAATTCCGCGTGCCGACCGAACCACCGACCCAAGACCCCGACCTGGGCGACGGGCTTCCGCACATTCCGCCGGGCGCCTGGGAAAAATAGCCCCCAGGGCATATGTTTCTAGGGCATTTAGCTATTATTTTTATAGCTGATTGATCGTGGAAGGGTCAAAGGTCTCTCCCCGCTCCTGGGCCAGCCACTCCAGTACGGGATAAGCGCCCGGCAATACGGGCGAGACCTGCAGGGGCCACTGCTGCCAGGCCATGGTCTGGCCCTCGCGCATTTCGAAGTCGCCCTGCCATTCCCAGACCTTGCACCAGTGCAAGCGAACCAGTGCGTGGGGGTAGTCGTGCTCCGTCACCTTCCAGACGGATGCCGCACCGATGGTAACGCCCAGCTCCTCGATCAACTCGCGCCGCAAGGCCTCTTCCACGGTCTCCCCGGCCTCCAGCTTGCCGCCAGGGAACTCCCAGTACCCGGCGTAAGGCTTGCCCACGGGCCGGGTGGACAGCAGCATGGCGCCATCCGCACGCAGCAGGATGCCGACCGCCACGTCGGTGTGCGTTCTGGCGTCGACAGGGGCCACGGGATCAGCCATGCTGGCGCCCCGCATAGTCCCGCGCGAACTGGTAGGCGACCCGGCCGCTGCGCGATCCGCGCTCCAATGCCCAGACCAGCGCCTGGGGGCGCGCTGCGGCAATCTCCGCATCCGCGACGCCCAGGAAGGAAAACCACTGCGCCACGATGGCCAGGTATTCGTCCTGGCTAAAAGGGTAGAAGCTGACCCACAGGCCGAACCGTTCGGACAGCGAGATCTTTTCCTCCACCACCTCGCCCGGGTGCACCTCGCCATCCTCCGTGTGGGTATAGGACAGGTTTTCCTTGTGGTACTCGGGCAGCAGGTGGCGCCGGTTGCTGGTGGCATACACCAGCACGTTGGGCGTGGAAGCCGCCACCGATCCGTCGAGGATCGACTTCAGCGCCTTGTACCCCGGCTCGCCCTCTTCAAAGCTCAGGTCATCGCAGTAGACGATGAATTTCTCGGGCCGATCCGCCACGATCTCCACGATGTCGGGCAGGTCCGTCAGATCGGCCTTGTCCACCTCGATCAGGCGCAGCCCCTGAGGTGCATAGGTATTGAGGCACGCCTTGATGAGGGAGGACTTGCCCGTCCCGCGGGCGCCCGTCAGCAGCACGTTGTTGGCCGGCCGGCCTTCCACGAACTGCTGGGTGTTGCGCTGGATCTTTTCTTTCTGGGCGTCGATTTCCTTCAGATCGTCCAGACGCATCTCCCCCACATGGCGCACGGGCTCCAGCGCACCGTGGCCGCCGCTGCGCTTGCGATAGCGCCACGCGATGGCACGGGACCAGTCCGGTGCGGTCAGGGTCTGGGGCAGCACCGATTCGATGCGGGAGATCAATTGCTCCGCACGGAGCATCAGGTGTTCGAAGGTGGCGGTCATAAGCGCTGCAGGGGGCCCGGATTCAGGAACGGTAGTCGGCGTTGATCGTCACGTACTCGTGGCTGAAATCGCAGGTCCACACCGTTTCCGCGGCATCTCCACGGCCCAGGCCCACGCGCACGGTGATCTCGCTTTGCTTCATCACGCGCTGGCCGTCTTCCTCGCGGTAGCTGGGGTTGCGTCCGCCCTTCGTCACCACATGCACATCGTCCAGGTGCAGCTCGATGAGGGTCTGGTCGAGATCGGTGATGCCGGCATAGCCCACCGCCGCCAGGATGCGGCCCAGATTGGGGTCGCTGGCGAAGAAGGCCGTCTTGACGAGCGGCGAATGCGCGATGGCGTACGCCACCAGCTTGCATTCTTCCGCCGTCTTGCCGCCCTCGACGCGGACGGTGATGAACTTCGTGGCGCCCTCGCCGTCGCGAACGATGGCCTGTGCCAGCTTCTGCGCGACGTCCAGCATCGCGGCCTTGAGCGCCTGGCCCTCGGCGCTGTCCAGCGACACGATGGGCGCATGCGCGGCCTGCTGGGTGGCGATGGCCACGAACGAATCGTTGGTGGAGGTGTCGCCGTCGATCGTCACCCGGTTGAACGAACGGTCGGCCAGTTCGCGCAGCAACGGCTGCAACAGCGCGGGTTCGATGCGCGCATCCGTGGCCAGAAAGCCCAGCATGGTGGCCATGTTGGGGCGGATCATGCCCGCGCCCTTGCTGATGCCCGTCACCGTCACGGTGGTGCCGCCGATCTGCACCTGCCGGCTGAAGGCCTTGGGCAGCGTATCGGTGGTCATGATGCCTTCGGCTGCCTGCGCCCAATGGCCGGGCTGCGCGTCCGCGATGGCAGCGGGCAGGCCGGCTTCGATGCGGTCGACGGGCAGCGGCTCCATGATCACCCCGGTGGAAAACGGCAGCACCTGCGAAGGCGACAAACCCAGCAAGCCGGCCGCAGCCTGGCAGGTGGACCGTGCGCGCGCCAGCCCCTCGGCGCCCGTGCCCGCATTGGCATTGCCGGTATTGACCACGATGGCGCGGATGGCCTGGGCGCCCGCCAGGTGCTCGCGGCAGACCTGCACGGGGGCCGCGCAGAAGCGGTTCTGCGTGAACACGCCGGCCACGGTCGCGCCTTCGTCGATCAGCAGCACCGTGAGGTCGCGGCGATTGGCCTTGCGCACCCCAGCCATGGCCACGCCCAGGCGCACGCCAGGCACGGGATGCAGGTCAGCGGGATTCGGCGCAATCAGGTTCACGGGCATGGCAGTGGGTCTCGGCGGGTAAGGGAAAGGAGAAGGAAGGTCAACGGCGAAAGCTGCCGATTCTAGGGCGTGGCTTTTGGCCTGGCCTGGGGGGCATCGCCATCGGGCAAGTGGATCAGTCCGGTGTGGAAATCGTATTCGAACACTTCGCCATAGCGGCCCCATTCGATGACCGTGCGCAGCACCTGTTCGGCCTGGGCCTCGTCCAGGCTTTCGTGCAGCAGGCGCAGGAACGGCTTTTCCGGCAGCTCGCCCGCAGGGTCTTGCTCCAGGCTGTGCCGCATGTGGGCCGCCAGCGGAACATGCGCGAGCAGCTGCTGGCCGAACAGGGTCTGCCGCACGGTGTTGGGCGCCTGCACGTAGCGCTGGCCCAGCGCGGTCAGGTGCAAGTCACCGTCGGCCAGCTGCGCAAACCCCAGCAGGGCCAGCGCCTGGGCCAGAACCAGCAGTTCGTCATCGGCCAGTTCCGCGTCTTCGGCCATGCGCGGCAGGTCGGCCCGGCCGTCGAAGGGCGCCTCGGACAGCCGCTCGAGCAGCCCTTCCATCCGCCCGACATCGGCGGCCGGCAACTGGTCGGCCAGGGGCCTGCGGGACGGCTCGGCGGCCGGGCGGCCCGCGCCCGGCTGGCGTGCCGTCATGAGCCCGTAGACCTCGTCGATGAGGGCCCGCACCTCGGGGCTGTCGGGGTGGCGCGGGCGAGGCAGTTGGATCGGCAGCTCGGCCCGCACGCGGCCCGGATTGCTGGCGAAAATCAGCACCCGGTCGGCCATGAGCACGGCCTCCTCGATGTTGTGCGAAACGATGAGCATGGCGCGCGTGGGCATGCTGCCGCTGCCCCACAGCTCCAGAATGTCGTCGCGCAGCCGTTCGCCCGTCAGCACATCGAGGGCCGAAAAGGCCTCGTCCATCAGCAGCACCTCGGGCTCCACCACCAGGGCGCGCGCAATGCCCACGCGCTGGCGCATGCCGCCTGACAGCTCGCGCGGCAATGCGCCTTCGAACCCGGACAGCCCGATCAGTTCGATGGCGGCGGCGGCCCGCCGTGATCGTTCGGCGGGAGCCACTCCCCGGGCCTCCAGGCCCAGCTCCACGTTCTGCTGCACCGTGAGCCACGGAAAGAGCGCGAACGACTGAAACACCATGGCGATGCCGCGCGCCGGGCCGTACAGCGGCTGGCCCCGGTAGCGAACGTCGCCGGCATCCACCGGAACCAGGCCCGCCAGGATGCGCAGCAGCGTGGACTTGCCCGACCCCGACTGCCCGAGCAGCGCCACGATCTCGCCCTCCTGCAGCACGAGATCGACCCCCTCCAGCACCGAACGCGCGGTGCCGTCGCTGGAGCGAAAAGACTTGCCCACCTGGGCCAGCTCGGCAATGGGGGACATGGGAGAGGTTTCCATGGGTTCGGTTCCAGGCGTCAGGAGTGCATGCGGTTTTCGGCCATCGCGTAGAGGCGCCGCCACACGAAATGGTTCATGCCCATGACGAAGACGCACATCACGCCGATGCCCAGCGCGATGCGGGGAAAGTCGCCGATCGCCGTCATGTGGGCGATGTAGCTGCCCAGGCCATCGGCCTGCAACGTGGTGTCACCCCAGGTCACGTATTCGGCCACGATGCTCGCATTCCACGAGCCGCCGCTGGCCGTGATCGCACCGGTGACGAAGCTGGGAAACACCGCCGGCAGCAGATAGCGCTTCCAGCGCAGCCAGCCCGACAGTCCCAGGTTCTGTGCGGCATAGCGCAACTCCGAAGGCACGTTGGAGGCGCCGGCGATCACGTTGAACAGCAGATACCACTGCGTGCCCAACACCATCAGCGGTGCCAGCCAGAGGTTCGGATCGAGGTGCCAGCGCACGATCAGCACCACGGCCAGGGGGAACATCAGGTTCGCCGGAAAGGCGGCCAGGAACTGCGCCACGGCCTGCAACCGCCCCGCCCACCGGGGATTCATGCCGATCCACACGCCCACCGGCACCCAGACCACCGCCGCCAGCAGGATCAGCACGGCCACGCGCACCAGCGTGTAGGTGCCCAGCACGAAAACATGCCCCACCTCGTGCCAGCCCACTTCGCTGTGGATGAAGCGCACCAGCCAGATCACCGCCAGCATCACCGCCGCCGCCAGCAAGGCATCGCCCGCGCGCGTCAGGGCGGGATGGGGGGCGGATGGCCGGGCCCGAATCGAAGTGCCGTCGTGGCGCCGCCGCAGCCGCGTGAGCGACCATTCCAAAGGCACCCCGCACAAGGCCACCACCCGCTTGAGTTGCGAAGTGCGGCGCATCCAGGACAGCAGCCAGGACGTCGGCTGGGCTTCGCTGCCGCCCTCCTCGAACCGGAACTTGTCGGCCCAGGCGATCAGCGGACGAAAGAAAAGCTGGTCGTACAGCACGATGCCTACCAGCATGCCCAGGATCGCCCAGCCGATCGCCCCCAGGTCCCGCGCCTCGATGGCCAGGGCGATGTACGAACCCACGCCCGGCAGCTTGATGTCCTGGTGCGACACGGAGATCGCCTCCGACGCCACCACGAAGAACCAGCCGCCGGACATGGACATCATCATGTTCCACAGCAACCCGGGCATGGCGAAGGGAAGCTCCAGCCGCCAAAAACGCTGCCAGCCCGAGAGCTGGAACACCGCGGCGGCTTCGCGGAGTTCGGCCGGCACCGTGCGCATGGACTGGTACAGGCTGAACGCCATGTTCCAGGCCTGCGAGGTGAAGATGGCGAAAATGGCCGCGCACTCGACGCCGAAAAGGTTGCCCGGGAACAGCGCGATGAATCCGGTCACCGTGATCGACAGGAAGCCCAGGATCGGAATGGACTGCAGGATGTCCAGCAGCGGCACCATCACCCGCTCGGCCGTGCGGTACTTGGCTGCCAGCGCCGCGAAGATGCAGGCGAATATCAGCGAGGCGCCCAGCGCGATGAACATGCGCAGCGTGGTGCGCAGCAGGTAGTAGGGCAGCATCCACGGGTCGAGCGACAGCGGCAGCACGTCACCTACTTGGTAGGGCCGCGCCATCTGCGAGCCGCCCCAGGCCAGCGCGAAAAGCACGGCCAGCACCAGGGGTAGGAGGGCCCAATCCCATCGGTTGCCGGTGGCCTGAACCACCTGCCGCGGGAAAAACCGCTTGTCGATCATCCTTGCGCCCTTCTCCCTGTGACGCGAAACAGCCTAGCAGCGGCCCGTGACAAGCCGAAGACGAAGCCACCGCTGCCGCGGCCCGCCGCGCCCCATCCCTGCGTGCCCGGGGCACAGGCATCCCGCCCTGCGATCAGGGCGGTGCCGCATGGTCAGTCCAGACGGCCGTGGCAGCTCTTGTACTTCTTGCCGCTGCCGCAAGGGCATGGGTCGTTGCGGCCGACACGGGGCACTTCGCCCGCGAGCGCACCGGCCGCCATGGCCGCCTCGGAGCGGACCTCCACCTCACCGGTTTCGGTGGGGGCGGTGTAGGTCACGTTGGCGATCTTCTCGGCACGGCTCTCCAGGGCCTCGGCAGCCTCGTCCAGCTGGGCAGGCGACTGCACTTGCACCGTCATCAGGATCTTGGTGACTTCGTTCTTGACCTGGTCGATGAGCTGGCGGAACAGCTCGAACGCCTCGCGCTTGTATTCCTGCTTGGGCTGCTTTTGCGCGTAGCCGCGCAGGTGGATGCCCTGGCGCAGGTAATCGAGGGCCGCCAGGTGGTCGCGCCAGTTGGAGTCGAAGCTCTGCAGCAGCACCGCGCGTTCGAACTGGTTGAAATTCTCCTGGCCCACCAGCTCCAGCTTGGCCTGGAAGGCGGCCTTGCCTGCGGTAAGCACCTTTTCCAGGATCTCGTCGTCGGTGATGGCGTGCGCGCTGTCCACTTCCTGCTTCAGCGGCAACTGGATCTGCCAATCCTCGGCCAGGGACTTCTCGAGCGCCTGCAGGTCCCACTGCTCCTCGACCGATTCGGCCGGCACGTACTGGCGCACCAGATCGGTCAGGCAGTCTTCCTGCATGTTGGCGATCAGGCCGGACAGGTCGGTCGCGTCCAGAATCTCGTTGCGCTGCTGGTAGATCACCTTGCGCTGGTCGTTGGAAACGTCGTCGTACTCCAGCAGCTGCTTGCGGACATCGAAGTTGCGCGCCTCGACCTTGCGCTGCGCCGACTCGATGCTGCGCGTGACGATGCCCGCTTCGATGGCCTCGCCATCGGGCATCTTGAGGCGGTCCATGATCGCCTTCACGCGGTCGCCGGCGAAGATGCGCATCAGCGAATCGTCCAGGCTCAGGTAGAACCGCGAAGAGCCAGGGTCGCCCTGGCGGCCCGAGCGGCCCCGCAACTGGTTGTCGATGCGGCGCGACTCGTGGCGCTCGGTCGCAATGATGCGCAGGCCACCCAGCTCCTTGATCTTCTCGTGGTCGCGCGTCCACTGCGCGCGCACCTCAGCCACGCGGCTTTCCTTGGTCGCTTCGTCGAGCGACTCGTCGCTCTCGATGGCGGCCAGCGCCTTCTCGATGTTGCCGCCCAGCACGATGTCGGTGCCGCGGCCTGCCATATTGGTCGCGATCGTGATCATGCCGGCACGGCCGGCCTGGGCCACGATGTCGGCCTCGCGGGCATGCTGCTTGGCGTTCAGCACCTGGTGGGGCAGGTTTTCCTTTTGCAGCAACTGGTCGATGATTTCGGAGTTCTCGATCGACGTGGTGCCTACCAGCACGGGCTGGCCGCGCTCATGGCACTCGCGGATGTCCTTGATCGCCGCTTCGTATTTTTCGCGCGTGGTCTTGTACACGCGGTCCAGCTGGTCGTTGCGCTTGCTCGGGCGGTTCGGAGGAATCACCACGGTTTCCAGGCCGTAGATTTCCTGGAATTCATAGGCCTCGGTGTCGGCCGTTCCGGTCATGCCCGCCAACTTCTTGTACAGCCGGAAATAGTTCTGGAACGTGATGGATGCCAGCGTCTGGTTCTCGGCCTGGATGCCCACGCCTTCCTTGGCCTCGACGGCCTGGTGCAGGCCTTCGCTCCAGCGGCGGCCCGACATGAGGCGGCCGGTGAACTCGTCCACGATGACGATCTCGCCTTCCTGCACCACATAGTGCTGGTCGCGGTGGTAGAGGTGGTTGGCCCGCAGCGCCGCATACAGGTGGTGCATGAGCGTGATGTTGGCCGGGTCGTAGAGCGATGCGCCTTCGGCGATCAAGCCGCGGCTGGCAAGAACGCGCTCGGCGGTTTCATGGCCCTGCTCGGTCAGGAACACCTGGTGCGTCTTTTCGTCGAGCGTGAAATCGCCCGGCTTGGTGACGCCCTCGCCGGTGCGCGGATCGGCCTCGCCTTCTTGGCGCACCAGCAGCGGCACCACCTCGTTCATGGCGATGTACATCGCCGTGTGGTCTTCGGCCTGGCCGCTGATGATGAGCGGCGTGCGCGCCTCGTCGATCAGGATCGAGTCCACCTCATCGACGATGGCGAAGTTCAGCCCGCGCTGCACCCGGTCGCGCGACTCGTACACCATGTTGTCGCGCAGGTAGTCGAAGCCGTACTCGTTGTTGGTGCCGTAGGTGATGTCGGCCTGGTAGGCGGCCTGCTTTTCCTCGCGCGGGGCCTGCGGCAGGTTGATGCCGACGGTCAGGCCCAGGAAGTTGTACAGGCGCCCCATCCACTGGGCATCGCGGTTGGCGAGGTAGTCGTTGACCGTCACCACGTGCACACCGTCGCCGGACAGCGCATTCAGGTAGACCGGCAGCGTGGCGGTCAGCGTCTTGCCTTCGCCGGTGCGCATTTCCGAAATCTTGCCGTAATGCAGCGCCATGCCGCCCAGCAACTGCACGTCGAAGTGGCGCATTTTCATGATGCGCTTGGAGCCTTCGCGAACCACGGCGAAAGCCTCTGGCAGCAGATCGTCCAGCGATTCGCCTTTGGAGACACGTTCCTTGAACTCGGCGGTCTTGGCGCGTAGCGCCTCGTCACTCAGCTTTTCGTAGTCGGGCTCCATCGCATTGATGCGGGCCACCGTCTTGCGGTATTGCTTGAGGAGCCGGTCATTGCGGCTGCCGAATAATTTGGTGAGGAAATTGGTGGCCATGCGAGCAGGACCGCGCCGCGTGCCCGAAGGCGTACGGCGCGACCAGAATCCCTAAAGAAGAAGTGAGTTCAGGTGGGGCTGCGTTCTCAGGTTGCAAGTTGCGCAACCCGGGTCGGCAGGTCCGGACCGCGGATTTTACCTGCGCGGGGTGACGGGCTGGCCATCGGCCTTTTGGGGCGGTCCGGCACTGGCCACGCGGGTGGAGGGCGCCTGGGCTCCGGCCATCAGGAATTTTTGCGGATCCTGCGGAACGCCCTGCACCAGCACCTCGAAATGCAGGTGGGGGCCGGTGGAGCGGCCCGTCGTGCCGACCTCGGCGATCTTCTGGCCGCGGCGCACGAGGTCGCCGCGCTTGACCATCGTTTTGGAGGCATGCGCATAGCGGGTGACCAGCTGGTTGCCGTGGTCCACCTCGATCATGTTGCCGTAGGCGGGGTGGTATTCCTGCGCGACCACTACGCCCCCGGCCGCCGCAAGGATGGGCGTGCCCGTGTCCGCCTGGAAGTCCAATCCCGTGTGCAGGGCGGAGTGGCCCGTGATGGGGTCGATGCGCCAGCCGAACGCCGAGCCGGGGAGCTTGCCCAGCACCGGCGCCTGCGTCGGCACCATGTGCTTTCGGATGTGCTGGTCGAACAGCCGCGATTCCACCACCGTCATCAGGTCCACCCGGCGGTCCGTGAGCTGGGCCAGGTCGTCCAGCGTGCGCTCCAGTTCCTGCATGTCCATGGGGTGGCCCGACACCAGCGCACCGCCCTGCCCTGGCGGCCGCGACAGTTCCGACGCCGGCATGCCCGCCAGCCCCAGCACCCGCTCGCCCAGCGATTCCAGCTGCATGACGCGAGCCTGCATCTCGCCGACCTTGCGCGCCATGGCATCGAGGTTGGCACGCATGAAACGGTCGCGCTCTTCCATTTCGTCCTTGGCCACCAGCTTGACCAGCGACCCGACGATGGGCCAGCCTTCCCGCGCGCCCTTGAGAAAGACCCAGTGGTAGAGCATGGCCGCGACCAGCATGATGGTGAACGAGACCAGCAAGCCCGCCGCCATGAGCCGTGTCCCTGTCAGGTGTATGGCCCGGCTTCGCGCCAGCCGGGCGTCCGTGATAATCAAGTGCACTACATTTCTCCGCGCCGCGCGGCGCATTGCCATGAACCGCCGTCACCAAGCCGTCACCCTGCTTCAAGCCACGGAGGAATCCCCCACATTGGCCAAGCTGGCGGCACTGACACGCGAATCCACGGAGCGGCTCAAGGCCATCGAGCCATTGATCCCCCCGACTTTGCGGCCCGCCATTCAGGCAGGGCCGATCGAAGGCCCGACATGGTGCCTGCTGGTGCGCAGCAACGCAGCGGCGGCCAAGGTGCGTCAGCTGCTGCCTGCCTTGCAGGCGCATTTGCGCACTCGGGGGTGGGAGGTTAACTCCATTCGCCTCAAAATCCAAACCTGAAGCCCGCAAGGGAAGGCATGGCAAAGGGGAGACGAAAAGAGGGAAAGATGGTGCCGATTGTCGGAATCGAACTGACGACCTACCGCTTACAAGGCGGGTGCTCTACCAACTGAGCTAAATCGGCGAAGGCTGCATTCTAGCCGCGCGAAATGCGCCGCAGCCGCACGGCAACGCTATTTGACGCGCTTGAGCGAGGGCCGGCCACCGGCGCCCGGCGACGTGGGCCGGGGTGGCGCGCCACCGTCGTCCGGGGGCGAATCGGTGGACACCAGTTGCACCACACGGTCGTCCGCGCCCGTCGAAGGCTCGGACTCTGCGGGCGCGGAGGCGGCCGTGCTGAGGACCGAGGAAGACAGCACGCCCCCTTCGCTCGGCTCCAGCACGTCCACCGGGGGCGGAAAGGCCATGCCCTGGCCATTCTCGCGCGCGTAGATGGCGATAACGCGGCCCACGGGGACCATGATGTCACGTGGCTTGCCGCCGAAGCGCGCCTTGAACTCGATGAAATCGTTACCCAGCTGCAGCGCGCTGGTCGCGTCATAGCTGATGTTGAGCACGATCTCGCCATCCTTCACATACTCGCGCGGCACCTGCACCGAGTCGTCCACCCGCACGGCAACGTAGGGCGTGAGCCCGTTGTCGGTGCACCACTCATACAAGGCCCGGATGAGATAAGGGCGAGTGGAGGTGGAATCCTGGGCGTTCATCATGGTGGCGTGCGGGAAGGAAGGATTGCGCAATCACTTGCGCATGACTTTTTCGGAAGGCGTCAGCGCTTCGATGTACGCAGGACGCGAGAAGATGCGCTCAGCATACTTGAGCAGCGGCGCGGCGTTCTTGCTCAGGTCGATGCCGTAGTAATCCAGGCGCCAGAGCAGCGGCGCGATGGCCACGTCCAGCATCGAGAAATTCTCGCCCAGCATGTACTTGTTCTTGAGGAACACGGGCGCCAGTTGCGTGAGGCGGTCGCGGATGTGGGCGCGGGCTTTTTCCAGCGCCTTCTCGTTGCCTTTGGTGGCACGCGATTCGAGGATGTTCACGTGAACGAACAGTTCCTTCTCGAAGTTCAGCAGGAACAGGCGCACGCGGGCGCGGTCCACCGGGTCGCCGGGCATCAGTTGCGGATGCGGGAAGCGCTCGTCGATGTATTCGTTGATGATGTTCGACTCGTACAGGATCAGGTCGCGCTCGACCAGAATCGGCACCTGTCCGTAGGGGTTCATCACGCTGATGTCTTCGGGCTTGTTGTACAGGTCCACATCGCGGATCTCGAAGTCCATTCCCTTCTCGAACAGAACGAAACGGCAGCGATGGGAGAAGGGACAGGTCGTACCCGAATAAAGCACCATCATGGTGAGAGGCTCCTAAAAATCAAAAAGAGTGGGCGCAGGATGCGTCCACTCTGAAAACCTGGGCAGCGCCAGGTCTGGCGCCGCAGGCGGTTGGTGCGGTTACTTGATGTCTTTCCAGAAAGCTGCGTTGAGCCTCCAGGCAATCACCGTGAACACACCGAGGAAAATCAAAACCCAGACGCCGACGCGCAACCGGGTATTTTGCGCTGGCTCGCCCATCCATTGCAGGTAATTGACGAGATCACCCACGGCCTGGTCGTATTGGAGGGGGCTCATTGTGCCCGGACTCACCTGCGTCCAGCCCTTGAAGACTTCCGTCTTGTGGCCATGGCTCTCCTGCTGTTCGAACACGGGGCGCCGGTCGCCCTGCAATTGCCAGAGCACGTGAGGCATGCCGACACTCGGGAAGGCGAGATTATTCCATCCCGTGGCCTTGGTCTCGTCGCGGTAGAAAGTGCGCAGGAAGGTATAGAGGTAATCCGCCCCCGTTCCGCCATGGCCGGCGCGCGAGCGGGCGATCACCGTGAGGTCGGGCGGATTGGCGCCGAACCAGTCCTTGGCCTGGCGCGGATCGATGGTGGACTTCATGGTCTCGCCCACCTTTTCGGTGGTGAACAGCAGGTTGTCCTTGATCTGCTGGTCGGTGAGGCCGATGTCCTTCAGGCGGTTGAACCGCATGAACGCGGCCGAGTGGCAGCTCAGGCAGTAGTTGACGAAGAGCTTGGCGCCGTTTTGCAGCGAGGCCGTGTCGTTGGTCTGGACCGGGGCCTTGTCCCAGGCGATGCCGCCTTCGGCGGCCTGCGCGCCCGTGGCGATGCCCAGGGCCGCGATCAGCGTGAGGATGATTTTTTTCATGGGATGGGTCTCCTGCCTGCTCAATGCGCCTTGAAGATCACGCGGTCCGGCACGGGCTTGGGCTCGCCGAGCCGGCTCCACCAGGGCATGAGCAGGAAGAAACCGAAATAGAACAGCGTGCCGACCTGCGAGACACGCTCGCCCAGCGGCGACGGTGGCTGCACGCCCAGATAGGCCAGCGCGACGAAGTTGATCACGAAGATGCCGTACAGGTACTTGTGCCAGCCCGGACGGTAGCGGATCGACTTGACCGGGCTCATGTCCAGCCAGGGCAGGAAGAACAGGATGATGACGGCGCCGCCCATCACGACCACGCCCCAGAACTTGGCGTCGATCGACAGCATGAGGGCGATGGCCGCTGCCGCGATGGCCACGATCGCCACCTTGATGAAGACCGGCAGGCGGCCCTTGACCACGCCGAAGCCGGCGGCCAGCACCACGCACGCGATGAGGGCGTACATCATCTCGCTGGTGATGGCGCGCAGCATGGAATAGAACGGCGTGAAGTACCAGACGGGCGCGATGTGGGCGGGCGTCTTGAGCGGATCGGCCGGGATGAAGTTGTTGTACTCGAGGAAGTAGCCACCGAACTCGGGCGCGAAGAACACCACGGCCGAGAAGATGAAAAGGAACACGCAGACCCCGAAGATGTCATGCACCGTGTAGTAGGGGTGGAACGGGATGCCGTCGAGCGGGTGGCCCTTGTCGTCGCGGGGGGCATTGGGGGCCTTGATCTCCACGCCGTCGGGGTTGTTGGAGCCCACGTCGTGCAGCGCCAGCAGATGCGCCACCACCAGGCCCAGCAGCACCAGCGGCACGGCGATCACGTGGAAGCTGAAGAAGCGGTTCAGCGTGGCATCGCCCACCACGTAGTCGCCGCGGATCAGCAGCGCGAGGTCAGGGCCGATGAAGGGGATGGCCGCGAACAGGTTCACGATCACCTGGGCGCCCCAGTACGACATCTGGCCCCAGGGCAGCAGGTAGCCCATGAAGGCCTCGGCCATCAGCGCCAGGAAGATGGCACAGCCGAAGATCCAAACCAGTTCGCGCGGCTTGCGGTACGAGCCGTAGAGCAGCCCGCGGAACATGTGCAGGTACACCACCACGAAGAACGCCGAGGCGCCCGTAGAGTGCATGTAGCGGATGAGCCAGCCCCACGGCACGTCGCGCATGATGTACTCGACCGACTCGAAGGCCTTCGACGCGTCGGGCTTGTAGTGCATCACCAGGAAGATGCCGGTGACGATCTGGATCACCAGCACCAGCAGGGCCAGCGAGCCGAAGATGTACCAGAAGTTGAAGTTCTTCGGCGCGTAGTACTCCGACATGTGGACGCGGTAGGCGTCGAACGCGGTCGGGAACCGGTTCTCGAACCAGTTGGTGACTTTGGCGCCGGTGGAGGCGTTGGGGGAGATGTCCTTGAATTCGTGGGCCATGTCGTGTTCCCTCATGCCTTCTTGTCTTCACCGATCAGGAGCTTGGTCTCCGACAGGTACATGTGGGGAGGCACTTCCAGGTTGTCCGGCGCCGGCTTGTTCTTGAACACGCGGCCGGCCATGTCGAACGTGGAGCCGTGGCAGGGGCACAGGAAGCCGCCCTTCCAGTCGTCGGGCAGCGAGGGCTGTGCACCGGGCACGAACTTGTCCGAAGGCGAGCAGCCCAGGTGGGTGCAGATGCCCACGGCCACGAGGATTTCAGGCTTGATCGAACGTGCCTCGTTGCGGGCGTATTCGGGGGTGAGTTCGCTCGGCTTGCGCTCCGATTTCGGGTCGGCCAGCTGCGCATCCAGCGAGGGCAGCGCGGCGAGCTGGTCGGGCGTGCGCTTGATGATCCACACGGGCTTGCCGCGCCATTCGACCGTGATTTTCTCGCCCGGCTTGAGATCGGAAATATCGACTTCGACCGCGGCGCCTGCCGCCTTGGCCTTCTCGGAAGGCTGGAACGTGCTCACGAACGGTACGGCGGTTGCTACGCCGCCCACGGCACCAGCGCAGCCAGAGGCGATGAGCCACGTCCGCTTGCTGGAGTCGATAGGAGTTTCACTCATGGGTGTCCTCGTTGTACTTCGCTGGGTGGGGCAATCGCGGAATTGTAGCGGAGTGAAAATGGGTATTCCTAGGCGTTAACACCCCTCAACCTGCGCAATACTGCGAGGGTTTTCAGCTATATCAAGGAGGGGCGAAATGAGCATCGCAAAGGAATTCAAAGAGTTCGCGATCAAAGGTAATGTGGTAGACCTTGCGGTCGGCGTGATCATCGGCGGCGCCTTCGGCAAGATCGTCGATTCGGTGGTCAGCGACCTGATCATGCCGGTGGTGGGGCTGGTCTTCGGCCGGCTGGATTTCTCCAACCTGTTCGTGGTGCTGGGCCCCGTGCCGCCCGGCGTGCCGCAGACGCTGGACGCGCTCAAGAAGGCCGGCGTTCCGGTGCTGGCCTACGGCAACTTCATCACCGTGGCGGTCAACTTCCTGATCCTGGCTTTCATCATCTTCATGATGGTCAAGCAGATCAACCGACTCAAGCGCCAGGCGCCGGCACCCGCGCCGGCCCCGGTGGCGACGCCGGAAGACATCGTGCTGCTGCGCGAGATCCGCGACAGCCTCAAGCGCTGAAAGGCCGGGCGCGCGGCGCACCCGGCGCAGGCGGCCTTCCGGCCGCTCAGGCGGCCGAGGCCAGCCGCCGCGCCATGCGCACGGCCTCGATCAGGCTGGAGGCATCCGCGATGCCCTGGCCGGCGATGTCGAATGCCGTGCCGTGGTCGGGGCTGGTGCGCACCAGCGGCAGGCCGAGCGTCACGTTCACGCCCTTGTCCACGCCCAGGTACTTGACCGGTATCAGCCCCTGGTCGTGGTACATCGCCAGCACGGCATCGAACTCGCCCGCGCGTTGCGGCGTGTGGCGTGCCCGCATGAAGATGGTGTCGGGGGCGTAGGGGCCGTGCGCGTCCACGCCCAGGCGGCGCGCGGCCTCGACGGCCGGGGCGATCACTTCCAACTCTTCACGGCCGAACAGGCCGCCCTCGCCCGCGTGCGGATTGAGCCCCGCCACGCCGATGCGCGGCGCGCGGCCCAGGCTGCGCGAGAGCGCTTCGTGGGTGATGCGCAGCGAGTCCAGCACGTTCTCGCGCGTGACGGCCGCGATCGCATCGCGCAGCGAGACATGGATGCTCACCAGCACGGTGCGCAGCTCGTCGCTCGCCAGCATCATGCGCACGGGCATGCCGGCCAGCGGCACGCCGGCATGGCGTGCCGCCTCGGCCTGCAGCAGTTCGGTGTGGCCGGGAAAATCCACGCCCGCGGCGCTCAGCGCCTCCTTGTGCAGCGGCGCGGTGACCAGGGCGGCAATATCGCCGCGCAGGGCAGCGCGCGCGGCCCAGACCACGCAGTCGGCCGCGGCCCGGCCGGCTTGGGCGCTCACCTGCCCGAAGGGCAGCGGCCCCGGCAACCCAGGCAGGGGCCACACCGGCAGGCAGCGCGGCGGCATGCCGGCCACGTCGGCCGGCGCATCCAGGGTGGCCACGGGCAGCGACGGCTCGCCGGGCCGCTGGATGCACTGGGCGGCCCGGCGCAGCGTGGCCAGATCGCCCACGGCGAAGCAGCCGCGCAGGTCGTCCGGCGCATCGCGGAACGCCTTGGCCACGATTTCAGGGCCGATGCCGGCCGGATCGCCCTGGGTGATGGCCAGGGGCGGCAGGGCGAGGGGGTTGTCGGATGAAGGCATGAATCGGGCTTTAGCGCATATTTTTCTAGGGCATATTGCTATTCATTCAATAGCATCCCAAAACCACTGAAGGCCCAGGGCTCACGCCAGCACGCCCGAGGTCAGCCGCACCACGCGGTCGCAGCGCGCGGCGAGCGACTCGTCATGGGTGACCATCACGAACGCCGTGCCCTTGTCGCGCGCGAGCTGCAGCATCAGTTGGAACACCCCGTCGGCGGTGGCCCGGTCCAGGTTGCCCGTGGGCTCGTCGGCCAGCACGCAGGCGGGCCGGGTGACCAGGGCCCGCGCGATCGCCACGCGCTGGCGCTCGCCGCCGGACAGCTCGGCCGGCCGGTGCTGCACCCGGCCGCCCAGCCCCACGGCGGTGAGCATCTCGACCGCCTGCGCCATGCAGTCGGCATACGGCATGCGGCGGATGCGCAGCGGCATGGCCACGTTGTCCTGCGCGCTGAACTCCGGCAGCAGGTGGTGGAACTGGTAGATGAACCCGAGGTGCTGGTTGCGCAGCTGGCCCTGCCGGTCGGCAGAGAGCGTGTCGAAGGCCTTGCCCTGCAGCTGCACGCTGCCGGCGGTGGGCGCGTCCAGCCCGCCCAGCAGGTGCAGTAGCGTGCTCTTTCCGGAGCCCGAAGCGCCGACGATGGCGAGCGTCTCGCCGGCATGCACATCCAGGTCCACCCCTTGCAGCACGGTGACGTCCAGGCGGCCTTCGGTGAAGCGCTTGGTCAGGCCCCGGGCCTGCAGGACCACCGGCCCGCGGGCGGCGGGAGCGGCATGGGGCACGGCGGCGCCGGGCGTGGACAGGTCATTCATAGCGCAGGGCCTCCGCGGGGTTCACGCGGCTCGCGCGCCAGCTGGGATAGAGCGTGGCCACGAAGGCCAGCACCAGGGAAATGATGCCGATGGGCACGATGTCGCTGCTTTGCGGCTCGCTCGGCATCTTGCTGATGAGGTAGATGTCCTTGGGCAGGAAGCTCGCGTTCAGCGCGTGCTCGATGGCCGGCACGATCACGTCGATGTTCACCGCGATCCCCAGGCCCAGCAGCAGGCCGGCCAGCGTGCCGATGACGCCCACCATCGCGCCCTGCACCACGAAGATGCCCATGATGCTGCCCGGGCTCGCGCCCAGGGTGCGCAGGATGGCGATGTCCGCGCGCTTGTCGGTCACGGTCATCACCAGCGTGGACACGAGGTTGAACGCCGCCACCGCCACGATCAGCGTGAGGATGATGAACATCATGCGTTTTTCCAGCTGCACGGCGGCGAACCAGGTGCGGTTCTGCTGCGTCCAGTCGCGGATCAGCAGGTCGCCGGAGAGCGAGTGCGCCAGCTCCTGCGCCACCTGGGGTGCGCGGTGCAGGTCCTTGAGCTTGAGGCGGATGCCGGTCGGGCCCTCCAGGCGGAAGATGCGCTCGGCGTCCTCGTGGTGCAGCAGCACCAGCGCCGAGTCGTATTCGTAATGCCCCGAGTTGAACGTGCCCGCCACCGTCATCTGCTTGAGGCGGGGCACCACGCCCGCGGGCGTCACCTGCCCGCCTGGCGCGATCAGCGTGACCGCGTCGCCCAGGCGCACGCCCAGGGCGCGGGCCAGTTCGCTGCCCAGCACCACGCGGAACTCGCCCGGCACCAGGGCCTTGAGGGCGTCGACGTTGGCGGCGGCCAGGTCGGTCACATCGCCTTCGCGCAGCGGGTCGATGCCGCGCACCAGCGTGCCCTTCATGTCTTCGCCGCGCGCCAGCAGCGCCTGCGCAGAGACGAACGGCGCCGCGCCCACGACCTCGGGGTTGGCCCGCGCCTGGGCCAGCGTGCGCGGCATGTCCGGCAGCGCCGCGCCGTGGGGGGCGAAGATCTCGATGTGCGAGACCACGCTCAGCATGCGGTCGCGCACCTCTTTCTGAAAGCCGTTCATCACGCTGAGTACGATGATGAGCGCCGCCACGCCGAGCGCGATGCCCAGCATGGAGACGCCCGAGATGAACGAGATGAAGCCGTTGCGCCGCGTGGCGCGCCCGGCCCGGGTGTAGCGCCAGCCCAGGGCCAGCTCGTAGGGAATTTGCATGGGTGTGATGGAAGGCCCGCCGCCGCTCTGGAAATGTCGGCCACCGGGCGGCGCCGATTGTGGCATCCCGGACAATACGCCCATGTCGGACACCCCCCATTTGCTCATTCCGTTCGCGGCCAGCCCCTCGGACGGATGCCAGCAGGCCTTGCAGGACCTCGCCCTGCCCCACCTCGACCGGCTGCTCGCCCGCCTGCCGCCCCCCGCCACCGACCCCGGAGACGAAACCGATTTCATCCCCCCCCACGAGCGCGCCCTGGCCCGCCACCTGGGTTTGCCAGCCACCAGCCGCCAGGCGCCCTGGGCCGCCTGGCACCAGCGCCAGACCGGCGTCACTGGCGCCGATGGCGACGGCGGCACGGCCTGGGCCTTCGTCACGCCCTGCGAATGGCGCGTGACCACCGAGCACGTCACCGTCGGCGATCCGGCCGCGCTGCGCCTGGACGACGCCGCATCGCGCGCGCTGCTGGCCATCGTTGCGCCCTGGTTCGCCGAGGACGGCATCGTGCTCGCCTATGAGCAGCCCACGCGCTGGCTGGCGCGCGGCGCCGTGTTCGAAGGGCTCGCCACCGCCTCGCTGGACCGCGTGATCCAGCGCGACGTGCGCGCCTGGATGCCCGATGCGCTGCAGGCCCGCCTGCTGCACCGCCTGCAAAGCGAGATGCAGATGCTGCTCTACACCCATGCCTTCAACGACGCGCGTGCGGCGCAGGGCCTGGGGCCGGTCAACTCCTTCTGGGTGCACGGCACCGGGTCGCTGCCGCCCGCCACCCCGGGTGCGGCACCGGCGGCCCCGCCGCCCGAAATGCCCACCGCCCTGCGCGATGCCGCCCTGGCCGAGGACTGGCGCACCTGGCGCGCCGCCTGGCAGGCGTTGGATAGCGGCCCGGTCGCCCGGCTGGCCGACCACGTGGCCGCCGGCGGCGCGGCGCGGCTCACGCTGTGCGGCGAGCGCAGCGCGCTCACCTGGCAGACGGGGCCGCGCGGATTCGTGCAAAGGATTCAAAGCCTTTTCCGGCCCCAGCGCATGAAAGACTATGGCGCATTGCTATGAAAATAGTAGCAAGAGACATTCCGCCGCGCGCCGCCTGGGCGCTGGAGCAGGCCGGCGTGCACCCGCTGCTGGCACGGCTGTACGCCGCCCGCGGCGTGTGCGGCAAGGACGAGCTGGACGACGGCCTGGCGCGGCTGCTGCCCCCCGACACCCTGCGCGGCACGCGCGAGGCCGCCGTGCTGCTGGCCGACGCCATCGCGCAGGACCGCCGCCTCATCGTGGTGGCCGACTACGACTGCGACGGCGCCACCGCCTGCGCCGTGGCCGTGCGCGGCCTGCGCCTGCTGGGCACGCGGCAGGTGGACTACCTGGTACCCGACCGCGTGGCGGACGGCTACGGCCTCACCCCCAGCATCGCGCGCCGCGTGCACGAGCGCGGCGCCGACATGCTCATCACCGTGGACAACGGCATCGCCAGCGTGGACGGCGTGGCCGAGGCCAAGGCGCTGGGCCTGCAGGTGCTCGTCACCGACCACCACCTGCCCGGCCCCGCGCTGCCGCTGGCCGATGCCATGGTCAACCCCAACCAGCCCGGCTGCAGCTTCGAGAGCAAATCCATCGCCGGCGTGGGCGTCATGTTCTACGTGCTGATGGCGCTGCGCGCCGAGCTGCGCGAACGCGGCGTGTTCGACAAGGCCAGCCAGCCCAAGCTGGAGCCGCTGCTGCCGCTCGTCGCGCTGGGCACCGTGGCCGACGTGGTGCGCCTCGACAGCAACAACCGCCGCCTGGTGGCCCAGGGCCTGCGCCGCATCCGCGCGGGCGCCATGCCGGCGGGCATCGCCGCGCTGTTCGACGCCGCGGGCCGCAAGGCGCCCGTGGCGACCACCTTCGACTTCGGCTTCGCCCTGGGGCCGCGCATCAACGCCGCGGGGCGCCTGGCGGACATGACGCTGGGCATCGAATGCCTGCTGACGGACGACCCCGGCCGCGCCGCCGAACTCGCCCGCACGCTCGATGCCATCAACCGCGAGCGCCGCGAGATCGAGGGCGGCATGCGCGAGCAGGCGCTGCTCATGGCCGAGAGCCTGTTCGAGGAAGGCACCGAGCCCCCGCCGGCCATCAGCGTGTTCGACCCCGACTTCCACGAAGGCGTGGTGGGCATCGTCGCCTCGCGCATCAAGGACAAGCTGCACCGCCCGACCTTCGTCTTCGCCGCCAGCGCCGCGCCGGGCAAGGGGCACGAACTCAAGGGCTCGGGGCGGTCCATTCCGGGCTTTCACCTGCGCGACGCGCTCGACCTCGTGGCCAAGCGCCACCCGGGCACGCTGCTCAAGTTCGGCGGCCATGCCATGGCGGCCGGCTGCACGGTGGCCGAGGAACACTTCGCCACCTTCGAGCGCGCCTTCGCCCTGGTGGCGCAGGAGTGGCTGGACGCCGCCACGCTCACCCGCCGGCTCGACACCGACGGGCCCCTGGCCCCCGAATACTGCCGCGCGGACATGGTGGACACCCTGCACCGCGAGGTCTGGGGCCAGGGCTTCGCGCCGCCCACGTTCAGCGAGGAGGTCGAGGTGCTGTCGCAGCGCCTGGTGGGCGAGAACAAGCACCACCTGTCGCTCAAGCTGCTGCACCAGGGCCAGCCGGTGGACGGCATCTGGTTCGGCCACACCGAGCAGCTGCCCTCGCGCGTGCTGCTGGCGTTCCGGCTGGACGTGAACGAGTGGAAGGGCGAGCGGCGGGTGCAGTTTCTGGTGGAAGGCGCGCAGCTTTGAGGGGGCGGCGGGCCATCGTACGGCCCGGCGGGCCCGGGCGCTGCCGGGGCCCATTCATGGGGAAACAGGCCTCACGCCGGCGGATTGATTGCCTGATTTGCCATCAATTTCATAGCAAACAACCCCTGCCGCGTTGAGCGCCCGGGCGCCGGGGCCAGCGCCTGGCTTTGCCCGCACCCGGCGTCCCGGTTTTTCAGAACGTTTCCCAATCATCCTCGGAGCCGGACGCCGACCGCGCCGCTACCGGACGAGGCGCTGCGGCGGCGCTGGCGGCGCGGGGCGCGGCTGCGGGTGCAGCGGGCGCCTTGGCCGAAGGCGCCCGGGGCGCGGCCGCTGCAGCGGGTTTGGTAGGTTTGGCGGGCGCCGCCGCGCCGGCGCGGGGAACCGGCGCGGCGAGCGCTGCCGGAGCAGCGGCTGCCGGGACGCGTGCCGGCGCTGCGGCCGAGCGGTTCAGCGCAACGGCAGGCGCCGGGCGCGGCGCGGCAGGCCGTGCGGGGGCCGGGATCGGCGCCCTCGCCACGGCCACCGCCCCCACGTTGAACACCGACACCACCTGCGACAGCCGCTGCGCCTGGTCGCGCATCGCCGTGGCGGCGGCGCTCGACTGCTCCACCAGCGCGGCGTTCTGCTGGGTCATCTGGTCCAGGTTGCTCACGGCCTGGTTGACCTGGGCGATGCCGTCGCGCTGCTCGGTGGACGACGCGGTGATCTCGCCGATCAGGTCGGACACGCGCTGGACGCTGCCGACGATCTCCTCCATGGTCTGGCCGGCCTGCGCCACCTGCTGCGAGCCCGACTCCACGTTGCGCACGGAGGTGTCGATCAGCAGCTTGATCTCCTTGGCCGCCTCGGCCGAGCGCTGCGCCAGGCTGCGCACCTCCGACGCCACTACGGCGAAGCCCCGGCCCTGCTCGCCCGCGCGGGCGGCTTCCACGGCCGCGTTCAACGCCAGGATGTTGGTCTGGAAGGCGATGCCGTCGATCACGCCGATGATGTCGCTGATCTTGCGCGAGCTGTCGGTGATCTGCTGCATGCTGGTCACCACCTGGCCCACCACTTCGCCGCCCCGCCCGGCCACTTGCGCCGCCGTGGACGCGAGCTGGTTGGCCTGGCGCGCGGTGTCGGCGGACTGGGTGACGGTGGCGGTCAGCTCTTCCATGCTGGCCGCCGTCTCCTCAAGGTTGGCGGCGGTCTGTTCGGTGCGGGCGGACAAATCCTGGTTGCCGGTGGCGATCTCGGTGGAGGCGGAAGACACCGACTCCACGCCCGAGCGCACCTCGGCCACCACGCCGCGCAGGCGCGCCGCCATGGCGGACAGCGAGCGCAGCAGGTGGCCCAGCTCATCCTTGCGCGCGTCCTGCACGTCGACGGTCAGGTCGCCCTCCGCGATGGCGTCGGCCAGGCCCACGGCGCGGTCCAGCGGCTGGGTGATCGAGTGCACCGTGAGGTACGCCAGGAACACGCCCAGCAACACCACCAGGGCAGCAATCGCCGCGCCGATCCAGTGGGCCTTCTCCCGCTGGCGCCGGCCCTCGGCCTTGGCCGCTTCACGCTGGCCCTCCTGCTGCTCGACGAAGGTCTCCTGGGTCTGGATGTATTTGGCGACGGCGGGCAGCAACGCGTCGTCCACGAGCTTGCGGGTGGCGTCGATGTCCACACGGCCCTCCTGCGCCTGGGCGGTGATCTTGAGCACGGCGGCGCGCTCGGCGGAGACGCGTTCGAGCTGGGCCTTTTCCTCGGGCGCCACGGCCTGCGCGATGATCTTCTTCTGGATCTCGGTGATGGCGGCGATGTCGTTCTTGACCAGCGCCTTCATGCGGGTGCTCAGCACCTCGTCGGTGGTGACCGCGCTCACCACCACGCGCTCCACGGCCAGCTGCGTCATGCCCTTCCAGCGCAAGGCCAGCGAGATGCGGTCCTCGTTGGCCTGGACCAGGGCGGTGGTTTCGGCATCCACGCGGGCCGTGTAGTTCACGAGGGCATAGACCAGCAACAGCATGCTGCCCATGAGGCCAAGGATGATGAGCCACAGCTTGCGGCCAACGGAAAGGTTCTGGAAGTTCATCGGGAAGTGGGAGCGAAGGTGAAGAAGCGCAAAAAGCACACGGCAGTGGATGCAACGCATGGCGCGTGTCCGGCGTGCACTTTTGCTTACATTTTGCGGGTTTGCGGCGATGGGCGTCAGGGGGGTTTTCCATACTCCGTGCCAGATTGCGACACACGGGAGGGCCGGCGGCCTAGAATCGATCCGTGTCCATCCTTCTCAACGCCGACCTGCATTGCCATTCCGTGGTTTCCGACGGCACGCTCACGCCCGAGGAACTGGCCGCCCGGGCACACGCCAACGGCGTGCAACTGTGGGCCCTGACGGACCACGACGAGATCGGCGGCCAGCACCGCGCCATGGCCGCCGCCGCATCGCACGGCCTGCCCTACCTCACCGGCGTGGAGATCTCGGTCACCTTCGCCGACACCACCGTGCACATCGTCGGCCTGGGGTTCGATCCGGACGACCGGCAGCTCGGCCAGGGCCTGGCCGCCACGCGCGGCGGGCGCGGCGAGCGCGCGATGGAAATGTCCCGCCAGCTGGCCCAGGTGGGCATCCGCGGTGCCTACGAGGGCGCGCTGCGCTACGTGGGCAACCCGGAACTCATCTCCCGCACCCATTTCGCGCGCTTTCTGGTGGAAACCGGCGTGTGCCGCGACACCTCCGAGGTGTTCCGCAAATACCTCACCGAAGGCAAGCCCGGCTACGTGCCGCACCGCTGGGCCGCGCTCGGCGATGCGGTGCGCTGGATCTGCGAGGCCGGCGGCATGGCCGTCATCGCCCATCCGGCCCGCTACAAGTTCAGCGCGAATGCCGAGTACGCGCTCTTCACCGAATTCATCCAGCATGGCGGCCGGGGGGTGGAGGTGGTGACCGGCAGCCATTCCGTGCCCGAATACGGGGTGTATGCCGCCATGGCCACCGAATTCAAGCTCGCCGCATCGCGCGGCAGCGACTTCCACAGCCCGGACGAATCGCACACCGACCTGGGCGCCCTGCCCTCGCTGCCCGGCGCATTGACCCCCGTGTGGGACCTGTTGGCAGACCGCATCCACACCGCCGCCTGAGGACCTTCCCTTGGCCCAGTATTTCGAAGTCCACCCCGACAACCCGCAACCCCGGCTGCTCAAGCAGGGCGCCGCGCTGCTCAAGCAAGGCGCGGTGCTGGCCGTGCCCACCGACTCCAGCTACGCCCTGGTGTGCCAACTGGACGACAAGGCGGCCGTGGACCGCCTGCGCCGCATCCGGCAGGTGGACGAAAAGCACCACCTCACCCTGCTGTGCCGCGACCTGTCGGAGCTGGCCAACTATGCCCGCGTGGACAACCGGCAGTACCGCCTGCTCAAGCTGGCAACGCCTGGTCCCTACACCTTCATCCTGGACGCCACCAAGGAAGTGCCCCGCCGCGTGAGCCATCCGCAGCGCAAGACCATCGGCCTGCGCGTGCCGGACCGCAAGGGCCTGCAACTGCTGCTGGAGCTGCACGGCGCGCCGCTACTGGCCACCACCTTCATCGCGCCGGGCGAAACCCTGCCGTTGAACGACCCGCGCGAGATCCGCGAGCGCTACGAGCACCAGATCGATGCCGTCGTCGATGCGGGCGCCTGCCCGCTGGAGCCCACCACCGTGGTGGACCTGACCGACATGTACGACGGCGGCGAACCGCGGGTGGTGCGCGAGGGCCGCGGCAGCCTGCAGGCGCTGGGACTCTGAGGGACGCGGCGCTGAGGCCGTACTGAGACGCGAGAACGCGCCGCTGCCCTCAGCCCGGCAGGCGCAGCGCGGACGGGCCGTGATGGCCGGGCGAGCCCAGGGCGGGCGTGTCGTCATCGTCCAGCTTGAACGCGCCCACGGCACGCTGCAGGTCGTTCGCGCGTTCCGACAGCACCGACGCGGCCCGCGCCGCCGCCTCCACCATCGCCGCGTTCTGCTGCGTGGCGCCATCCATGTGCGCGACCGCCTGGTTCACATGGGCGATGCCGTCGCTCTGCTCGTGCAGGGCGTGCGAAATCTCACCCAGCAGGGCGGTGACCTGCCCCACGTCGTGCACGATCTCCTGCATCGTCTTGCCCGCCTGGCCGACCAGGCCGGTGCCGTTCTGCACCTGCTGCACGGACTCCTGGATCAGCGTGCGGATCTCGCGCGCCGCCACGGCGCTGCGCTGGGCCAGGCTGCGCACCTCGGAGGCCACCACCGCGAAGCCGCGGCCCTGCTCGCCCGCGCGGGCGGCTTCCACGGCGGCGTTGAGCGCCAGGATGTTGGTCTGGAAGGCGATGCCCTCGATCACCTGGATGATGTCCACGATCTTGTGCGAGCTGCCGCTGATGGCCTGCATGGTCTGCACCACCTCGCCCACCACCGCCCCGCCGCGCTCGGCCGTGGCGGACGCGGCCACGGCCAGCCCGCTGGCGGAGCGTGCCCGGTCGGCGTTCTGGCGCACGGTGGAGGTGAGCTGCGCCATGCTCGCGGCTGTCTCGGTCAGGGAGGACACCTGCTCCTGCGTGCGGCGCGACAGATCGGAATTGCCCGAATCGATGTCGCCCGCGCACAGCGTGATCGCATCGGTGGACTGCTTGATGCGCGAGACCAGCTCGGTCAAGGTGTCTTCCATCGTGCCCAGCGCCCCGAGCAGCCGCCCGAAATCGCCCTGCAGGTCGGAGCTGAACTCCTTGCTCAGGTCGCCCGCCGCCACGGTTTCGGCGATGACGATGGCCTGGGCCAGGGGGCTCACGATGCCCTGGCGCAGCAGCAGGAACGCGGCAATGGCCACCGCGAACACCAGCCCGCCCAGCACCAGCAGCCATACCCGCACGTCGTCCAGCTGCCCTTGCGCTGCCTGAACGGCCTGCACCAGCGGCATTCGCTGCGCGTCGGCCAGGCCGCCCGCCAGTTGCAATGCCGCGCGGTGCGACGCCTGCGCCCGCCCGATGTCGGTGAGCCCCACGACCACCAGCAGCGCCATCAGCGCCGCGAGCGCCCCGAACGCCAGCACCAGCCGCGTACCAATCTTCAGCCTGTCCAAGCCCATGATCGACTGTCTCCTATGCCTGTTGTATGTCGTTATCGCAGGCAGCGACCGGCGCCCGGCAGTGTGCACAGGCTACGTTTTGCAACATGCCGTGCCATGCTATCAACGATCGCGCCGGGCGCCCTCCGTAGTTGCGCTTATGCCGCAGGAAAGGCCCCATGCCGGCGTCTGAGACAATCGCCCGGTGGACTTCTCCAACCTCATCCAAACCGTTCTCATCTACGCACTGCCGGTGCTCTTCGCGATCACGGTGCACGAAGCCGCCCATGGCTACGCCGCGCGCCACTTCGGCGACCAGACCGCGTTCATGATGGGCCGCATCACGCTCAACCCGCTCAAGCACATCGACCCGGTCGGCACGATCCTCATGCCGCTGCTGCTGTACTTCGCCACGTCGGGGGCATTTCTGTTCGGCTACGCCAAGCCGGTGCCGGTGAATTTCGGCAACCTGCGCAACCCCAAGCGCGACATGATCTGGGTCGCGCTGGCGGGGCCGGCCTCCAATTTCTTCCAGGCCATCCTGTGGGCGGTGTTCCTCATCGCGTTGGTCGGCTTCGGCGTGCAGGAGCGCTTTTTCCTGGAGATGGCGCGCGCCGGCATGCTGGTCAACCTCGTCATGTGGGCCTTCAACCTGTTTCCGCTGCCGCCGCTGGACGGCGGGCGCATCCTGGTCGGCCTGCTGCCCTGGAAACAGGCGCAAATGGTGTCGCGCATCGAGCCCTACGGCTTCTTCATCGTGCTGGCCCTGGTCGTGGCCGGCGTGGTGGGTGCGGTCTGGCTGCGCCCGCTCATGTCGCTGGGCTACTCGGCCATCAACCTGCTGCTGACGCCCCTGATGGCGATGCTGCGCTGATCGGCACCCGCATCTGAACGTTGCGGGGCCGACAGGCCCGCGGCTGCGGTTCTCTTCTTCCTTTGTTTTTCTGCGGATCTTGCTTTCATGACCACCACGCGCTTTCTCACCGGCATCACCACCACGGGCACGCCGCACCTGGGCAACTTCGTCGGGTCCATCCGCCCCTCCGTCGCGGCCAGCCTGCAGCCAGGCGTGCAGAGCTTTTACTTTCTGGCCGACTACCACGCGCTCATCAAGTGCGAAGACCCGGTGCGCATCCAGCGGTCCACGCTGGAGATCGCCGCCAGCTGGCTCGCCGCCGGGCTGAACCCCGAGCACGTCACCTTCTACCGCCAGTCCGACATTCCGGAAATCCCCGAACTCAACTGGCTGCTCAGCTGCGTGACCGGCAAGGGCGTGCTCAACCGTGCCCATGCCTACAAGGCGTCGCAGGACAAGAACACCGCCGCCGGCCGCGAGGCCGATGACGGGGTGACCGCCGGCCTGTTCATGTACCCCGTGCTCATGGGCGCCGACATTCTGCTGTTCAAGGCCCACAAGGTGCCCGTGGGCCGCGACCAGGTGCAGCACATCGAGATGGCGCGCGACATGGCGGCCAGTTTCAACCACCTGTACGGCGAGCGCTTCGTGCTGCCCGAGGCCGCCATCGACGAGCACGTGGCCACCCTGCCGGGCCTCGACGGCCGCAAGATGAGCAAGAGCTACGACAACACCATCCCGCTGTTCTCGTCGCGCGAACAGCTACGCAAGCTCATCGGCGGCATCCTCACCGACTCGCGCGCGCCCGGCGAACCCAAGGACACCGAGGGCTCGGCCCTGTTCCAGATCTACCAGGCCTTCGCCACCGAGGCGGAGACCACCGCGCTGCGCCGGCAATACGCCGAAGGCATCGCCTGGGGCGACGCCAAGCAGGTGCTGTTCGAACGCGTGGACCAGGTCATCGCCCCGATGCGCGCGCGCTACGAAGCGCTGATGGCCGACCCCTCGCAGATCGAAGACACCCTGCTGGCCGGCGCCGAACGCGCACGGGCCATTGCCACGCCGTTCATGCGCGACCTGCGCGGGGCCGTGGGGCTGCGCAGCCTGCGCATTGCCGCAGTGGCGGCGCCGGCACAGGCCAAGCCCGCCAAGGCGGCGCTGCCGTCGTTCAAGCAGTACCGCGAGGCGGACGGCAAGTTCTACTTCAAGCTAGTCGCGGCGGATGGCCGGGTGCTGCTGCAAAGCACCGGCTTCGATGCGCCGCGCGATGCGGGGCAGGCCATTGCACGGCTGCAGAAGGAATCGGGAGCACTCCAGGCGCTGACAGCCTGCCTGGTGCCGCAGCAGGGGGTCGAGGACCGCGAAGTGGACGAGGCCCTGCAGGCATTGATCACCGCAGCGGCGGAGTGACGCGTCGCCAGGCCGGATAGACAGCCCAAGGCGTTTTCCATGAGCACCAAGCCACTCGCCGAAACCAGCAAGTTTCTCAGCTACGTTCTGCGCCATGAACCCCAATCCATCGGGCTGACCCTGGATCGCGAGGGCTGGGCCCCCATCGACGCATTGATCGCGGCGGCGGCCCTGCACGGTCGCGCACTGGACCGTGCATTGATCGAGCAGGTCGTCATCACCAGCGACAAAAAACGGTTTTCGATTTCGGAAGATGGCTCCCGCATCCGGGCGGTGCAAGGGCACTCCACCCCTACCGTGTCGATCCGCATGGAGGAAAAGACGCCGCCCGCTGTTCTGTACCACGGCACTGCGACCCGGTTTCTGGAGTCGATCCGCCAGCAAGGATTGCTGCCGGGTTCGCGGCACCATGTGCATCTTTCAGAGGATGCGCAGACCGCGACCAGCGTGGGGCAGCGATACGGGCAACCCGTGGTGCTGTCCATCGCAGCGGCTACCATGCACGGCCAAGGGCACCGGTTCTACCAAGCAGACAATGGCGTCTGGCTCACGGCGAATGTGCCGGCCGACTTCATTGACTTCGCGCCGGCAAACCGCGGTCAACGCTGATCAGCGGCGGGCATCGGCAACGCATACCCACACGCCCTCTTCCTGGCGCACGAGCCCACGCGCGACCAGCGAATCCAGGTACCGCTGGTGGCCCCGCTCGGCCCTGCGCTGGAACAGGGGCAGCGCCCGCGCCAGGCAATTGGGGAGCAGCATCGCCAGCCGCACCGTCCAGGACTCGGCAGGCCGCACGAAGCGCTCCAGGCAAGACTGGTCCAGGCAGCGCATCACCTGCAGCGCCACCTCGTCGGGCATCTGGGGCGGGTCCATGAACTGCAGCTTGTTGCCCCCGTGTATCGCTTCGCGCATCAGCATCGGGGTCTCGGTGGCCGAAGGGTTCACGATGGAAAACCGCACCCCGAGCCGCGCGCCGTCCAGCCCCAGGCACAGCATGGCGCCACGCAGCCCGAACTTGCTTGCGGAATACACGGTGGACTCCGGCAACGGAAACATGCCGCCGAGCGACACGATGCTCACCACCCGGCCGTCGCCCGTGCACTGGAGCAACGGCAGCAGGCTGTGGGTGAGCAGCAGCGGCGCCATCAGGTTCAACTCCAGCTCGTTGCG
The DNA here is from genome assembly GCF_028473645.1 of Acidovorax sp. GBBC 1281. Taxonomy (NCBI): domain Bacteria; kingdom Pseudomonadati; phylum Pseudomonadota; class Betaproteobacteria; order Burkholderiales; family Comamonadaceae; genus Acidovorax; species Acidovorax sp. GBBC 1281. The sequence goes on from NZ_CP097269.1 coordinate 4,953,309, forward strand.
GATGGAATCCTGGCCGCGCTGCTCGAACGGGGTCGTGCCCACCATGCCCGCGTTGTTCACCAGCAGGTCCAGCCGGCCCCACCGGGCCTGCACCTGTTGCACCAGAAGCTGCCGGGCCGTCGGGTCGGTCAGATCGGCAACGTGCGCCATGGCCAGCGGACCCAGCGCCTGAACGGCCCGGTCCAGCGCCTGCTGGTCGATATCGACCAGCAGGCAGCGCATTCCCCGCTGGATCAGCCGCGCGCTGATCGCCCGCCCCAATCCACCGGCGCCGCCGGTCACCAAGGCAACCCCGCCGGCGAAAGGCTTGCGCTCAGCCATGCGCTACCTCGCCCGGCTGCGGCGCGGCGGCGAGCCCGTTGCGGCCGCTGTGGCGCACGGGGCTGGCCTTGACCCTGAGAGCGTCGTACATGGTCTCGCTGAGTTCTCCCCAGCCCATGCGCCTGCGCAACTTGCGCAGATAGGCCTTGAAGGCATGCGCGTCGATATAGACGGCATGCCGGGGCGACTGAACGAATCGGATACCGCCCGACAGATCGGGCTCGTCCTTGCGGATGGCATCGTCGAACCGTTGTGCGCTCTCCGGTGCCGTCCGCTGCGCCTTCAGGTAGCAGGCGATCATGTGCGCCTGCGTGTCGAACAGCTTGTAGGCACTGGAGTTGGTTTCCAGATAGCCGATGCCGAAAAGGTTGCGGTGGCTGCGGTTGAACATCGACAGGTACATCTGCGGCCGCCCTGCCGTCCGGGAACCTCTCAAAACCCATCCGGTCCCTTGTTGATCGAGAATGCGTGCTCCATCCTTTGCCATGATCACTCCCCGTAGCGCCCTGAAGTTCGACCTGTTCGCTGAGGCCTCGCGCCAACACAAGAGAGATGAGGTGGGCGATCCGCTGCAGGTGATCGCGCGGCACATCGACTTCGCAGAACTGGCCCGGCTGGTGGATGCCTTGATCGAACGCGGGGGTGGCCGCCGGGGCGGTCGGCCCGCCTACCCCACCGAGGTGATGGTGCGCATCCTGGTGTTGAAGCGGCTGTACAACCTGTCCGATGAGCAGATGGAGTATCAGTTGCTGGACCGGGGGAGCTACCAGCGGTTTTGCCTGTTGCAGGATGCGATGAACGTGCCGGACCGCAAAACGATCTGGCGCTTTGGCGAGCGCCTTGGCGTGGGCGGGGCAACGGCCTTGTTCCAGGGGGTGGATGCCCAACTGCAGCGCCACGGCTACATCGCCCGGGGCGGGCAAGCCATTGATGCCACGCTGGTGCCCGCGCCCCGACAGCACATCGGCCAGCAGGAGCGGCGAACGCTGGCACAAGGCGGGCAGCCGGACTGGAGCCAAGCGCGACGCAGGCAAAAGGATGTGGAGGCCACGCACACGAAGAAGCACGGCAAAAGCCACTTCGGCTACAAGCTCAGCGTGAGCGTGGACCTCAAGCACGGCTTCATCCGCCGCCTCGCCACGGGCACGGCCAGCGAGCACGACGGGCACCACTTCGATGAGGTGCTGGACATGCACAACACCGGGCGGGCAGTGCATGCGGACAAAGCCTACCCGAGCCGCCAAAGGTGCCAGATGCTGAAAGTGCTGGGATTCGTGGATGCGATGCAGCGCCGTGCGCAGGCGGGCCGACCACAGAGCGAATGCCAGAAGGGGCGCAACCAGCGCATCGCAAAGAAACGAGCCAAGGTGGAGCACGTGTTCGCCGGTATCCGCCACCTGGGGGGCAAGTTCGTGCGCACCATCGGACAGGCGCGCGCCACGGTGGGGATGACGATGATGGCCGCCTGCTACAACATGAAGCGACTGGCCTGGTTCCTGCATCGGGGCGTGGATGCTTTCTTCAAGCCCGCCACTGGCAAGGCACAAGTGCGCCTGCAAACGGTGAAAGCCTGAGCCACCGGGCCTGCAAGGCCCCTCATGCACCCAGGCGCAGACCGTTGCTGGGCCTCATCACGCTCAAACGGCTACTGGCGCCCACTCCTCCCTATTCGGATTCGTCAAACATGGGGTTGTGAGAGGCTCCCCCACCAGCCGGGCCAGTTCTGCGAAGTCGATGTGCCGCGCGATCACCTGCAGCGGATCGCCCACCTCATCTCTCTTGTGTTGGCGCGAGGCCTCAGCGAACAGGTCGAACTTCAGGGCGCTACGGGGAGTGATCATGGCAAAGGATGGAGCACGCATTCTCGATCAACAAGGGACCGGATGGGTTTTGAGAGGTTCCCAGAAGGATAAACAGCGCTCCCACAATCATGGCTTGTAAATCCGTTGTCCAAATATCGCTTTAAATGCTTCCCAGCCAGTTGGGGTTGCCAGGGAAGTGCCTGGAATTTGATAACTGGTTCCGGTTGAATATGGTGCGAACTGATTCCATGGGGTTTTTTCCCATTTAAAAGATCGCGCGTAATTTCAACGATTAACGCCACCCTTCATCACCCAATCCCCCGCTTCAAGCCTTTGCGACCCCAACGAGAAACGGCGATAGTTTCAGGCGCTGCACAAAATAAAGGCGCGGATGCAGAGCCAACCAAACTAATTGCCGAAGGTGTGAGGCCACCAGTGACGGCAGCTCCTAAAACCGCAATTAGTCCGTAACTAAACTTGTCGCCGATTGCTTCCTTCTTTAAACATTGCACTGTACCAATAGCCTTGCGAGTCATTAAGCCATTCGAATTTCTTTTTCTCCGCAAACGCACGCAAAGGAGCAAGTGGTATTTCATAACGCCAAAGTAGCGCGACTAATTCACGCATTGCCTCTTTATTAAGCGCAGCAATGCTGACATCAATCAACAAATCCCGTCCCACACCCTTAACGCTGCGTATTGCGGTTATTTCCTCCAACCCCTGAAACAGGCGCCGCTCATCGCCTCGCGAGTAAAAACTGCCCAACGCTATTTGCAAAATCATGTCGCCCCCTATCGACGGTGACCGCCAGGATAAACATTGTCATACCGGCCGCCTGGATACTGCACATCCCAATGGGGGCCACCATGAGCATCGCCTGTGGAACCAGAGTCTGGTCCCGTAGGGCACCACACACCGCCATCAGATCCTTGCCAACCGTAGCCGCGTCCATTTGGATTACGAACCCAGCTTTCACCCCCCTTAGGATCTTTGAAGCCTTCGGCATCACTGGGTTTACCAGGCGCCTTAGGTCCATTTGGGTCATATGCATTCTTAGGCGGTTTCGCAAACATGCGATCCAACCCATAGCTCAGCGCACCTAAACCCGTTCCGATAGCAATATCTGTCCCAGTGATGATCGCTGGAATGAACGGAATGGCGATTGCGAACTCGCCTGTCGGGTCGGTATAAGAGGCCGGATTTCCTCCCACATACAAGAACCGGTTCCACCCCCCATCCAGCCCAATCGGATCAGCCTGGATATACCGCCCTCCCTCCCGGTCGTAGTACCGGTTCAGGTTGTACGCCAGTCCCGTCTCTTCATCCCACACCTGCCCCAGATACCGCAGGTCGAACTTCACCGCCTCTGAATAGTTGGCGTTGCCTTGCCCGCTCTGCGCGTAGCCCGTGGCGCCGGTCGTCGGATTGGCCTCTCCGAACCCCGTGATCAGCCATTGCCACACCACCTGGCCCTGCGTGTTGGTCAGGCGCCGGGGCGTGTTCAGATGGTCCGCATCGATGGCATACAGCCGCCCATTGATCTGCGCCGCCACCGGCATCGGCCCGCTGGCCGTGGGCAGGTAGATGACCTCCGTGCTGTCCATCTCCCCAGCCGGCGCTGCGCTGTTGCCACTCCTGCGGTTGCCGTACTGGCCCAGCACGGTGCTCCCGATGCCATTAATTGACGACTGAACGCCAATCTTTAAGGTTGTGAACAAAGATCAAGCCTTTACTCATGTCTTGCATCGCCACCAATTTAAAAAAGCTTGCCACATCCGATTTTGATTCATCATTATGGTAAGTGGTACTTACATCTAAAAAACCACAACCCTCCACTACCTCATCGATTAAATCATGAATGATTTCAGAACTTTCACCATAGCAAACAAAGTAATTGCAACCAGCATTCAACAAATCGCGTACTGTTTGCTTCAACCAAAAAACATCTTGCCACTCCAAATCTCCGGCATCTAGAAGTGCGGCGAATTTCCCCGCCATATCACTAAAGGACAAGGGTTGACAAATATCTTTAAAATAAATATTAGAAGAGCCCATCAAAAACCTCCATTTCGCAACTTTTCGATATTGTTCCGAAAGGTATTAATCTCAGTTCGCAAGTGCTCCATGCGTATCATTTGCTGCCTCCTAATTACCTCAAGAGGCTGATTCTCCATCCCAGGACGAACGGTTGGATTATTCATAAACTCTAGCAACTTCTTTTCATGTTGCGCAATTTGCTTTTCTAAAGAACCGATACCCTTTAATACCTCTTTACTCAAATTCCCTACTGACTTTATAGACCCTGGGCCAATGCAAATACTCGGCCCGCCACTCGTAGCAATACACCCCCCATCATCCACACGCGGCTGCTGAAACATCGGCGAGCAACTTGACCCGTTGTCCAGCAACGGAGAATCTGCCAGCCCTCCGCCCGGCATGACGCTCGCCAAGCCAGAGGGATCGACGAGATTCGTCGGCGACCCCTCTACGTAGAGATATCGATTCCATCCCCCCTCCAGCCCAATCGGATCGGCCTGGATGTACCGCCCTCCCTCCCGGTCGTAGTACCGATTCAGGTTGTACGCCAGTCCTGTCTCTTCGTCCCACACCTGCCCCGGATACCGCAGGTCGAACTTCACCGCCTCTGAATAGTTGGCGCTGCCTTGCCCACTCTGTGCATAGCCCGTGGCGCCGGTCGTCGGGTTGGCTTCTCCAAACCCCGTGATGAGCCATTGCCACACCACCTGGCCCTGCGTGTTGGTCAGGCGCCGGGGCGTGTTCAGATGGTCCGCATCGATGGCATACAGCCGCCCATTGATCTGCGCCGCCACCGGCATCGGCCCGCTGGCAGTGGGCAGGTAGATGACCTCCGTGCTGTCCATCTCCCCGGCCGGCGCGGCGCTGTTGCTGCTCCTGCGGTTGCCGTACTGGCCCAGCACGGTGCTGCCGATGCCGTCTTCGGCATAGACGGTCTGCTGGGTGATGGCCGGGTTGTTCGCCCCCGACAGCCGCGCATCGCTCTTGAACACGCGCTGTCCCAGGGCGTTGTACGTGTAGCTCACGGCCAGGGTGTTGGCCGGGTCGGCGTTCAGGCCGGCCTTGGCGATGCGGCCGTCGCTGCCGTAGTGCAGGTAGTTGTCGCCCTTCCTGGTGAGCGAGCCGGTGGCGTCATGGCTGTAGGCCACGGTGCTGGTTTGCGCACTGCCGCTGGCGGGCTGGAACGTCTGCGTGTAGTTCTGCAGCCGGTTGCTGCCGCTGACGGCGACGTAATTGCGCTTGAGCGTGGCCGTGCCCGCCGCCGTGGCGCTGCTGTAGTGGCTCTGGCTTCGGTTGCCGTTGGCGTCCCATGCGTAGCCGCTGGCGTTGGCGCCCAGGGTGTCGCTCAACGCGCTGCCCGTGGGTAGCGTGAGGCCGGCCGGCGCGCTGTGGGCACTGGCGGTGAGCCGGCCCGTGGCGTCGTAGGTGTTGGCGCTGGTGATCACGGCCTGCTGCGCCCCCGTGGCGCCGCGCAGGGCGTGCCGCTGCTGCACCTGCGCCAGGCGCCCGGCGCTGTCCCAGGCCAGTTGCGGCAGCAGCCGGCTGGCGGACAACTGGCCCGCCAGGGTGTAGCTGCGCTGCTCGGTCAGGCCGGGCGCGGGTCCGGCCGAGCTCTCCCGCGTAACGTTGCCCCGGATGTCGTTGGCATACGTGGTGGCCACGCCGGCGAAGTCCTGGGCACCCTGCACGGCGCCCAGGACTTCGTAGGACAGCGAGGCCACATTGCCCAGGGCCTGCAATGCGATGAAGACGGCCCAGACGACCCTCATGAACCTCCTCCCGTTTGATGTGAGGCCTGACATCAGGTCAAACAGGCCTTACGCCCTAGTAAATCATGGTCATGATGCTATTAAATATATAGCAATCAAGACGTACAACGGCCAGGGTTGGATGTCAGGGTGTTGCATCGGCTCGCATGAGATCTCCCACGCAAGGCTTGAGAAATAAGCAGCAGTTACTTATTTTCAAAGTCCTTAATCAGCCCCTCAAAACCAATGAGCGACTCTTCAATAGAAGCCTTGTCTGCTTCGGTCAAATCATTGCCACCATTAATTGCCGCTGCGTTTATCTGCTCCATGGATAAAATGACGGGAAAAACCGCATTTCGCCATAATTCATTTTCAAAAACACTCCCAACCCCCTCAATCCGATGAATAAGTGAGTTTAAATCAAGTATTCCATCACGATATTCATTGATGGTTTGCCGCAGCACGAAGGCTTGACGAGAGAAAAAATCGTCCATTGCAACCTCATTACCTAGGGATAACTGTAATTACCTGCCCATTTCCACCGTTAACAACAACCACACCGTTGGGGCCCGTGTGCACTGTCGTTCCAGGTTGATTTCCTGACGACGCTCCCCCCATTCTGAATGGCATCCTCTACCGCTGAGGGGGGAACACCGCGACCTTGCATTCGGTCTAGTGCATGCCCGGTGTAATCTCGACCTCCGATATTTGTCGGCCGATTGGTACCTGGCTTCACATCTATCGGACCACCTCTCTGGCCAGTAGGTGTACTCGGATCTTTGTCTCCATCACCTGCACTCTCTGAATTCATCCAATTTCTGGATAAATAATCCCAAGTTTGCTTGCAAGCATTTGCAGTAGTAATAGCAGCCCCACCTGCAGCAGCCGCACATAGTGGATTGCTCATACATGCAATTACCGCTGCCGGAATTGCTAAGCCCTTTGGGTCACTCCATCTCAGCGGATTGCTATTCACATATCAAAACCGATTCCACCCCCCATCCAACCCAATCGGATCGGCCTGGATGTACCGCCCTCCCTCCCGGTCGTAGTACCGATTCAGGTTGTACGCCAGTCCCGTCTCCTCATCCCACACCTGCCCCGGATACCGCAGGTCGAACTTCACCGCTTCGCTGTAGTTCGCCGCGCCCTGCCCGCTCTGCGCGTAGCCTGGCGCCCCAGTTATCTTGGAGGCTCATAGTTACCATTTAGCCACCAAACTTCAGACTGCATTTCCTTTGGAATATCATCTTCCGGCTCTAATCCCATCTGCTCAATAGTTTCAAACCAAACATCTCGCAAAGAAGTCGGTAATTTTTTTCCGCACCACGGGCAAAACGTCATTAGCTGATAACTTCCTCCATTCCCATATAAAATTCCATACTCCCTAAATTTCGGAACAAACTCCAAACTCAAATCACCCGAAAGCACATGACTTTTCATGCTCTCACAACAGTGTTGAAAATTCTTTATCATTTTATAACCCCTTAAGAAGTCGCCCAGCAACGGCAGGCTTGTGCATTTCACCACTTATAGGATTCATTGAACCCAAATGGCCTCCAGATCGGTTGTAAACCTCAATATCACCGTGAGTATGGTCCCATTGGTAATATTGTTTATTTTTGCCAGTCTCTCCATTGGTACGAATATTATTTCGATAATTATTCATGCCATTCCAAATGGGGCTTTCACTGGGGGATTCACAAAATTTACTACCACGGGATGTAGATGGTAATTTCGGAGTTGTCATCCGGCCTCCACCACCTATTCCGCCACCGTTGCCCTCAAGGGGCATCAGATCCAAAGGATCACGGATTCTTCTGACCAGTCCGTCCGGATCAACATAAGACAGCGGGTCAGCATCCACATACAGGAACCGATTCCACCCCCCATCCAGCCCAATCGGATCGGCCTGGATGTACCGCCCTCCCTCCCGGTCGTAGTACCGGTTCAGGTTGTACGCCAGTCCCGTCTCCTCATCCCACACCTGCCCCGGATACCGCAGGTCGAACTTCACCGCTTCGCTGTAGTTCGTCGCGCCCTGCCCGCTCTGCGCGTAGCCCGTCGCCCCGGTCGTCGGGTTGGCCTCTCCGAACCCCGTGATCAGCCATTGCCACACCACCTGGCCCTGCGTGTTGGTCAGGCGCCGGGGCGTGTTCAGATGGTCCGCATCGATGGCATACAGCCGCCCATTGATCTGCGCCGCCACCGGCATCGGCCCGCTGGCAGTGGGCAGGTAGATGACCTCCGTGCTGTCCATCTCCCCGGCCGGCGCGGCGCTGTTGCTGCTCCTGCGGTTGCCGTACTGGCCCAGCACGGTGCTGCCGATGCCGTCTTCGGCATAGACGGTCTGCTGGGTGATGGCCGGGTTGTTCGCCCCCGACAGCCGCGCATCGCTCTTGAACACGCGCTGTCCCAGGGCGTTGTACGTGTAGCTCACGGCCAGGGTGTTGGCCGGGTCGGCGTTCAGGCCGGCCTTGGCGATGCGGCCGTCGCTGCCGTAGTGCAGGTAGTTGTCGCCCTTCCTGGTGAGCGAGCCGGTGGCGTCATGGCTGTAGGCCACGGTGCTGGTTTGCGCACTGCCGCTGGCGGGCTGGAACGTCTGCGTGTAGTTCTGCAGCCGGTTGCTGCCGCTGACGGCGACGTAATTGCGCTTGAGCGTGGCCGTGCCCGCCGCCGTGGCGCTGCTGTAGTGGCTCTGGCTTCGGTTGCCGTTGGCGTCCCATGCGTAGCCGCTGGCGTTGGCGCCCAGGGTGTCGCTCAACGCGCTGCCCGTGGGTAGCGTGAGGCCGGCCGGCGCGCTGTGGGCACTGGCGGTGAGCCGGCCCGTGGCGTCGTAGGTGTTGGCGCTGGTGATCACGGCCTGCTGCGCCCCCGTGGCGCCGCGCAGGGCGTGCCGCTGCTGCACCTGCGCCAGGCGCCCGGCGCTGTCCCAGGCCAGTTGCGGCAGCAGCCGGCTGGCGGACAACTGGCCCGCCAGGGTGTAGCTGCGCTGCTCGGCCAGGCCGGGCGCGGGTCCGAAGGCCGGCCACTTCCAGCCGATGGGCTGGCCCAGCGGGTTCCAGGTGATGGCGGTGAGCAGCGGCTGACCGTTCCATTGCAGCCCGGTGAGCTGGCCCGTGGCGTCGTACTGGTACTGCAGCTTCTTGCCGCTCGCGTAGGTGAGGGTGGCGATCTGCCCGGCTCCGCCATTGCGGGCGCCTTCCGGCCCCGCCGGCACATAGGCCTGGGCCAGGGTGCGGCTGTCGCCGTTGGCCAGCACCTGGGTGCGGGCGGTGACCCGGCCCAGCGGGTCGCGCTGCCAGCGCGTGGTGACGCCCGCGTCCTGGATCTCGCTCAAGGACCCGATGCTGGCCTGCGGCGTGCCGGGGGCGTTGTAGCTGGCGCCGGTGAGGTCGTACCGCCACACGCTCTGCTTGCCGTCCTTGAAAAGGATGCGCGTCAAGCGCCCCGCCGCGTCCCGCGTGAGCCCGGTGGTGCGGCCCAGCGCATCGCTCAACTGCGTGGGGCGCCCCAGCGCGTCGTATTGCACGTTGGCCGCGCCGCTGTCGGCCGAGGTCTCCCGCGTGGCGTTGCCCCGGATGTCGTTGGCATAGGTAGTGGCCACGCCCGCGAAGTCCTTGGCGCCCTGCACCGCGCCCAGCCCGTCGTAGGACAGCGAGGCGACCTTGCCCAGGGGGTCGGTGATTTCCGCGACGCGGCCCAGGGGGTCGGTGGCGTACCGATAGCGCTGGCCCAGGGCGTTCTCGGCGACGAGGCGCTCGCCGTTGGGGCCGTAGGCGTAGCGGTCCACCTGGCTGCCGGCCTTGACGGTTTCCAGCTGGTTGGCGGCGTTGATACCCCGCTCCTGGCGCCACACGGTCTGGCCCGCGGCGTCTTTGACTTCCTGCAGGATGACGTTGTTGAACAGGTCGTACCCATAGCTGCCCGAGGCGCCCCGGTTGTCCTTCCACGAGGCCAGCCGGTGCGCGCTGTCGTAGGCGTAGTCGATCTGGTAGCCGTCCGGCTGCGTCGTTCGGGACCGCTTGCCGATGGCGTTGTACTGGTGGGTCCATTGCATTCCGAGGACCGAGACGTTGCCGAGCAGGTTCCAGGGGTTGTTGCCATAGGCGTACTGGATTTCCAGGCCGTTGGGCAGGAGCTTGCCCACCAGTCGGCCATCGCTGTAGCTGTGGTTGGTGCGCCGCCCGAACGGGTCGGTGGATTCGAACACCAAGGGCGTGTTGCTGTGGTACGTGTTTTCGCGCCGCACGCCCAGGGCATCGATTTCGGCGGTGACCAGGCCGCCCTGGTATTCCCATCGGCGGACGGCGGCACGGGCTGCGCCGTCGGGCAGGCTGGCGTCGTACACCCGCTCGGTGAGGACGTTGCCGTCCGCGTCGTAGGTGTATTCGGTGACGCGGTGGCCATCGGTGACCTTGACCGGCAGGCGGTAGGTGGGGTGCCACTGCGTGGCGACCCGGCGCTCCTGCGCGGTGCCCTTGGCGTGGGTGGCCAGCAGGGGCAGTTGGCGGTCGTTGTCCCATTCGTAGGTAGTCTGGCGGCCAGCGAAGTCCACCTCCGCCGTGACGAGGCCGGCGGCGTTCTGCACCCGGCGGTTGACCGGGCGGTAGGCCAGCCCCGGCGCCGACGAGGCACTGGTGACGGCCAGCGCCTTGTTCTGCACGGTGTAGCCGTACCGGCGGGTCTGGCCTAGCGGGTCCTTCACGCCGACCTGGCCCGAGGCGATGTCGGTGTAGTCGAACTGGTGCGCCAGGGCGTCGCCCGCATGCGCGGCCTTGAGCGTGCGGCCCAGCGCGTCGTAGCTGAACTGGGCGAAACGGCTGCCGTTCTCATCGACGATGGCGGTCAGCAGGAACGGGTTGCCGGTGTCTTCGTACAGGTAGGTCTTCTGGTACTGGTCCTGCAGGCGGGACGACACCAGCCGGTCGCCCACGCCGTCCTGGTAGCTGTAACGGTAGGTGGTGGTTTGGTAGTCCGGCGTGATGATCTGTTCGATCAGCCGATCGCCCCAGACGAGGGTGAGGGTCTTGCCGAAGGCGTTGGTGATGGTGGTCAGGCGCCCGTAGGTGTACCCGTAGGTGGTGACCCAGCCGTTGCGCGCCTTGCGGCTCAGGAGCTTGCCCGCGCTGTCGAAGGTGAGCACGGTGTCGTCGCTGGCGTTCCGAAAGCGCCACAGGCCATCGGCCTGGGCCAGCGTGTCGCTGCGCTGATCGCCCACCCAGTCCTGCTGGTCGCCCGCGCGCTGAAAGCCCCGCTCCTCGCCGTTGCCGAAGATGACGGTCGCAACGCCTTCGGACACCCGCAGGCTGATGGCGTGGTTGTGCCCCCACTGGCGGCCGAAGCCCCGGCTGGCGCGGGCGGAGTCCAGCGCCCAGTGGCTGCGGTAGATGCGCACGAAGTCCAGGCTGCCGCCCCACGGGTCCTGGTGGTCCACGATCTCCTGGAAGTTCTCTCCGGTGGCGGGAATGACGGGGTCGCCCACGCACATGCCGTCCTGCCCGCCAGGGAACACGGAGACACTCCGGTAGCCGTCGCCGGGCGGCGGCACTGGGGGTGGTGGCGGCGGCAGGGGCGGCGGGGGTGGGGGAGGTGGCGGCGGCGGTGGGGGTGGCGGCGGGGGCGGTGGTGGCGGATCGGGGTCGATCAATTGCTTGGGGCCGCACCAGCCGCTGATTTCCGAGTCGCGGACATCCCCGCGTTCCGCATTCCGGCAGACACAGGAGAATTTGTCGGTGGCGATGTCGTATTTGGGCCGGCTTTCGGTCCAGCCCGCCGGGTTGTAGAGGTATTCGGGGTGCTCGTTCTTGGGACGGTTGCAGATGGGCGCGATGCTGTCGCCCAGTCCATCTTCGCCCTCGCACGGGGCACCCAGCGAAGGCAGCAGTTGGCACCGGTTGCGCCCCCAGATGGACTGCGCGCAGAACCGATGCGGCCCATCGGGCAATGCACCGCACACGCCTGCCACCGTGCCGGACAGCACCGTGTAGCGCATGTCCGGCCCTCCCGTGGACTCGATGCCGTACCCAAACGGCTTGCTTCTGTCGATCCCCCCTGCCTCTGCCACGCCCCAATAACCCATGGCCTGCAATGCGATGCAGGCGGCCCATACAACCCTCATGAATCCCTCTCCCATTTGATGTTGAGTTACGCATTTTATCGACTGCGCAGAAACTCGAACATCGAGATACATGGAGTTACATTAACCGCGACTTGCGCTGAAAATGCGACAGACCTTTTGTCTTCACGCCTTCAGATAATCCGACTTCCCGCCCAGCCACCGTATTACATGCCGCTCAGCCAGGGCGGGAAACCGGTCGAGCATGTGCGGCGCCAGTTCCCTCGCCCACTCCAGCAGCACGGTGTCGGTGGCCAGATCGGCAAAGCGCAGCAGCGGCGCGCCGGACTGGCGGGCGCCCAGGAATTCGCCCGGGCCGCGGATGTCCAGGTCGCGCCGGGCAATCTCGAAGCCGTCGTTGGTTTCGGCCATGGCCTTGAGGCGTTCGCGGGCGGTCTCGCCCAGCCGGCCGCTGTCGTTGGTGGAATACAGCAGCACGCAGGCCGATGCTGCCGCGCCCCGCCCCACACGCCCGCGCAACTGGTGCAGCTGCGACAGGCCGAACCGCTCGGAATGCTCGATGACCATGAGCGAGGCATTGGGCACGTCCACGCCCACCTCGATCACGGTGGTGCTGACCAGCACGCCCATGGCGCCGCTGGTGAAGAGCGCCATGACGGCCTTCTTCTCGGCGCTGGGCATGCGCGAGTGCAGCAGGCCCACCTGCACGGGCGCCTGGCCTGCCGCGATGCCGCCCTGCAGGGCCTCGCTCAGCTCGGCATGGGTGGCGGTGGCGTTGGACAGGTCCAGCGCCTCGCTTTCCTCGATCAGCGGGCACACCCAGTACACCTGCCGGCCCGAGGCGACCTGGGCGGCGATGCGCTCGATGACCTCGTCCTTGCGGCTGTCCGCGATGAGCTTGGTGACGATGGGGGTGCGCCCGGGGGGCAGCTCGTCGATGGTGGAGACGTCCAGGTCGGCGTAGTAGCTCATGGCCAGGGTGCGCGGGATGGGCGTGGCGCTCATCATGAGCATGTGGGGCTCCATGCCCTGCCCTTCGAGCTTTTGCCGCAGCGCCAGGCGCTGCGCCACGCCGAACCGGTGCTGCTCGTCGATCACCGCCAGGGCCAGGCACCGAAAGCGCACCTGCTCCTGAATCACGGCATGGGTGCCGACCACCAGCGCGGCCTCGCCGCTCTCCACCAGGGCCAGCATGGCGGCGCGCTCTTTCTTCTTTTGCCCGCCGACGAGCCAGGCCACGCGCTGGCCGCGCGCGGCCAGCAGGGGCTCCAGCCAGCCGACGAGCTTGGCGAAGTGCTGCTCGGCCAGGATTTCGGTGGGGGCCATCAGCGCGCACTGCCAGCCGGCGTCGATGCACACGGCGGCGGCCAGGGCGGCCACCACGGTCTTGCCCGAGCCCACGTCGCCCTGCAGCAGGCGGTGCATGGGCACGGAGCGGCCCAGATCCCGGGCGATTTCCTCGCCCACGCGCCGCTGGGCGCCCGTGAGGCCGAAGGGCAGCACGGCCAGCAGCTGTTCGGCCAGCGTCAGGCCGCCGTCGCCGGGCGGCGGCGCCTGCAGCACCGGCGCGCGCAGCCGGGCCCGTTCGCGCTTGGACTGCTGCTGGGACAGCTGCTGGGCCAGCAGTTCCTCGGCCTTGAGCCGCTGCCAGGCGGGGTGGCTGTGGTCCTCCAGGGTGGCGATGGCCACGTCGGGCGCCGGGTGGTGCAAAAAAGTGAGCGCCTGCCGCAGGTTCCACCCCGGCGCCAGGCCGTTTTGGCCGGGCACGCGGCCCACCGGCGGCTCCACGCCGGGCGGCAGCGTCTCGGACAGCTCCACGCGCTGCAGGGCGCTCACGATGGCGCGGCGCAGGTAGGCCTGGGGCAGTTGCGCCACGGTCGGGTAGACCGGGGTGAGCGCGGCCGGCAGGTCGCCGCTGGCCGTGCGAAAGGCCGGGTGCAGCATCTGCCGGCCCCAGAAGCCGCCCTTGACCTCGCCCCGGATGCGCAGGCGCGCGCCCACGGCCAGGGTCTTCTGGTGGGAGGGGTAGAAGCTGAAGAACCGCAGTTCGCACGTGCCGGTGCCGTCGTCCACCTGCACCAGCAGCTGGCGGCGGGGGCGCAGCTGCACCTCGCTGGAGACGACGGTGGCCTCGATCTGCACGGTGTCGCCGTCCCGGGCGTTGCGCAGGGGGGTGATGCGGGTTTCGTCCTCGTAGCGCAGGGGCAGGTGCAGGGCCAGGTCGATGTCGCGCACCAGCCCCAGCTTGCGCAGGGCCTTCTGGGCGGGGCTGGGGGCGGGCCGGGCCCCGGGGGTGCCCGGGGCGCCCGCACGCCCGGGCGCGCCTGCGGAACCGGCGGCGGCAGTGGCGGCGGCGCTACGGTCGGTCATGGGAAGGGGGAGCGGGCGCAGGCAAAGCGCAACAAGAGGAAACCGGCATGGGCAGAAAAGGCTAACATGCCAGCGCCGTCGTTCGGCGTTTTTTGCGGACGCACCCGCGTTATCCACTGGTCCCATGCTCAAGCGAATCAGCGTCCAACATCTTGCCCTGGGCATGTACCTGCACCAGTTCTGTGGCTCCTGGATGGACCACCCGTTCTGGCGCACCGGCTTCGTGCTCCAGGACCCCGAGGACCTGGCACGCATCCACGGCACCACCATCGCCGAGGTCTGGATCGACGTTTCCAAGGGGCTGGACGTGGCCTCCGATGTGGCCACCACCTCGCCCGAAGAGGCCGAAGCCCGCCTCGATACCGACTTCAGCCAGCTGCAGGAGATGCCGGACCTGAAGATCCCGCCCGCCCCGCCGCCCGCCGCGTCCCAGCGCGTGCGCTCGCTGGCACCGACCAGCATGGCCGAGGAGCTGGGCCACGCGGCGTCGATCTGCCACCACGCCCGCCAGGCCGTGTCCTCGATGTTCCACGAGGCCCGCATGGGCCGCGCGGTGGATTCCAGCGATGCGCGCAGCTTGGTACAGGAAATCTCCGATTCGATCACCCGCCACCCGTCAGCCCTCATCAGCCTGGCGCGGCTGAAGACGGCGGACGACTACACCTACATGCATTCGGTGGCGGTGTGCGCGCTGATGGTGGCCCTGGGGCGCCAGATCGGCCTGGACGCCGCGCGCATCCGCACCTCGGGCCTGGCCGGGCTGATGCACGACATCGGCAAGGCGGCGATCCCGCTGGTGGTGCTGAACAAGCCCGGCAAGCTCACCGACGAGGAATTCGACATCGTGCGCAGCCATTCCGAGCACGGCTACCGCATGCTGCTGGAGTGCGGCGGCGGCGTGGAGGACGAGGTGCTGGACGCCTGCCTGCACCACCACGAGAAGATGGACGGCTCGGGCTACCCGCACCGCCTGCCGGCCGAGCAGATCAGCCTGACCGCGCGCATGGCATCGATCTGCGACGTGTACGACGCCGTCACCTCCGACCGGCCCTACAAGCGCGGCTGGGACCCGGCCGAATCGCTGCGGCGCATGGCCGAGTGGACCAACGGGCACTTCGACCCCCGCCTGTTCCAGGCCTTCGTGAAGAGCATCGGCATCTACCCCGTGGGCTCGCTCGTGCGGCTGACCTCGGGGCGCATCGGCGTGGTGATGGAGCAGGCCGCCTCGCTGGTGTCGCCGCGCGTGAAGGTGTTCTTCTCCACCAAGTCCGACCTGCGCATTCCGCCCGAGATCGTCGACCTGGCCCAGCCCGGCTGCCCGGAGAAGATCGTGGCCCGCGAAGACCCCGAGAAATGGCGCTTTCCGGACCTGAACGAGCTGTGGACCGGCATGCCGTCGGTGCCGCGGTGACGCCCCGGCCCTGACGCGACACCGGCCGCCCGCATGCCGCCGCCGCGCGCCAGCAACGATCCCGCGGGTGCCGTGCGCACCTACGCGATGGTGGAGCGCTCCAGCCACCTCGATTTCGACATCCGCGACCAGAGCGGCCGCACGCCGCTCACGCAGCCGCACAAACACGAGTATTTCCAGATCCAGGTGAACCTGGAAGGCCACACGCAGCACCACATCGGCGGCGTGGCCCGGCCGTTCACCGCGCGCACCCTGAGCTTCGTGCTGCCGCACCGCATGCACTTCGTGCCGCACCCGCCGGGCACGCGCTGGCTGGTGGTGAACTTCAGCCAGCGCTTCCTGTGGCCCGGCCTGGCCGTGGACCCGCTCGATCTGGAAGACGTGCCGCTGGCCCTGGCGCCGGAGCTGGCGCCGTTCCAGTTCCAGGAGCACCTGGACTTCACCTTCGACGAAAGCGGCTTCGAGGCCGTGCAGGCGCTGCTGGACACCCTGCAGCGCGAGAACGCGGCGCGGCGCCTGGCCTCGCTGGCGTGCATCCGCGGTGGCCTGCTGCAGCTGCTGGCGCTGACCTGCCAGCGCTGGGAAGGCGAGTTGCGCGCGCTGGCCGCGGCCCAGGCGCAGCGCGGCAGCCGCCGCGCGGCCATGGCCCGGCTGCTGCGCTACCTGCGCGGCGAACTGGCCGGCGACCCCACGCTGGCCGACGCGGCCGAGGCCGCCTGCCTGTCCCCCAACTACCTGGCCCACCTCATCAAGAAGGAAACCGGCAAGACCTTCACCGAGTTGCTGACCGAACGCCGGCTCGCCCTGGCGCAGGAACTGCTGCTGGCCACGGGCGAGCGCATCGGCGAGATCGCACGGCGCTGCGGCTTTGCCGACGAGGCGTATTTCGCCCGGCGCTTTCGGCAGTGGCACGGCCTGAGCCCCAGCGCCTGGCGCGCGCAGCGGCTACGCGAACTGCAGGGCACGGCCGTGGCGGTGCCCGGTTCCGTCCAAGTCTTGCGCTGAATCGTCCGGGTGCGCCGCGGCGGCGAACCTTAAGCTTTCCGTTGACCAAAACAACGGAGACGCTTTCATGGACCTGAACCGCCGAGACCTTTTGATGACCTCTTCCGCCACCGTGGGCGGCGCCCTGGCCGCAGGCTGCGCCAGCGTGACCGCCACTCCGTCCCAACCCGCGCCGTTTTTGCTGAGCGTGCCGGCCGTGCCCATCGCCGGCAGCCGCGAAGTCTTTCCGGTGCACCGCATCTACTGCATCGGCCGCAACTACGCGGCCCATGCGCGCGAGATGGGGTCCGACCCCACGCGCGAGGCGCCGTTCTTCTTCCAAAAGCCCAACGACGCGGTGCAGTTCGTGCCGCCGGGCACCACGGTGGACCACCCATACCCCGCCCTCACCCGCAACTACCACTACGAGGTGGAGCTGGTGGCCGCCCTGCACAGCGGCGGGCGCAACATCGCGCCGGAGCAGGCGCTGCAGCACGTGTACGGCTATGCCGTGGGCCTGGACATGACGCGGCGCGACCTGCAAGGCGACATGAAGGACCAGAGGAAGCCCTGGGAGATCGGCAAGAGCTTCGACCTGTCGGCCCCCATCGGCCCGATCCACCGCGCGGCGCAGACCGGCCACTTTCCCAGGGGCGCCATCACGCTGTCGGTGAACGGCACGGTCAAGCAGAGCGCCGACCTGGCGCAGATGATCTGGAGCGTGGCCGAGCAGATCAGCAACCTGTCGCAGGCGTTCGAGCTCAAGGCCGGCGATCTGATTTACAGCGGCACGCCCGAGAACGTGGGCGCCGTGGTGCGCGGGGACCTCATGGTGGCGCACATCGACGGCCTGCCGGACCTCTCGCTGCGCGTGGTCTGAGCCGGGCCGCATCGGCGCCGAGAAGGCGTTGGCAGGCCGGCCGGCGTGGCGGTGGCACACTGCCCCGCCATGACCTCTCCTTTAGCTCCCGAGCCCCGCCGCGCACGCGCGGCTCGCGCCGTCGCCGCCATCGTGGCGCATGCCGTCTCCCTGCCCCGCCGGCTGGTCCTGCCGCTGCTGGCCCTGGCCGCCGGGGTGACCCAGGCGGCGGGCCTGCGCATGATCGAGGTGCCTGCCGATGCCCAGGGCCCGGCATTGCGCGGCGCGGTCTGGACGCCCTGCGCCACACCGCCGGGGCCCGTCGGCATCGGCCCGCTCACCCTGGAGGCGGTGCGCAACTGCCCCGTGCAGGGCGCACCGCTGCCGCTGGTCATCGTCTCGCACGGCTCGGGCGGCACCGCCTTCAGCCACCACGACACGGCCGCGGCGCTGGCCGATGCGGGCTTTGCTGTCGCGGCCATCAGCCACCCGGGCGACAACGCGCAGGACCTGAGCCGCCAGGGCCAGCTTTCCGCCTTCGCCACGCGACCGGCCGACATGCGGCGGCTCACCGATTACCTGTTGGGCGCCTGGCCCGGCCACGCGGAGCTGGACCCCGGGCGCATCGGCTTCTTCGGGTTCTCCCGCGGCGGCACCACCGGGCTCGTGGCCCTGGGCGCGGTGCCGGACTTCACCCAGCGCCCCGAGCTGTGCCCGGCCGGCTCGCCCATCCCGCTGTGCACCGAGATCCGCAACCGCTCCTGGCCCGCGGTGCCCGCGCCGGACCCGCGCATCCGCGCCGCGGTGATCGCCGACCCGCTGAACTTCTTCACCCCCGAGACACTGCAGGCCGTGAAGGCCCCCGTGCAGCTGTGGGCCTCCGCGCTGGGCGGCGATGGCGTCACGCCAGGCAGCGTCGAGGCCCTGCGCCGCGCGCTGCCGGCTGCGCCCGAATGGCACGGGGTGCCCCAGGCCGGACATTTCGCGTTCCTCGCGCCCTGCCCCGCCTCCCTGGCCGAGCGGCTGCCCGCCCTTTGCCGCGATGCGCCCGGCTTCGACCGCAGCGCCTTCCATGCAGCGTTCCACCGCGAGGTGATCGCGTTCCTGCGCCAGCAGTTGGCGCCGGCCGGAGCCAGCGGCCCTTCGGCCCGCTAGGGGCGGGCGCAGCCGCGCCCAGCACCGCCCCAGGGGCCCATGGGACAATCGCCCGCTGTTTTTGGTCGTTCTTTCCTTGGAACGGGCCCGTCCGGCCCTCAAGCCCCCATGCCTGCCAGCCCCCGCACCTTCACGCTCAGCGATTTCGACTTCACGCTGCCCCCGCAGCTCATTGCCCAACACCCCGCCCCCGAACGCAGTGCCTCGCGCCTGCTCGACGGCCGCAGCACCGAGCCGGCCGACCGGGTCTTTCGCGACCTGCCCGGGCTGCTGCGCGCGGGCGACCTGCTGGTGTTCAACGACACGCGCGTGGTCAAGGCCCGCGTGTTCGGCGAGAAGGCCAGCGGCGGCAAGCTGGAACTGCTGATCGAGCGCGTGCTGACCGGCAACGAGGTGGTGGCGCACATGAAGGTGAGCAAGAAGCCCCTGCCCGGCGCCGTGGTGCACCTGGCGGGCGGGTTGGCCGGTGGCGGCTTCGACGCCACGCTGCTGTCGCGCTGGCCCGAGGACGACGGCCCGCTGTTTCGCTTCGCGCTGCAGGGCCCCGCGGGTGAGACGCCCTACGACCTGATGGAGCGGCACGGCCATCTGCCGCTGCCGCCCTACATCGAGCGGCACCAGGAGGGCGGCGACGACCCCGATGCCGCCGAGGACGCACAGCGCTACCAGACCGTCTTCGCCCGGGCCCCCGGTGCGGTGGCAGCCCCCACGGCGGCGCTGCACTTCGATGCGGGTGTGCTGGCCGACCTGGAGGCCCGCGGCGTGGAGCGCGCCAGCGTCACACTGCACGTGGGCGCCGGCACGTTCCAGCCCGTCAAGACCGAGAACCTGGCCGAGCACCAGATGCACGGCGAGTGGTACGAGGTGCCCCTGGCCACGCTGGCCGCGCTGGAGCGCTGCCGCCAGCGCGGGGGCCGCGTGGTGGCGGTGGGCACGACGACCGTGCGCACGCTCGAATCGTGGGCCCTGAGCGGCCAGGCCACGGGCGACACGCGGATCTTCATCACGCCCGGCTTCGGCTTCCGGGTCGTGGACGTGCTGGTCACCAATTTCCACCTGCCCAAGAGCACGCTGATGATGCTGGTGAGCGCCTTCGCGGGCTACGAGCATGTGATGGGCCTGTACCGCCACGCCATCGCGCAGGGGTACCGGTTCTTCAGCTACGGCGACGCCATGCTGTTGCAGCGCCCGCAGCCGGCGCACTGAACGCGGGCCGCCCGCGCGCCGTGACGAACCGCTCCGAGACGCCGTCCCCGCCGCCGCTGCACGCCCTGCGCAGCCGCGGCGCCGCGGTGGCGGGCATCGGCCTCACCGTGGGCGCCTGCGCGTGCTTCGCGGTGCTGGACGCCACCACCAAATGGGTCAGCGCCGCCGTGCCGCTCTTCATGGCGCTGTGGCTGCGCTACCTGTTCCAGGCGCTGCTGACCACGGTGTTCGTGCTGCAGCGCGAAGGCGTGGCCGTGCTGCGCACCACGCAGCCGCGGTTCCAGGCGCTGCGCGCGGTGCTGTTCGCCGCCACGAGCCTCTTCGGCTTCATCAGCATCCAGCACCTGCCGCTGGCCGAGTTCACCGCCATCGTGGCGGCCACGCCGCTGTGCGTGACGGTGGTGGCGGCGCTGTGGTTGCACCAGCGGGTGAGCGCGCCGCGCTGGGCGCTGGTGGTCCTGGGGCTGGCGGGCACGCTGGCCATCATCCGCCCGGGGGGCGAGGCGTTCACCTGGGCCATGCTCTGGCCGCTGTGCCTGCTGGCCACCGGCACAGGCTACCAGGTCATCAGCAGCAAGATGGCCGGGCACGAGAGCCCTGCCACCACGCAGCTCTACACCGGCTGGCTGGCCGCGGCGCTGGTGTCGGTGGGCGTGCCGTTCGCCTGGACCGCCATCGCGGACCCGTGGCTGTGGGCCGGCATGTTCGCCATGGGACTGTCGAGCGCCGTGGGGCACATGCTGCTGCTCAAGGCCTATGCGCGCACGACGCCGGTGACGATCGCGCCGTTCCTCTACAGCCAGATCGGCTTCGCGATGCTCGCCGGCTGGCTGCTGTTCCGCCATGTGCCGGACGCCTGGTCGCTGGCGGGCATCGCGGCCATCGTGCTCAGCGGGGCCGCCAGTGCCTGGCTCACCGTGCGCGAGACGCGGTAGCCCCTGCCTTCCCCGTGACTTCGGAACGGAGGTCGGGCCGAGGCGTGACGCCGCGGGTGCTCAGTCGAGCTTGACGCCGGCGTCCTGGATCACGCGGCCCCATTTCTGCTTGTCCGCCACCAGGAATTCCCGGAACTGCCGTGGCGTGCTGCCGACGGGCTCCAGGCCGTCCTGCACCAGGCGCTGGGCGATCTCGGGCATGGCCAGCACCTTGGCCACTTCCTGCTGCACGCGCGCGATGGCCGCGGGTGGCGTGCCCTTGGCGGCGCACAGGCCCGTCCAGGTCACCGGGTCGAAATTCGGCACACCCGTCTCCGACACGGTCGGCACGTCGGGAAAGCCGGGCAGCCGCCGGGCGCTGGCCACGGCCAGCAGCCGCAGCTTGCCCGAGCGCACGTTCGGCATCGAGCTGACCGGTTGGTCGAAGATCATCGACACCTGGCCCGACAGCACGTCGGCCATGGCGCTGCCGGTGCCCTTGTAGGCGATGTGCACGATGTCGATGCCTGCGCGCGACTTGAGCATTTCGCCGGCTAGGTGGCCACCCGTGCCGTTGCCGGACGACGCGAAATTGAGCTCGCCGGGCCTTTGCCGGGCGTACTGGACCAGTTCGCCCACGGTCTTGACCGGCAGCGCGGCATTCACCAGCAGCAGGTAAGGCGCGTTGGCGATCTGCGTGACGGGCAGCAGATCCGTCTCGGGATTGAAGGGCAGCGACTTGATCAGGTGCGGCTGGATCGACAGCGTGCCCGTGGTGCACATCAGCAGCGTGGTCCCGTCGGGCGGGGCCGACAGCACCGCCGAGGCGGCGATGTTGCCGCCCGCGCCCGGCCGGTTGTCGATCACGACCGGCTGGCCCAGGGCGTCGGCCAGCTTGGGGGCGATCAGCCGCGCGACGATGTCGTTGGAGCCGCCCGGCGAGAAGCCGACGACGATGCGCACCGGCTTGGAGGGAAACGGGTCCGCGGCCCGCGCGGCCGTGGCCTGCAGCGCGGCGGCCACTCCGAGTACCGAGACGAGGGCGAGGAAGGGGCGAAGCGACAGGCGGTTCATGGCGATCCTTGGAACGGGGCGTGGTGGGACGGGACGGGGCGGAGCGGGAGACGCAGTGGCCGAGGCATCAGGCGACCAGCGATGCACGGGCGCGGGCGATGCGCCGGCATCCTTCCAGCAGCTCGTCGGTGCCGGCGGCGAACGAGATGCGGAAATGCGTGCCGACCCCGTACGCGCTGCCCTGCAGCGCGGCGAGGTTTTCGGACTCCAGCAGGTGCAGGATCCAGTCGTCGCTGCTGCGGATGAGCGTGCCCTGGGGCGTGCGCAGGCCCCACAACGCGCTGCAGGAGGCGAACAGGTAGAAGGCGCCCTGCGGCCGGTGGCAGTGCAGGCCATCGATGGCGTTCAGCGCCTGCAGCACGGTATCGCGGCGCTCCTGGAAGATGCGCCGGCTCTGCGCCACGAAATCCTGCGGGCCCGTCAGCGCCGCCACCGCTGCGGCCTGCGCGATGGCGTTGGCGCCCGAGGTGCTTTGGGACTGCAGCTTGACCATGGCCTGGATGAGTTGCGCCGGCCCGGCCCCGTACCCGATGCGCCAGCCGGTCATAGCATAGGCCTTGGACACGCCGTTGACGGTGAGGGTGCGGGCTTTCAGCGCGGGGGCCACCTGGGCGATGGTGGCGAAGGCGGCGCCGTCGTAGATGAGGTGCTCGTAGATGTCGTCCGTCAACACCCAGACATGCGGGTGCCGTTCCAGCACGTCGGCCAGCGCGGCCAGTTCGGCGGCGCAGTACGTGGCGCCGCTCGGGTTGTTGGGCGAGTTGAGGACCAGCCAGCGCGTCCTGGGCGTGATGGCCCGCTCCAGGTCGGCCGGCTGCAGCTTGAAGCCGAGCGCCTCGGGTCCCTCCACGAACACGGGCACGCCGCCCGCCAGCCGCACCACGTCGGGGTAGGACACCCAATAGGGTGCGGGCACGATGACCTCGTCGCCCTCGGCCACCGTGCACATGAGGGCGTTGAAGATCACCTGCTTGGCGCCCGTGCCTACGATGATCTCGTTCACGCCGTAGTCCAGCCCGTTCTCGGTTCGGAACTTGTGCGCGATCGCCTCGCGCAGCGCCGGCGTGCCGCCCACGTCGGTGTAGCGCGTCTGGCCCGCGGCCATGGCGCGGACGGCGGCCTCCCGGATGTGATCGGGCGTATCGAAGTCGGGCTCGCCCGCCGTCAGGCCAAGAATGTCCCGCCCCTGCGCCCGCAGGGCGCGGGCGCGCTGGCCCGCCATGGAGCTGGGGGATGGCTGGATGCGGTGAAGGCGGGGCGCGATGTGGAGCATGGAAGGGGCGGTGTTCGCAAAGGCCGGCGGACCGGGGTGAGGGCCAGTATCCGGCGCGCACTGCAGCGGCACAAACGAGTAATTGGCAGGTGCGGCCATTCCATTTCTTCCTGCCCGGGGGGGCTGCCGTACAGTGGCGCGGCATGAACATCACCTTCCGGCAACTCGAAGCGTTCTTCTTCAGCGCCCGGCTTCGCAGCTTCAGTGCCGCGGCAGCGCGCCTGCACACCACCCAGTCCGCCATTTCCAAGCGCGTGGCCGAGCTGGAGGCCAGCTGCGGCACGCCGCTGCTGCACCGCACGCCGCGCGGCCTGGAACTCACGCATGCCGGACGGCAACTCGTGCCGCTGGCGGAGGAATCGCAGCGCCTGCGGGTTCGCATCGAGCAGGAGGTGAGCGCCGACCATCCGCTGCGCGGCACCTTCCGGGTGGGCGTGACCGAGCTGACGGCGCTCACCTGGCTCACGCGGTTCATCCAGCGCGTGCAGGAGCAGCATCCAGCGCTGATGCTGGAGCCGGTGGTGGATGCGGGGCTGAAACTGTTCGAGGGACTGGAGGCCAACCGCATCGACCTGGCCATCATGCCGGGCACGTTCTGGGGCGCGGAGTACGAAACCGTGAAGGTCGGGCAGGTCGAGGATTTGTGGGTGGCCAGCCCGCGCCTGAAGATCCCGAAGCGGCCGCTGCTGCCGCACGAGTTCGAGGCCTACCCGATGCTGGAGCAGTCCACCGGCGCCTCCAAGAACCGCTTCTACGCCGCCTGGCGCGCAGAGCACGGCTTTCGCTTCAACCAGGTTTTCGCCACCAACAGCACGACGGTGCTGCGCGAGCTGACCATCAGCGGCTTCGGCATCAGCCAGCTGGCCCTGGACTACGTGCGCGAGGACATCCGGCAGGGGCTGCTGCGCATCGTCAAAAGTGATCCCATGCCGCCGCCCATGGTCTACAGCGCGGTCTACCGGGCCGACAGCTTCAGCCTGCCGATCCGGCGCATGGTCGATCTGGCGGCCCAGGTGTGCGACTTTTCGTTGAAGGCCAACCAGGCCTCCCTGAACCCGCCGGCCAGGCCCGCCAAGCCCTCACCGCCCGGCCGCCGCCGGCCCCCCAAGGCCTGAGCGGCAGGCGGCATCGGGCGATGGCGGGTGCCGGACGCGCCGATCAGAACGCCGCGGCATGCCCATCCTTGCGCGGGTCCGAGCCCGCGATGTAGATGCCACCTTCGCGCAGCACGAGCTGGGCGCCGCCGAAGGCGAACACGCCGTGGCCCGACTCCACGGTGACCTCGTGACCGCGCGCGCGCAGTTCGGCCAGCACGGCGGGATCGAAACCCGGCTCCACGGCCACGCCCCGGCCGCCGGTGACCCGCCAGCGCGGCGCATCGGCGGCGGCCTGCGGGTTCTGGCCGTAGCGCAGCACGCGCAGCGCCATCTGCACGTGGCCCTGCGACTGCATGGGGCCACCCATGACGCCGAAAGCCATGCGCGGCGTGCCGCCGGCATGCATGGCGAACGCCGGAATGATGGTGTGCGAGGGGCGCTTGCGCGGGCCCACCTCGTTGGCATGGCCCGGCACCAGGCTGAAGCCGTGGCCCCGGTTCTGCAGGCTGATGCCGGTGCCCGGCACCACCACGCCCGATCCGAAGCCCATGTAGTTGGACTGGATGAACGACACCATCATCCCCGAGGCATCGGCGGCCGCCAGGTACACCGTGCCGCCGCGGCGCGGCGCGCCATGGCCCGGATCGCCGGCGCGCGCCGGGTCGATGCGCAGGGCACGCTCGCGCAGGTAGGCCGGGTCCAGCAGGTCGCGCGGCGCCACGCGCATCGCGTCGATGTCGGCGTTGTGCTCATACAGGTCGGCCAGCGCGAGCTTCATGGCCTCGATGCTGGCATGCACCGTCTCCACGTCGTCCACGGGGCGCGTGCCAATGCCCACGGCGTCGAGCAGCCCCAGCGCGATCAGCGCGGCGATGCCCTGGCCGTTGGGCGGGATTTCATGGACGACCGCATCGCCGAACGGCTGGCTCACCGTCCCCACCCAGTCGGCCTGGTGCGCGGCGAGGTCGTCCTCGGTCATCGCGCCGCCATTCGCCTGCGCATGGGCGGCCATCTGGCGGGCCAGCGTGCCGCGGTAGAAGGCCTCGCCGCCGGTGTCGGCGATCAGCTCCAGCGTCCGGGCATGCGCTTCGCTGCGGAAGATCTCGCCCGCGCGCGGCGCCCGCCCGCCAGGCATGAAGCACTCCGCGAAACCCGGCTGGGCACCCAGCCGGTCCGCCCCCAGCGCCCACTGCGTGGCGATGATGGGCGAGACGGGAAAGCCGCCGCGTGCGTATTCGATGGCGGGCTGCGCCAGTTGCGCGAACGGCAGCTTGCCCAGCCGCTTCGACAGCGCAACCCAGGCCGAGACCGCGCCGGGCACGGTCACGGCGTTCCAGCCGGACTCGGGAATGCCGCCGCGTTGGGCGAAGTATTCGGGCGTCCAGGCCGCCGGCGAGCGGCCCGAGGCATTGAGGCCGTGCAGTTCCTTGCCATCCCACACGATGGCGAAGCCATCGCTGCCGATGCCGCAGCCCGTGGGCTCCACCACCGTCAGCGCCATGGCCGTGGCAATGGCCGCGTCCACCGCGTTGCCGCCGGCCATCAGCATGCACAGCCCGGCCTGGGCGGCCAGGGGCTGCGAGGCGGAAACGATGTTGCGGCCCATGACGGGGCTGCGCTGCGAGGCGTAGGGCTGGCCCCAGTCGAGGGCGGTGGCGTTCGGTGGGGGCGCTTGGGTCATGTCTTGTCTCCTTGGGTTGGGAAAGGCGCTCGGGGCGGGCTCATTGTTCCAGGGTGATCTTGCGCTCGCGGATCACGGCAGCCCAGCGTGCGCTGTCGGCCTGCACCATGGCGGCGAACTGCGCGGCCGTGCTGGGCCGGGCCGGCTCCACGCCCAGCTTGGCCAGGCTGGCGATGACGTCCGGGGCCTGCATGGCCTTGGCGAAGGCCTGGTGGATGCGCTCCACCAGCGCGGGCGGCGCACCGGCCGGTGCGTACACACCGAACCAGGTCACCGACGAATAACCGGGCAGGCCGGACTCCGCCAGCGTGGGCAGCTCGGGCGCAAGCGCGCTGCGCTGCTGGCTGGTCACGGCCAGGGCCCGCAGGCGGCCGCTCTTCACGTGGGGCATGCCGGTGGGAATCGAGTCGAACAGCACATGCACCTGGCCCGTCGCCAGGTCGGCGATCGACTGGGCCGTGCCCTTGTAGGGAACGTGCGGGAACCTCTCAAAACCCATCCGGTCCCTTGTTGATCGAGAATGCGTGCTCCATCCTTTGCCATGATCACTCCCCGTAGCGCCCTGAAGTTCGACCTGTTCGCTGAGGCCTCGCGCCAACACAAGAGAGATGAGGTGGGCGATCCGCTGCAGGTGATCGCGCGGCACATCGACTTCGCAGAACTGGCCCGGCTGGTGGATGCCTTGATCGAACGCGGGGGTGGCCGCCGGGGCGGTCGGCCCGCCTACCCCACCGAGGTGATGGTGCGCATCCTGGTGTTGAAGCGGCTGTACAACCTGTCCGATGAGCAGATGGAGTATCAGTTGCTGGACCGGGGGAGCTACCAGCGGTTTTGCCTGTTGCAGGATGCGATGAACGTGCCGGACCGCAAAACGATCTGGCGCTTTGGCGAGCGCCTTGGCGTGGGCGGGGCAACGGCCTTGTTCCAGGGGGTGGATGCCCAACTGCAGCGCCACGGCTACATCGCCCGGGGCGGGCAAGCCATTGATGCCACGCTGGTGCCCGCGCCCCGACAGCACATCGGCCAGCAGGAGCGGCGAACGCTGGCACAAGGCGGGCAGCCGGACTGGAGCCAAGCGCGACGCAGGCAAAAGGATGTGGAGGCCACGCACACGAAGAAGCACGGCAAAAGCCACTTCGGCTACAAGCTCAGCGTGAGCGTGGACCTCAAGCACGGCTTCATCCGCCGCCTCGCCACGGGCACGGCCAGCGAGCACGACGGGCACCACTTCGATGAGGTGCTGGACATGCACAACACCGGGCGGGCAGTGCATGCGGACAAAGCCTACCCGAGCCGCCAAAGGTGCCAGATGCTGAAAGTGCTGGGATTCGTGGATGCGATGCAGCGCCGTGCGCAGGCGGGCCGACCACAGAGCGAATGCCAGAAGGGGCGCAACCAGCGCATCGCAAAGAAACGAGCCAAGGTGGAGCACGTGTTCGCCGGTATCCGCCACCTGGGGGGCAAGTTCGTGCGCACCATCGGACAGGCGCGCGCCACGGTGGGGATGACGATGATGGCCGCCTGCTACAACATGAAGCGACTGGCCTGGTTCCTGCATCGGGGCGTGGATGCTTTCTTCAAGCCCGCCACTGGCAAGGCACAAGTGCGCCTGCAAACGGTGAAAGCCTGAGCCACCGGGCCTGCAAGGCCCCTCATGCACCCAGGCGCAGACCGTTGCTGGGCCTCATCACGCTCAAACGGCTACTGGCGCCCACTCCTCCCTATTCGGATTCGTCAAACATGGGGTTGTGAGAGGCTCCCGTGCGTCATCTCGATGCCGGCCTGCGCGCTGAAGGCCGCGGCATTGAGGTGCACGATGGTGCCGTTGCCGCTGCTGGCGTAGTTGAGCTGGCCGGGGTGCGCCTTGGCGTAGGCGATCAGGTCCGCCACCGATTTGACGGGCAGCGAGGGCGTGACCAGCAGCACGCTGGCGGCGTCCGCCACGTGGGCCACGGGCGTGAAGTCCTTGCGCGGGTCGTAGGCCAGGCGCGGCATGAGGTGGGGCGAGATCGCGTGCGTGCTGCTGGTGGTGAGCAGCAGGGTGTAGCCGTCGGCCGGGGCCTTGGCGGCCTCGGCCGCGCCGATGGTGCCGCCCGCGCCGGGCCGGTTGTCCACCACCATCTGCTGGCCCAGGTCCTGCGACACGCGCTGCGTGACCACGCGCGCCACCAGATCGGTGGCCCCGCTGGCCGGAAACGGCACGATCACGCGCACGGGGTGGCTGGGCCAAGCCTGCGCAGAGACCCCGCCGGCCGTCGCGGCGAGCGACAACGCAACGAGCAGGCAACGGGTGAAATTCACGAATCGCATGGAGCACTCCGATCGGGCACGCGGCAAAAGGGGCCATCTTAGGAATCGGTGCGCCCGCTGACCAACAGCAATTCGGCAAAGACCTTTGCCGCAACAGCAAAGCACTCGATACTTTGCACCTTCCCGAGCAAACCCCTTCAAAGCCCTTCGCGCCGTTCTCCACCATGCGAGCCCACCTGCTGCAAGACACCGCCCTGCGCTACTTCCTCGAAGTGGCGCAATGCGGATCGCTGACCGAAGCCTCCGCCCGGCTGCACGTGGCCGCCTCGGCCCTGAGCCGCCAGATCGCGGGGCTGGAAGCGCAGCTGGGCACGCCGCTGTTCGAGCGGCACCCGCGCGGCATGGTGCTGACGGCGGCCGGCGAGATCCTCGCCACGCATGCGCGGCGCACCGGGCTGGACGCCGAGCGCGCGCTGGGCGAGATCGGCGCGCTGCTCGGGCTGCGTGCGGGCCAGGTGCGCCTGGCCACCTCGGATGTGTTCGCCAATGAACTGGTGCCCCGGCTGTGCGTGGCGTTCCAGCGCGAGCATGCGGGCATCCGCTTCACGGTGACGGCGCTGCCCACTGCGCAGGTGCCGGAGGCCGTGCGCACGGGCGTGGCCGACATCGGCCTGTGCTTCAGCCGCGCGCCGCAGCCCGGCATCCAGGTGGCCCACCGCCAGAGCGCGCCCGTGCTGGCCATGCTGCCGCCCGGGCACCCGCTGGCCGGCGCCAGCCGCATCAGCCTGGCGCAGATGGCCCGGTTCCCGCTCGTGCTGCCGCCGCAGGAAACCATCGTGCGCCAGATGATCGACATGGCCTGCAGCCGCCAGGGCCTGCAGCTGGAGCCCGTGCTGGTCAGCAACCACGCCCGCACCGTGCTGGAGTTCGTGGCGCACGGCGGCGGCGTGTCGGTGTCGAGCGAAATCGCCACGCGCCATGCCGTGGCCGCAGGCGCCATCGTGGCACGGCCCCTCGGCGATCCGGGCATGGACCTGCGCGACATCGAAGTGCAGACCCTCGCCGGCCGCGCGCTGCCCGTGGCTGCGCAGGCCTTTCTGGAGCGGTTGAAGCAAGAGTTGCCGGGGCTGTGACAGGCGGCAGTGCAGGCCTGCGGGATCAGGGGCTTGCCATGCGGTGCTGCAGCGCTTTCAGCACCTCGGCGTCGAGCACGCCTCGGTGCACGCTGTGCAGGGCGTCGTTCAGGAGTTCCCAGGTTGCCCCTTTTCCAGACTGATCGGCCGTCTTCACATGGAATGCGTCCAGCCCGTCGAATTCGACGGTGCGGCATGCCTCGGCCGTGATCGGCACCTTGGTGTGCAAATGCACGTAGAGCGCGGGCGCCGGCCGGCCGTCAGCGAGCGTTCCCGTATCGAGCCTCACCTCGAAAAGGGTTCCATGGCGGTCGTCGGGATCGCCCAGCGAGCGCAGTTTGCGCGGCGCGCCGATGCGCAGCATGCCGCCATCCGCCGCCACGCCCTGTTGCAGCAAGTGCGAGACATGCTTGAGCTCGGGATACGGAAAGGTCTTGATCAGGTCCGTCCCCATGGCGTGGACGGATCGGTGCATGGCATCGATGGCTTCGATGCGCTGGTCCAGGGCCCGAAGGGTGTCCAGGACCAGCGTCGATCCCTCCGCGCCGGCCTCCGCCAATTGCTGGCGCCGGACCTTCCACTGGCCTGGATCGCCGAACCATCCATCGAGCGTGAACCGGATCTGGCGCGCCAGGTTCAGCGGATCGTTGTTCTGCCCGATTGCTGCACCGATCGTCACGGTGTCCTTGCGAAGGGACGCACCCAACGCCAGCACGTCGCCGGGCTCCCGCAGCCTGCCGGCCTTGGGAGCCGGGAACGCTTTGAGGCGCTCTTGCGCCAGTTCCAGCACGACGGTCTGGCGAAGGGACAGCGCGACGGCTGCCGGGCCGCCGATGCCGTCCGGCGGCACATGCCCACCTGCCGGGGCCTTGCGGGCCTTGCCGGCATAGGAGCGCCTGGGCGCCGGCGTGGAAGGGGATGCGACTAAATCGTACGGCCCCGGTGCCATCGGTGCTTCGTCGTCGGGCGGCGCCCAGTTGGACGGACGCGTGGGCACCCCCAGGTAGGTGGTGCCTTCCAGCCGGTTCGCGGTGGCAACGGACACCTTGTGCCCATCGAGCACGGCATCGCATTCCTGGGCCAGGGCCCCGATGGATTTCGCCAAACGCTTGGCGAAATCCAGGGCGACCGCCTGCGAGGCACCCGCTTCGGTATCGAAATGGCGGCTCGCCAGCAAGATGAACGCCTGCGCGTGCCCCCGCAAGCGCAACGCACCGTTTTGCATGCGCCCCGCGTGGGCCGCCGTGTCTCCCCGCATGGGGATGCGCGCGTCCTGCAGCAGATCGATCGCGGCGCGGTCCGACAGATCCACCGCGCAGCTCAACAGCGCCACGATCTCTCGGAGAATCTCGATGCCGTCCATGCCCTCTGCGACCACCATGCGATTG
Organism: Acidovorax sp. GBBC 1281; assembly: GCF_028473645.1. Taxonomy (NCBI): domain Bacteria; kingdom Pseudomonadati; phylum Pseudomonadota; class Betaproteobacteria; order Burkholderiales; family Comamonadaceae; genus Acidovorax; species Acidovorax sp. GBBC 1281. The sequence continues at coordinate 4,984,091 of NZ_CP097269.1, forward strand.
CCCAGGGTCCAGATCTTTTCCTTGTGCATGTCGAAGGCCTGCATCCGCAGTTTCGTGAGCGTGTGCGTGGCTTCCTTCAAGACCCCGACCAAGCCGGGGTGGGCTTTGAGGTGGGCCGGGGTGCCCAGCTTCTCGATGGCCTCGGACGTGGCAGTGATGTACGGCCGGATCGCCTCGATGACTTGATCGACCTGGCCGAGGTGCGCATTCAAATCCCTGTCCAAGGCGACCAGGTCCACGGGCTGGGAGCGCGCCTCCAGCATGCGCTGCGAAAGCGCATGGCCTTGCTCGACGGGCACCTCGGGAAGGTGCTGGACCAGAAAGGCCGCCAAGGCCGCGCGCTTTTGGTAGAGGGTCACGAAAGCATTTCGCCCTTGTGGGTCTTGGCGCTGGAGTTCGGTCAGGCCGTCGAAAGCGGCAATGCCGCGATCGGCCCACTGGAACGCCGTTTCCAGGATGCGCTGTTGATTGTGGGGCGTGACCCCTCCGGCCATGCACAGTCTGTCGAAGGTTTCGATATAGGCCGTCGCCTTGTCGACGGTTTCGCCGGCAACGATGGCCGCCTGCTTTTTCTCCCGCTTCTCGAGCCGTGCTTGCTGCGCCGGTTTCGGTGGCCGCTGAACGGGCAGCGCCGCGCGAAGCTGGGACGTCTCTCCGCTGGCCACGGTGCTTCTGGGACGGGACGGGAGATGCGCTGCAATGCCGCTGGGCGAGCCCGCCGGCGAACTGTCACGCCGCGATGCCACGCTGGGCACGTCCCGGGAAGGCCCTGACGCTGGCTCCTGGCCGGCGCGATGCGCGCGTGGGCTTCGGCTCGCTTTGCCGGAAGCAGTGAGTTCACCCGCCATGGACCTGCCCCTTGAAAACCCCAAAGATCAGCGTCACCCGCATCAGCGCTTCATGCGCTTTTGCAGGTCCAGCAACACCTGGTCCGTCAAAGGCCCCCGGTGCACAGGGCCGAGTATCGCGGCGTTGATGCTTTCCCAGTTCTTGCCCCGCCCACATTGCTCGGCCGTCTTGACGTGCACCGCCGCCAGGTCCTCGGGGGAGATGGTGGCGATGGCACCGGTGTCCACGACTTTCTCCGTGTGGAAATGCACGTAAAGCGACGGTGCGGGCTGCCCGTCCGACAGCGGACGCCCCGCAAGGCGCACTTCGAACACCTTGCCGTGGGTGTCGTCCGGATCGCCTTCGGACCGAAGCTTGCTCACCGCTCCCTCCGGCATGGCTTCGCCCGATGCCAGCAGCATCGATACATGGCGTGCCATCGGATAGGCGTATTGCTTGATGAGGTCGATCTCGATCTGCCGGACCTGGTCGTGCAGGGCCTGCACGGCGGCGGTCCGCTGCGCCACGTCGTCGCGCAACCGTGCCATCGAAGGCTCCTCCATGACGGGGCCCGCCATGCTGTCGAGCTGCTGGCTCCGTTGAGCCCAGATGCCGGGCTGGCCGAACCAGCTCACCAGCGCATTGCGCATGGATTGCGCCACGTGGATTGGGTCGATGCCGGTGTCCATGGCGGTGCGGATGCGGGACACATCGCGATTCATCGACTCCGCCAACGCGAAAAAGTCGAATCGCGCCCCGCCCGTCGGCTGTGGCGGCTTGCGAAACCGCTGGAGCCGCTCCGTCGCCAGTTCGATGGTGACCTCTTGCGCCGCGGACAATGCCGGCTTTCCGACCGATGGAGTCGATGGGCCGCCCGCAGAATGCGAGCCTTGGCGTTGCGGCGGTGCTTGCGGCCGGATTTGGAGGGCCCCTCCGACACGGCCGACTCCTGCGCGGAAAGGGCGGGTTCCGCCTCCTCGATCGGCGGTTCTTGAACCTGCGTCGACCGGCCCTCGACCGTGAGGTCATGAACGCGGGCAGCCATCTGCGGCGAGAGCTTTTGCGCCGTCAGCACCTTGCCGATCTCGCTGGCCAGCAACCGGATGGACGCCGCCAGCTCCAGGGCGGCCTTGCCCACCGGTGACGCCGACAGGTCCTGGTCGGGTGGCAGGTGCCGGGTCGCCTCCATGAGGTGATCCCGCGCGTGGCGCTCCAGCGCCATCACATAGCCCTCCAGCCATGCCACCTCCTGGGGGTGAGGCGCCACACGCGCATCCAACAGCAGATCGGCGGCCTTGCGCAGGTGCACGACATCGCCGACAAACTCTTTCTGCAGTTTCAGAGTCTGCTCGGTCACGCTGTCGGCAGCATCGGCTTGCGCCAGCATCATGACGCCCAGCATCACGCGATCCACGTGCGACTCAATGGCGATGAGCCGTGCCTTGGCAGCGCCCATCACCGCCGCCTTGAGCGTCGTGGCAGCGTCGGGCGTCGATTCGAACGTTTCCCGCTTTCCGAGCGAATCGATGGTGTCCGACAGAGCCTTGCCCAAAGGCTCCAGCTCTTTGAGTTGCGCATCTGCTTTTTCGACATAGCCGGCCCAGGCCGCCTGGTAGCTTGCCGCGTCGGGGTGGTACAGCAACTCTTACGCCAATTGGTCGACGCCCGATTTCGGCGTGGTCATGACCATGCGGTAGGCGGACATCGTCCGCTGCTGCTCGATGAACACCGGAATGCGTGGGCCCGCGTGGTGCCGTTGGCCCATCGTCAGTTTTCCCAGCGCCTCCATGGCGAGCTGGGCTTGCTCGAAAGCGGGGGACGATGCCCTGCGCGTCAATGCAGCGTCACGCTCCAGCGACAAGCGCCCCATGAACGTCTGATACCGATTCAGATGGGGAATCGCCTCGTCGATGGTCGTGGCCGCCGACCGGGCCGCAGGCGAAGGGCGCGCCAAAGCCGCTCCCAAGACGTCGGGCCGCGGCGGAACGTTGGCCCGTGGGCGCTGTGCTGTGGCGCTGGCAGCGTCACCAGCCTGCGCCCCGCCACGCGGGCGCAACGTATCCGAAGGCCCACCCTGATGCAGCGTGCTGCCACGCTGCCGCCCCGCTGATGACCTGGCCGGGGGAGCCGCATCCTGCGACGATGGCGTCGTTGCAGGACGCGCGGGTGTCCCTGCGGTACGGCCGCGATGGTTGACATTTCCCGATGGCATGGAAGACCTTGACGAAGTAAATCTACAGCCAGAAGGATGGCTGTGGTACTGCGGAAAGACTCTCAAAACCCGAAGCAGCTCAGGAGCTGGCGAAGCCCCCTTTTTTGCATAGCGTGGGGGCCCGCCCAGCCCTCACGCCGCGGCTACTTCTCGGCGTGCTGCTGGCGAAACTCCCGCGCCTTGCCGAAGTGCCCGCACCCGATGAACGGCACCGGCGGGCGCAGCGCGGACAGCGGCGAAGGGTGGTTGGCGGTGAGCACCAGATGGCCCCGGTCGCCCGGAATCCAAACGCGCTTGGATTGGGCGTGCGAGCCCCACAGCATGAACACCACCGGCCGATCGCCCTCGGCCACATGGCGGATCACTGCGTCGGTGAGCTCCTCCCAGCCCTTGCCGGAATGGCTGGCGGCCTGGCCCTCTTCCACGGTGAGGCAGGTGTTGAGCAGCAGCACGCCATTTTTTGCCCATTTGGCGAGGCTGCCGCCCGGCTCGGGCCAGGCGGGAAAGGGGGTGCCCAGGTCGCGCTGCATCTCCTTGAAGATGTTGCGCAGCGAAGGCGGCAGTTGCACGCCGGGCGCCACCGAAAACGCGAGGCCCTCGGCCTGCCCGCGGCCGTGGTACGGGTCCTGCCCCAGGATGACCACGCGCACCTGATCGGGCGGGGTCAGCTCCAGCGCGCGCAGCGGCCGGGGCGGGAAGATGGCGGCGCCATCCGCCAGCCGTGCCTTCAGAAACGCCAGCAGCGCCTGCCCCCGCGCACCGGCGAAAAAGGCATCAACCAGGGGCTGCCATCCGGGCGCCACGGGCCAGTCGGCAGGATCGGCGCTGTGCAGCTGGGTGGACGGCGCCACGGAATCATTCATGCTCAAAACAGTCTCCAGCACAATAAGATCTAGGGCATATCGCTATTAATTTAATAGCACCCAGCAAACCGGTGTCAGGCGAACAGCTTGGCCAGGGCCTCGCCGGGTTCCGGCGCCCGCATGAAGGCCTCGCCGACCAGGAAGGCGTTCACGCCCGCATCGCGCATCTGCCGCACGTCGGCGGGCGAGAGAATGCCCGACTCGGTCACCAGCAGGCGGTCAGCCGGCACGTTCTTTTGCAGCGCCAGGGTGGTCGAGAGCGACACCTCGAAGGTCCGTAGATTGCGGTTGTTGATGCCCACCAGCGGCGTGCGCAGGCGCAGCGCCCGGTCCAGCTCGGCGCCGTCGTGCACCTCCACCAGCACCGCCATGTCCAGGCTGCGGGCGATGGCCTCGAAATCGGCCATCTGCGCATCGTCCAGGCAGGCCGCGATCAGCAGGATGGCATCGGCGCCCATGGCCCGCGATTCATAGATCTGGTAGGCGTCCACCATGAAATCCTTGCGCAGCACCGGCAGCTGGCAGCTGGCGCGCGCCTGCTTCAGGTAGTCGGGCTGGCCCTGGAAAAACTGCCGGTCGGTCAGCACCGACAGGCACGCCGCGCTCACCTTGCCGTCGCCCTCGGCATAGCTCTGGGCGATGTCGGCGGGAATGAAATCCGCGCGCAGCACGCCCTTGGACGGGCTGGCCTTCTTGACCTCGGCGATCACCGCCGCCTGGCCCTTGGCTATTTTTGCGCGCAGCGCCCCTTCGAAGTCGCGCGTGAGCACGCGGCTTTCCGCATCCGCGCGAATGGCGGCCAGGGGCGCTTTCTTTTGCGCTGCCGCGATTTCCTCGCGCTTGACGGCAATGATCTTGTTCAGGATGTCGGACATGGAAGGCAATCAGGGAATGGGAAATAGGGTCAGCGCATCGGGCGCAGCGGCTCGCCAGAGCGACGAATGTGAAGGCGCTCGGCCAGCATGTCAACGCAACGATCCAGCTGTTGCAATTGTTGATTCCAGGTCGCCTGGCGCACGGCAGAAAACGTAACAGAGGTCAGTTGCGCCACCGGGCCGCGCCGCACATGGCGCAACTCCAGCACAAAACAGGTGCCGTGCGCGGCGCTGCTTCCGACGTAGCAGCCCAGGCTGTGCTCCGTGGCATTCAAAACGATGGGAGGCTGAGGGCCCTGCCCCACCGCCATGATGCGCAACTGTTCGAAGTCCACACACCAGCCGCGCCACCGACGCTCCTGGCGAGCCAGTATCCAAATGGCTGCAGCAGCCAGCACGCCGGTGACTACCGCCACCCCCCAGGAAATCGGTGGCGCGTCCAGACCGGGAACCTGCATGGCCTTCCAGCCCAGAAACAGCGAAACAGGGCCCAGCATGGCGGCATACGCCCATGGGCCGCGCGGCGGGTTCAAGGCCTCGGGCAACAACAAGCGCTGCACTCGCGTCAGGGCCAACGCCAGTGCTTCGACGCTGTGGAGCGGGCCATGCTCCACCCGAGGCCGCTTCATGAGGTCCTGCGTCATGGCATGGCGAAGTTGCATCGACCCGTGCGCATCAGCGCGCCGAGCAAAGCGCAGGCATCTTCCAGAGCGAGCGCCTCGGCCACGCCCGGTGGGCTGCGGTCTTCGGGAATGCCGCGACAAAGCGCGGCATCGACCTCGGGAGGCCGAGGGCGCCGAAGTTGGCAGGGCAGCACCACATGGGGCAATGCCTCAGGCCGCCAGCGCATGGGTGCACGCGACGAGTTGCTCCAGCTTGGCGAGGGCGGCGCCGCTGACAATGGCGGCGCGGGCGCGGACGATGCCGTCCGCGATCGAGTCGGCCACGTTGGCGGCATACAGCGCCGCGCCGGCATTCAGGCAGACGATGTCCTGGGCCGGGCCGGGCTGGCCGCGCAGCACGCCCAGCAGCACCTCGCGCGACTGCTCGGGGGTGTCCACCTTCAGGGTCCGGTTGCTGGCCATGGCCAGGCCGAAGTCTTCGGGGTGGATTTCGTATTCGGTGATCTCGCCCTTTTTCAGCTCGCCCACCAGCGTGGCCGCGCCCAGGCTGACCTCGTCCATGCCGTCGCGGCCATAGACCACCACGGCATGCTCGGCGCCCAGCCGCTGCAGCGCGCGCACCTGGATGCCCACCAGGTCGGGGTGGAACACCCCCATGAGGATGTTGGGCGCGCCCGCCGGGTTGGTGAGCGGCCCGAGGATGTTGAACAGGGTGCGCACGCCCATTTCCTTGCGCACCGGCGCCACGTTCTTCATGGCGGGGTGGTGGTTGGGCGCGAACATGAAGCCGATGCCGACCTCGGCGATGCAGCGCGCGATGGCCTCGGGCGGCAGGTTGATGTGCACGCCCAGCGACTCCATTACGTCGGCGCTGCCGCTCTTGCTGGAGACGCCGCGCCCGCCGTGCTTGGCGGTCTTGGCGCCGGCAGCGGCGGCCACGAACATCGCGCAGGTGGAGATGTTGAAGGTGTTGGCACCGTCGCCGCCCGTGCCCACGATGTCCACCATGTGCGTGGTGCCCGGCACGTGGACCTTGTTGGAGAACTCGCGCATGACCTGCGCGGCGGCAGCGATCTCGCCGATGGTTTCCTTCTTGACGCGCAGGCCGGTCACGATGGCCGCCGTCATCACGGGCGACAGTTCGCCGCGCATGATGAGGCGCATCAGGTGCAGCATCTCGTCGTGGAAGATTTCGCGGTGCTCGATGGTGCGCTGCAGCGCTTCCTGGGGGGTAATGGACATTCCGTTTCCTCGAATGAAGCTCAGGCGCCGGGACGCTCGGAGAGCGCGAGCCGGATGCCGAAACCGATGAACATCGCACCGGCCACGCGGTCCAGCCAATGCATGCCTCGCTGGATCGCACCCTGGCGGCGGGCCATCCAGGCCGCCGCCAGCGCCCAGCCGGCGTTGACCGGAATGGCGTTGATGTTGAACAGCACGCCCAGCAGCACGAAGGCCCAGGCCTTGTTCTCGGTGCCCGGTGCGATGAACTGGGGCACGAAGGCCAGAAAGAAGATGGCCACCTTGGGGTTGAGCACGTTGGTCCAGAACCCGCCCAGGAACACCTTCTTCAGCGAAGTTGGCGCCGAGGGCGCAGCGCGCGCGGCGGCCAGATCGGCGCCACCGGCCGCGTTGGCAGGGGCCTTGGCCCACAGCATGCGAACGCCCATCCACAGCAGGTAGGCGGCCCCCACCCATTTGAGCGCCGTGAAGGCCGTGGCCGACGCGGCCAGCAGCGCCCCCACGCCCACGGCCGCCGCGGCGATGTGCACGAAGCACCCGGCCGTGATCCCGAAGCCCGCGACGAGCCCGGCGCGCACGCCGGATTTCAGCGCGTTCGTGACGATGTAGAGCACGTCCGGCCCGGGCGTGAGGTTGAGCAGCCATCCGGCCGCGATGAACAGGAGTAGCTGGTGCGTCTCGATCATGGCCGCGCCTGCAGGAAGTTGCGCAGCATGGCGTGGCCGTGCTCGGTGAGGATGCTTTCCGGGTGGAACTGCACGCCTTCGATGTCCAGCGTCTTGTGGCGCACGCCCATGATCTCGCCGTCGTCGGTCCAGGCGGTCACCTCCAGCACGTCCGGGCAGGTGGCCCGCTCGATGGACAGCGAGTGGTAGCGGTTCACCGTGAACTGCTCGGGCAGGCCGGCGAACACGCCTTGTTGGGTGGTGGTGATCACGCTGGTCTTGCCGTGCATCAGTTCCTGGGCCCGCACGATGGTCCCGCCGAATGCGGCCCCGATGGCCTGGTGGCCCAGGCACACGCCCAGGATGGGCAGCTTGCCGGCGAAGTGGTGGATGGCGGCCACCGAGATGCCGGCTTCGACCGGCGAGCACGGCCCGGGGGAGATGACGAGCCGGTCGGGCGCCCGTGCGGCGATGCCCTCCAGCGTGATCTCGTCGTTGCGGTACACCTCGACCTCGGCACCCAGCTCTCCGAAGTACTGGACGATGTTGTAGGTGAAGCTGTCGTAGTTGTCGACCATCAGCAGCATGGCTTTGACCTCTTGAATGCTTGGGGGGCCGGGCCCGGCCCCCGTTGAGAAATGCCCCCCCGTCACACGGCGCAGCCCGGTCCGGGCGGGTCCGCGGCTGCCGAGGCAGCGGGGGGAGACTTTTTTGGGATGCGCGCCCGCGCGGGCGCACCAGGGGTGTCAGTTCGCAGGCTTGCGCCAACGAAGGGGGAAGGGTGCCGCCAGGCAAGGACGCGGATGAGGCATGGCGGCGATTATCACCTGCCTGCCCGCCCCGCCGTGCAAAGGACGGATTGGCTGGGCGCCAGCCCCTGCCCAGCCCCTCAGCCTCCCTCAACGAGCCCTCCGGCGCGCCGCTCTCACGCGCCACGCCGGTGCCCGCCGCACTTCGCATGGCCGCAATCCGCATCGCATACAAAGCGTTTACATACGCTTGCCACGCGGAAAGTCGGAACCTCCGCGTTGGGTCCTGCAACCGCCCCCTTTCCGTTCCGAAAAGGCCGATTGCCGTCCAGTGCATTTCTTCATCAACTGCAAGGGGTCAATCCATGGGTGCGATAAAAAACGCGTTCAAGTCAATCGCGAAGGGCATTGAAAAAGCCGTTCAGGGCGTAGGGCAAATCGCCAAAGGCCTGGTCACGCTCGATTTGAAAGGGGCAGCGGCCGGTCTCAAGAAGCTGGGAGAGGCGGGCGGAGACATCGCCCGCGGCGCCATCAACCTCACGCCGGCCGCATTGGCGGCCAATACCTTACTGGACGGGGCGCTCGACAAGGTGCTCAAGAAAGTGCAGAGCGTTGCCCAGAAGGTGGTCGACACCGCAGTGGACAGCGTCGAGGGCGGTCTCTCCAACATCAAGAACGGTGCCATCGGCCTGGCCAAGGGCATTGCCAAAGGCAACCTTTCGCAGGCCCTGAACGGCATCAAGGACCTGGCGCTGGGCGCCATGGAAACCGCCTCCAATTTCGGGCCCGGCGGCATCGCCAAGAACGTGGCGCGCCTGGCGGTGGACTCCACCATCGACCTGGCCACGCAGGAAGTCACCAAGGCCGCATCCAAGGTGCTGGATCCCAACGGCACATCGCTGCTGGGTGGCCTGGCCGTGGACACGATCGGTGCAGCCACCAGCGGCGGCCTGAGTTCCTCGCGCGCGGGCCGTTTCGCCGATGGCGAGAGCTTCCGCAAGGGCGCCAACGACCTGCCCGACACCCGCTCGACCGGACTGCGCCAGAACGGGGACGACCTGTCCGGCATGTCCCCGACGGGCTTCCGCCAGGGCGCGCGCGACGCCGCCGAAACCGCGGCCCGCGATGCGGTCGATACGGTCGTCCAGAGCACCATCGACAAGCTGATGCTCAGCCTGCAGCAGACGCTGGACCCCAACAACGACTCAAACGCGGTCGGCACCGGCACGAACCTGCTCGGCGGTGCATTGCAGGACGCCGCCAGCACGGCCGTGCAGACCCGCGGCCGCCGCGGCACGGATGGCTCGCGCCATGCACAGGGCCCGGACGAAGTGCCGCCGCAGACCCGCCGCGAGGCCGTCAAGGAATCGGTGCAGAACTCCGTGCACAACGCCGTCGACATGGCCATCCAGGCCGCTGTGCAAGCCGCCCTGTACACGCTGCTGCCCAAGCTGGGGCTCGACCAGAACAGCGCGCTGGCAGCGCTCGGCCAGGGCGTGCTCGAGGACACGCTGTCCAACGTGAGCAGCCCGCGCAATGCGACGGGCCTGAAGTCGGGCAGCCGCCAGGTGGCCTCGGACCTCAAGCAAGGCCTGCAGAACTCCATCCAGGAAAAGCTGCTCGGCGTGGCGGACCAGGCCATCCAGGGCATCGTCGACCAGGTCATGGCCAAGGGCCTTCAGGGCCTGCAACCGACGGGCGGCGCATCGTCGCCGAGCGCGGGCGGCGTGGGCAGCCAGCTGGGCTCGGACCTGCGTTCCGGCATCCAGGACCGCATCCAGTCCGTGGTGAAGGACGTGATCAGCGGCGTGATGCAGTCGGTGATCGACACCGCCAACCAGGGCGTGGCCGCGGGCCTGTCCCTCGGCAAGGGCCTGCCGCAACTGCCACAGCTGCCACAGCTGCCCGCCAGCGCGACCGAAACCCGCGTTTCGATCGACATGCACATGCACATCCGCGCCTGACGCGGACGCTTCTTCCTCACTTCTTTTGAAAGGCAATGACCATGGACGACTCCAATGTTCACGAAGATCCCATCGCCGCCTTGGCCGTCTCCCTGGTCAACGCCATCCGCGAGAACCAGCTGGACGAAGCGGAAACCATGCTGGAGGAGCTGAATGCGCTCAGCCCGGACACCGAGGAGTACCTGATCTTTCCGGTGCTCATCGCGATCCAGCGGGGCTACACGCAGGAGGCCCTTCAGTACCTGAACACGCTGGGCGAGGACACCGCCCCGGAACTCAAGGCCCTGTGCCTGAACATCCTGGGCGATCCCACCTGGCACTACCACGCGCAAAGCTGCCTGGAAAGCGGCGACGAGCACGTGCGCAAATCCATGCGCGAGCTGCTCCAGCTGGAACCCGAGATCGCTGGCGATCTCGCATAGGACCGCCGCCATGCTGAAGCTCACTCCCCAGGCCGACCTGGGCGTGTTCTACGACGCGGATTCAGCCCGCTACGCGGCGGGCTGCGCCCAGGACTACACGCAGACGGTCACCCGAGACGCTTTCGCCGCGTTCTACGCCGAATGCCCGTCCATCGGATTCGAGTCCGATGGCGCGCCGATCGGCGGCATCCTGTTCGATGGAGAACAGGCCCACATCGCGGTGCTGCCGCGCTACCACGGCCTCTGGGCCCTGCTGCTCAAGCCGGCACTGCAGTGGCTGTTTTCGCTGAAAGCCGACATTCTGGTCGCGGTGGAGAACGACAACCACCGCTGCCTGCGCTTCATGGAGCGCCATGGCTGGCAGCGGATCGAGGCCCGCGGCGACGACATCATCTACCGCATCACGCCGCAGGGCGGCCTGCGCAAGACCGAGTACCCGCGCCCCCACCGCAACGGCGCGCCGGCCGCGCGTGCGGCGGGCCCCGCCTTCTTCGGAGCATCGCCATGCCTTCACCCTCAATGAGCGCCGCCGAGCGGCAGCCGCCCCAGGCCTGGGGCGCCGGCGCGCACCGGATCGTTCCCCATGACGGCGCGGGCGTTCGCCTGCGGCTCGTGTCCATGGTCCAGCCGCCCATTCTTCTGGACGACGGGTTTCCTCGCTCTTCCGGGCTCTGGGTGTCCAGCAACCTGTTGCTACCCGGTTGCGAGAGCGCTTTGACGCAGCGACACATGGCCGTGCAGGGCCTGCTGGTGCGGCTGGAAGCGCTGGCAGGCCAGGAGGGGCGCGAATTGAACCGCACCCTTCGCCTGTTCTCGGACAACCGGCTTTCGCAGGTGCACGCCAACAGCGCGGACTTCGAGCGCCTGAGCGCTCCCAGCGGCCTGTCGGGCCCGGCCGCGCACCCCGCCTGCGGCGACGCGATCGCGTGCATCGACGAAGAGCGCGAATGGCTGCTGGTCGATGCCCAGAAAGGCTTTCACCCCGGAGGCATGGCCCCTTCGGCGGCACTGATCGCCTCGCTCGTGCGGCTGGCCGAGGTGCCGGTGCATGCACGCCGCCGGCTGGTGGACGCCGGCGACCCCGCAGGCACGATCGAGGCGGCCAAGCCCCTGGTGCTCGAAGCAGCGCGCGCACTGGTGCAGCAAGGACTGGGCGACACGAAGGTCCAGCTGTCGGCGCAGGCCATCGCATTGGCCGAGCATCTGAGCCCGGCCCATCTGATCCAGTGGCTGCTGACCGATGCGGCGCTGCCGTTTCGCGACCAGGCCCTGCCCGCCTGATCCCCGTGGCCCGGCACCCACCGCAGGGGTTCCGGGCCCCAGGGCAGGCTGCTGCAGGCCGCACCCGATCCACGCGTTACCGCTGTCCCCACGGGGGATTTTGAGGGTCGCGAAGAACAGCGTTTGCCCATCCATTCCGTCTCGAATCCCGAGACATCTTTCTCCACCCTGGCAGGGAGCGTGGCCGGAAACCGCCGCCTCCGTTGTCCAACGAAAGCAGCGTCCATGAACACCACGGTCAACGGCTATACAGCCTCTCTCAGCATCAGCATCGGGCGCGCCCAGCCCGGCAAAACGGCGGGCAACACGGCCGCGCAGACCAAGGAGGCCGCAGCGGCCCTGGCGAAATACATGCACCAGAACGGCATCGACACGCAGACGCCGAATGGGCTCTACGGGCTGGCCCGCAACACCTCGGGCCAAACGCCCGAGGACGTCTCGGAAGCGGCGAATTTCATGCTGACCCACCCGGACATCTACGCGCTGCTGGACCCCTCGGGCGGTGACGGTACCGCGGACGTCTCCAGTTTCGACTTCGCGGCGCGCGGCGGCTACGACGCGCAACTGCAGGACAGTGCGCCAGAGAGCGCGGTGCCCATGAACGAGCAGGCCGCCTCCGGCGCCATCGCGGCCTTCATGCGCCAGAACCATGTGCCGTCCATCGACCCCAACACGCTTTTCCAACTGGCCAAGCGGCCCAACAGCGACACCTCGCCCACCGTCTCGGCGGCAGCGAAGTTCATGCTGCAGAACCCCGAGTCCTATCGCCAGATCGAGACGAACGACGGGGGCGCCGCCGACGGCCTGTCGGAATCGGACGACTTCGAGGCGGCCGCCCAGGGTGCCCTTTCGGGGCTTTCGTCGCCCCGGCCCGCCGGTGGCTCCACGCTGCAGCCCCTGGCCGACCAGGACCGTGTAGCGCCGGTGGCGCCCCGCGCCCAGCAACGGTCCGCCCCTGCCGAGCCGCCCATGGACGCGCAGGATGCCTCCCGCATCCTGGCGGATCACATGCTCCAGGGGAGCGCCTCGCCGCTGGCACGCCTGTTCAAGCCCCAGGCGATGACACCCGAACGGCTCTATCAACTGGCCGAGGGGGGCAAGGCCTCGCCCGAGGTGGCGGCGGCGGCGAAATTCATGCTCCAGAACCCCGATGTCTACCGCGCCATCGAAACCCATGACGTGCCTGGCGCGGACGGCAAATCCGGCGTCGGCAACCTGCTGGCGGCTGCGCGGGGGGAGGTCCCCGGCGTGGGCGGCCAGGCCTCCAGCGCCTTGGGCAACGTCCTGCAACTGCTGCGGCAATTGCTGGCGCAGCTCCAGGGCCCGACCGGTCAGTCGCAACCGACACAGGCCCAGCCGATGAACGGCCAGAGCGCGGCACGCGTCCTGGCCGACCACATGGTGCAGGAAGCCGGTGGTGCGCTCCACCTCTTCGGCAAGCGCTTTCTGCCCAAGACCCAGCCCATGACCCCGGACCGCCTGTACCAGTTGAGCCAGGGACAGGGCAAGGTAGCCGAAGCCGCGAAGTACATGCTCCAGCACCCCGACACCTACCGCGCGATCGAAACGCGCGACGTGGCCGGGGCCGACGGCAAGTCCGGCCTGGGCAACCTGCTGGCCGCCGCCCGCGGCGAGATCCCTGCCGTGAAGGGCGCAACGGACTCCCTGGACAGCCTGCAAAAGCTGCTGCAGCAACTGTTGAAGCTGCTGAAGGCCCATGCAGAGCCGAACCCGCCCCTGGACGGCCAGAGCGCAGCACGCGTCCTGGCAGACCACATGGTGCAGGAAGCCGGTGGCGCGCTCCATCTCTTCGGCAAGCGCTTTCTGCCCAAGACCCAGCCCATGACGCCGGACCGCCTGTACCAGCTGAGCCAGGGACAGGGCCAGGTGGCCGAAGCCGCGAAGTACATGCTCCAGCACCCCGACACCTACCGCGCGATCGAAACGCGCGACGTGGCCGGGGCCGACGGCAAGTCCGGCCTGGGCAATCTGCTGGCCGCCGCCCGCGGCGAGATCCCCGGTGTGCAGGGCCGGGCCGGCGGCTCGGCACAAGCCCTCCTGCCGCTGCTGCAACTGCTGCTGCAGCTGCTCAAGGCCACCTCGAACACCCAGCCGCCACTGGATGGACAGAGCGCTGCGCACACCCTGGCCGATCTGCTGCAGCAGCAAGGTGGCACGATGACGCCGGACCGCCTCTACCAGCTGAGCCAGGGCCAAGGCGAGATCGCCGACGCCGCGAAGTTCATGCTCAAGAACCCCGACATCTACCGTGCCATCGAGACGCACGACGTGCCAGGCGCCGACGGCAAGTCCGGCCTGGGCAACCTGTTGGCGGCCGCGCGCGGCGAGATCCCTGGCGTCGAAGGCGGCTCGGCGCAACGCACCGCAGGCGCGAGCCGCTCCGTGCTCGATGCGCTGCTGCAACTCCTGCAGTTGCTCACGGGCCAGGGGACCGCGCAGTCCAACGGCGCTTCGCGGCCCACCCGGCCCGTGCAGCCATCGCCGCTGGACGGCCAAGGCGCCGCGCGCATCCTGGCCGACCACATGCTGGGGTGCCACGCCGGACTGCTGGCGAAGGCTTTCGGCGGCAAGGACATGACGCCGGGCCGCCTCTACCAGCTGGCCGAGAGCGGCACGGCATCGCCCCAAGTCGCCGCAGCTGCGAAGTTCATGCTCCAGAACCCCGACACCTACAAGGCCATCGAGACCCACGATGTACCGGGCGCCGACGGCAGATCGGGTGTCGGCAATCTGCTGGCCGCCGCGCGCGGCGAAGTGCCTGGCGTGGGTGGCATGCCGGCTTCGAGCGCCGGCATCCTCCAGTTGCTGGCCCAGGTGCTTCAGGGCCTTCAGTCCCGTGAGCAGCAGCGCGTGGTGCAGATCGACCTGCGGGTGAGCCTGAGCGTCCAGGTCTCCGTCAAGGCCTGACCGATCCTTCGAAGACGAATGGGGACGATGGCCTGGGTAATGCCCCAGGTCATCGTCCCTTTTTCTTGCCCGCCGCTGCCAAGCGAACGAAAAAAAAGGCCGGCGATCATGTCGCGGCCCTCGTGGAAATCAGGGAAATCAGCGGGTGGCGGGATACCTGTCCAGCACCTTGCGCACGTAATCCTGCGTCTCGCGAAAAGGGGGAATCTTGTAGCCGTGCCGCACGACCGCCCCCTCGCCCGCGTTGTAAGCGGCCAGGACCAGCTCGGTCTGGCCACTGAACTTGTCGGCCAGAAAGCGCAGATAGCGCACCCCGGTCTCGACATTGACGGCGGGCGTGAACAGGTCGGCGGAGGACGGCGCGCCAAAGCGCGCGGCCGTGGCTGGCATCAGTTGCATCAGGCCCAGCGCGCCCTTGGGCGATCGTGCGTTGGGCGCGTAGGCCGACTCCACCTCGATCACGGCCTGAACCAGGTGGGGGTCGATGGCATGGCGGGTGGCGGCCGACTCGATCACCGGCCACAGCGCTTCGTGGCGCCAACGGGGCGTCACCATCGCCGTGGGCCAGACCGCGCCGGACGGCGCGGCACCGGCGGTGCGTGGGGCCCGGATCACGCGCACGCTTGCCACGGCGGCCGCGCTGGCCACGGGATCGTCCGCGTCTGCCGGATCGGCCGGCGGGTCAGGCAGCTCGACCGCCCGGCATTGCCCCACGATCGCCGGATAACGCTTGGCAATGTCGAATGCCACGCGCACCGGATCGGACTCCGGCCCCTTCACCCAGCAGTCGTAGGCAATGAGCGCGTTGGCGCCACACGCCTGCAGCGCCGCCGCTGCCACCAGCGCGTGGCGCTGCCAGCGCACCATCACAACAGGCCCAGGTGGCGCAGCACCGGGGCACGGCTGGCAAAGAAGCAGCGGGCGCTGTGCGCCAGGCGTTCGGCCGGCATCTGGCCCTCGCCCTCGCCTTCGAACCGGTCCCGCATCGCCTGGACCATTTCATCCGCAGTCTGCGCCCCCTGGCAGGCGGCACGGATCTGCGCCATGGCAAGCGGCGACCAGCCCATGGCCTGGCCGCTGGCGGCGCAGGACAGGTAATGCAGTCCATCGTCGTCCGGCCTCTGCATGACCGCCTTGTTGAAGCGCTGCACCGATTCCCGAGCGCTCTCACGCAGTGCCACGGGCAACGCGGGATGCACTTGGGCTTCGTTTTCCAGCAGCATCAAGGCCTCGACGATGAAATCCGCGCCCAGCGATGCCAGCTCGGGCCGGCGGGCCAGTTCGCGGGCGGTGGCGGGGCCTTCTGCCAGTGCATCCAGCAGGCGCAGGGCGGTGGCGCCGTCCACATGGTCGGCGGCGCCATCGGCCAACGGGCTCTCGCGGGTTTCGCTGCGCGCGGTGGCCAGGATCCAGGGCCTGTCCAGGCGGAACTGCGCATGCTGCTGCGCGCTGGCCTGGGGAGCGCCCCGGGTGTACAGATCCCAGCGGAAGGACCGGTTCACCGCGAAGTCGCGCAGGGTCTCCCGCAGCACCGGGTCATCGACCCCCCGCAGCAACTCCCGCGTGGCCGGGGGCAGGATGGCCGCATCCACCTGCTGGGACAGCACCGCGGGCGCTGCGAACTCCAGCCCCGCCTCGGCCATCTCGGCGGCGACCTGGTGAAAGTGCATGGGGTGCCAGTCGGGATTGAAATACTCGTGCGCAGCGTAGTGCGGATCGAGCCGCCGCAGCCCGTACAGGCGCGCCTGCACCGAGAGGTCGTCGGAGAAATAGGCGGGGTTCACCTTGGCGAAATCGTCGAGGAAATCCAGCGTTTGCGACAACCGCTCGATCGGCGTTGCGCTGACCGGAACCTGGCGCAACCCATGCAGGTTCACCAGTTCGCGCAACGGCATCTGCGCGGCCCAGCCGGGCAGTGCGTTGTGGCTCACGAACACGACGCCTCCCGGGCGCAGCCGCTCGGCGATGAAACGCATCACCACCTTGCGCAGCGGGGGCGAGATCCAGGAGTACACGCCGTGCATGGAGATGATGTCCATGGGAGGCAGGTCACGATCGAGCAAGGTCTCGAAGGCGTCTTCGAACACCTCCACGTTCGACAGGCCCGCGTCCCGGGCCAGTTCGTTGGCATAGGCGACGTGATGGGGGTTGAAGTCGTTGCCGTAAAAGCGCATGTTCGGAAAGCAAGCCGCATGCGCCACCAGCGGCAGGCCGAACCCCATGCCCAGCTCGAAGCAGTTCAGGGGGGCCGACAGATCGGGGCCGCACACGCCGCGGGAC
This sequence comes from Acidovorax sp. GBBC 1281, assembly GCF_028473645.1. Lineage (NCBI taxonomy): Bacteria > Pseudomonadati > Pseudomonadota > Betaproteobacteria > Burkholderiales > Comamonadaceae > Acidovorax > Acidovorax sp. GBBC 1281. Next base: position 5,001,023 of record NZ_CP097269.1, read on the forward strand.
TCCAGGGCCACGCTCATCTGCGCGGGCGAGAGGGCGCGGTAGTAACCGCGGGTATAGGGTTCGCTGCGCACGTCGAGCACGGCGGGCTGGGGTGATTTCATCGGTCTTCCTCTGAGCGTTGGGACGGTGACAGGGCGTGTGCACCTTCGCTTTTCGCGAAAGGCACCAACGGCTGCGCCCATTGCAGCCGCAACGCGCGGCCAGACCGGTCCAACAGTCGAAACGATGGCCGGAAAGGCGAAGCAGAGGCGCCATGTCGCACCCTGCCCACCCCATGCCGCGCATGCCGACGCCCCTACCGGTGCCCTTGGTGACGGCCCTGGCGACGGGCCCTGAACCACCGAAATCATGGCCTTCGCGCCGCGGGCCGTGTCTTCGCCTGCGGTGCCGCGACGGCGGTGCCCCCCACCTACTCTTCGTTTGCCAGACAACGAACCGGAGTACTGCGTTGAAGTCCACCGCCCCCATCCCTCGCAAGCCATCCGCCCCCTCGGCCTGCGGCATGGGAGCCGTTCAGCGCGACACCCTCGCCGCCGTGCTGCTCGCCCTGTCTCTCACCGGGTCCGCTCTCGCACAGCCCTCCATGGGCTACATGAAGATGTCCCACCAGTTGGGCAGCCTCTCCAGCATTTCCGCGTCCGCCAACCCCTTCGCCGTTCCGGCGACGGACCGCCCCCAGGGCGATGCCGCCGTGGCCACCCGGCCCGTCACCATGCCATCGGCCCGGGCCACATCGCTGTCCGCCGCGCAGGCCCTGCCCCTGCCACCCAGCGCCATCGAACCGGCGGCCTGGGAGAAAGGCCGATTCGTCTACCGGGCGGAGAACAAGCGGATTGCGGACGTGCTGCAAGACTTCGCCGCCAGCCGCGGCACCCCAGCCATCGTGGCCGACGGGGTGGACGGCGTGGTCAACGCCAACTTCGATCTCAAGCCGCGCGAATTCCTCGACAGCGTCTCCCGGGCCTACAACCTGTTGTGGTATCACGATGGGTCGGCGCTGTACTTCTATCCGGGCCGCTCCATGCAAAGCCGCATGTTCCGGCTCAAGGGTTTCAACCGGGAACAAGTGGCTGAGCTGCTGCAGTCGTTCGACCTGGGCGACAAGCGCTACCCCATCCGGTTCAACGAGGCCAGCAGCACGCTGTATGCGTCCGGCCCGCCTCGGCACCTGGAACTGGTGAGTTCGGCCCTCGAAGCACTCGACGCGGGCGTGACCGACAACAACGCCCGTACGGCGCGCGTCTTCTCGCTCCAGTTCGCCTCGGCAGGCGACCGGGCCGTGGGCAACACCACCGTGCCGGGGGTCGCCTCCATGCTGCGCAAGCTCTACGGTGAGCGCGAAAAGGAAGGCGCCAGCATCGCCCCCCTGGTGCGGATGATGGACAAGGACACCGACAACACGCGCAAGAAGCTCGGTGCGTACATTCCCCTGCCTTCGGCCAACCAGTTCCTGCCCCCGTTGCCGCGCGCCACCAACCAGGACGCCAGCACGCCAGCGTCCGACCTGCGGCCGCTGACGCCCCCTGCGAAGAACCCCGAAGAAGACAACCAGCCGCGCTTCGAGGCCGACGAGGGCACGAACTCGGTCGTGGTTTTCGGTCGCGCCGACCGCATGGCGGAGTTCGAGACCCTGATCCGCCGGCTCGACCAAAAGCCCCAGCTGGTCGAACTGGAAGCCACCATCATCGAGGTCAACTCCGATAGCGTGGATGCGCTGGGCGTGAACTGGACCTTGCGGGGCAGCGACACCAACATCAGCATGAACCTGTCCAACAGCCTCATGCCTGCCGCAGCGCTGGGCACGATCGTGGCCGACGCGGGCCGCCATCTGCTGGCCCGTGTGAACGCCCTGCAGGGCGAGGGGAAGGCCCGCGTCCTGTCCAAGCCGTCCGTCATGGGCGTCGCCAACCGGACCGCCGTCATGCGCGAAAAACGCGTGGCAACGGTGCGTGTGGCCGGCAACCTGGAAGCCAACCTGTTCCAGATCGAGGCCGGCACGCTGCTGGAGATGACGCCGCAGGTCACCCGCATGGACGGCAGCAACAACATCAAGCTCACGCTCTACATCGAAGACGGAGCATTCGAGACGAACGTGGTGGACCAGGTCCCCATCGTGAAGAAAACCGAAATCCGCACCGAAGCCCATGTGCGCGAGGGCGAGAGCCTGCTCATCGGGGGCATCACCGTGGAGTCGGAGCAATCCCAGAACAACGCCGTTCCCGGGCTTTCCAAGCTGCCGCTCGTGGGCGGGGCATTTCGCAACAACGAGCGCCAGACGCAGCGCACCGAGCGGCTTTTCCTCATCACTCCGCGCCTTCTCAACAACGGCTCGCCCGCCGCCCCTGTCGCCTTTTTGAACGAGGTTCGCAAGCCATGAAGCAGCTTCGCATACTGACCGGCCAGCATGCCGGCGCACAGATAAATTTGACTTCAACGCGCTACCTGATCAGCGCGGAAGACGCAGCAGATATCCAGCTCACCGACTGGACTTCGGATGCGATGTTGATCGAAGCGGGAGAGGACGGAATGATTCAGTTCGCGCTGTCGCCACAAGGCTCTGCACCGGCATGGCTCCCCATGGAGGACTTCACGCCCCATCGCATGGGTGACATCGTGCTGTGTACCGGCCCCGGCAACGCCACCTGGCCCGCCAGCGTCGATCTGATCGCCCGTCTCAGCCAGGTCCCCGTGGTCGGTCCCCAACGCCGCAAGGTGTCGCCGGTGGTGCTTTCAGCGGTGGTGGGAACCGCGCTCATGACCGCGGCGCTGAGCGCGGCCGTCGCGCCGTTGAGCCCCTCCAAGAAGGATCGCCCCGCCACCGACTCCGTCGCACGTGAGGCGGCGCCCAAGGAGCCGCTCCTGGTGCGGGTTCAGCGCGCCCTGGCGACGGCCCCGGTCTCCGGGCTGGAGGTGATTGCCCAGGCGGATGGCGTCATCGTGCGCGGCCTGCTGGCCGAAGCCTCGGATGCCGACACGGTACGCCAGCTGCTGGCGCCCTTCAAGTCGGAACGCATCGTGCACGCCTATGCGACCAGCACCGAAGTGGAGCAGAGCATCGCCGACGCGATTGCACGTCCGGGACTCCGAGTCCACCACCTGGGCGAAGGGCGCTTCAACGTCACCGGCGACACGCAGAACCTGTCGGCGCTCAAGGACAGCGCCACGCGCATCGCGTCCGACCTGGCACCGCTGGTCAAGCGGATCGACGTGAGCGCAGCAGAACTGCCCCCTGCAGGCGTCAAGCGCATGAGCGCGCTGATGAACACCGGGGACCTGCAGTACGTACAGACACGCGACGGCGTGAAGCACCTCTCGCCGCCGAATGCAGAGAGCCTGGCCGCCAACGACTGGTCGGTTTCCCGTTAACCCTTCACCCAACGAACGCCAACACCATGACTGCTTCCAACGAATCCATCATCTTCAGCGACCTCGCCAACCTGGACCAGGCGCTCACCGAGGACAAGAGTGGCGACCGTGCGCGGGCCATGATCCGCTACTTCGCGGAGATCGCGGATGAGAGCAGCGCCATGCTGAAGTCCACCCAGGTGGACGCCGAGCGCCAGCTCGTCACGCAGCTGATCCAGGCGTTCTACGCGTCGCAGCGCGTGATCCAGCGGATCTGGGAAACCCTGCACGGCACCACCCTGGCCGTCTGAGACACAAGGAGCCCCTCCATGCTGGTCCTCGAAGCACCCACCGCGGCCAAGAGCGCATATCCGGTGATCTACCGCAACCTCATGACCGTGGGCTTGCTGGGCACGATCTACCGGGTGGGCGAAGACGCGCAAACCATCCACTCCACCGTCGAGATGACGCTCGAAGATGCCCACGGCTACTCGCTTTACCGCACCGTTGCCATGGCGATGGCCGGCCAGCTGGGCGAAGCGCGGGAGGCCCTCGCAGCGCGCATCGAGGAAGAGCCTCAGAACGGCGAGAACAAGATCGCCATGGCCGTCGCGATGCTCTTTGGCGGCGACCGGGGGTGGCGCTACTGGATCGACAACGTGCTGGCCACCCACGCAGACCAGGAGGTGCGCGAAGCCGCCTTCGGGGTGCTGAAGTACGTGGGACAGCAAGGCCGGAGGGCCTCCCTGCACTGAACCGAAATTGGCACGGCGGCATCCGGCCGTCATGCCTCACCGAATGGAGGCCGCGCGGTGTGGCCTTCAATAACGCGGAATGTTCCGCACTTCACAAAGGAATTCATTATGTCTACCAGCAGACCCGATGGCGATACCCGTGCCCTGATGGCCCGCATGCAGCAGCAGCAAAACAACCAGAACGCCATGACGGCACTGCAAGCCGATCTGAGCGAGCAGCAAGGCAAGAACGCCGTCGTCTCCAACATGGCCGACGCGTTCCAAAAGAACTCCAAGGCCCTGTCGGACAAGCAAGCGCAAGGCGCGGGCTAAAGCAGCATCGCGCCATGGGCCGAAAAACGCTCATGGCGCTGCACTTCGTTTCCTCAACGTTCACTTCACAAAGGAATTCATTATGTCTACCAGCAGACCCGATGGCGATACCCGTGCCCTGATGGCCCGCATGCAGCAGCAGCAAAACAACCAGAACGCCATGACGGCACTGCAAGCCGATCTGAGCGAGCAGCAAGGCAAGAACGCCGTCGTCTCCAACATGGCCGACGCGTTCCAAAAGAACTCCAAGGCCCTGTCGGACAAGCAAGCGCAAGGCGCGGGCTAAAGCAGCATCGCGCCATGGGCCGAAAAACGCTCATGGCGCTGCACTTCGTTTCCTCAACGTTCACTTCACAAAGGAATTCATTATGTCTACCAGCAGACCCGATGGCGATACCCGTGCCCTGATGGCCCGCATGCAGCAGCAGCAAAACAACCAGAACGCCATGACGGCACTGCAAGCCGATCTGAGCGAGCAGCAAGGCAAGAACGCCGTCGTCTCCAACATGGCCGACGCGTTCCAAAAGAACTCCAAGGCCCTGTCGGACAAGCAAGCGCAAGGCGCGGGCTGATGCTTCATCGCGCCATGGGCCGCACCGCTCATGGCGCAGCAAAGCCTTTTACTTTTTCCCTCACAGGAGAGCCCCCATGGTCAACAAAGCAGATGGCGACACCAAGGCCCTGATGGCCCGCATGCAGCAGCAGCAGGACAACCAGAACGCCATGACGGAACTGCAAGCCAAGCTAAGCGAGAGGCAAGGCCGCAACTCCGTCATCTCCAACATGGCCGACGCGTTCCAGAAAAGCTCCAAGAGCATGACGGACAAGCTTGCGCAGGCTGCGGGATGAAGCGATCGGATCCTCTTTGGATCCAAGGCGTTTCCCCCGCGCATGGATTGCAAGCCTGCCCTCAGCCGCCGCAGGCCATGCCACCTTTCATCACCACGATCGTGACCCTTCTGGCTTGCGCTTCGTACGTCGTACTGGTGAGCGCCGAGGCGGACCATCGACCGACGCCGGCGCAGGGCTGTACGCGAGCCCAGGCCGTCTATGCAGAAGAAACAGGAGTGTTTTTATGAATCCGAAATTTGAGCGCAAGGAATTCGTTACCGCGCTGATCAAACTGGTCTACCGGACCATCGCCCAGGGCATGAACGACGAGGCGTCGGACATCCTTGCCGGAATCCGCACGCTGCGCCCCAAAGTGGCGGAGCTGGACATGATCGATGGCTGGATTTCCTTCCGGCGCGGCGCCTACCGCGAATGCATCCAGCGCGTGCGCACCCTGGAGAACCACCCGGAGCAGTGGGGTTCCGCGAAAGCCATGATCGCCAACTGCCAATACATGCTGGGCGATCGCACATGGGAGATGACGCTGAACGAGCTGGAGCAAGGCAACGCCGGCCCGGATGCACTCGAACTGGTCAGCGGCCTGGTCATCAACCGGGCCCGGGCCGCGGGCACGTTCCAGGAAACCACCGAGGCACCCAAGCCCGCCGAGGCCGCCAGCGTTTCCGCGTTCCAGATGCCTTTCATGTTCATGCGCGCCTGACACCCCTTCATTTCCGGAGAATCCACCATGGACCCCATCGGCAGCATTGGCGCGGCATCCAGTTCCCTCATCGTCGATCAGGCGTCCAGCCCCTCGATGAACATGAGCGCCGTCGCGGAAAAATTCGCCCGCATGATGAAGGACGCGCCCCCGCTGTCCTCCGTGGAGACCGAGAGCCCGTCCACGCTGGGCAAGATGCTGATCAATCAGGACGAGTCCATCCGCAAGGAGATCCAGGACACGGCGGCGCTCATGCAGGCTGCGATCCAGCAGCCGCCCGGGGTGGACCTGACGGCGTACCAGGTCACTCTGATGTACCAGTTCGCCGGCACCCATTTCCAGGTCCAGGCGATGAGCAGCCTTGCGCAAACCGCCAAGACCGGCCTGCAAACGCTCATGCGCAACCAATAACCCCCTTTCAGCGAAGCACCCATCATGGCGCCATCCCTCTGCTCCCGCGCGGCGACCTACCGCCAGTTCGCGCGCCGCGCGCTGATCCCGCTGCTACTGTTGCTGGCCCTCACCGGCTGCAAGACGGACCTCTACACCAAGCAGACGGAGACCGATGCCAACGACATGGTGGCCGCCCTGCTGGAAAGCGGCGTGCAGGTGAGCAAGGCCACCACGGATGCCGGCAAGACCTGGAACGTGCAGGTCTACCAGGACGATGTGGTTCGCTCGCTGACCGTGTTGCGGTCCTATGGCCTGCCCCGCGAGCGCCACGTCACGCTCGGCGAGATGTTCAAGAAGGAAGGCCTCATCTCCACGCCGACCGAAGAACGGGTGCGCTTCATCTATGGTGTGGCCCAGCAGCTGGAGGCCACGCTGTCGCAGATCGACGGCGTCGTCACCGCACGGGTGCACATCGTGCTGCCCAACAACGACCCCTTGGCATCCTCGGTCAAGCCGGCCAGCGCCTCGGTCTTCATCAAGTACCGCGAGAGCGCCAACCTGGCAGGGCTGGTCGCCGGCATCAAGAACATGGTGGCACGCAGCGTCGAAGGGCTGGCCTATGAAAACGTGACCGTCACACTGGTGCCGGGCATGCCTTTGAGCCCTGCCGTGCTGAAGGAAGAGTCCAACAACAGCCTGTGGATCGGCCTGGCCGCCGTGCTGTTCGTCCTTGCCGCGGCGGGTGGATGGCTGGCCTGGAAGCGCCCCGCATGGCTTCCAGCGCCGCTGCGGCGCAAGGAAGCCAGCGCATCGCAACCCGCCGCCGATGCCGCCAAACCCATTCCGGTGTCGACCACAACGGCCGCGGGAGCCTCGGCATGACGCCCCTCCCCGACACGGCCGATGGCCTGGGGCAGCGGCCATGAGCCGGGCCAGCCAACTCGCCTCGCTGGCGCAGGCGCTCCAGCTGCGGCTCGAAGCCCTGCACGAAGGCATGGACCCGAGCTGGCGTGCCCCGCTCGGACTGGCGCAATCCGCCCAGGACTGGGACCAGGGGGCCGTGGGACAGCGCATGTCCATTGCGCTGTATGAACGCAGCTGCGGCCCCCTGCCCCCCCTGCCCTCCCTGGACCACCCCGCCAGCCGTCTCGCGCTGATGGACCGGAAAAAAATGCTATCGCGGTTGTGCGCTCTCGCGCTGCTGGGACGGCCCGGTGTGCTGCGCTGCTGCGTCGAGCGCACATCGCGGGCCGCGCTGCAGCAATGCCTGGGACCGGCCTACGGCGCCTTGCGCGGCCTTCAGGAAGGCACGCCCGTGCCCAGTGAAGTCGCAGCGTGGACGCCCCTCGCGTGGGCCTGGGTCGGTTACCGCGAGCTGGTGCGGGAAGGCGTGTGGCCAGACCGGGGGTTGCGCCGGCTGGCCCGCTTGTCCCTGCCCCTGTCGCGGCAGGACGAGCCCCGCGCCGGGCATGTGCCGGCGGCACTCAGTCCGGCCCATGCCCGCCTGGAGCGTCTGGAATCCCTGTTCGAAGGCACACCATGCTGATCTGGTCCAACCCGAGTGGCGCCCACCTGCGCACCGATACCGGCATCCTTCGGGCCGATGAAATCCCCACGGTGACCGGCGTGCTGGGGCTGCTGGAGAGCGTCCGAAATGAATGCGCCGCCATCCGCGAGGAAGCCCAAGCGCAGGCACTGCACACCGCCGAAGAAGCCGAACAGTCGGCCCAGGCCCTGCTGCAGCAAGCGCGGGAAGAGGCCGAAGCCCTGGTGGACGAGGCCCGGCGGGAGGCCGCTGCCGAGCGGGAACTGGGCTACGCCCATGGCGAGCGCGAAGCCGCCGCGCGGTGGCACGGCCGCTTCGCGCAGCTCAAGGCCACGCATGAAGCCGCCTGGCACGCCATGGACACCCAGCTGGCCGGCGTGGTCGCGCTGGCCGTCGAGCGCATCGTGCAGTCCGAATCGCGCGAAGCCCTGTTCCGGCGCGCCTTGTGGACCGTGAAGGATGCGCTGCGCCAGGCCGGAACGGCCAGCCTTCGCGTTCACCCGGACGAGGCCGACGCGGCACGCACCGCCATTGCCTCGGCCGTGCGTGGGCCGAACGAACCCGAGGTGCGCATCGAGACCGACGCGTCGCTCGCGCTGGGCTCCTGCATCTTCGAGTCCGACATCGGCCGGCTCGACACCAGCCTCGGCGTGCAGCTCGCTGGTGTGCGCTCTGCACTGGAGCGGGCCACCCGGTTGGCGATGGCCAATGCTTCGCAGGAAGCCAGTACGCCGCCAGACCCCGAAGAGATCGAGATGGAACCTTTGCATGAGGTCCAGCCGCCGTCCGCCCACGAAGCCACGGGGTGGCTGGAGACGGAGGCGGAGGAGCCTCTCGTACCCGAGGATCCGCTGGACACAGAAGATCCTGAGTCCGAGCAAACCCTGGTATCCGTTGCACAGCCTCTGGCCCAGAGGGCAGACGCTTCGCCCAACTGGTTCTCATCCGCCAAGCCGTTGGAAGACGAAGACGATGCGACGGACTGGCTCGAAACCCTGGACCCGATGAACGGGACTGCCGGCGACGGCGATGACGAAGAGGAAAAGCACCATGCTTGAAGTCTCCGGACTGCCCCAATGGATGGAGCAGGAAATTGCCTCCGCGACGATCGTTCGCCGCAGTGGCAAGGTCGTCGAGGTGATCGGCACCTTGATGCGCGTGACCGGCCTGGACGCCAAGCTCGGCGAGCTTTGCCATGTGCTCGATGAAAGCGGTGGCTTGCTGCAGGCCGCCGAGGTGATCGGCTTTGCCAACGGCCAGAGCATCCTGTCGCCGTTCGGATCGATCCTTGGCGTGCGGGGCGGCTCGGCGGTGGTCGGCCTGGGCGAGGTGCTGTCCGTCCCTGTGGGGCCCAAACTGCTGGGCCGGGTAATCGACAGCCTGGGCCAGCCCATCGATGGCAAGGGCCCGCTCGATTGCCTCGAGCGCCGCCCGGTGTTCGCCCTTCCACCCACCCCGATGGAGCGGGAAATGATCGAGCACCCCTTGCCCACCGGCGTGAAGGCCATCGATGCCCTGCTCACCCTGGGCGAAGGCCAGCGCATGGGCATCTTCGCCCCGGCGGGTGTCGGCAAGAGCACGTTGATGGGCATGTTGGCGCGTGGCACGGAGTGCGACATCAGCGTGATTGCGCTCATCGGCGAACGGGGCCGCGAAGTGCGCGAATTCGTCGAGTTCATTCTGGGCGAAGAAGGCATGGCGCGGTCCGTGGTGGTGTGCGCCACCTCCGATCGGTCGTCCAGCGAACGCGCCAAGGCAGCCCACGTGGCCACCGCCGTGGCCGAGTACTACCGGGACCAGGGCCTGAAGGTGCTGCTCATGATGGACTCGCTCACCCGCTTCGCCCGCGCGCAGCGGGAAATCGGCCTGGCAGCGGGCGAGCCTCCCGCGCGGCGCGGCTTCCCGCCCTCGGTGTTCGCCGAGATCCCCCGCCTGCTGGAGCGGGCCGGCATGGGTGCGGTGGGCTCGATCACGGCGCTGTACACCATTCTTTACGAGGACGAGAGCGGTGGCGACCCGATCTCCGAGGAAGTGCGAGGCATTCTGGACGGCCACATGATCCTGTCGCGCAAGATCGCGGCGCGCAACCAGTACCCGGCCATCGATGTGCTGGGCAGCCTGAGCCGCGTGATGTCGCAGATCGTGCCCAAGGACCATCAGCAGGCGGGAGGACACTTTCGCCGCCTCATGGCGAAATACGACGAGATCGAACCGCTGGTGCAGATGGGAGAGTACAAGCCCGGCAACGATGCGCTCGCGGACGAGGCCATGCAGAAAATGCCCCAGATCCTGGATTTCCTAAACCAGGCCACATCGGATCTCTGGGATTTCGACCGATCGGTGGGCACCCTGGCACAGGTGGCCAACGGCTGACCCCTCGGGCCAACGGTCAGGCCAGGCGGCGGGGCAAGAGACCGGCGAGCGAGGCGATGGCCATGCGGCCCACGCCGGGCGCCGTGCGCCATGCGAACCGCGTTGCCTGCCCCAGCAGGCCCAGCGGGCGCACGTGGCCGTCAACCATGTCCCGCCACAGCAGCCCCGTCATCAGACGCGACAGATCGATGCCGAGGTAGAGCGTCGCCAGCGCCAGGCATGCCACACGCCGGGCATAGCCCACACCGAATGCGCGGGCCACATCGGAGGCCACATGGCGATGTCCGACCTCTTCCTCGCAATGCCAGCGCCACATCCGCGCCTCACGGCCATCGCCCTGCAGCCAGGCTGTTCCCTGCAGCACCTGCGCTGAGAGCAGCGCGGTCAGTTGCTCGAACGCCTCGGCCAGTGCCAGGCGTGTCGGCAGCGGCAGACCGGCCAGGTCCTGGACCGCCGCCGCAACCCGCCCCTGCAGTTTGGATACCGGCACGCCGGCCTGCGCCAGGCGCTCGTTGTAACGGCGATGCGCTCGCTGGTGGGTGGCTTCTTCCCGCACGAAGCGCAGGGCCTCGTCACGCAGTGCGGGGGCCGAGACGCCTTGCCCGCCGTCGGCCTGGAGCGCGTCGGAGATGGCATCGATCACGAAGGCTTCGCCGGACGGCAGCAAAAGCGACAGGGCGTCGAAGAACCGCGTGCGGAACAGGTCCCCATTCCAGGGCACCATACGGGCGTGCGTCGCGGTCAAAGCAGCGCCCCAGCCCAGTGCGTGGCACGTCGCAGTACCGCAAACGGCAGGATGCGCCACAGGGACCATGCTGCCGCGAGCGGCACGGTGCCACGCAGCAGGACGCCGTGGTCCAGCGAATCTGCGTGCGGGAAATAGTCCGGCCGCACGCCGACGATCTCGCGAAAGCCCTTGCGGTGGTAATACCGCAACTGGGCATCGGTCGGCAGGCCGCCGCGGCGCGAATGCACATAAGTTTCCGCATCGGGCGCAAGCCCTTCCTGCAAGGCGCGGCGCAGGCCGGGCACCGGCGATCCCAGGTAGATGTCGCGCCAGCCATGCCGAAGCGCATGGGGCCAGAAGAAACGGATCAACTGGCAGGCCGCTTCCGGGTCCACGCTGGTCAGGCTGATCCCGAAGAGGCTGCCGCCAGGCTGCGCACCGCCCGGTTGTCCCGCGCAATCGTGCCAGGAACGGGCGGCCACCAATGCCTCACGGCAGGCCGGTTTCATGAAAAGCGATGCCAGCGCCTCCCCTGTTTTAGGGCAGAACGCACCTACGCACAGATCGGGATGCGCCAGGATGCGACTTTGCAGAGCTGCTTCGTCAGCGGCTTGCTCCGGCGTCCATTGCCGGGCTTCCAGACGCAGCAATTGCGGAATGTCTTCCAGACCCAAAAAACGCGCGCGGGGCCGGATGGCCGCCTGTGAAACGCCCTGGGGCACCATGGCTGGCGAACGCGTTCTGCGCGATGGCAACCAGGAGCCCGCTGGCGCGGTGCGCCGAATCTGCATATCGAAAGACATGGGCCGGATGATCGCCAGCCCGTATGAAAGGCTGATGACACCCCGTGCAATCGGCCACCGCTGGCTTGGCCCGCTCGCTTGTCGGTCGATCGCTTCGCATGCCGCCTGCCTGCGCTGGGCATGGCTACCTACCCTGGAGGCATCCCGATCAACGCGAGAACGCCATGAACAGCCTTATCCTGAAAAGCCCCCCTACAGAACTGCGCCCGGTAGCGGGCGGCCTCTTGGCCTGGCTGAGCGCCAAGGCCTCCGGCGCCCATCGCCTGCGCCGTGCATCGTCCCGTCGCATGGGTGGCTCGTCCTCGGCGCCTGCCGCAAAGCAAGCAGCCGCCCGGCCGGCCGAGCAATCCGTGCGGGACCTGTCCGAGGGGCAGGCTGGCGTGCCGGTGGTGCGTGGCACACAGGGCCTGCTCGATATTTGCGAAGACGGACTTTTTCCCGGGTTGCGCAAGATCGTGCTGCGGGGCGAGTTCAGCGACGCGGATCTGCAGCACCTGCCCGGGTCGCTTGAGGAGCTGGAACTGCTGCATTGCAAAGGCATCAGTTCCGCAGGCCTGGCACAACTTTGCCAGTTGGATCTGCGCTCGCTCACGGCCCGCCATCTGCACATCGATGCGCAAGGCGCCGCGATCCTCGCAGGCCATCCCACGCTGCGCTGCCTGGACCTCAGCCACAACCCGATTGGCGATGAAGGCGCTCGCGCGCTGGCTCGAAACCCCGGCGTGCAAACGTTGCGGCTGAACGACTGCGGTATCGGCAATGCGGGAGCGGCCGGCTTGGCGGCCAACCCCCACCTTCAGGTGTTGGAGCTGCGCAGCAACCCCACGCTGGGAGCCGAGGGCATCCGGGCCCTGGCCCGCAGCCACAGGATGCGTTCGCTCGACCTGAGCGACAACCGGCTGCGCGACCCGGCCATCGCCCCGCTGGGCAGCAACCGCAGCCTGACCCATCTGGTACTGGGCGGCAACCTGATCGGCGAGGACGGTGCGCGCAGCCTGGCGGCACACCCGTTCCTGGAGTCGCTGAACCTGCAACGCAACCGGATCGGCGACAAGGGCGCCGGCGCTCTGGCGCGCATGCCTCGGCTGCACACTCTGGTCGCATCAGGCAACGGTATCGGCACGGCCGGTGCGCAAGCCCTGGCGCAGCACATCGCCCTGACCACCTTGGACCTGCGCCACAACCCGATTGGCGATGCCGGTGCCCAGGCGCTGGCCGACGCCCCGTCCCTGGTCTGCCTGGATGTGGGCAGTTGCCAGGTGGGCAATGCCGGCGCGTGCGCGTTGGGCCGCTCCCGCACGCTGACTCGCTTGGTCCTGCGCAACGACATGGCCGGCACCGTGCAGATCACGGAAGCCGGCGCGTGCGCACTGGCCGCCAGCGCCTGCCTGACCGAACTCGACCTGGAGGGCCACCAGATCGGCTCCGGTGGTGCGAGAGCCCTGGCAGCCAATCCCCGCCTTCAAAAGCTGAACCTGGCCCGCAACCGGATCGGCGAGTCGGGCGCGCACGCGCTGGCCGGCAATCGCACGCTGGCATCGCTGGACCTGTGGAGCAACCCGTTTTCAGAGCGGGGAAACCGAGCGTATGCGCAAACGCATCGCGCGCTGATGACGGCCCTCGGTTGAAGATTTCCGGCAACGCCGGATTGGTCGATCACCCCGGTCCAGCGACCGGGGCAGGCCTGCACAAGCACCTGATGCCAAACACTCAATCGGACTTGGGTTTGACCCAATGGGTCAGTTCCTCCCGGTGTTGGATGGTGCGAAGGGCCTGATCGACCATCCACCGGATCTGCGAGATGTCGTCGCGGTGGCTGCCTGCGCCAAGCTCGCCTTCGGCCAGCAGCGCTTTGGCCTGTTCCAGTTTGGCCTTATTGAACTCTCCGGCCTCTTCCAGTTCGGCCAGTTCATTCAGCGCCGTGCTGAGAAACATCGCGTGATCGCCTGCATGCGCGGGATACGCGCCCTGAAGATCCGCCGCCATGGCAGCCGCCTCCTTCTGCGCAAGGTAGGCCGAGTTGGAAAACCGCACCAGCTTGTTCTCTCGCCACTTGTCCAGCGAGCTACCCAAGTTATAGGACATGTTGTCCAGTACGCTTTTTCCGGCTTGCCAGATCCAATCGTTGGAAGAACTCTGCCCAGACTGCTGCAACTGGTAGCCCGGTGAGCGCTGGGATTCGCCCTTCAATGGCGAGTTGGAACCGTGCCTGCCCAATTGCGCCACGACAGAGCCGATTCCTCTTGATCCAACGCTTGCCATCACGTTGGACGCGATGGCTCGGCCCACGTCCCCCAGGCGGGCATACACCTCATCTCCATTGGGCAGCAATGACCGGCTGGTGCGCCAGGGGCCCGCCCAGAAGTGCTCCGTGAGCGCAAGAGTCTCCTTGGCCACGTCGAGGCCATAGCCCGGCAATCCCGCGATGTCGGACAGCGCGGCTGCAGGCATTTCAGGCCGTGGCAGGCTCTTGGCGAACACGTTGGCCTTGTGCGTTCCTCCCAAGAGATCGTCCAGGTTGGTGTAAGCCACAGATTTGCCCATGCCCAACGTCAACTTGGTCATCCCGCCGCCCAACCCCGAAGCCCAAAGCGCGTGCGCGAACACCAGTGCCGGGTTCGAAAATGCGTGCAACGGCATGACCTGACGGCGCAACACATTGAAGACTGCCGTCATGAGCGGCTGGGCAAAAACGCCCACATGCTTGCCGTCCAAAATCTTTTGCAGCGTCTCCACCGATTTGCGCCGTGCCGCTGCCAAAGCCTTCAGTTCGTTCATCGTCGGCTGGTCGGCAGGCCCACCCAGAGCGCCCTCGACCACCGGCCTCCAGAATTCCTTTTGATTGTTCACTACGCGCAATTGCACGGGACAGGGATCGGGAACCAGCACCAGAGGGTCAATGGCTTTGAACTGGGGGAAATTGGCCAATGCAGCACGCCGATCCATCGCGGACAGCAAGGTGGTATCGGCCAAATGGGCGGTGAGCCCACCGACCACACCACCCGCCAGCAAGGGGTCGTAATCGTTGTTGAGTTCACCGACGTTGACCGTTTGTCCTGCAGCATTGACGCCCGAGCGCGGCGCGAGGGCCGTCGCTACCGAGTTGGTGGCGGGCGAGCGGGCCATCGAGCTCAACACCTGCCGCGCAAAGTCGTACCCCGCGGGCAATGCCGCATCGCCAGCCCGCAGGGAATAGCTGTCGGCTCCAGCGGCCTCACGCGCATCGGCCGTCTGGCGAGCCCATTCGCGGTACTGCGCGGCCATCTCGTGTTGCTTCGGGATGTCGGTACGAAAAGACATGTTATCCAGAGCGGCCGCCAAGCGATCGCCCGCCGATTGAGCGGGCCGGCCTGCCGCCGCAGGATTGCCCGCCGCGGGCGGCATGTTGGCCTCCAGGTCCACCGCGTCGACACAGATCTGCTGCGCCAGCGCATGGGCTCCCGCCCGCGCGCCGATTACCATGGTCTGCGCCATGAGCCGCCCACCCGACTGCAGGGTCTGGCCGATCGCTCCCGCCCAACTGCGAGAGGCTGCGGCACTGGCTTCAGCCGTTCCGGAGGAGTTGGCGCCACGCTCGGGCAACACCGTGCGGCGCACGGGGCCGCCACTGTCCGGTGTTCCAGGGGAAGCTCTCGGGCTCAAGCTTTGGTGCTCTAGCGTCTGCGACCGGGACTGGTCGACCGGGTTGCCGGGGGGCGCCGTGTTGGTGTCTGTACGGTGGGGGGTGGGCCGGATGCTGCGGCTGGTGATGTTCGGATGGTCCATGGGAAAGGTCCTTGGGGTCCAGGAATCGGGGAGACGATAGGTCTAGCGAAAACTCAAGCCGAGGCCGGACCGGGCTGCTCCAGCAATGCCTGCAGCACGCTGGCACCCACGCCGTTGAGCATGTCCATGGCGGTGGCCGCGTCTTGCGGCGCCTCAATCCACGACAGCGAACTGAGCTGCAGCATGCCTTCGGCGGAGGCGCCCAGGTACCAGCCGAACTCTTTCAGGATAGCGGCCTGCAGCGTCAAAAGCTTCAGGACCTCCGGTCCGGCTAGCTCTTGCGCTGCGATGGGCAGCAGCACTTCGGGCAGTACCGCGGCTTGTTCGGGGTGCAGATGGAAGCGGCCGGTCAAACCGGCTGGGCCGCTGATGACCCGCGGGGCCATCAGGAAGAGGCCGTCTTCCGCCCGCAGGCCGATGTGCACGGCCAACTGGGTCAGGAAATCGATCTGGGCGCGCGTCGCGGCCTCGGGCACGCGAGCAACGGTGGATGGGGCGCTCATGGGAGTGTCCTATGACGAATTGAGAGGGGGGTGTGGGAGAGAAATCAGTGCACGGAGGTGGCACCGACGGAAAGACATTGCACTGCCGCTGCTGCTGAAAACGAGGCAGCAGGCCGTGTGGCGGCGGGATGCGCCGCACGCAGGCGCAGCGGCTGGCAGGGCAGGCGAACGCCTGCATGCACCAGCGGCTGTGGCCAAGCAAGGCAGGAAGATCCGCTGGCATGACGCAGCAGACTTCCAGCCTCTTTTTCATCAGCCCGTGAAGGCCTTCGTACCGCGGTTTTCCGCACCTTCCACCTTGGTGGCTGCGGGTGCGAGCACATCGTGGGGCGCGCCAACGATGTCGTTGTTGGCCAGCTTGATGCTGGCCTGCGTCGCGTCGGTACGCACCACGGCTTCCTTGACGTTCCTGATCGTCGAGTTGGTGATCGAGATGTCGGTCGCGAAGTCCTTGCCACCGTTGGTGCGGACCAGCTTGCTGGTGCCATCGAAGAAGGAGTTGTCGATGGAGAAGGCGCCGCCATGGTTGAGCTGGAACGTCTTGTCGGTGGCGTTCGATGCGCCGCCGTTTTTGAACACAACGTCGCCTTCGCCCTTCTTCGTCATGAAGTCCTCGCCCACATCGCGCCCGAACACGCCGTCGAGGGTGGCATTGCCTTGGGTGTGAATGCCATCGCCGCCGGAAATCTGGACGTTCTTAAGGGTAGCACCGGGTTCCAGGATGAATACCGGCTTCTGATTCTCGCTCTGGCCGCCGTCTCCAAGAGCAGGGCCCGCCTTGTAATGCACGTTGCCGCCGTCGAAGGTGGTGCCGGCCTTGACCACAATGGGCTCATTGACGATCTTCTCGCCGCTGGCGGGTGGAATGCTAGTTACCTTGCCGCCAGAGCCAGAACCCGTAGTAGAAGGGGTCTCGGAAGGCTTGGTGCCGGTGGAAGAACCCGTCGTGGAAGGCTTGTCGGTGGAAGGCTTTTCCGTACCGCCGCCATCACCCACTGGAGGCTTCGTGCCGCCGCCATCACCAGAAGGCTTCGTGCCGCCACCACCACCAGCAGAAGGCTTCGTGCCGCCACCACCACCAGCAGAAGGCTGCGTACCGCCACCACCACCAGCAGAAGGCTGCGTACCGCCGCCGCCACCAGCAGAAGGCTGCGTACCGCCGCCGCCACCAGCAGCAGGCTGCGTGCCGCCGCCACTACCGCCTCCACCCGACTCACTATCGGACTCGTCCGGCTTCTTGCCCGTCAGGAGTTCGATCAGTTTTTGCAGCAACTCCATCAGTTGTTGGGTTGCATCCTGTGCGCCACCATTTTGCTTGTCGCCATTGGCCAGTTTGTCCAGTGCGCTGCTGTCGCCCTTGATGAGGGCCTCGACCAATTGCTTGAGCATGTCGCCCGGCGAGCCCTGCCCTTTTGCACCATCAGTTCCATCGACTCCACCGGAATCACCAGTTCCACCGGCATTGCTGGTTCCATCGGTATTGCCGGTGCCGCCAGAGTCCTTGGTGCCGCCGGCCCCACCGCTACCACCAGAGCCTTCCACCTTTCCGCCCTGCAGGGTTTGCAGGATTTGCTCGAGCACCTGCAGCAGCTGCTGGATCGACGACTGGCCGTCGCCGCTTTGCGTGCCGTCTGCGCCCTCAGGGCCGCCGGCACCGTTCGTGCCTCCGGTGCCACCCGTACCGTTTTTCCTGCCCAGGTCTTCCACCGCACCCGAGCCACCTGACAGCAGTGCTTCGATGAATTGCTTGGCCAGATCGCCAATGTCGCTGGCGCCTGTATTGCCGTCGCCACCACTGCCGCCGCCGTTGGTTTGCCCCGTGCCGCCGGCACTGCCCGTGCCGCCTGTGGTCATCTTGTCCAGGATCTGGCGCAGATAGCTTTCGCCCAGTTGCTCCAGCAGGTTGCCACCGCTGCCGCTGTCCTTGCCCATTTCATCGAGCGTGTTGCCGCCACCGCCGCCGAGCTTGTCGGCAATGCTTTTGGCCAGATCGCTGGCAGGATTCTTCTGCGAGTTCTGCTCCATGGACTTGGCGATCTGCTGCAGCAACTCGGCGAACTGCTGGATCAGGCCGGCCACGCCCTGGCCCTTGTTCGCGCCGCCGCCTCCGTTGGCGCCGCCCGCGCCGCCCTTGCCAGACACACCATCCGTGCCGCCCGCTTTGCTGTCGGAACCGTCTTTGTCCATCGCTTTCATGACTTGCTGCAGCACCAGCACAACCAGCTGGAGCAGTTCGTCCTGCAGTTTCTGGGAAGAGTTCTGTTGGTTGTCCGACAGAGAGTCCAGGTTGTTGTTGAACCGGGAGGTGGTCTGGGTTTGGAAATTGACTGACATACTGACTCCTTAAGGCAAAGTGAAAAAAAAGCTGCCCACCCCATGGCGGCTCAGACAGAGAAATGCGGCGGAGGGATCCACCGTGTTGCGCGACGGCGTGGGTTCAGAGAAAGCGACTGACTGCGGTGGCGACCGGATCGACACGTGGTGGGAAACCCCGGCCCCGCGGTGCACATCGCTGGGACACTGCAGGCGCGGCGGCACGAGGGGCCGTCCACAACTCACCGACACAGCGCATCGGCGCGCCGCCAGTGCACAGGACAGGCTGGCAGCCCAGCTGCGAAGGCGGGACTGCGCGGCCTGCCGGTTGCCCTCAGCGTTACCCATGGGGCACCGTCGGCGATTGGGGTGAGGCAGGGGGCGAGGCCGCAGGCGACAGCAAACGCTTGATGCGCTCGGCCACGGGCCGCATCGTGAGTTGCGGCCGCACCTGCTGGAAGAACACGCCCACCAGGAGCACCAGCAGCAGCATGGTCGTCGCCCCCTTGATGGGCTGCGCGAGGCTGTTGGGCTCCAGTTTTTCTGCGGCCTTGCCGAGCAAGCCGATGCCCAGATCGATGAGCATCAGGATCACGATCACCGGTCCGGCGATCTTGAGCACGGTTTCGGCGTAGTTGGTGACTTCGGTCGGCAGGAACCGCTCCATCAGCACCGGCCAACTGGGCATGACGCCCGTGAGCGGCCACCACTCGTACGAGTCGAACAGCAGGCCGATGAAGACCAGCATGCCCCCCAGCATGTAAAAGCCTACGATGGCCAGTTGCGACAGCAGGTTGCCCACCGGCGTGCTCTGCTGGCCACTGAGCGGATTGGTCTGCTGAATGTTGTTGTAGCCGGTCTGGTTGTCGATGAGCATGCCCACGCTCTCGGCCACCCAGAAGACGGTGCCGACCGCGAACCCGATCAGCATTCCGATGACGCCCTCCTTGAGCACCAGCACCGCCATGTCCACGGCGGTCAGCGAGTGCAGCAGCTCGTTCGGCTGGCCCCAGGCCACGAAGGCGCCCAGCACGAGCACGAGCCCGCCGCGCGTGCGTCCATACAGGAGCATGTCGTTCGTTGCCGGCATGACGAGCATGGCGGCATAGATGCGCGCGGAGGACAGTGCCAGCACGGCAAAGAAGCCCTTGAGATCGAGGGTCAGCTGGAAAAGGCCCAGCCCCTGCTGCATGGAGGGGTCCATCGCCACCTCATGCCCTGGCGCCGCGCGCCAGCTGCAATCGCGTGCGCGCAGCGGCACGGGAGCAGGCCAGCATGCGAGCGACGGCCGTTTCCTCGGCCTCCTCGTCCTGCGCGTCTTCCTGGGCCCGCTCCGCCTCCTGCACGGCCCGCTCCAGCCGGGCCTCGGTCGCCTCCAGTTGCTGCGTTGCCCGCCGCAGGGCGAACTCGCGCTCGGCCACCCGCTGCACGGCCGCCTCCACCTGGGTTGCAGCGCGCTGCGTCAGCTTGCCGGCATCGGCGCTGCGCACTTCGGCCTCTTTGACCAGAATTTGCAGCGTGACCACTTCCTGCGCATGAAAGCCTTGCGGGCGCTCGGTGGTCGAGGCGATCCGGCCGCGCACGTCGCGCTCGGCCTGGCGCACCTGCGCCTCCTCGGCCACGGCCGCTTCGTGCGCGGCCTGCTCGCGGTCGCGCTGCCGGGCGCTCTCCTGCAATGCCGCTTCGCTCTGCTCGACGCGCCGCTTCTTCAGGCGCACCAGGATGCGCAACCCCTTGATCGTGCTCATGAATCCCTCTCCAGCGGCCGACCGACATTGATCGACCTTCTGGCGGCAAGACTAGAAGCGCGCGGCCTCGCGCCATGGAGCCCGGACGAAGGCAGTCACGGCAATGCGAATGTGGGCACGCAGCGCAGGACTGCGATCCGTCACGTTCGTCTGCGAGGGCAAGGACTTCGCATCGATCGCGTGCCAGGCGGCGTGCAGAGCTAGATTGCAGGAACCCATCGCGCACCGCGACCAACGAGCCCATGCCATGTCAGAAAAAACGGAAGAACCCACAGACAAGAAGCTCCTGGACGCCCGCAAGAAGGGAGAGGTTCCCAAGAGCCAGGACGTCGTGGCCGCGGCCATCCTGGTGGCCTCGCTGCTGGTGCTGATCGGCTCCGGCCCCATGCTCTACGACCACATCGCGAAGGTGGTGAAGACCGCCATGCACCAAGGCATGCAGGCGCAGGACACGCAGGAGGTTCTGGCGCTGATTTCCTCCATGGTGCTGGACGGCGCAATCGCCGCGTTCTCCCTGGTCATCGTCTCCGTGCTGGTGGCGATCATTGCCATGATGGGCCAGGTGGGGGTGATCATTTCGTTCGAAGCCATCCAGCCGAAATTCGAAAAACTGAACCCCGCCGAAGGCCTCAAGAAACTGATCAACGCACGCTCGATCATCGAGTTCTGCAAGTCGGTGGTGAAGGCGGTGGCACTGGGGGCCGTGATCTGGCAAATCGTGCTCGGCCTCGTGCCGTTGCTGGTGGGCTCGGCCTATCTGTCCGCGCAGGGTGCGGGTCAGGTGGCGTGGATCGCCATCCTGAAGCTGATCGGCTTTTCGTGCCTGGTGTTCGTGATCATCGGGCCGGTGGACTTCGGCTTGCAGCGCTGGCTGTTCATGCGCGACCAGCGCATGAGCAAGGACGACATCAAGCGCGAGCGCAAGGACAGCGACGGAGACCCCCATGTGAAGGGCCAGCAGCGCTCGCTGCGCGACGAACTGGCCAACAGTCCACCGCAGGAGCGCGTGCCAGGCGCCACCGTGGTGGTCACCAACCCGACCCACTACGCCGTGGCCCTGCTCTACGAGGAAGGCGTCACGCCCCTGCCCATCGTGGTGGCCAAGGGGATGGATGCACAGGCCGCAGTGATCCGCGGGCTGGCCGCAACGCATGGTGTTCCGATCATCGCCAACCCGCCCCTGGCCCGCGCGCTGCACCGCCTGCCGCTGAACCAACCCATTTCCGAAGAACTGCTCGAGTCCGTTGCCGTCGTGCTGCGCTGGGTCGCAGAGCTCGACCAGTTCGGCGGCGGCGCTGCCGCAAACAACCCGGCTCCCTGACAAGTCTTCATCACCAGGAACACCCCAATGGCCAAACGCTTCGACTCCACCCTGGTCAACGACGTCACGATGGCGGGCTTTCTCGTCGGCGTGATCGCGCTGATGATCCTGCCACTGCCGACCATCCTCATCGACGCGCTGCTGGCCATCAACCTCACGGTGAGCATCCTGCTGCTCATGACCGTGCTGTTCATACCGGACGCGCTATCGCTTTCGACCTTTCCTTCGCTGCTGCTGTTCACCACGCTGTTCCGGCTGGCGCTGAACATCGCCTCGACCAAGGCGATCTTGCTGCATGCGGACGCGGGCCACCTGATCGAGAGCTTCGGCCAGCTGGTGGTGGGTGGCAACCTGGTCGTGGGGATCGTGGTGTTCCTGGTGATCACCATCGTGCAGTTCATCGTGATCGCCAAAGGCTCCGAGCGCGTGGCGGAAGTCGGTGCGCGCTTCACGCTGGACGCCCTGCCCGGCAAGCAGATGAGCATCGACGCCGACTTGCGTGCCGGCCTGCTGACGGCCGACGAGGCCAAGCGAAAGCGCGCGCACCTGGGGATGGAGAGCATGCTGCACGGCGGCATGGACGGCGCGATGAAGTTCGTGAAGGGCGACGCCATCGCCGGGCTGATCATCACCATGGTGAACATCCTCGCCGGGGTCGTGGTCGGCATCATGTACCACAACATGACGGCCGGCGAAGCCGCCAACCGCTTCGCGGTGCTGTCCATCGGCGATGCCATGGTGTCGCAGATTCCCGCCCTGTTCATCTGTATGGCAGCCGGCGTGCTGACCACCCGGGTGACGGACGAGCACAAGACCAAGCCCACCTCGCTCGGCGAGGACATGACCGAACAGCTGACCCGTAACCCGCGCTCGATGTATCTGGCCGCGGCGCTCACGATCGGCTTCGGCTTCATCCCGGGCTTTCCGCTGTTGCCGTTTGCCTTGCTGGCGGGCGGGCTGGTGGCTGGCGGACACTTCCTGACCAAGAAGCGCGCCCGTTTGGCGGGCAATTCGCTGTCCAAGCCGATCGCGGCACTGATGCGCGAGGGGGCCAAGGGCGATGCGCCGTCGATCCAGCAAAAAGCACCCGAGTTTGCCAAGCCCCTTTCCATCCGCATGTCGGATGCGTTGGGCAAGCTGATCGATGCCGAGCGGCTCAACGGGGCACTCAACAAGGAACGGGAAGGACTGCAGTCCCGGCTGGGCCTGCCGTTTCCCGGCGCTGCGATGTGGGTGGCCACCGAACTGGCGGGCCTGCGCTACGAGGTGCTGATCAACGACGTTCCGGTGGCACAGCCGGAACTGCCGGGCCGCATGCTGCTGCTGCTCGACCCCCAATCGCCACTGGCCGCATCGGCCCAGCAACACGGACCCGCGCTGGGCAGCGAGGTCTCGCTGTGGCTGGCACCGGAGGCCGTGCCCATCGCCCAACGCGAAGGCGTATGCATCGATGTGGAGCAGGTCATCGCGCGCGAAGTCGTCGGCATGCTGCAGCGGCACGCCCACCTGTTCATGGGGGTTCAGGAGGTGCAGTGGGTGATCGAGCGAAGCACGCCGGAATACCCCGGTCTCGTGGCCGAGGTGCAGAAGATCATGCCGCTGCAGCGCATGGCCGAGGTGCTGCGCAGGCTGCTGGAAGAACAGGTGCCGATCCGCAACATCCGCAGCATTTTCGAGAGCTTGATCGTCTGGGGACCCAAGGAAAAAGACCTGCTGCTGCTCACCGAGTACGTGCGCTCCGACCTGGGTCGCTATCTCGCGCACGAGGCGACCAGTGGCCAGCGGCATCTGTCGGCCATCTTGCTCGATCCGGACATCGAACAGGCGATCCGCGGCTGCATCAAGCCCACGCCGGCGGGTAACTACCTGGCCATGTCGCCCGACGACGCGCGCGACCTGACCGAGCGCATCGCCGCGGTTGCCGACACCGCAAGACAACCCGGCGTGGCCTTGGTGACGTCAATGGACATTCGCCGCTATGTCAAGAAAATGATCGAAAGCCGTCTCGACTGGCTGCGCGTGTACTCGTTCCAGGAGTTGGGAACCCAGGTGGAACTGCGGCCTATCGGCCGCGTTTCCTGAGGCCCGCGGCCATGAGTTCCCTTCAGCGCCCCGACCACACCCTGCGCCACGTCGCGCACCCCGCAGTGGCGGCCACCGCCGCGCTGCTGCGGCCGAACTCGCAAGAGCGGTTTCGCCGCGAGCTGTTTCCCCCCGCACTGCCGCAGGAAGACCCCGCCGAAGGCGAGGCGATCGAGTCCACCGATCCCTTCGCCATGGCTGCGGACGGCGCCCCGCCCGATCCCATGGACTCGGGCGAGGGAGAGCCCCGGGAGCAGGCCGATGCGCAAGGCGATTCGCCGCACGAAGAAGAGCGGGACGACAACGCACCGCCCGCTCCTGCGCCGCAGGCAGCGACGCCGGACCCATTGCCACCGCAATATTTCTTCATCCAGGGCGATACCGTGCCGCCGCCACTGGCACGCACACCCGCCCCCGGGGAAGCGGGGCAAGACCTGCCCGACGACCGGCCACCCGTGCACGCCATCGGGGCCACCGGTACCGCCACGGATGCGGAGCCGCCGCAATGGCTGCGGAATACCGCGCAAACCATTACCGATCTGTGCCTGCGGGCAGACCCGGCCTTCCAGTCCTGGGCCGTCACAGTGCCCATGGACCCCAAGGTGCTGCCGGAATGCGAACTGGCCCTGGGGCTTTCGTCCTATGCCATGACGCTTCGCTTCCGAACGGTGTCGCCCGAGTCCCGCCACCTAATCTCAAAGCATCGCGATCAACTGCACGGGTTGCTTGCCCGCCTGGGCACGGCCCATCGAAGCATCGACATTGACCTGGAATGACCTTGAACGCTGTCAAGCCACCGGCTTTCCCCTTAAGCGACCTCGCAAGGTATCTACCGCCCATGGACCACGGCGAAGCCCGTCTGGCGCGGGTGATGTTCGATCGGCGGTTCGTGCGTTGGGTCCGGGCCCTTTCGGGACAACCGGGTGCGTCGATCAGCCGGGCGCCCGGTCGATCCGGCAAACGCATCAGCATGGAATTTCGGTCGGCGCAGGGCACGATGCGGCTGTCGGTCCCCAGGACCGACTGGCCTGCGCTGGAGATGGCGGCGCGCCTGCCGGACCCCGCGCTGGCGCGGGACGTTGCGCAGTCGCTACTGGCCCAGCCGCTCGCCCCGTTCCAGTCCCGCTTTGCAGGCCTGGTGCTGCATGGGATGCAGCTGGACTCCGGCGCTGCGCCTTTCGAGATCACCGCAAGAAATCGCCGCATCGGGCTGCAGGCCATCGACGAAGCGATGGCAGGACAGATCCAGGCGCTGCTGGCTGCCTCGGTCCGAAGCGACGCAAGCCACCTGCTCGGCCTGCGCGTGGCCTGCCGCATCCGGCTCGCGCGCAAAACGTATGGAGCCTCCGAACTGGGCTCGGTCAGGGCGGGCGACGTGCTGCTCACAGGCGTGCCCGCCGGCGCTTCGGCCTCTTTGCATTGCCACTTGTCTTTTGGAATGGGCGTCTCCATGGAAACCACCGCACAACTCGATATCGACTCGCACGAAGCCACGCTCGACGGGGCACCTCAGCCCGGCAGCGAACCCATTCCGGAGCACGACCTGCCAGCGGGTGCGGAAATCGGGGCCATCGGAAAGCTGTCCATCCCCGTGGCCTTCGAGATAGACAGCGCCCGTGTCCGGCTTGACGATCTCGCGGCCTTCGGACCGGGCTCGGTCATCACGCTGGACATGCCCGTGCGCGAGGCACTGGTGCGCCTCGTGTGCCACGACCAGGTGGTCGGTACCGGCCGCCTGATCGTCATCGGCGAGCAGCTCGGGGTGCGCATCGAGCGCATGGGGCTCAGCCAGGCGGCCGAAGCACCACCACAAGACTTGCCATGACGCCGCTGTCATCCGTCCAGGGGCTGGACCCCATCTCGCTGTTCATCGCCCTGATGGCGCTGGCGGTGCTGCCGTTCGCGGCCATGGTGGTGACCTCGTACACCAAGGTAGTGGTGGTGCTGGGCTTGCTGCGCAACGCGCTGGGCATCCAGCAGGTGCCGCCCAACATGGTGCTCAACGGCATCGCCATCATCATTTCAATCTACGTCATGGCGCCGGTCGCCATGGAGGCGGCCGACAAAATCCAGAACGGGCCGCCGTCATCGCAGACGTCGAACACCCAGCAGCTGTTGGCGGCCGCTTCTGCAGCAAAGGAACCGTTCCGGCAGTTCCTCGTCAAGCACGCGCACCCGGCAGAAAAGGCGTTTTTCCTGAAGTCGGCACAGGCGATATGGCCCCAGGAACGCGCCAAGGCACTGCTGGTCGACGACCTGATCGTAGTGGCCCCCGCTTTCTTGCTGACGGAGCTGACGGCCGCCTTTCGCATCGGTTTCCTGCTGTATCTGGCCTTCGTGATCGTGGAGCTCGTCATCGCCAACGTGCTGCTGGCCATGGGCCTGTCTCAGGTGTCGCCCACCAACATCGCCATCCCTTTCAAGCTGCTGCTGTTCGTCGTGCTCGACGGGTGGTCCCAGGTCATGCACGGACTCGTGCTGACCTACCGATGACGGAGCTCGCAACGCCATGACACACGACAACATCGTTCAACTGACGTCCGAGGCACTGATGCTGTGCCTCATTCTTTCGCTGCCCGCGGTGGCCGTGGCGGCCATCGTCGGTTTGCTGGTGGCGCTCGTGCAAGCCGTGACTTCGCTCCAGGATGCTGCCATTTCGCAAGGCATCAAGCTGATCTGCGTGACCGTCACCGTTGCGGTCTCCGCCCCGTGGGTCGGGACCACCGTGTTGCAGTTCTCCCAGAGGCTGCTTGCCGCCACGTTCACGCCATGAACCCCAACGCGCCGCTCTTTCGCGGGCTGCAGCAGTTGCAGCGGCTCAAGCAGTTGCGCCTGCGCGAACACAACCACCTGCTCGCAGTGCAGCATGATCAGGCCGCGCGCAACGCCTCGCTCATGCAGCAAGGCCGGTTCGGCGACTACATTTTCCGTACGGTTCCCCGTCCGCCGCTGCCCTTGCCACCCAAGCAGACCCGACTCCCCGGCCAGCCCGATGCCCCGCTTTTTGCGCCAGGGCAGGACATTCCGCTCGAAATCCTGCAAACCGATCCCGAAGAAGCCGAAGCACGGCTGGGATCTGCCGAGCGGTGGAAAGCGGCCCTCGACGACGACCGCGGAGAGCGCTATGCGCGGTACCGGGAATCGCTGCGGGACACCGGGAACGAGCCCACGGCGCTGGACAGCTTTCTGCGACAAGGAAGCAGCAGCCGTGACAAGGGGGACTCCCAAGAGAACTCCGAAGGCGGCAACTCTGGCTCCGGCTCCGGCTCCGGCTCCGGCTCGGGTTCGGGTTCGGGTTCCGGTTCCGGTTCCGGGTCGGGATCTGGCAAAGGCGATCAAGGAAGTTCACGTGACAACCCTCAGGCAAGCCGAATGGCCAAATCGGGCCTTGCGGAGGGAGCCATGGCGGCCCACCAGGTTTTGCAGCGGCATTACGCCGGCACGGCGCAAGACCGGGCCCAGGTCCTTACCCGGCGGCTTTGGGAGCACAGCCGAAAGCCCCACTTCGCCGCCACCCCCACGCGGGGCATGGCGGAGATGGCGGCTTACCTGCAAAACCACGAAGAGCAGGGTGCATTGGGAACCCTGCAGCGGGTCAAGATGGCGTTGTTGCTGTGCGGAGGTCCCGCTCCCGATGCAGCCAGTGACACCGTTCGCATGAAAGACCTCAAGGCCTTGCTGCCGCTCGCGTTGCTGAGCACCGATCTCCCGCGCACGCCGTCCCAGGCGAGCATCGCTGCAGAGCGGCAATTGCAGGCCAGCCAGTCCCTGAAAAGGCCCGTTCGCCCATGAGTCTCGACCAATACAACCAACTGGTCACCGAGCTGTGCGAAGCCATCGACTTGCCCGATCCGCAGGCGGTGCTCGCACAGGGCTGGATTGAGGTCGAAGGGTTCGAGGTTCTGCTGTCGCACTACGAGAACGACCCCGCCGCGCTGTATCTCAACTTCCATTTCGGCATCGTCACCGCAGGGCGCACGCTGACCATCTTCCGGCTCCTGCTGGAGGCCAACCTCACCGTATATGCGCAGGATCAGGCCCAGGCGGGCATCAACCCCGATACGGGCGGCATCATCCTGATCGTGCGGGTGCCGATGACACCGGAAATCACCGGGACCTGGCTGGCCGAAACGCTGACCCACTATACCGAGCACGGACGCTACTGGAAAGACAACGTGCTGAGCTCCACCGATGAAGCCTTCAACGGCATTTGCGCGGGGGACTACATCTGGCTCAAGGTTTGAAACCCGGGCCCCCGCCGCCAATGCCCTGATCGGGCTAGAACGTGTTCAAGGCCTTTTTTGGAGCCCATGCTGACGCGCAATCGGAGGGGGTGGGCCCCAGTGGCACCGCATGGGCGGGTGCGCATGCAGGTCGCCGGAGCGCTGCGTCATCCGGTTCCGCTCCAGCCCGCGGGACCCGTACCTTCTCAGGCGGCCGGCAGCGTGGCAGCGCTGGCCGAAGTCCCAGGCGATGGCTGGCGCATTGCGCCTTGCACCCCATCCCGAAACGTCACTTGCACGGCCCGAAAAAGACATTGAGCACGCTCCTGCTGCCGTTACCAGTAAAGCGCGGTGTATTCGTTGCCGACCGCTTCCGTCCCCTCATGGGACAGCAGCCGGTAGCCGCGTCCATAAGCCGCCTGGACGCGCAGTTGGCACCCGGCCTCCCGCAGTTTGGTGCGCAGCTTGTAGATGTGCTGCTCCAGGGTGCGTTTGTTGGACTCGACCGAGCGCCCCCACACCTTGGCGATGATCGTGGGCAAAGACACCACCTGGTTGGGCTTGGAAAACAGCAGGCAGGCCAGTTCGCATTCGCGGTGCGTGAGACCCACCGTCTTGTCCCCATGAACGAGGCAAAGCCTGGCCGGGTCGAGCCTGCAGCCGTCGACATCAATCGGGTGGGCGGCCTGGAACGCCTGGGCTTCCATGTGGCCGCGCAGCCGGGTCTTGAGTTCGTCATGCCCGACGCGGGAAAGGCTGATGTAGTCCACCGCCCCGCAGGCCAGGGCCACGCCGAAGCCGGCGTGCAACTCGGCCCCCACCACCACGACGGGAACCTGATCGGAGACGCAGGTTTTGATCAATCCCAAATCTTCCGCCAAGGTGCCTCCGCAGTCTTCAAGGATCACGGCATCAAAAGCCTGCTGCCTCACTTGCATGCGGAAGGCCGCAATGCTGACGTGCAGCATGGCTTGAATTCCGCCACGGGAAAGCAGATCCACCAGGAACTGGTTCACCGTCGATCGACGCGAAAGAAGAGCAATGTTCATGGAAACCCTCGACGCAAATTTATATCGACAAATGGCGGCGCATCACGCTGCCCCCCTGGCCTGTTCAGCTGGGCGTGGGTGCCAAAAAATCGCCATCCGGTTGCTACACATAGTCACAGATTTTGCAATTTTTTCCCAACCTTCCGCGGAACAGAATCAGCGAAATATTCTCTGCAGTATGCCCTTTCGATAGGTCAATTGCTTATAGGCAATAACTATTCGACGCCATAGCAGTCCCTTATCAGTCTCCAACTCCGGCTTTGTGCGCTCAATCGGCTGGCGCAGCAGTCCCTGTTTTTTTGCTGGCAGTTCTGAATCCGCCGCGCTCCCCTCTCTCGCTGCAAATCCCGTCCTCGACGGCCTGATTTCACTCTAAGCACCTCGCATGAACGACGAAGCAGACCTTCATGAAAAACCGATGACTTGCCGATGAACATTGGATGAACAGGGGAGCGGATGTGCTGCCAATAGCTTCAGGCAACGCGTGCAAAGGTATCCGAAGGCACTCACCATAAAACGTGGCAATTAGCAAAAGTTGAGGATTGAACGTAAGGAAGTTGAGCATTGCCCGGACGCCCTTTCCTAGCATTGACTGGTCATCAATCAAAGGCGCGGCAACACCGCGAAGACCCATGCTGCTCACACTTCTGTCGTTGACCTGCCAGCGCGCCCAAGCCCAGGCGCCAGAGCTTTCCAATCTCATTCATGCCATGCGCGTCAAGGATGCAGCGGGCATCGGCCGCCGGCGCCTGGAGCGCAATGGGCGTGATACGGGCACGCCCCAGGAAGGCGCGCTGCTCGGACGCAGCCTGCTGCTGGTTGGCATGGAAGAGGCGGCCAGCGAAGTGTTTCACCAGCAACTCAAAGCCTATGACCAGGTTTCGCGCAGCAACGTGCGCTGGCAGTCGGCACTGGACCAGGCCTGGCTCTTTCATCATCTGAACAAGCCCGCCCGCGCCGTGGCTTGCTGGTCGATCGTGGCCGGCGACCACGAGGCCCCGCTTGAGTTGCGTGTGGAAGGCCATTGCGGCAAGGCGCTGTCGCTGCAGGCCCTGGGCCAGCATGCAGAAGCCCTGGCCACCGCACGCCAGGCGGAAGCGCTCTGCCAATCTGCCGGTGCAGCCATGCTGGAGCCGCTCGCCAGGGCGATCCGCCTGGAGGTGCTGGCCCGGGTGCACCTGCTGCGCCATGAAGAACTGACCGACCATGCACTCTCGGAGTCCGCCATGGCGCTGGCACGCGATCTGCCCACCACGGCGGAGATGGTGGCCGAACTGGCGGCGCTCGAGTCGAGCACCCACGTGCCCGAGCTTCTGCGGGCCCGACTGGCTTACCTGCGCTGCGGCTTGCTGGGACACCACCCTGCCAGCCGGCAAGAGGCGGTGGCGAGCTTCGTGCGCTGGCTGCGCGAACACGAACTGGCGGGCCTGGAATCGCAAGTGCGGGTGGAAGCCTGCCTCGCGCTGCTGACCGACAAGGCGGCCACGGGTGCCCGCGATGTGATCCAGCCGCTGGCCAGCGTCGAACGCGAGGTCGATCGGCACCCTTACGCGTCGGACATCCAGTACTGCCTGTCCAAGATACACATGGAAGAAGGCCGGCTGGGCGAGTCACTGCGCCAGTACAAGCGCCACGTGGCCCAGGCCATGCGGGTGGTGCACAACACGGTGCTGGCGCGCATGAACAGCGCCGCGTCCACCCTGCCCTCCCAGGCCCAGGACACGACCGGGTTGCGCCTGCCGCCCCGCTACCGCGCGGCCTACCGCTACATCGTGGAGCACCTGCACGACGCCAACCTTTCGGTGCGTGAAATCGCAGGCCGCCTGGGAGTCACCGAACGCGCGTTGCAACTGGCGTTCCGCAACCACCTGGGCATGACGCCTGCCGAACTGATCCGGACCGAGCGCGTGAAGCGCATCGAAGACGAACTGCGCGAGATGAGCGAAACCGGTGGACGGGCCCACATGCTGGACGTCGCGTCACGCTGGGGCATCTGCAACCGGTCCACGCTGGCCAACGCCTTCAAACTGTCCGCCGGGCGTCCCGCCAATGCGCACTGACATCACGGCTGGCGGGACGCGACAGCCGCCCGCCGCCCTGCCGTCACTTCGCGGAGGTCTTGGCGCCTTGCTCGACCAGCCGCGCGAACTCTTCATGCTCGTAGGCGATGTAGGTCTCCATCATGCTGCGGTAGATGGCCTCGATCACCTCGGGCTCACCGCCTTCGGCCAGCGCACGCTCGCGCACCCGGTGCACGATGAATTCGATGCGGCCTTCGTCCCGCACCTGGGACTCGCGCTGCTTGTTCAATGCGGCCTGGGTCATGTAGCCTCCGCGCTCCACCAGCAACGGCACCAGGATGTCGTCCAGCGCGTCGATGCGCGCGCGCACCTGCGCCATGCTGCTGCAGCGCTCTACCTTGTCGATCGACCGGGTCATCATTCGAGTCCTTCCTCAACCAGTTCGGCAGCGCGCAGCAGGGCGCGGGCCTTGTGTTCCGTTTCCTTCCACTCCAGCTCGGGCACCGAGTCGGCCACGACGCCGGCCGCGGCCTGAACATAGAGCGTTCCGTCCTTCACGATGCCGGTGCGGATGGCAATGGCCACATCCATGTCCCCGGCGTAGCTGAGATAGCCGCACGCCCCGCCATACAAGCCACGCTTGACGGGCTCCAGCTGGTCGATCAGTTCCATCGCATGCACCTTGGGCGCGCCGGTGAGCGTGCCTGCCGGAAACGTGGCCTTCAGCACGTCCATGTTGGTCATGCCGTCATTGAGCAGGCCCTCGACGTTGCTCACGATGTGCATCACGTGGCTGTAGCGCTCCACGGCGAACGCCTCCGTCACCTTCACCGTGCCCGTCTTGGCGATGCGCCCGATGTCGTTGCGCGCAAGGTCGATCAGCATCACGTGCTCCGCGCGCTCCTTGGGGTCGTTGACCAGTTCGATTTCCGTGGCCTTGTCATGCTCGGGCGTGTTGCCGCGCGGACGCGTTCCGGCCAAAGGCCGGATCGTGACCTTCTGGCCTTGCGGGGTGCTCTCTTGCCGCACCAGGATCTCCGGCGACGCCGAGACGATGTGGAAGTCGCCCATGTGGTAATAAAACATGTAGGGCGAGGGATTCAGCGACCGCAGCGCGCGGTACAGGGAAAGCGGCGACTCGGTGTAACGCTTTTGGATGCGCTGGCCCACCTGCACCTGCATGAAGTCGCCCGCGGCGATCAGCTCCTTGGCACGGTCCACCGCCGCCAGGTAATCGGCCTTGGCAAAGTCGCGCTGGGGGGGATGGCTCTCCGTCGGCTTGACGACCGGCGCGGCCACCGAATACTTGAGCTGGTCCTTCAAGCCCCGCAGGCGTTGCTTGCCCCTGGAATACGCCTCGGGCTGGCCCGGGTCCGCGTAGACGATAAGGTACAGCTTGCCCGAGAGGTTGTCGATGACAGCCAGTTCCTCGCACTGCAGCAGCAGGATGTCCGGCATGCCCATCGTGTCGGGCGGGCAACTGGCTTCGAGCTTCTTTTCGACGTAACGCACCGCGTCATAGCCGAAGTACCCCGCCAGGCCGCCGCAGAACCGCGGCAGGCCGGGGCGCAGCGCCACCTTGAAACGCTTCTGGTACGCCTCGATGAAATCCAGCGGATTGCCGGCGGCGGTCTCGACCACCTGCCCATCGGTGACCACCTCGGTCTTGGCGTCGGCCCCGAAGCCGCTGGCCCTCAGCAAGGTGCGCGCCGGCAGGCCAATGAAGCTGTAGCGGCCGAACCGCTCGCCCCCCACGACCGATTCGAGCAGGAAACTGTATTTGCCGCCGTCCTTGCTGTAGGCCAGCTTCAGGTACAGCGACAGCGGCGTCTCCAGGTCGGCGAAGGCCTCCGCGATGAGCGGAATGCGGTTGTAGCCTTCGCTGGCCAGGCTTTTGAATTCAAGTTCTGTAATCACGGGAATTTCCCAGTCGGGCAGCGCCAGCACAAGGACGTGGGGCGCCGCAGTTCATTGCGTTCGGCCCGTCAGGGCCACGGGTGCAGCTGGGATTGCCCCAGGTGCCATCAGGCGTTCGATGCGGCTGGCTTGCGCCAGGGCCAGGCTCCCCGGTCGCTGCAACCTGTGATGAACACGTGGTGAATGAACATGGGGAGAAAGTGTAGCAAAGCGCCTGCGCCCGCCCGCCGCGGCCGGCGAACCAGAGGCCCTGCCGCAATCCTTGCTGAAAACCCTGTTGTGCGCGCCCGGACACGCGGCAACAATCAGAAACGAACGATCGTTCTTTTTTTGGAGTTGCCATGATGTTTCTGCAGCGGTGGCTGGTCGCCGCCCTCGCCGGCCTTCTCGTGACCATGGGGGCCGCCTCGGCCCAGGTCGTGACCGTCGCCGATGTGAAGTACTGCACCGCGTTGCAACTGCAAGGCAGCCCGTTGCTGCTCAATGGCGCGGGCATTCGCTACAAGGCCGTTTTCAAGGTGTACACGGCGGGCCTGTACCTAGAGCGCAAGGCGGGCACGCCGCAGGAAGTGGCCGCCCTGCGCGGCCCGAAGCGGCTGTCGATCACCATGCTGCGCGACATCGAATCGGCCGAACTGGGCAAGCTGTTTTCGCGCGGCATGGAAGACAACATGGACAAGGCCTCGTTCTCCCGCCTGGTGCCCGGCGTGCTGCGCATGAGCGAGATCTTTTCCCAGCACAAGAAGCTCTCGGCCGGCGACACCTTCACCGTGGACTGGCTGCCCGGCACGGGCACCGTGATCAGCGTCAAGGGCGTGGCGCAGGGCGAGCCGTTCCGCGAGCCCGAATTCTTCGATGCCCTGATGGGCATCTGGCTGGGCGAGCGGCCGGCGGACTGGAAACTCAAGGACGCCCTGCTGGGCAAGGCGGGCGGCTGACCCAGGTGTCCGCGGTCCTCCGGCTGGCGGCGCACGGGCGTCCGGCCCCTGCTTTTCCTGCCCCGCAAACCAATGCTATTATTTTTATAGCTACATGCCCTAGTACATATTGCGCCAGAGCATGATTCTGGCCGCTTTCAAGAAAACCGCGATGCCGGCACGCCACCTGAATTCCAGGAATTTTTTCACCCGCCTGTAACCCGCGGCGCATTCCGCCCGAACTACTGAACGAGGCCCGATCGCCGGGCCCTCTTTCAGGAGCATTCATGGCGGCATCCGCGAAACCACAGCCCATCCACCCCTTGTGGATACGCATCAGCCACTGGCTGAACGCCCTGGCGGTGCTGATCCTCATCGCCAGCGGCTGGCGCATCTACAACGCGGCGCCGTTCTTCCCTTTCACGCTGCCCAACGCGCTGACCCTCGGCGGCTGGCTCGGAGGTGCACTGCAGTGGCATTTCGCCGCCATGTGGCTGCTGGCGGCCGACGGCCTGTTCTATCTGGCGATGAACCTCGCCAGCGGCCGGCTGGCCCGCAGTTTCTTTCCGGTCTGGCCGCGCGCCGTGCTGCGCGATGCCATGGACGCCCTGCGCGGAAAGCTCGCCCACACGGATGCGCGCCAATACAACAGCGTGCAGCGGCTGGCCTATCTGTTCGTGATGCTGGACCTTCTGGTCCTGGTGCTGTCCGGGCTCGTGCTGTTCAAGTCCGTGCAGTTCCCCGTCTTGCGGGAATGGCTGGGGGGCTACGAGTTCTCGCGCCGCATCCATTTCGTGGCCATGGGGTTGCTGGTCGGGTTCATTGCCCTGCACGGTGCGATGGTGGCCCTGGTGCCGCGCACGCTGCTCACCATGCTGAGCGCCGGCCGCCAAGGGAGTGCGGCATGAACCTCTTCAGACGCCGGAGCTTGTCCAATGCCGATGCAGACGGGGCCGTGGCCGACGCGCGCAAGCTCCTGGAGCGCCGCATGGCGCCCGCCGCGCGCCGCCATTTCCTGCGCGGCAGCCTGACGCTGGGCGGACTGTCCCTGCTGGCCGGCTGCAGCATCAGCGACAACGAGGATGTGCAAGCCATGCTCCAGCGCATCTCGCGCTGGAACGACCGGGCCCAGGGATGGCTGTTCGACCCCGGCCGGTTGGCGCCCACCTATCCCGAATCCATGATCGTCCGGCCGTTTCCCTTCAATGCGTACTACGGCGAAGACGAAGTCCGGATCGTGAAAGAGGAAGGCTACCGCCTCGAAGTGGCCGGCCTGGTGGCCGAAAAACGCCCCTGGACCCTTGCGGCACTGCGCGCCCTCGCGCAGCAGGAGCAGGTGACCCGCCACATCTGCGTGGAGGGCTGGAGCGCCATCGGAAAGTGGGGCGGCGTGCCTTTCGGCGATTTTCTGCGACGCATCGGCGCCGACCTGAGCGCGAAGTACATCGGCTTCGCATGTGCCGACGACTATCACACCAGCATCGACATGGCGACCGCGCTGCACCCGCAGACGCTGCTCGCGCTGACCTGCGACGGCGAGCCATTGCCACCGAAATACGGCTTTCCGCTGAAGCTGCGCATACCGACCAAGCTGGGCTACAAGAACCCGAAACATGTCATGGCGATGTCCGTGACCAATACCTATCCAGGCGGCTACTGGGAAGACCAGGGCTACAACGGGTTCGGCGGCAGCTGAGCGATCGGGCTCGGCGCCGCAGACGGCGCGGCCGTGCCCGATTCCCGGGTGCGGCGCAATTTTTCTCTTCTCTCTCTCAAAGGACTTTCGACATGAACAAGCTCACGACCGCACTGCTCGCCGCCTGCCTGACTGCGGCCTCCGTCTCCGCCATGGCGGCGGACGACATGATGAAAAAGGACCCCATGGCCAAGGACTCGATGGCGAAGGAAGCCACACCGAAAGACGCCATGAAACACGACGGCATGAAGAAGGATGCGATGAAGAAAGACGGCATGAAACACGACCCTATGGCCAAGGATTCCATGGGAAAGGACGCGATGAAGAAAGATGAGATGAAGAAGGACGAGATGAAGAAATAAGCCACGGCATGCCTGCAGGCAGTGGGTCCATGCATGCCGTCAGCGCAGGCGGCGTTCGAAGCCATCGCGCGATGCGCGCGAGTGGTGCCGATGCCAATGCCGTGTACCCTGATGCGGCCATGGCACCCCGACCGCCTCGAGATATTGCGCACCTCCAGACCGAACAGCGCCTGCGAAGCCTGATGCTCGCCGGGCTGGAGGGCGATGCGGCGGCGTACCGGCAATTCCTGCAGCAGATGGCGACCCGCCTGCGGTCGTTCTACCGCCGGCGGCTGTCCGGTTGGCCCGACGACGTGGAGGACCTTGTGCAAGACACCCTGCTGGCCCTGCACAACCAGCGCCACACCTACCAGCGCACCCAGCCGCTGACGGCCTGGGTGCACGCCATCGCGCGTTACAAGACCATCGATCTGCTGCGCGCGCGCCAGGCGCGCGAAGCGCTGCACGACCCCCTGGACGACGATGAAACCGGCCTCTTCGATCACGCCGAGGACACGGCCGCCGAGGCCCGGCGCGATCTCGGGCGACTGCTCGCCACACTGCCCGACCGCCAGCGCCTGCCCATCGAGCAGGTCAAGCTGCATGGCCGCTCGGTCTCCGACGTGGCCCTGGAAACCGGCATGACGGAATCCGCCGTGAAAATCGGCATCCACCGGGGCCTGAAGGCGCTGGCGAGCCGCATCGCGTCTTCGTCCCCACCCACGGCGAAGCCAAAGGCCTCCCCATGAAAACCGAAGATCTGATCCATCTATTGGCCGCCGACACGGTGCCGGTCCCTCGCCATGCCGCAGCGAAGCGCCTCGCGCTCGGCCTTCTCCTGGCCGTGCCGGTTTCGGGCTTGCTGATGCGGCATGGGCTCGGGCTCAATCCAGCGCTCGGCCAATACGCCACCCTGCCCATGTTCTGGGTGAAGTTCGGCGCTCCGCTGCTCATGGCCCTGGCCGCGTTGCTCCTGGTCGCCCGGCTCGGAAAACCGGGCTCTGTCACCCGCCTCGCATGGCTGGGCTGGGCCGCCCCGATCGGCCTGGTATGGGCCCTGGGGCTGATGGCGGTGTGGCAGGCCCCCGCGGCACAACTGCCGGAACTGGTGCTCAGCCGCACCTGGCGTGTGTGCGCGGAAAATATTGCCATGCTGTCGCTGCCGGTGTTCCTGGCCGCGATCTGGGTGTTGCGGGGCATGGCGCCCGTCCACCCCGCATGGGCCGGCGCAGGGGCCGGCGCCCTGGGCGGCGCGGTTGGCGCCACGGTCTATGCGCTGCACTGCCCGGAGCTGGCCGCACCGTTCATTGCCATCTGGTACGTTCTGGGCATGTCGCTGCCGGTGGCCGCTGGTGCCGTGCTGGGGCCTCGGCTGCTGCGCTGGTAGCGGGCCATCGCCCCGCTGCTGCGCCGCGTCAGGGGCCGGGCAGCAGCGCCTCCAGCGAATCGACATAGCCGTCGGCATCCACCTCGCGCACGGGTTGCCCGTGGTTGTAGCCGTAGGTCACCAGCACCACGGGGCAGCCGGCGGCGCGGGCCGCCCAGGCATCGTTGCTGGAGTCGCCGACCATCAGCGTGCGCGCGGGCACAGTGCCCAGCGCCTCGCAGGTCCTGAGCAAGGGCATCGGGTCGGGCTTCATGCGCTCGAAGGCATCGCCGCCGAACACCTTCTCGAAGAAGCCGTCCAGCCCCTTGGCCTCCAGCAGCGAAACGGCGAACGCCGTAGGCTTGTTGGTCAGGCAGGCCAGGCGCACGCCTTGCCGCCGCAGCGCCTGCAGTCCGGTGACCACGCCAGGGTACA
The DNA here is from genome assembly GCF_028473645.1 of Acidovorax sp. GBBC 1281. NCBI lineage: Bacteria > Pseudomonadati > Pseudomonadota > Betaproteobacteria > Burkholderiales > Comamonadaceae > Acidovorax > Acidovorax sp. GBBC 1281. The sequence continues at coordinate 5,038,526 of NZ_CP097269.1, forward strand.
GCGCGGCGAACTGGCCGTTGACGGCGGCGTAATGGCGCTGGTAGCTTTCCCAGGCCTGGGGATAGATTGCTTCTGTTTTGATAGCAATATGCCCTAGTGAATCATGCGCCAGAACGTGATTGAGCACCGAATGAATCAGGTGCTGCGAGCCCTTTCCCACCATGCGTTCGATGTCGGGCGCCGCGATGCCGGGCAGCCCCAGCTCGTGCAGCATGCGGTTGATCGCCTCGGAAAAATCGCCGAGCGTGTCCACCATGGTGCCGTCCAGGTCCACGATCGCGGCATCGGCTTGTGCGGGGGACAGCGGAATCCAGTCTGAAAAGGGGGCAGGTTGCATCGTCATGGCCATGAAAACAGGCGTGCAGTGAATGAAGGCGGGGTGGCGCCGTGGCGGTCCTGGTGCGGGGAGGACGTCTTCAACCCTGTGGAAAACTCACCGCCTGCGTCCCACGCCGCTTGGGCCGCACGACCACCGTGCCCGCCAGCTTATCGTGCCAGCCCTGCTTGCGGCCATCGAACGCCACCCACAGCAGGCCCAGGCCCAGCGGAATCGCGGAGGCGAAATACGCCACGTAGCGGCCCACCGACTGCCCGGGGGTCATCGGCTTGCCGGTGGCGGCATCCACCACGCGGGCGCCGATGGCCATCTTGCCCGGCGTGGCCTGCCGGCTCAGCCAGAACAGCACCACCGCCACGGCCGGCAGCACCCAGGAGATGACGAAATCCGCAGGCCCCAAGACCAGGCGCTCGGATTCGAAATACGCCCAGCCATAGAACGCCACCAGCAGCGGCACCGTCACGACGATCAGCAGCAGGGTGTCGATCAGCGTCGCGCCCACGCGCGCCCAGAAGCCGACATATTCGAGATCGGGAAAGCCGCTGGGGTCGTTCATGGCATCGTTTCCTTCTGAAGCAGGTGTTTGCGGCCTCAGGGGTCGAGGCACCCTGGATTCTGGCAGCGATCGCCGGACGTGGGGCGTTTCAAACGCCGGCCGGCCCGGCCGCCCGGCGCCGCACCGGCGCCTTCGCCACCGTCAGTTCCGCCCAGACGGGGGCATGGTCGCTCGCGTTGTCCTTTCCGCGCTCGTCCCGGTCCACACCGGCGTCCGCCACGTGGAGCATGCGGCTCACCAGGATGTGATCGATGCGCAGTCCCGCATCGCGCTCCCAGCGCCGGCGCCGGTAGTCCCAGAAGGTGAACGGCACGTCCTTCGGGTGCACCGTGGCGATGGCATCCGTCCACCCCTGGGCCAACAGGTCGGCATAGGCTTGCCGGGGCGCCGGCTGCAACAGGGCGTTGTCCTTCCACGTGTCGGGCCGGTAGATGTCCGCATCCGTCGGCACGACGTTCCAGTCGCCCATCAGCACCACGGGATGGCCAGACGCCCAGAGCGCCTGGGCGCGGCGGTTCAGCCGCTTGAACCAACGCAGCTTGGCGTCGAATCGGGGGCCGGGCTGCGGGTTGCCGTTGGGCAGGTACAGGCAGGCTAGAGCACGCCGTTGATCGCCGCGTCGAGGTAGCGGGCCTCCTTGTCGGCCGGGTCGCCCGGCAACGCCGTCAACACGGGCAAGGGATCGTGCCCGCGACCGAGCAGCGCCACGCCATTCCAGGTGCGCTGGCCGACGGCCACGCCGCGGTAGCCCACCGCGCGCAGCACCTCATCCGGGAACTGCGCCGTGGGACATTTGAGCTCCTGCAGCGCGACCACATCGGGCCGCGTGCGCTGCAGCCAATCGACCAGCCGGTCGATCCGCTTGTTCACGCTGTTGATGTTCCACGTGGCGACGCGCATGGCGTCACCGGCCTGGACACGCCGTCGAATCGCTCACGCCGCTTTTCTTTCCGGTGCGCTCTTCCTGGCGGCGGCGCTTTTGGCACCGGCCTTCCTGGCAGGCGCCTTGGCCGAAGCCTTGCCGGCGGTTTTGCCCGCGCCCTTGCGCGCAGGCGCGGAGCCACCCTTGAGGCTGCGCTTGAGCAGGGCCGTGAGGTCGATCACTTCGCCGGTCTGCGGTGCTTCTTCCTCCGGGTCCATGACGGTGTGGCCTTCGCCCGCCTTCGCCTTCTTGTCCACGAGTTTCATGACCTGGATGCGGAACTCGTCCTTGAAGTCGGCGGGGTCCCATTTTCCGGACATCTCCTCGACCAGCTGCTTGGCCATCTTGAGTTCCGCGGCGCTCACACTCTTTCTGCCGGCGGCCGGCAGTTCGAGCGAGTCGAGCGTCTTGACCTCGTCGCCCCATCGCAGCAGGTTCAGCACCAGCGCCGGCCCCGAAGGCACCAGCGCGGCCAGATGCTGCTTCGTCGAGATGACGACCTTCGCGAGGCCGACCTTGCCCGTCGCGATGAGGGTTTCGCGCAGCAGCGCATAGACCTTGTCGCTCTTGTTGACGGGTGCCACGTAGTACGGCCGCTCCAGGAAGATGAACGGCATGTCGTTCGCATCGATGAAGCGCTCGATCTCGATGGTCTGCGTGGTCTTGGGGAACACCGCTTCGATCTCTTCCGGGCTGATGATGACGTACTTGCCGTCTTCGTACTGCACGCCTTTGACGATGTTGTCCTTGTCGATTTCCTTGCCGGTCTTCTTGTTGATGCGCTTGTAGCCCACCGGGTCCATGGACCGCTTGTCCAGCCAGTCGAAATCCACGCCCTGCTCCGTCGCCGCCGTGTGCAGCCCGACAGGGATATGGACCAGGCCGAAGGTGATGGCGCCCTTCCAGAGCGTGCGACTGCCAGTTGCCATGTGACTTTTCTCCGAAGGGGAAACCCCGTGCGTTCCAGTCTGCGTCGACCGGTCTGCCACCCTTGTAGGCGGCCGCTTGCCGCATCGGTAGGCATTGCCTGCCAATCGGGGAGCGGCACGGCCTTGGTCCATCCCCCGCGATCCCCTATGCTGGAGCGATGCCGTCCGCCCTCCGCCCCATCGCCATCCATGTGCAAGAGCCTGCCCCCGGGGACTTCCGCTGGGTGCTGATGGAGCGCGAAGGCGGCGGTGCCTGGGCGGAGATGGAACGGTCCGAATCGGCCGCAGGCACCTACCACCAGGCCCTAGTGTCCTGTCCCGTTAATTCGCCCGCATAGTCTGGCGAGTTTTTCGAGGATGGAGTCTGCTGTAGCTGTCCAAGTAAACGGCTGGCAGGACTGGTTGTAATTCGCGATGAATGTGTCGATCTTGTTGATCAGATCCTTCACGCTGGTGAACGAGCCACGGCGGATTGCCCGCGTGGTGATGATCGAGAAGAAGCGCTCGACCTGATTGAGCCAGCTTGAATAGGTCGGAACGAAGTGCATGTGCCAGCGAGGCCGCTCGGCCAACCAAGCGCGCACCTTTGGATGCTTGTGGCTGGCGTAGTTATCAGCTATGCAGTGCACATCCAGTTCGTCGGGCACTGCCTTGTCGATGGCGCGCAGGAAGGCAAGGAACTCTTGATGACGATGCCGGGGCCGGCACTGCGCGATCACTTGGCCATTCATCACGTTCAGGGCCGCGAACAAGGTGGTGGTGCCGTGGCGCACGTAGTCGTGCGTGACACCTTCGACATAGCCAAACCCCATTGGCAGCATCGGCTGCGTACGCTCCAAAGCTTGGCATTGGCTCTTCTCGTCCACGCACAGCACCAGCGCGTTGTCAGGTGGGTTCAGGTACAGCCCCACAACGTCGCGCAGCTTCTCGATGAACAGCGGATCGGTCGACAGCTTGAAGCTGTCGGCCCGGTGCGGCTTGAGGTTGAAGGTCTGCAGATAGCGCGCCACCGTGCTCTTGCTGATGCCCGTATCGGCGGCCAGCGTGCGGGTGCTCCAGTGGGTACCCCCATCAGCAGGCTTGGTGTGCAACGTCTTGGTAATCAACTCAGCAACACGCTCGTCATCTACCGTGCGGGGGCGACCCGGGCGCAACTCGTCGTAAAGCCCTGCAATGCGATGGCGCGCATAGCGCCCGCGCCACTTGGTGACAGTGCTACGACTGATCCCCAGAGCCTGCGCAACCGCGGTGCTGGCTTTATCTGTGCCTTCGCAAGTCAGCACGATGCGCGCCCTGAGCGACAACGCCGCTGGCAGCGAACGTGATCGCGCCATGGACGTCAGTTCCGCGCGCTCCACTTCACTAAGCGCAATTTCTGTTCGGGTCGTTGCATTGGGCATGGCGGCACCTCAAGGATGGCCCGAAACCATGCAGCTATCGTGCCTGCGAATTAACGGGACAGGACACTAGCCGATGGGCTTCGGGTGTTGCAAGCCATGATCGAAGACTTGGACATCGGCCCTCGCCTCGATGTGAAGCGGGCCGTGAAAGCGGTGGCACCATCGGACGATGCGCCCCAGACGGAGCGCCCGCCAGCCGATCCCCAGGCCCCCTCCAAACCCTCGCTGTTCGGATTCGGCCCCGCCCGCTGAACCGCCGCGCGTGGCGGCTGGAGGAGGTGGTGCAGAATGCCCACCACGTCCCTACAGGCCCCACCGATGACCACGCTCCAACACCTCCTCGGCACCGAATTTCCCCTCATCCAGGCGCCCATGGTGGCGGTGTCGGGAAGCGCGATGGTGATCGCCGTGAGCGAAGCCGGGGGCCTGGGCTCCTTGCCCTGCGCCGGGCTCACGCCCGACCTGATCCGCCAGGAAGTCACGGCCATCCGCGCGGCCACCCGCCGGCCCTACAACGTCAACTTCTTCTGCCACACGCCGCCCCAGCCCGATCCGCAGCGGGAGGCGGCATGGCGTGCGGCGCTGGCGCCCTATTACGCCGAATTCGGCCTTCGTTCGGAGGACATCCCCGCCGGTGCGGGACGCCATCCGTTCAACGCCGAGGTGGCCGGCCTGCTGGCGGAGTTCCGGCCGCCGGTGGTCAGCTTCCATTTCGGGCTGCCGCCGGACGACCTCCTGGCGCAGGTGAAAAGCTGGGGCTCCAAAGTCCTCGCGTCGGCCACCACGGTGGAAGAAGCGCTCTGGCTGCAGGCGCGGGGCGTGGACGCGGTCATCGCGCAGGGCCTGGAGGCCGGCGGGCACCGCGGGCACTTCCTGTCGCACGACCTGACGAAGCAATCCGGCACCTTCGCGCTGCTGCCCCAGATCGTCGGTGCCGTGCAGTGCCCGGTCATCGCGGCCGGGGGCATCGCGGACGCCCAGGGCGTGGCCGCGGCCATGGCGCTGGGGGCCTCGGGCGTGCAGGTCGGCACCGCCTACATGCTGGCCACCGAGGCCACCACCAGCGCAGTGCACCGCGCCGCATTGCAAAGCGACGCCGCGCGCCATACCGCCCTCACCCACCTGTTCACCGGCCGCCCTGCCCGCGGCATCATGAACCGCGTCATGCACGAACTGGGGCCACTGAACCCCGCGGCCCCGGAGTTCCCTCTCGCGACGGCCGCGCTGGCCCCGCTGCGCGCCAAGGCGGAAGCCTTGGGGCGCAGCGACTTTTCACCACTGTGGTCCGGACAGAACGCGAGCGGTTGCCGGGAGGCGTCCGCCGCCGACCTGACGCGCGCGCTGGCGAAGGGCCTGCGCTGAGCGGCCGTCCGTTTCCAGATTCACCGGCCCCACCGCTTTGACATGAAAATTCCTGCACTGCCCTTCACGACGACGGACTGGTCGCTCATCGCACCCACCGAGCACCCTGGCGAGACCGGAACGGCCCTGTGGCGCACCCAGACCGTGGGCGACATTCGCATTCGCCGGGTCGACTATTCCGCCGGCTACCTGGCCGACCACTGGTGCGACCGGGGCCACATCCTGTTCGTGCTGGAAGGCACGCTGGAAACCGAATTGAAGGATGGCCGCCGTGTCACGCTCACGGCCGGCATGAGCTATCAGGTGTCCGACTTCGGCGATGCGGCCCACCGGTCGTCGACGGCCACGGGCGCGCAGCTCTTCATCGTGGATTGACGCCTGGACCGCCCTGTGGCGGGCGAACGGCCCGCACGGCGGCTGCGCACCGTCCGACAGACGCTCCCTCGGTGTACGCCTAGTCTGCAAACCTTGCCCCGGCCGGGCCTTCGCCCGCTGCCAGGGGCGGTTCGCATACCAAAGGATCACCATGCCGATGTCTTCTCTTCGCCGCTTTTCCGCTCTCGCCACCACCGCCCTGCTGGCCGCAGCCGCCGCCACCGCGCACGCCGCGCCGGACGAATCCGCCCGGGCCCGCTACGAGCGCGACCGTCAGGCCTGCCTGAGCGGCAACACGCAGCAGTCCGAGGCCGTGTGCCTGCAGGAAGCGGGTGCGGCCCTCGAATCGTCGCGCACCGGCCAGTTGACCAATCCGGGCGCCCAGGCCGAGCAGAGCAATGCAGTGGACCGTTGCGCCGTCTTCAAGACGCCCGAAGAACGTTCCGCCTGCCTGGACCGCGTGAAGGGCCCGAGTGCCGTTTCCGGCTCGCCCGCCGCGGGCGGCGTGCTGCGCGAGAGCACCACGACCACCATCGTGCCGGCCCCCGCCACGCCACCAGCGCGCTGATCGCCGTGGATGCAGCCCCAGCCCGCGGCCGGGCCGCGTCAGGCCAGCTGCGTGCGCATGGCGCCGATCACGCCGGCGTAGTCGGGCTTGCCGAAGATCGCGCTGCCCGCCACGAAAGTGTCCGCGCCCGCATCCGCCACGCGGCGGATGTTGTCGGTCTTGATGCCGCCGTCCACTTCCAGGCGGATGTCCTTGCCGCAGGCGTCGATGCGCCGGCGCACGGCCTCGATCTTGCGCAGGGCCGAGTCGATGAAGCTCTGGCCGCCGAAGCCCGGGTTCACGCTCATGATGAGGATGAGGTCGATGTCGTCGATCACCCAGTCGAGCACGTCGAGCGGTTCGGCGGGGTTGAACACCAGGCCGGGCTTGGCGCCCTTGGCGCGGATGGCCTGCACGCTGCGATGCACGTGGGCCGAGGCGTCGGGGTGAAAGCTGATGTAGTCGGCGCCGGCATCGGCGAAAGCGGCGGCCAGCGCATCCACGGGCTGGACCATCAGGTGCACGTCGATCGGCACGGGCTGGCCGTCCGGGGTCCTGGCGTGGGGCTTCAGCGCCTGGCAGATCATGGGCCCGAACGTCAGGTTGGGCACGTAGTGGTTGTCCATCACATCGAAGTGGATCCAGTCGGCGCCGGCGGCGATGACGTTCTTCACTTCGTCGCCCAGGCGGGCGAAATCGGCGGACAGAATCGAGGGGGCAATGCGGTAGGTGCGGCTCATCCCCCGATTGTCGCAGCAGCCCGCGGCGCTCCGGAAGGCACGGCCGCCGGCCCGGGTACCATTGCGCCCATGCCGAAGTACCAGTTCCAGGCCGAGGTGCAATCCCAGTACCTGCCCGAGCAATCCACGCCCGACGAGGGCTTTTATGGCTTCGCCTACACCATCACCATCACGAACACGGGCGACATCCCCGCCCAGTTGATCTCCCGCCACTGGGTCATCAGCGACGCGCGCGGCCACACCGAAGAGGTCAAGGGCCTGGGTGTCGTCGGGCAGCAGCCGCTGCTCAAGCCCGGGGAATCCTTCCAGTACACGAGCGGCTGCCGCCTTCGCACGGCCAGCGGCAGCATGCACGGCCGCTATTTCTGCGTGGCCGAGGACGGCGAGCCGTTCGAATGCCCCATTGCGCTCTTCGTGCTGGAAGCCGTGTCCGGCGACGCCTCGGGCGCCCCCCTGAACGGCAGAGTGCTGCATTGAAACGCCACGCCAACGACCTGGGCCACCTGCTGGCCCAGTTGGATGCGGGCGCGCCGCTGGCGCAGCGCCACCTTTGGCTGATCTCACTGCTGGACTGGGTGCGGGGCAACCGCCGCTCGGTCGAGGCCGCGGTCGGCCGCATGCAGTTGTTCGTAGAAGCCATCGAAAAGGACGATGCCGCGCGCCAGCGCCTGCAGGACTGGTGGAGCGCGCTCGTCGGCACGGTGGACATCACCACCTTGCTGGCCGATTTCGGCTTCGCGCCGCGCACGGCCCTCGCCAGCGAGGTGGCGGAGCGCCTGCGCTACAAGCTGCTGCCGGGCAGCCCGGAGACCATCGACGCGTCCGAGCTGTTCATGCTGGCGCTGCCCTACGATTTCGATGCGCTGTGGCTCGCGGCCCTGGACGAGGCCCTGCTCGCGCGGCTGCTGTCGGCCATGTCCCCGGCCGAGGCGCCGGGCGCCACACGCTGGCAGCGCGCCCTGCTGGACGCCATCACCTATTGCGCGGGGCAGATCCTGTCCACCGGCTTCGCACCCGAGTTGCGCCTGCGCATGAGCGAGGCCGCGCGCGACGCGCAGCCGTTCCACGCCCTGATCCGCGACGTGGAGAGCGTGCGCGTGGAGGTCCTGCACCAGCTGCGCACCACCGACCGGCTCGACGAATCCGTGCAGCGCCTGCGCGAGCGGCTCGATGCCTGCCGTGCCGCCGCGGCCACCGTGTATTCGCATTTCGAAGACAACGGCATTTCGGTGGGCCTGGTGTTCCGGCTGCGGCAGCTGCGTGAGCGCATCCTGCGCGTGCGCGAGCTGCTGGACTGCCTGCTCTCGCCCACACCCGCCCCCACCGCCGCCCGCCTGATGGCGCGGCTGGTCACCGTGGGCCGCGAACGGCGCAGCCTGCGCGCGCTGCTGGCGTCCAACTCGTCGCTGCTGGCGGCCAAGGTGGCCGAGCGCAGCGCCGAGACGGGCGAGCACTACATCACGCGCACCGGCGCCGAATACCGCGCCATGGTCCGCAAGGCCGCGGGCGGCGGCCTGGTGATGGCCTTCACCACCCTCATGAAGTTCGGCCTGGCGGCACTGGCGCTGTCGGCCTTCTGGGGCGGCTTCTGGGCGGGCGTGAACTATTCGGTGAGCTTCGTGCTGATCCTGCTGCTGCACTTCACGGTGGCCACCAAGCAGCCCGCGATGACCGCGCCGGCCATGGCGGCCAAGCTCAAGGACCTGCACTCCGATGAGGCCGTGGTGTCCTTCGTGGACGAGGTCACGCACCTGGTGCGGTCGCAGGTGGCCGCGGTGCTGGGCAACGTGCTCGTGGTGTTCCCGACCGTGATCGGCATCACGCTGCTGATCGCCAAGGGGACCGGGCAGACGGCCATCAGCACGGCCCAGGCCCACCACGTGCTGGAGTCGCTGCACCTGCTGGGGCCCTCGCTGCTGTTCGCGGCCTTCACCGGCGTGCTGCTGTTCGCCTCCAGCATCATCGCAGGCTGGGCGGAGAACTGGTTCGTGCTGCACCGCCTGGATTCGGCCGTGCAGTACAACCCGCGCATCACCCGGCTGCTGGGCACGGCGCGCGCCGCGCGCTGGGCGCACTTCCTGCGCGAGAACCTGTCCGGCTTCGCCGCCAACATCTCGCTGGGCTTCATGCTGGGGCTGGTGCCGCCCATCGCCTCGTTCTTCGGGCTGGGGCTGGACGTGCGCCACGTCACGCTGTCGTCGGGCCAACTGGGCGCGGCCAGCACGGCGCTGGGCCTGCCGGTGCTGCACATGCCGCAGTTCTGGTGGGCCGTGGCCACGATCCCGCTGCTGGGCGCGCTGAACGTGTCGGTGAGCTTCTACCTGGCCTTCCGGCTCGCCCTGCGCGCGCACAGCGTGACGGGGGTGGAGCGGGCCCGCGTCTATGCGGCCCTGCGCTCGCGCCTGCGGCGCGCGCCGCTGGAGTTTTTCATGCCCGCCCGGCGCGCGGCCTGAGCTCGGTTAAAAGGACCTTTCCGCCGCTCCGATACACCCCGGAATGGAGGCCTCCGTCCTACAGGGTGGGGCCACCCCAGCGGGTAAATTCGGGCGACCCCGGGGTCGGGCCGCTGCGCGCCGAGGGGGCTTCGCGAAGGCCGACCCAACCCTACAGGCCTGGCGCCTGCGCGAAGAGGACATACAAAGAATGGATGAAATCCTGAGCTTCTGGGCGCAATGGTTGCGCCCTTCGGCCGGGTTGCCCACCGTGCAATGGTCGCTGCTGCTCGCAGTGGCCGCGGTATCGGGCTACCTTTTCCAACGCCATATCGGCCTGCCCAAGGTGGTCGGCTACACCCTGGTCGGCACCATCGCCGGCCTGCTGGGCTTCACCGGCGCCGTGTGGCCGCTGCAGGGCATCAGCCTGTTCCTGCTGGAGCTGGGCATCGCACTGGTGCTGTTCGAGGCGGGCGGGCGTATTCCGCTGCGCTGGTTCCGCCACAACCCGATGGTGCTGGTGCAGAGCATCGCCGAATCGGCCCTCACCTACTTCGCCGTGTACTACGTGCTGATGTGGCTGGACGTGCCCCAGCGCGCCGCCGGCCCGCTCGCCCTGGTGGCCCTGGCCGCCTCGCCCGCAGTGCTCAGCCGCGTGGTGGCCGACACGCGCGCCGCGGGCCCGGTGACCGACCGCGCCATGGTGCTGGCCACGCTCTCCACGCTGTACGCCCTGACGCTGGGCAGCGCCACGGCAGAGCTGATCAACCGCCCCGCCGCGCGCATCATGGACACCATCTACCCCGTTATGGTGGTGCTGGGCGTCTCGATCATCGTCGGCGCCGTGCTGGCCCTGGTGCTGCGCATGGCGCTGCGCTTCATGAGCCCCACGAGCGAGAACACCTCGTTCCTGCTGCTCACCCTGATCGCCGCCGGCACGGCCGTCGCGGCGCACATGGGCGGCTCCGCGCCGCTGGCCGCGCTCCTGGCCGGCATGCTGCTCAAGCAGCTCAATCCGCGCCCCTGGGCCTGGCCGCGCCAGATGGGCACGGCCTCGTCTTTGCTGACCATGCTGATGTTCGTGCTGGTCTCCACCGTGGCGGCGCAGGCCGACTGGAGCGGGCCGGTGGCCGGCGTGGTGCTGGCCCTGATCGTGGTGCGCCTGGCGGCCAAGGCCCTGGGCGTGGCGGTGGGCAACGTGGGCAGCGGCGCCAGCTGGCGCCAGGCCCTGTGGGTGGGCTGCGCGATGACGCCGATGTCGTCCATCGCGCTGCTGATCGCATCGCAGTTCGTGGTGGCCTCGGCCTCCACCGGCCAGCTGATCGCCCGCGTGGCGCTGCCGGCCATCCTGGTCATGGAAGTGCTGGGGGCCGTGATCGCCACCGTCGCCATCTACCGCGCGGGCGAGAGTTCGAAACCCTGGGCGCCGCTCTCGCGCGCCGCCAACGGAGACAACAGCCGTGAGTCTTGAAGCCTTCCACCATTCCGAGCCCCTGACGCTGGGCGTCGAGCTGGAGCTGCAGCTCGTCAACACGCACGACTACGACCTCGCGCCCTATGCCGAGGACATGCTGCGCCTCATGCACAAGACGCCGCTGCCCGGCAGCGTCGTGCCCGAGATGACCAACAGCATGATCGAGATCTCCACCGGCGTGTGCCACAGCAGCAGCGAGGTGCTGGGCCAGCTCACGCAGATCCGCGATGCGCTGGTCAAGAGCGCGGACAAGCTCAACATCGCCGTGGCGGGCGGCGGCACGCACCCGTTCCAGCAATGGCACGAGCGGCGCATCTACGACAAGCCGCGCTTTCGCGAGCTGTCGGAGCTGTACGGCTACCTGTCCAAGCAGTTCACGATCTTCGGGCAGCACGTGCACATCGGCTGCCCGGACGCCGACGCGGCGCTGCTGATGCTGCACCGCATGTCGCGCTACATCCCGCACTTCATCGCGCTGTCGGCCTCCAGCCCCTACGTGCAGGGGCAGGACACGGCGTTCGATTCCGCCCGGCTCAACTCGGTGTTCGCGTTCCCGCTGTCCGGCCGCGCGCCCATGGCGCTCACCTGGACCGACTTCGAGCACTACTTCGACAAGATGACGCGCACGGGCGTGGTCAAGAGCATGAAGGACTTCTACTGGGACATCCGCCCCAAGCCCGAGTTCGGCACCATCGAGATCCGCGTGTTCGACACGCCGCTCACCGTGGAGCGCGCCGCCGCGCTCGCCGGCTTCGTGCAGTCGCTGGGTGCGTGGTTCCTCGCCGAGCAGCCCTTCATGCCGACCGAGGACGACTACCTCGTCTACACCTACAACCGCTTCCAGGCCTGCCGCTTCGGCATGGACGCGGTCTATGTGGACCCGGCCACGGGCAACCACATGCCGCTGCGTGACCACATCCTGCAGACGATCGACCATATCGCGCGCCACGCGGGCGTCACCGGGGCGTCGAGCGCGCTGCACATGCTGCGCAGCGAGGCCGACGCCGGCCAGAACGACGCGCGCTGGCTGCGCGAGCGCCAGCGCAACGAGCAGTTGCTGGGCGAGGTGAGCCGGCAGGCGGCGCAGCGCTTTCGGGGCGCGGTGTCCTGACGGGCCGACGGCAGGCCGCGCCCATGGCGAACGCCACGCTTCGCGCGCTGCGCGCCGACATCACCCGGCTGGCGGTGGAGGCCATCGTCAACGCGGCCAATTCGTCGCTGCTCGGCGGCGGCGGGGTGGATGGCGCCATCCACCGCGCGGCCGGCCCGGAGCTGCTGCACGAATGCCGCCTGCTGGGCGGCTGCAAGCCCGGGGAGGCGAAAGCCACCCGGGGCTACCGGCTGGCGGCCTCCGTCATCGTGCACACGGTCGGCCCGGTGTGGCGCGGCGGCTCGAACGGCGAGGCGGGCCTGCTGGCCTCCTGCTATCGCCAGTCGCTTCTGCTGGCGAGCGAGCGCGGGGCGAGGACGGTGGCGTTTCCCTGCATCAGCACGGGCATCTACGGCTACCCGATCGAACAGGCGGCGGTGGTGGCCGTCGATACGGTGCGCGCCACCCTCGAACAGACGCCCGAGTTTCGGGAGGTGACCTTCTGCTGCTTCTCGGAGCAAGACCTGTCCGTGTACCGGGCGGTGCTCGCGCAACAGGCCGAATAGCCACGGGAATGCCCCTGGAGGCGGCATCTTTAAAACCAATGAGAATATTGATTGATTTTTAAATTCTCAATGGTGATATAATGCCCTTTGTTGCAGTCCTGGCGCCTGACCCGTGCCGTCACCGCAACGCTTGCTGGAAACCGGCCATCGGCCCCCGGCAAGCCGCCTTTTGCGACCTTCGTCGCCCTGTCGATCTGCCGAGCTGCAGCCGACCGAGTTCCTCGATGCTCACGCAGGCCCTCTCCCGCCTGCGATCCTGAATGAATTAGATTTCCAAGACCGCCATTCCCATGGGCCAGTACGTCGTCTCGCCCTCGACACACCCGACCGACTGTGGCCGCTTCCGCGCCTCCTTCTCGGTCCATCGATCCCAGGGTAACGGCAGCTACTGCCGCGTATTCCGTTTCGACAAAGCCTTTGCATCCCGCGAAGCCGCCCGGCTCTTTGCCATCACCCAGGGCTGGCTGCAAACGAGCATGCCGCATCCTCCGGCGTGCTGAGGCCAAGGGTCTGCCAAGGCAGATCCCTTTTCCCCTTTCGCACCACCGTCCTCCAACGGCGCGCCATTCGTTGCGCACCTCTTTCAGAAAGGCTCTTTCCATGAGCAGCAAAATCTACGTGGGCAACCTGCCCTACTCCGTGACCGATGCGATCTTGCAAAGCAACTTTGCCGAGTTCGGCGCCGTTTCTTCGGCCAAGGTCATGATGGACCGTGAAACCGGCCGCTCCAAGGGCTTCGGCTTCGTGGAAATGGCGTCCGCCGAAGTCGCCCAGGCCGCCATCACCGGCCTGCACGGCATGTCCGTCGACGGCCGCTCGATCGTCGTGAACCTGGCCCGTCCCCGCGAAGAAGGCGGCGGTTCGGGTGGCTACAGCGCAGCGGGCTACGGCGCGAACAAGCGATCCGACGTGGGCTACGGCACGGGTGGTTTCGGCGGTGGCCGTTACTGAGCCCTGCCGCACTCCGCGCAAGACCGGCCCTCCTGGGCCGGTTTTTTTTCGCCCGGCCGTCCTGCAGGCCGCCCCTCGGCGCGCGCCGCAGCGCGAAAGGGCACCCAATCTGGCAAAGGGCGTGAGGCCATTGCGGGTGCCGCCCGCATGACGGCCTACACTGCCCGCATGCCCTTCCCCCTCTCCGGCCCCCACGCCACCTTGGCCGCACTGCCCCGCGCAGCGGCCGGCGCGCACGCGGCCGCCCAGAGAGCGCATCGGCAGGTGCCCCCCGCACCTTCCTGAGCCCGGCGGTCCGCTCCCCCCCTCCTTCTTTCAGCGCAACCCTCCGCCGCCGGGCCCCCGCCTCGCGCGGCCGCGGGCGCACGCTCTTTCGGGCGGTGCCCGCATTCATTCGATGGAGTGTGTCGATGCATGCAACGATTCACGGCGAGCGCACGCTCACCGAACTTGATTTCGCCCGCCTGAGCAAACTGCCCGGGCGCGAGCTTCCCCCCGCCCTGGCCGCGCTGCTGGCCAGCGCCGAGGTGACCGGCTCGCGCGCCGTGCCCGGCGACGTCGTGACGATGTAATCGCGCGTGGAGCTGGTCGATGTGCAGACCGCCCGGCGACAGACGCTCACGGTCTGCTACCCGCGGGATGCCGAGCCCACGGCCGGCTTCATCTCCGTGCTCTCGCCGGTGGGCAGCAGCCTGCTGGGCCTGAAGGTCGGGGACGTCGCGAAGTGGCTCACGCCGAACGGCGACGCCTGCGCGGCGCAGGTGGTCGCCATCCTCTTTCAGCCCGAGGCCAGCGGCGACTACCAGACGTAGCGCGGGCCGTGGCCTGCCGCACCGTATGCTCCTGCCATGGGTGAATTCGATCTGATCCGCCGTTTCTTCCAGCGCCCCGTGCGCCGTGCCGCGCTGGGCGTGGGCGACGACTGCGCGCTGCTCGCGCCCGCGCCGGGCATGCACCTGGCCGTCTCCAGCGACATGCTGGTGGAGGGCCGCCATTTCTTCGCCGACGTCGATCCCGAGGCGCTCGGCCACAAGGCGCTGGCAGTCAACCTGAGCGATCTGGCCGCGTGCGGCGCCCGGCCGCTGGCCTTCACGCTCGCCCTGTCGCTGCCACGTGCCGACAGCGACTGGCTGGAGCGCTTTTCGCGCGGGCTGCTGGCGCTGGCCGATGCGCACGGTTGCGAGCTGGTGGGCGGCGACACCACGGGCGGGCCGCTCAACATCTGCATCACCGTGTTCGGCGAAGTGCCCGCCGGCCAGGCCCTGCTGCGCAGCGGCGCGCGTGCGGGCGACGACCTGTGGGTGAGCGGCACGCTCGGGGACGCGCGGCTGGCGCTGGAGGCGCTGCGCGGCGAGCGCACCCTGCCCGCGCCCTGGCTGGCCCAGGCCCGCGAGCGGCTGGAACGCCCCACGCCGCGCGTGGCACTGGGGCAGGCCCTGCGCGGGCTGGCCCGCAGCGCCATCGACGTGAGCGACGGGCTGGTGGGCGACCTGGGCCACATCCTGCAGGCCTCGGGCGTGGGGGCCCGCATCGACACCCAGAACGCTATTGAATTAATAGCAAAAGGGACAATAAGTACTAGGGCATCAGGGGCGTTTGACCACGAAACCCTGCTGCGCTGCGCCCTGGCCGGCGGCGACGACTACGAACTGCTGTTCACCGCCGCGCCCGACCGCCGCGCCGAGGTCCAGGCCGCTGGCCAGGCCACGGCCACGCCCGTGGCCCGCATCGGCACCATCGAGGCCGCGCCCGGCCTGCGGCTGGTGGATGCCCAAGGCCAGCCCCTCCCTCACCAGCACTCGTCATACGACCACTTCCACTGATCGGCAGCGCAATCACTTGCGGGACATCGCCGCCCCTGTAAAGCGGCAGTTGTCGTACCACTTTGTGACGAAATGCCACTGAAATCACGCTTTCGGCGGTCCCGACATTGGCGACAGATACCGGCCGCGCAATCGTTTGCGCCTAAGTAGGTACTAACTCGAAGCGCCTTACCAAAGGCTTACGAGCCCTCTGGAGCGTGGCAGACCGGGTAAACACGCATCGCCTCCTCTCCCCTGCCTCCCACAATCGCCGCCAAGTTGTACGACATCCTTCAAGATGATCTACACGACAAGACAGCCGGGATCCCCAGGCTGCGATCGCCGCGCCGACGGCGCGTGCATTCCTTGCATCGAAGACGAGAGGAGACATTCCATGAAACGCAGAGATTTCGCGCTGACGGCGCTCGCGCCGCTGTGGCTCACCGCCTGTGGCGGCGGTTCGGGCGGCGCATCCGGCCCGCAGGGAGAGGCGGCCACCGCGCTGCGACGCGCCGCCGACTACATGGACGAGGTGGTTTCGTACCGCGGCGGCTACGTGTGGTCGTACTCGCCCGACCTGAAGCAGACCTTCGGCGAGATGGAGGCCTACCGCACCATGTGCTGGATCCAGCCGCCAGGCACGCCGTCGGTCGGCCACGTGTACCTGGACGCCTACCACGCCACCGGCGACGAGCGCTTCCTGCAGGCCGCCGAGCGCACCACGCTGGCCATCGTCGCGGCGCAGCACGCCTCGGGCGGCTGGAACTACATCCACGACTTCGCAGGCGAGGCGTCGCTCCGCCAGTGGTACGACACCATCGGCAAGAACGGCTGGCGGCTGGAGGAGTTCCAGCACTACTACGGCAACGCCACGTTCGACGACGCGGGAACGGCCGTGGCTTCGCAGCTGCTGCTGCGCATGTATGTGGAAAAGCGCGACGTGCGTTTTCTCGCGCCGCTGCAAAAGGCCATCGACTTCGTGCTGAACGCGCAGTTCGGCCCCGAATACGGCGTGGCGAACGGCGGCTGGCCGCAGCGGTTCCCGCACTTTCCCGGCGCGGTCGGCGCCATGCCCTCGCCCCACCCCGAGCAGGTGCCCGCGGGCGCCCATTCGGGCATGGAAGACGGCGACTACACGCTGCACGTGACCTTCAACGACGACGTGATGGGCGAGAACATCAAGTTCCTCACGATGTGCGTGATGGCGCTGGGCGAGACGCGCCTGCTGGCCCCCATCGCACGCGCCATGGAATGCATGCGCCTCATGCAGCAAAGCGGCCCGCAGGCCGGCTGGAGCCTGCAGCACCTGTCGCGCCCCATGGCCGGCCGCCCGGCCGGCGCACCGGCCGGCGCGCGCAGCTACGAGCCCCGCTCGCTGGCCACGCAGACCAACATCCGCCAGCTGTTCAACTACTTCCAGCTCACGGGCGAGCGCCGCTATCTCGCGCGCATCCCCGAGGCCATCGCCTGGCTCAAGACCTGCCCGCTGCTGGGCGGCGGCTGCACCCATCCCACGTTCGTGGAGCTGGGCACCAACGCGCCGCTGTACGTGCACCGCTACGGCTCCAACATCCACAACGGCGGCTACTACGCCGACAAGGACTGGGCCAACACCGTCAGCCACTACTCGACGGGCCGCGCCATCGACATCGCGGGGCTGGAGTCCACCTACCGGCAGCTCGATGGCATGAGCGATGCGGCCGTGGCCGCCATGGCGGCGCGCTCGCCCCTCAAGGCCGGCACGACCGCGCGCGCGCTGCCCCGGTATTTCTCGATCCGCGAGGTGGACTTTCCCGACCTGTTCGCGGGCGCCACCATGGCCACGCCCAAGGTGCCCGACAGCGAGGCGCAGACGCTGGTGGACGAACTGGGCACCAAGGGCTACTGGACCTCGCCCGTGCCCGAGGTCGTCAACCCCTACCAGGGCGACGGGCCCTCGGCGGCCTACACCGGCACCGCCTACCGCAGCAAGCACGTGGGCGATGCCTGGGACACGTCGCCCTACCCGGCCGACAATCCGCCGGAGGTCCCGCCCTACGTGAAGCGGGACAAGCCGCAGTTCATCGTCACCTCGGAGTGGATCCGCCGCATGGGGCGGCTCATCGCCTACGTCGCACCGCAGGCGTGATGCAGCGCGGGCACTGACGTTTTTTCGCACCAGCGTCCAACGCTGTGGCCACCTGCCGCAGCCTGCCGGCCCGGGATCGGACCCCGGGCTGGCAGGCTGCCTTTCATTGGGTCGCACCCAATGGATTGGCGCACAAAGTATCATATTTATCAAATAAAAAAGAGAGCAAAAAGGGCTCAACGCGACGCATTTCTCTTTACACGGGTCGAAATGTCCGGAATTCAGATATTTTTTGATACACATTTTTTGGTTTCAAATCTATCATTTCTGCGAAATATTGCATTTCCAGCTCCCCAGCCAGACCAGAGAGGATTGACATGACCCCGCGCAGCACCCTGACCGTTTCCCGGCGACTTCTGATCGCTTTCGGTACCGTCATCGGCATCTTTATGGCCGTCACCGCGTCGTCTCTATACAGCGGCACCCAACTGGAGAAGGCCGAGAAGCTGAACGTCCACACTTACAAAGTGATGGACACAGCCAACAGCTTGCTCAGCAGCATGGTCAACATGCAAACCGGCGTCCGCGGCTATCTTCTCAGCGGCGAGGAACGGTTTCTCGAGCCCTGGAACACCGGCATCCGTGAATTCGACGAGGCGTGGATGCAAGCCAAGCAATTGATCGTCGCCAATCCGGCGCAGCAGCAGCGGCTGGACGCCATGAAGGCGAAGAATGCGGAGTTTGTGGCCGTCATGAGCAGCCTTGTCCAATTGCGGCGCGATATCGCTGCAGGGACCAAAACAACGCAGGATCTGCTGGGGCAAGCCGGACAAAGCAACGACAAGGCCACGATGGATGGATTCCGTGCGTTGCACGCCGAATTCGACAAGGTCCAAAGCGATCTCCTGAGCAGCCGTGCCGCTGCCGCAGACCAGATGCGCTCATTCAATGCCAGCGTCATCGTGGCAGGATCACTGCTCGCCATCGGGCTGGCCTGCGCCCTGGGCGTGTGGGTCACCCGGTCCATCACGCGGCAGCTCGGCGGCGAGCCGGACTACGCCTCCGAGGTGGTGCGCCAGATCGCAGCGGGCAACCTCGCCGTGGACGTGAGCACCCGCTCAGGCGACCAGGCCAGCCTGCTGGCGGGCATGAAGGCCATGCGCGACAGCCTGGCGCAGGTGGTGGGCCAGGTCCGCCAGAGCAGCGACTCGATCGCCACCGGCAGCACGCAGATCGCCACCGGCAACGCCGACCTGAGCCAGCGCACGGAAGAGCAGGCCTCCAACCTGCAGCAGACCGCCGCCTCGATGGAAGAGATCACGGCCACCGTCAAGAACAACGGCGATACCGCCCGCCAGGCCACGCAGCTGGCCGACTCCGCCAGCGCCGTGGCGCAGCGCGGCGGCGTGGTGGTGGGCCAGGTCGTGGACACCATGGAGGCCATCACCGCCTCCAGCAAGAAGATCGTGGACATCATCGGCGTCATCGACGGCATCGCCTTCCAGACCAACATCCTGGCACTCAACGCCGCCGTGGAAGCCGCCCGTGCCGGCGAGCAGGGCCGGGGCTTCGCCGTCGTGGCCAGCGAAGTGCGCAGCCTCGCGCAGCGCAGCGCCGACGCCGCCAAGGAGATCAAGGGCCTCATCACCGACAGCGTGCAGAAGGTCGACGCGGGCAGCCAGCAGGTGGAAGAGGCCGGTCGCACCATGGCCGACATCGTGGCGCAGGTCAAGCGCGTGAACGACCTCATCAGCGAGATCAGCGCCGCCACGCAGGAGCAGACCCTGGGCATCGGCCAGGTGAGCGACGCCGTGAGCCAGCTCGACCAGGTGACGCAGCAGAACGCCGCGCTGGTCGAGGAAAGCGCCGCGGCGGCGGACAGCCTGCGGGCCCAGGCCGGCAAGCTGGTGCAGGCAGTGAGCGTGTTCCGCCTGGACCACGAAGCGCCCAGCCTGCACGCGGTGGCGGCCTCCGCCCCGGCCCGCGCCGCAGCGCCCAAGCCCGCCCCGCTGCGCGCTGCCATGGCACCGCACGCGCCGGCCCGCATGGCGGCTGCGCCCAAGAAGGCCGCCGCGCCCAGCCCGAGCCAGCCGTCGCTGGCCATGGCCGGCGGCGGCAGCGAAGACGACTGGCAGAACTTCTGACCCGCCCCCACGCACCGTCCATGGCCCATCGTCCCGCCCCGGTACGATGGGCCACCGGACGCCGCCGGGACCCCTTTTCTTCCTCCATTGCCCGCAAGAGATCCGCCATGGCCCTTTCTCCATCGCCCACCGACACCACCGCCGCCAATGCCGTCAGCAAGGGCGGCGAATTCCTCTCGTTCCGCCTGGGCGATGAGGAGTACGGCATCGGCATCCTCCAGGTGCAGGAAATCCGCTCCTACGAGCCGCCGACGCGGCTGGCCGGCGCGCCGGAATTCATCAAGGGCGTGGTCGATCTGCGCGGCATCATCATCCCCATCGTGGACCTGCGTCTGCGGCTGCATTGCGCCAGCGCCGAGTACAACCATTCCACCGTGGTGATCGTGCTCAATGTCGGCCAGTACACCGTGGGCGCGGTGGTGGACGCCGTCTCCGATGTGGTGGAGTTGACGGCGGAGATGATCCGCCCCGCGCCCCAGCTGTCCTCCAGCGTGGACGACCAATTCATCCTGGGCCTGGGCAGCGTGAACGACCGCATGCTCATCCTCGTGGACATCGAGGGCCTGGTGGGCAGCGAGACGCTGGGCCGCATGCGGCCGACCCACATGAGGCCCGCCGCAGCGGCCGCGGCGGCCTTCGCCGACTGATCACCGAGCGCCTGCGGCCGCGGCTGCGGCGGGCACGGGTGAATAATCGCCGGGCGCGGTATCCTGCCGCCCGCCCTACGATTGCATCCGCCAGCCCACCCAGGAGCCGCACTTGATCCATTTCCTGCCCTCCCTGCGGCCCGCGCCCGCCGCACGGCCGACCACCTCCCTGGCCGCGCTGCTGACCTGCCTGTCCAGCGCCACGGCACTGCTGTGCACCGGCGCCGCCCTGGCGCAGGACAGCGTGGCCTCGCGCATCACCCAGGTCACCGTCTCCCCCGGCAGCGCCACCGTGGAGCGCACCACGCGCGTGGCCGCCGGTGCCCGCAGCGCCGTGTTCCGATGCCTGCCCGCCTCCATCGACACCGCCAGCCTGCAGATCGCCGCAGGCACCGGGGTGCGCGTGGGCGAATTCAAGATCACCACCGAAGACCGCGACGTGGCCGCGGGCTGCGCCAGCCCGCTGGACGGCCGCATCCAGGACCTGGAAGACCAGCTGGCCGCCGTGCGTGCCGAGACCGCATCGCTGCAGCTCGTGAACCGCTACCTGCAAGGCGTGGCCGGCAATGCCGGCAGCGCGGCCGACACGCCGCAGCCCGACCGCCGCCCGGCCGCGGGCCCCGCCGCCGCGGTAAGCCCGGGCCAGATCGGCGCCACGGCCGATGCGCTGCGAAAGACCTCGCTCGACGCCCTCACCCGCTCGCACGCGCTCAAGCGCCGGCAGGAGGCGCTGGAACTGGCCCTCAAGCCCCTGGTGGCCGAGCGCAACCGCAATGCGGGCGGGCCCCGGGCGCGCGCCGTGTCGGTCGCCGTCAATCTGGCGGCCGAGCGCGAGGGCGAACTGCGCCTGACCTACCAGGTGCGCGGCCCCGGCTGGCAGCCCACCTACCGCGCCGTGCTGAACAGCGACACCGGCGCCGTGGTGCTGGAGCGCCTGGCGCTCGTCGCACAGAACAGCGGCGAGGACTGGACCGACGTGCGGCTCACCCTCTCCACGCAAGCCGCCACCCGCGCCACGCGCGGCCCCGTGCCCGGTGCCTGGACCCTCGATGTGGCGCCGCCCCCGCAGCCGCAGATGGCCATGGCCCGCCTGCCCGCACCGGCGGCACCCGCCGCGATGGCTGCGCCCGCCAGCGTGGCCGAGGAAGCCGAGGCGCCCAGCTTCGACGTGACCGCGTTCGCCGGCACCTACGCCACGCAGTTCGCCGTGCCCCAGCGCATCACCGTGCCCTCGAACGGCCAGCGCACCACGCTGGCCCTGGGCACGCACAACGCGGCCGCCACGCTGCTCACGCGCGCCGTACCCGCCCGGCAGGAGACGGCCTATCTCGTGGCCGAGATCGCGCCGCCGCCGGGCGCCTGGCCCGCGGGGCCCGTGGGGCTGTACCGCGACGGCGCCTTCATCGGCAACGACACGCTGGACTTCGCGCAGGACGCCACGGCCGGCGGCCGGGCCACGCTGTGGTTCGGGGCCGACGACCAGGTGATCGTGCAGGCCGAGCCGCCGCAGGAGACCACCGGCAGCGCCGGCTTCACGGGCGGGCGCACCGAGCGCCGCACCGAGCGCGCCTACCGCGTGGAGAACCGCCACGCCCGGGCCATCGCGCTGCAGGTGCTGGATGCGGCGCCGGTCTCGCGCAACGAGAAGATCGAGGTCGAATCCCGCTACACGCCCGCGCCGCAGGACACGGCCTGGAACCGCACGCCCGGCACCATCGCCTGGCAGCAGCCGCTGGCCGCCGGCGCCACCGCGCGCTTCACGGCCACGCACACCGTGCGCTACCCGAAAGAGATCGCGCTGAGGGAGCGGGAATGAACGCCGCCCCCTTCGGCCCTGCCACACCCGCCACCGCACCGCGCCGCGCGACCGCCGCCTTCATGCGGTCGCACCCGGCGCACTGGATCGCCCTGGGCTTCGGCGCGGGCCTGTCGCCCAAGGCCCCCGGCAGCGTGGGCACGCTGTGGGCGTGGCTGGCCTACCTGGTGCTGCAGCAGTGGCTCGCGCCCCTGCATTTCGGCGTGCTGATCCTGGCCGGCACGCTCGTCGGCTGGTGGGCATGCACCACCACCGCGCGCCACATGGGCGTGGCCGACCCCGGCAGCATCGTGTGGGACGAGGTCATCGCCTTCTGGCTCGTGCTGTGGCTGGCCATGCCCATGGGCTTTTGGGGGCAGTGCGCGGCGTTCGCGCTGTTCCGCTTCTTCGACGCCGCTAAGCCCGGCCCCGTGGCCTGGGCCGACAGTTTGTTCAAGGGCTTCGGCTGGCGCGGCGGCTGGGGCATCGTGTTCGACGACCTGGTGGCGGCCTTCTGCACGCTGGTGGTGATGTCGCTCTGGAGGCACCTGGGGTGACGCCGGACATGACCTCCAACGATTTGCTATCAAAATCAGAGCGCATTGCCCTAGGGGATATTGCGCTGGAGGCCGATTTGGCTCATATCGCCCAGGCGCTCGTGGCGCGCGGCTGGATGCTGGCAACCGCCGAAAGCTGCACCGGCGGCCTGATCGCCGGAGCCTGCACCGACCTGGCCGGATCGAGCCGCTGGTTCGAGCGCGGCTTCGTCACCTATTCCAACGCCGCCAAGAGCGATCTGCTGGGCGTGCCCGTCGCACTCATCGAAACGCATGGCGCCGTGAGCGAGGCCGTGGCCCGCGCCATGGCCGAGGGCGCCGTGGCGCGCTCGCTGGCCCAGGTGAGCGTGGCCGTGACGGGCGTGGCCGGGCCGGGGGGCGGGAGCGCGGACAAGCCGGTGGGGACGGTGTCGTTCGGCTGGTCGGTGGAGGGCGTGGTGCGCAGCGAAGTGGTGCGCTTCGACGGCGACCGGGCCGCCGTGCGCAGCGCCACGGTCAAGCACGCGCTGGAGCGGCTGGCGACGTGGCTCGAATCAGGCCTTCGCACCGCCTGACTCGATCCTTGCCGCATCCCATCGCCGAAGTTCGACGGCCTGGGCAAGCATTCCCAGCGTGATGGGAATCTTCTTGTGCCGGTCCCGATAACGGCGGAAGGGCATCAAGAACGACGGTTTGAGGGCGACCAAGTTGCGTGAAGCGATTGAGCAGCGCAGCGCGAACTTTGAGTTCGCCCACTTGCCGCTCGAAGGTGCGTGCGGCCACTCGTTCGCCCAGGCGCTTGAAACAGTGCAGCTTCGTCTCCACCAGACTGCGCCGGTGGAAGTCGCTCCACTTCTTCCAGATGCTTACGCCCCAGGCGCTGGCAGGACCGAATCGCCTCGTTCTGGTGCTTTAACCTTCATTGATTCGCTGGCCCACCTTTGCATATCGACTGGGCGGGGATCACCAGTGCCGCGCCTGGCAATGCCGTCATGGCAGACCCTGGCGCCGTCAACGTGTACTGGGGCTGCGCCCGAGCAGGAGATAGATCGCCCGCTCCATCCCTGCTGGACCAGCGAGGCCAGCGTGAGGCGCTCTTCAGGCTGCAAGTGCGTGTACCGCGAAGTCATCTGTGCAAGATATCTGAGGTTCAGGTGTTGCACTTCAGATGGGAGACCGCCCTCAGAAAAACTGGATAGCCGCACCCAATTACACATGCTGACACCCCCTATCACGCCAGCCTACAAGCAGCCAGCCTATAACGCATTCTAATAATGGACCGAATATTTTTTTACCAATAAGCAACAAGATGAAAAATTACAAATTTTTTAAATAAACTCCCCGCGTTTTTTGAAAACCATAGCATAATCGACCCTCGAAATTCGCGACTCACTTAAGTTGAATCGTGAATTATTGGAAAGCAATGTTTTCATCCTGGCAATTTAAAAGAGGTTTTATGACTCAGAGGTTTGGTTCGACTCGACTGGGGTTTTTTACGGCTGCTGCAA
Source organism: Acidovorax sp. GBBC 1281 (assembly GCF_028473645.1). Taxonomy (NCBI): domain Bacteria; kingdom Pseudomonadati; phylum Pseudomonadota; class Betaproteobacteria; order Burkholderiales; family Comamonadaceae; genus Acidovorax; species Acidovorax sp. GBBC 1281. Next base: position 5,062,707 of record NZ_CP097269.1, read on the forward strand.
TCTTTATTTGCAGCAGCACTCATGCGGCTGGCACAAGGCATACAATTACAGTCAACTCATCACCGCAGGCCCATTATAAATGGTCGGTATATGCCGATCTTTATAACGGGAAAGGAGAACGAGTCTATCACTGGCAAGAGCTAAACAAAAAGCCCGGATCATCCCTTACTTGGAATTACACCGATGGGAATGATGGCGGTTGGTTGCATATTTGGGTTGATCCATCTGCATCGCAGCGAGCATCCTATCTAAATCTGCCACTCAATAAAAATCACTGCTACCGTATTACTGAACCATTAGTTGGAGACGTGTCGGTAGTGAGAGATTGTGCTGACTAAATGGCTGCTGAACTAACCCGGAGCAATGCAGCATCGCCACTCTGGCTGAATTAGCCAGGAAAAATCTGCAAAATCCCGTTCGCTATACCCGTACAGTCTGATGGCGAACTTTGGTTCGCCTGATAACGCACCTTGGCATAACCAAACTGCTGCTTGCTTACCCGGAACGGGTGTTCGACCTTGCCCCCACGCTGGCCTTGAGCCGCTCGGCCTTATCCAGCAGCTTGTGCAGTTCGCGCTTGGGATCGAGTGCCTTGCGCATGGCCACGTGTCACTTGGCATTGCACCCTTGCATTTCCTGGCGCTTGTCCAATCGACCCACCAGCCCCGCACTCGCCTCGTTCAACCCCACCACCTCCACCACCGCCCCGTGGTGCCGCAGCCGCTGCACCACCTTCTCCAGCGCGGCCACGGCCGTCACGTCCCAGAAATGCGCGCGCGATACGTCGATGCGCACCGGCCGCCCTTCGGCCGCGAGGATGTCGAACGCTTCGATGAACGCATCGGCCGAGGCGAAGAACACCTGGCCCGACACGTGCCAGGTGCGCAGGCCGGTGGCGGCATCGTCCTCGGCCCGCACGCCGAGCAGGCGCGCGACCTTGAACGCGAAGAACACGCCGCTCAGCACCACCCCCACGCCCACGCCGGCCGCGAGGTTGTGCGTGGCGAGCGTCACGGCCACGGTGGCGAGCATCACGGCGCTGGACAGGCGCGGGTGGCGCACCACGGCACCCAGCGACTTCCAGTCGAACGTCGAGGCCGACACCATCACCATGATGGCCACCAGCGCGATCACCGGCACGCGCGACACCCAGTCCTTCAGCGCCACCATCAGGATGAGCAGGAACACGCCGGCGAACAGCGTGGACAGGCGCCCGCGCCCGCCGTATTTCACGTTGCCCACGGCCTGGCCGATCATTCCGCAGCCGGCGATGCCGCCGAAGCAGCTGGCCGCGATGTTGGCCAGGCCCAGGCCCGCGCACTCGCGGTTCTTGTCGCTGGGCGTGTCGGTCATCTCGTCCACCACGGCGGCGGTGAGCACCGATTCGAGCAGCCCCACCATGGCGATCGCCAGCGCCGGCAGCGCGATGGCGCGCAGCGTCTCCAGCGACACCGGCACCGCGGGCAGGCCGAACAGCGGCAGCGCATCGGGCAACCGGCCCAGGTCCGCCACGGTGGGCAGGTGCAGCCCCATGGCGGAGGCGATGAGCGTGAGCGCCACCACGCAGATCAGCGGCGACGGAATGGCGGTGAGCACCCGCAGCCGCTGGCCCAGCCACGGCAGGCCGTAGATGAGGGCCAGCCCCAGCGCCAGCATGCCCCAGGTGGCGGCGCCCGCGCCGCGCAGGTGCGGTAGCTGCGCCGAGAAGATCAGCACCGCCAGCGCGTTGACGAAGCCCGTGCGCACCGAGCTGGAGACGAAGCGCACCAGCACGCCCATGCGCAGCAGCCCGAACGCCACCTGCACCACGCCCGCCAGCAGCCCCGCCGCCAGCAGGTGGCCCAGCCCGTGCGACTGCACCAGCGGGGCCGCCACGAGCGCCACCGAACCGGCGGCTGCCGACACCATGGCCGGGCGCCCGCCCGCGAAGGCGATCACGATGCTGATGACGAACGAGGCGAACAGCCCCACGGAGGGATCGACGCCCGCCACGAACGAAAACGCGATCACCTCGGGAATCAGCGCGAACGTGGCCACGGCACCCGCGAGCAGTTCGCGCGGAATGCTGGGCGCCCATTCGGCGCGCAGGCGGGCCAGGAAAGCAGGGGTCATGGAACGGCAACGCGCGCCGGAGCGCGCGTAAAAGCAAAAGGAAAGGGGAAGAAGAAGCGCCCAGTCAGGCCGCGCCGGCGTCCGTCAGGCGCCGCAGCACTTCTTGTATTTCTTGCCGCTGCCGCAGCTGCACGGGTCGTTGCGGCCGGGGGTGTCGGCGCGGCGCACGGCCTCCACGCGCGGGCCGATGCTCTTCCAGAGCTGGCGCAGGTCGTAAACGGCCCAGACGGCTTCGCTGAACGACTCCAGGCGGGCCTCGCTCACGCTGGCCGGGCCGTCTTCGGCATACAGGTTGTGCTCGGGCTTGCCGGTGTCGTCCTCGGTGAGCACCACGATGTTTTCCAGCGCGCCGTCCAGCCACTGCGCGGCGTCCTTGTCGCGCGGGGCGGCCCATTCCTCGGGCCAGTTCTCCACGGCGAACATGAAGCCGAGCGCCCACACCTGGCCAAACGAGGGAATGTCCTGGCCGGCCATCTCGGCGCGTTCTTCCTCGGGCAGGCAGGCGACGGCGCCGCGCATGTCCATCACCTCGGGCTGGAAGGCGCGGTCGTCCTCCAGCGATTCCACCTCGGTCGCCAGCTGGCGGCTGACCTCGTCGAACCGCAGCGTCCACAGCTCCATGAACCGTGCCTGCTGGGCTTCGTCCTTGAAGGCCGGCAGCAGCGGCAACGGGGCGCCCGCGCCCTCGGTCACATCGATGGGGCCGCCGTCGTCCAGCAGCATGGGCAGGTATTCGGCGGCGGGAATGGCGCGGCGCGTGCAGGCCAGCGCGGTCAGGAAACCGTCGCAGAACTCCCACTGCGGGATTTCTTCGGCACGGCTGCGCAGGTCGTCCAGCAGCGTGTCCAGCTCGTCGAGCGCATCGTTGTCGAGGGCGGGTTCGGTGCCGGCGGCAGCGGCGGTGTCGTGGGAGGATTCGGTCATGGGGCGGCTCCAGGGCGCGGCGGGGGGGAGAAAAAGGCTTCGTTATGATGCCGCAGCCCGCGCAAAGCGGCGAACCGGGGCGGGCGCAGGCATGGCGCTGGAGGCAGGTGCAGACCGCCCCGCCCAGGGCCACGGCCGGGCCGCAGGCGGCGATTTTATCCGCCCGGCCCTGCCAGCCTCGGTCCGCACCCCGTTCGCAACCCCGGGCCCGGCCCGTTTCCTCTCTTTCGCACCGCCCCATGCCGACCCACGCCGACCCTGCTGCGCCCGCCGCCGCCGTCCCCACCGACCCCGCGGCCTTCCTGCGCGAGCATGCGGCCACCCAGGCGCCCGACGTGCAGAGCTACCGCCTGCCCGGCGAGCAGTGGTGGCTCAAGCGCGCGGGCGCCAGCCACGGCGCCGGGCGTTACCGCGCCATGGCGGTGCTGGCGCGCCTGCTGGGGCTGGCGGTGCTGCGCCCGGTACCCACGCCGGGCGGGCCCGCGGCCATCGCCATCGAGGTGCGGCGCCTGCGGGACTTCGCTGCGCGCGGCCTGCGCGCGCCCGAGGTGCTGGCGGTGCAGCACGACGCTTTTTTGATGCGGCACTTGGGAGCCCCCGACGAGGAAACCCATTCCCTGGGCAACGAGATCGACCACGCCGTGGCCGAGGGCCCCGAGGCCGTGCTGGCCCTGTGGCGCCAGGGCCTGGACGCCATCGCCCGGGTGCACGCCAGCGGCACCTGCCTGAGCCAGGCGTTCGCGCGCAACCTGGTGCGCTGCCCCGACGGCGTGGTGGGCTACGTGGATTTCGAGGACGACCCCGCCACCGCGCTGCCGCAGGCCGTGTGCCACGCGCGCGATGCGCTGTGCTACGCCCAGTCCACCGCGCTCTACCTGCGCCAGGCGGGCGCGCTGGAGGCGGCCCGCGCGCTGTGGGCGGCCTGGCTGGGCGCCCAGGGCCCCGACATGCGCGCGGTGCTGGCCACCACGGTGCGCCGCCTGCGCTGGCTGCGCCACCTGCCGCCCAGCCGGCGCCTGGGCCGCGACCTGCAGCGCGTGCGCGCCGCCTACGACCTGCTGGCGCCCTGACCGCCCCCACCCCGGCGCAGATGGCGCCTGAGCGCGGTCACTCCTCGCTCGTCCACTCCACCTGCACGCCCAGGCTGCGCAGGTTCTCCACGAAGCGCGGGTGCGCGCGCCGGATGGGCGTGGCGTGGCGGATCTCCGAGCGCCCGTCGATGCTGGCGGCCACCATGAAGAGGGCAATGGCCACGCGGATGATGTAGGGGCTCTCCACCACCGCGGGCGTGAGCGCGTTGCCGCCGAAGGTCACGATGCGGTGCGGATCGGACGAGAACACGTGCGCGCCGAACTTCGACAGCTCGCCCGTCCAGCCCAGCGCCCCGTCGTACACCTTGTTCCAGAACATGGCGTTGCCCTGCGCCCGCATGCCCAGCGCGATGAAGATGGGTAGCAGGTCCACGGGAAAGTAGGGCCAGGGCGCGGCCTCCACCTTGGTCAGCACGTTGCTGGTGAAGGGCGTCTGCACGGTGAGCGGCCCGTCGCGGTGCGCGCGCGACCAGCCGTCCGCATGCTCGATGCGCACGCCGAACTTGGCGAAGGTGCGGTCGATCAGCGGGAAGTTCTCCGGCGCGCTGTTGCGCACCACCACGTCGCCGCCGGTGATGGCCCCGAGCGCCAGGAAGGTGGTGATCTCGTGGAAGTCCTCGTCGAAGCGGAACTCGCCGCCCCCCAGCGCCGCGCCGCCGTGCACCGTGAGGCGCGAGGTGCCGATGCCGTCGATGCGCACGCCCAGCATGGCCATGAAGCGGCAGAACTCCTGCACGTGCGGCTCCGATGCCGCGTTGTTCAGCGTGGAGACGCCCCGGGCCGAGGCCGCGCACAGCACGAAGTTCTCGGTCGTGGTGACCGAGGCGTAGTCGAGCCAGTGGTGGGTCGCGCTCAAAGGCCCGGCGCAGCGCACCAGCAGCGAGCCCTGCGCGCGCTCCACCTCGCCGCCGAAGCTGCGGAACACCTCCACGTGCGGATCGATCTCGCGCACGCCCAGCGTGCAGCCCTTCACGTTGTCTTCGAGCCGCGCCACGCCGAAACGCGCGAGCAGCGGGGGCACCAGCATGATGGACGAGCGCATCTCCTCGGGCAGGCGGTGGGCGGCGGCATCGAACGCGGTGTGCTGGTGGTGCAGGTGCAGCGTGCCGCTGGCATGGTCCATGCGCACGTCGCTGCCCAGGGTGCGGAAGATGTCCAGGATCTTGCGCACGTCGGTGATGTCGGGCACGCCGTGCAAGGTGAGCGGCGCCTGGGTCAGCAGCGTGGCGCACAGCACGGGCAGCACGGCGTTCTTGTTGGCGGAGGGCGTGATGCGGCCACGCAGCGGCGTGCCTCCGTGCACGATGAGATTGGACATGGGCGGGATGCGGGGGGAACCCGAAAAGAAAACAGCCGGCACTGTAACCCCCTCCCCCGTTTGGCGCCCGGCCGGCCGCGGCCCCCCGGGTCGCGTGCGATTCCGTAGCCGGCCGTGGGCCGCGTCCGACAGGGCCCGGCCTGCGCGCGGCCTATCTTCGCCGCAGCGCTCCCGCCGTTCCTTTCCTACCGCCTGCATGTCTTCCTCTGCTTCTGCCGCTGCGCACCCCGCGGCAGCCACCGCGGCACCCGCCCCTGCCGCCCCCCTCGCCGCTTCCCGGCGCGCCCCCACTTTTTCCGCCGCCGCCTGGCGCCAGTTCATGAGCGTGGCCAAGCCGTACTGGCTCGGCGACAAGAAGGTCGCTGCCTGGTCCCTGCTCGGCCTGCTGGTGCTGCTGATGCTGTGCGAGACGCAGCTGGCCGTGATGCTGATCGACCGCACCGGCGAGATGACCTCGGCCCTGGCCGCCAAGGACCGCGACCGCTTCTGGGACGCGGTGCGCACCTGCCTGCTGGTGCTGGGCTTCGCCGTGCCGGTGTACGCCTTCTACTACTACATGCGCGATGCGTTCTCCAACCACTGGCGGCGCTGGCTCACGCACCGCTTTCTGGACGGCTACCTGGGCGGCCGGCGCTACTACGAGCTGAACACGCAGGGCGGCATCGACAACCCCGACCAGCGCATCAGCGAGGACATCAACACCTTCACCGGCCGCTCCACGCACTTCCTGCTGATCTTCGTCGGCGCGGGCATGCAGCTGGTGGCCTTCAGCACCGTGCTGTGGTCGATCTCCAAGGTGCTCGTGGCCTTTCTGGCGGTGTATGCCCTGCTGGGCACGGTGGTGGCGCTGTGGGTGTTCGGCGCGCCGCTCATCCGCCTGAACTTCTGGCAGCTGCGGCGCGAGGCGGACTTCCGCTTCGGGCTGATGCGGCTGCGCGAGAACGCCGAGTCGATCGCGTTCTACCGCGGCGAGTCGCAGGAGCGCGCGCAGCTGGACCACAGCTTGCAGGCGGTGTTCACCAACTACGCGCGGCTCATCAAGCGCCAGCGCTCGCTCAACCTGTTCCAGCGCGCGTTCAGCCAGCTCACGGTGGTGATTCCCGCCATCATCCTGGCCGATGCGGTGCTCTCCGGCGACATGGAGGTGGGCCGCGCCATCCAGGCGGCCGGCGCGTTCGCGGCGGTGCTCGCCGCCGTCTCGCTGATCGTGGACAACTTCGAGAGCCTGAGCCGCTTCGTGGCCGGCATCGGCCGCCTGGACACGCTGGCCCAGGCCCTGCTGGGTGCGCCAGCCCGGCGCGAGGAGCCGGCGGCGCCCGAGGCCGTGTCCGCCGCACGCAAGCTGCGCCGCCAGCAAAAGCGCGAGTCGCGCCGCCAGCGCAGTTCCCCGGCGGCCGCCCAGGCAGCCCAGGCAACGCCCCCCGCGCCCACCGCCAAGGCGGCGGCCCTGGACACCTCGCGCGAGATCCAGGCGAGGGAAGGCGAACGCCTGGCCATCGACGGGCTCACGCTCTACACCCCGAAATTCGGCCGCCTGCTGGTGAAGGACCTCACGCTGGAGCTGCAGCCGGGCGATGCGCTGCTCATCACCGGGGCCAGCGGCTGCGGCAAGAGCTCGCTGCTGCGCGCCATCGCCGGGCTGTGGCGCACGGGCGACGGCGTGGTGCAGCACCCGCCGCTGGACGAGGTGTTCTTCCTGCCCCAGCGCCCCTACATGCAGCCCGGCACGCTGCGCAGCCAGATGATCTACCCGGCGCGCACGACCGCGCTGGACGACGCGCAGTTGCTTCAGATCCTGAACGACGTGCACCTGCCCGAGCTGGCCGAACGCGTGGGCGGGCTCGACGCCACGCGCGACTGGGAAAAGCAGCTGTCGGTCGGCGAACAGCAGCGCCTGGCCTTCGCCCGCGTGCTGGTGCGCCAGCCGCGCACCGTGATCCTGGACGAAGCCACCAGCGCGCTGGACGGCGCCAACGAGGCAGCGCTTTACGAGCGGCTGCGCGCCAGCGGCGCCTCCATCATCAGCATCGCCCATCGGCCGGCGGTGCTGGCGCACCACACACACGTGCTGCAGTTGCTGGGCGAGGGCCGCTGGGCCCTGCACCCGGCCGAGGGCTTTCAGTTCGAGGCGTGAGGGGATGAGGCGCCGCGCGCGGCGGGTGGCGTGAGCAGGCTCAAGCGGCGCACGCCGCGGGTTCCAGCACCAGCACGGTCGCCACGTGCGCGTCCTGCGCCAGCAGGCGCTTGCGCATGCAGACCACGGCCTTGTCCTTGGACAGCAGGATGGCGCGGTGCGCCACGGCCAGGTCGATGAACTTCTGGTCGTCCGCATCCTTGCACACCGAGGGCACGCGCGCCGCCTCGGGCACCACACGCACCCGGGCGTCGAAGGCAGCCAGCACGGCCGCGGCATCCAGGCCGTAGAACGCCAGGCGCGGCACGATCTGCGGGTAGGCCAGCACGCGCTCCAGTTCGTCGCGCATGGCCTGCGTGGCCACCCACTGCAGCCGCCCCTGGGCGAGCAGCTCGCGCAACGGCGCCACGGCGGGATCGGCGAACACCAGCAGGTCCAGCACGATGTTGGTGTCCACCACCACGGCACGCGGTGCGTCTGCGCCCGCGGCCTGCGCCGGCAGGCGCAGCTCAACCCGCATCGGGCGGGCTTTCCACGGGCCGGGGGGGACGCTCGCGCGCCGAGCCGCGCACCATGTCGAAGCGGAACAGGCGGCACTCGATGGGGCCGTTCCACATGGGCACGCGGCGCGACTCCTTCAGGCGCATCTTGCCGGGCAGCTTGAGGTCGGGCGTGAGCATCCAGCCCTGCCAGCCGGAGAAGTGCTTCTTCCAGTGCGTGGCGAGCTGGCTGAAGAACTCGCCGCCGTCCTCGGTCTGCGCCGTCTCGCGGCCCGCGCGCTCCACGTGGCCGGCGCGCTCGGACGCGCTGCGCCCGGCCGTGCCCGCGGCGGCAATGCGCTCGCCATAGGGCGGGTTCAGCAGCATCACGCCGGGCTGGGCGGTGGGCGGCATGCGCTGCAGCGCGTCGCCGCCGCGCAGCTCGATGGCCTGGGCCACGCCCGCGCGCTCGGCGTTGCGCTGGGCGAAGTCCACCATGCGGTGCGAAACGTCCGAGCCGAAGATGCCCACTGCCGGCGGTTTGATGGCCTGTTCTGCTTCATTTTTGATAGCAGACCAGACATGGGCCTGGAACGGCAGCAGCTTCTCGAAGGCGAACCGCCGCTGCATGCCGGCGGGGATGTGGCAGGCCATCTGCGCCGCCTCGATCAGCACGGTGCCGCTGCCGCAGCAGGGGTCGTACAACGGCACGTCGCCCTGCGGGTCCCAGCCGGTGGCCGCGATCATGGCGGCGGCCAGGGTTTCCTTGAGCGGGGCGTCGCCCTTGTCCTCGCGCCAGCCGCGCTTGAACAGCGGCTCGCCCGAGGTGTCGATGTACACCGTGGCCTCGTCGGTGGTCAGGTGCAGGTGGATGCGCACGTCGGGCCACTGGGTGTCCACGTCCGGGCGCACGCCGGTCTTGGCGCGGAAGCGGTCGGCCACCGCGTCCTTCACGCGCAAAGCGGCGAAGTTCAAGCTGGTGAGCGGGCTGTGCTGGGCGGTGACGTCGATCTTGAAGCTCTGGCGCGGGGTGAACCAGATCTCCCAGGCGACCTCGCTCGCGGCGGCGTACAGGTCGTTCTCGGAGCGGTACGGCCGGTGGCCGAGTTGCACCAGCACGCGCTGCGCGAGCCGGCTGTGCAGGTTGAGCATCAGCGCGTCGCGCCAGGAGGCCCGCAGCAGCACGCCGCCCCGGCCGGTGAGCAGGTCCTGGCCGGTCAGGCCGGTGATGCCGTGCACCTCGTCGGCCAGAAAGCCCTCGACGCCAGCGGCGCAGGGCAGGAAAAGTTGCAGTTGGTTCATAGACGGCCCCGAGGATACGCGCTGGCAGCACCGTTGCGGCGCCGAGGGGCCGCCGACACCGGCCTGGGGGGCGGCCGGTGTGCCGAAGACCAGGCCATCCGGGGAATCCGGGTTTCCACCTAACAGAACTCCTGACTTGGCGTTTGTTCTGAGTCAACCGATGGTCAGAATGAACCCTTGTGTGTATCCATTTGCAAAGGTACTTCATGTTCAAAAGCCTGCGTGCACGCCTCATCGGCATCTGCGTCGCCATCACCGTGCTGTCGCTGCTGGCCCTGGCGCTGGTCACTTTCTTCGTGGTGCGCAAGGACACGCTGGCGGACCTGGATGCCCGGATCGGCCAACTGACCCGCAACCACGCCAGCGAGGTGGCCGAATGGGTCAAGGACAAGCAGCGCGTCACCGGCTCCCTGAAAGTCGCGGTGGGCCAGGCGGAGCCGATTCCCTTCCTGCAGGCGACCCAGCAGGCGGGGGCTTTCGACGCGGTGTACTTCACCTATGCGGACAAGCGGCACGTTTCGCTGTCGAAAATGGCCCCCGGGTATGACGGCACCTCGCGCCCCTGGTATCGGCAGGCCGCGCAGGCCGGTGGCCCGGTGGTCACCCCCGCCTACGTGGATGCCACCACCGGCAAGCTCACGATCAGCTTCGCGGAGCCGGTCGGCCCGGCCGGCCAGATCACCGCGGTGGTGGGCAGCGACATGTTCCTGGACTCCGTGACCCGCAAGGTCAGCGCGATCCATCCCATCCCCAAGAGCTTTGCGGTGCTGCTGGATGGCGAAGGCAAGATCCTCGCCTACGCCAAGCCGGAACTGGCGCTCAAGCCCGTCTCGGCCATCGCGGGCACGCTGGACGCCAGCCTCCTCAAGCGCCTGGCCGAAGACGGCAGCCGCGCGGACGTCCAGGTGGACGGCGCCGACCAGATGCTCTACGCCGCCAAGGTGGAGGGCACGCCCTGGACGCTTGCCATCGCCATCGACCGCTCCGAGGCCACGCAATCGGTGCGCGCACTGCTGCAGGTGGCCATCGTCATCACCCTGCTGAGCGTGGTGGCCGCCGTCGCACTGGTCACCGTGGCCGTGAGCCACCAGCTGCGCCGCCTGGGCGTGGTGCGCGATGCGCTGGAAGACATCGCCTCGGGCGACGGCGACCTGACGCGCCGCCTGTCCACCCACGGCAGCGACGAACTCACCCAGATCGCCAGCGCCTTCAACCACTTCGTGGACAAGATCGCGGCGGTGCTGGTGCAGATCCGCGCCTCGTCCGAATCCGTGCGCCTGGCCACCAGCGAGATCGCCAGCGGCAACCAGGACCTGTCCTCGCGCACCGAGCAGCAGGCCAGCTCGCTGGAGGAGACGGCGGCCGCCATGGAGCAGCTCACCGCCACCGTGCAGCAGAACGCCGAGAACGCGCGCCAGGCCAACACGCTGGCCACGGGCGCCTCGGAGATCGCCACGCACGGCGGCACCGTGGTGGGCCAGGTCGTGAAGACCATGGGCGGCATCGATGCCTCGGCCCGCAAGATCGTGGACATCATCGGCGTGATCGACGGCATCGCCTTCCAGACCAACATCCTGGCGCTGAACGCGGCGGTGGAAGCCGCCCGCGCCGGCGAGCAAGGCCGGGGCTTCGCCGTGGTGGCCAGCGAGGTGCGCACGCTGGCCCAGCGCAGCGCGACCGCCGCCAAGGAGATCAAGGCGCTGATCGACGATTCGGTCACGCAGGTGGACGCCGGCAGCAAGCTGGTGCAGGACGCCGGGGCCACCATGGACAAGGTGGTGGACAGCGTGCGCCGCGTGACGGCCATCGTGGCCGAGATCAGCAACGCCAGCCAGGAGCAGAGCACCGGCATCGCCGAGATCGGCAGCGCCGTGAGCCAGATGGACCAGTCCACCCAGCAGAACGCCGCGCTGGTGGAAGAGGCCACCGCCGCCGCGCAGTCGCTGCAGCAGCAGGCGGCGCAGCTGGCCGATGCGGTCGCCGGCTTCAAGCTCGACGCCCACGGGGCCGCAGCGCCGTCTCGGGGCGGTCCGGCGGCCGGAACGAACCGCGCCCTGACCATGCGATAAAAAACGGCCTTCAGCACAATAAACACTAGGGCACATAGCTATATATTTGATAGCAAATCACCCGACCGCATGGCGATCGGGCTCAAGCCTGGGGCGTGGCAGCCCCAATCAGCGATAAAGCACAGGGGCGCCGGGTGGCATTCAAGCCCGCGCGCGCCTTTTTTCCGGCCTTCGCTGACGGCGCCAAGGCCCCCTGGCGGCCATGATGGCGCGATGACCCCCACCCTGCCCTCGCGCACCCCTTCGGCGCCAGCCCGCCCCGGCCGAGCCCCCCTCACGCCACGCACCTGGCTCGCCCTGGCCGGCTGGCTCGCGATCGCCTTCGTGGCTGCTGCGGTCGGCAGCATCGCATCGGTCCAGGCGCCGCAGTTCTACGCCCTGCTCACCCAGCCGGCCTGGGCACCGCCCACCTGGCTGTTCGGGCCGGTGTGGAGCGCGCTGTACGCCATGATGGGCATCGCCGCCTGGCTGGTGTGGCGCGAGCCCGCAGGGGCCCTGCGCCGGCGCGCGCTGTGGCTGTTCGCCGTGCAGCTGGCGCTCAATGCGCTGTGGAGCTGGCTGTTCTTCCAATGGCACCAGGGCGCCTGGGCGCTGGCCGACATCGGCCTGCTGTGGTGCTGCGTGGCCGCCACCCTGGTGGCGTTCTGGCGGCTGCGGCCGCTGGCCGGGGCGCTGCTGGCGCCCTACCTGGCCTGGATCACCTTCGCCGCCGCGCTGAACTTCACGGTCTGGCGGCTGAATCCGCAGCTGCTGGGCTGAGGGGCCGGCGTCTTTCGCGGCGCGGGCTACAGCGCCTTGCGCAGGTTGGCCGGCGCGATCTTGAGCGCCTCGCGGTACTTGGCCACGGTGCGGCGCGCGCACTCGATGCCCTGCTCCTTCAGCATCTCGGCGATCTGGCTGTCCGACAGCGGCTTGGCCGGGCTCTCGGCCGAGACGAACTGCTTGATGAGCGCCCGCACCGCCGTGCTGGAGGCGTTGCCCCCGGTCTCGGTGCCCAGGCCCGAGCCGAAGAAATACTTGAGCTCGTACGTGCCCTGCGGCGTGGCCATGTACTTGGCCGTGGTCACGCGGCTGATGGTGGACTCGTGCAGGCCCAGCTCATCGGCGATGTCGCGCAGCACCAGCGGCCGCATGGCCAGCTCGCCGTGCACGAAGAAGTTCTTCTGCCGGTCCACGATGGCGCGCGACACGCGCAGGATGGTGTCGAAGCGCTGCTGGATGTTCTTGATGAACCAGCGCGCCTCCTGCAGCCGCTGCTGCAGGCCCTGGTGGCCCTCGCCGCCACGGTTGCCGCGCAGCGCGCCGGCGTAGATGTCGTGCACGCGCAGGCGCGGCATCACATCGGGGTTGAGCTGCACGCTGAAGTTCTGCTGCGTGCCGCGCCCGGTCTTCTTCACGATGACGTCGGGCACGATGATGTTGCGCTCCACCTCGGCGAAGGCGCGGCCGGGCCGGGGCTCCAGGCGGGCGATCAGCGCCATGGCCGCGCGCGTGCGCTCCTCGCCGCCACCGCAGGCCTGCGCCAGGCGGCGCACGTCGCGCCGCGCGAGCATCTCCAGCGGCTGCTGGCAGATGCGCAGCGCGGTCTGCACCACGTCGGGGTCGCCCTCGCCGTCCTCGCGCAGCGCCTTGAGCTGCAGGGTCAGGCACTCGGCCAGTCCGCGCGCGCCCACGCCCACCGGGTCCAGGCTCTGCAGCAGGCCCAGCGCCACGGTGAAGCGGTGCACCAGCTCCTCGACCTGCTCGGTGTCGTCCTCGCCCGCCAGGCTCACGGCGAGCGACGGCAGCGGCTCGTCCAGGTAGCCATCGTCGTTGAGCGACTCGATGAGAAAACGCAAAGCGGCGGTGTCGACCTCGGACAGGCGCAGGCCCAACGCCTGCCGGTGCAGGTAGGCGGTGAGCGACTCGTGGCTGCGGGCCAGTTCGGTGGCGTCGGCTTCGTCGCCCTCGCCGGCCGTGCGCGTGCGCGCCGGGGCGTCGCCGCCCCATTCGCCGTCGTCCGGCGCCATCTCGACGGTGCCGTCGCCTTCCCAGTCGGGGGCGTCGGCGCTGCCCGGCGCCTCGGCGGCGCTCGCGGCATCGCCCTCCGAAGAGGACTCCACCGCCGCGCTGGACTCGCCGGGCGCGCCGGAATAGATGGCCTCTTCGGTGTGGCGATCGTCCTCGCTCACGGGCGCATCGGCCTGCGGGAGGCCGAATTCTTCGCGCGCGGCCTCTTCGGCGGTGCGTTCAAGGAAGGGGTTTTCGTCGAGCATCTGCTCGACCTCTTGCGACAGTTCCAGGGTGGACAACTGCAGCAGCCGGATGGACTGCTGCAACTGCGGCGTGAGTGCCAGATGCTGCGAGACGCGCAGCGACAGCCCCGGCTTCATCACACCGGTGCCGCCGGGCCGCCCCGAGGCGCGAGAGCCCCCGTGGGGAGCAGCGCAGTCAACACGATGACCAGCGTGGACGCCATGCTCACATCCTGAAATGCTCGCCGAGGTACACGCGCCGCACCTCGGCGTTGTCCACGATCTCGGAGGGCGTGCCCCGCGCCAGCACGCGCCCATCGCTGATGATGAACGCGTGGTCGCAGATGCCCAGGGTCTCGCGCACGTTGTGGTCGGTGATGAGCACGCCAATGCCCCGCGCCTTGAGGAACCCGATGATGCGCTGGATCTCGATCACGGCGATGGGGTCGATGCCCGCGAACGGCTCGTCGAGCAGGATGAAGCGCGGCTGCGTGGCCAGGGCCCGCGCGATCTCCACGCGGCGGCGCTCGCCGCCCGAGAGCGCCAGGGCCGGGGAGGCCCGAAGGTGCTCCACGCGCAGTTCCTGCAGCAGGGCGGTGAGGCGCGACTCGATCTCGTCGCGGCTCGGGGCCTTGTCGTTCTCGTCGCGCTGCAGCTCCAGCACGGCGCGAACGTTCTCCTCGACCGTCAGCTTGCGGAAGATCGACGCCTCCTGCGGCAGGTAGGACAGGCCCAGCCGCGAGCGGCGGTGGATGGGCATGTCGGCCACCGAGTGGCCGTCGATGCGGATGTCGCCGCCGTCGCTGCGCACCAGCCCCACGATCATGTAGAACGAGGTGGTCTTGCCCGCGCCATTGGGGCCGAGCAGGCCGACGACCTCGCCCTTTTGCACGACCATCGACACGTCCTTGACCACCTTGCGGCTGCCGTAGGACTTCTCCAGGTGCTCGACCTCCAGCCGGCTCGTGTTGTTGCCGGCCGCCGAGGCGTCGGAAGGGTGTGCCGCCGCCATCACTTCGCGCCGCCGCCCAGTTCGCCGCTGGGCCGCAGCGCGGGGGCCGGCGAGGTGGGGGCCGCAGCGGGCGCCCCGGCCTTGGCCGGAGTCTCCTTGGGCGAGAGCACCGCGCGCACGCGGCCTCCGGGCGTGGCCGCGGTGTTGCTGCCGGCGGGAGCGGCCTTCTGGCCATCGACGGTGAACACGTCGGTCAGGTTGTTGTAGACGATGAGGGCACCGGCCATCTCGTCGGTGAGGGTGGATTCGCGGTAGCGGCGCAGTTCCGAGCGGCGGATGAGCCGCACCAGATCGGCCCGGCCGTCGTACTCGATGACCTCGCCCTCGCCCTCGACGAACTCGTCGGGCATGCCGGGCGCCGTGTCGCGCTTTTGCCGGAAGAAGGCCCGCTTGCCGGCCTCGGCCGTCATGGTGCCGTACTGGAAGCCATCGGGGTCCTGCCGGACGTCCAGCCGCGCGCCGCGCAGCAGGATGGTGCCCTTGGTGACCACCACGCGGCCGGTGAAGACGCTGGTTTGCTTGAGCTCATCGTGGCGCAGTGCGTCGGCCTCGATGTTCATGGGCTTGTTGCGGTCGGCCTTTTCGGCGCGGGCGCCCCCCATGGCGAAAGCCAGGGCGGCAAGCAGGAGGATCGGTAGGAGGCGTTTTCTCATAGGGCACGAATCTTGCAAAGATTGTAGCCACCCCTTGGCGCGATCCGGGAGCAGCAAAGAAAAAGCCCGCAAACGCGGGCTCGCATCGCATGGGAGCGGGGGACTCAACCGCCCTTGGCGGCGGTGGAAGCAAGGTACTCCACCACTTGCAGGACGCCCTGCATGTTGCCGGCCATGGTGCCATCGGTGTAGTAACGGCCGGCCACGCCCATCGAGGGCACGCCTTCCACGCCGTAGGCTTCCTGCAGCTGGGCGGCCTTGCGCAGCTGGTTGGACACGGAAAAGGAGTTGTACGCCTCCTTGAACTTGGCCACGTCAACGCCCTGCTTGCCGATCCATTCGAAGATCAGGTCGTCCTTGTTGAGGGCCTGCTTTTCCACGTGAACGGCGCGAAACACCTTGGCGTGCAGATCGCCGACCTTGCCCATGCTTTCCAGGGCGAAGTACAGCTTTTGCTGCGGTGCGAAGCTGGAGTTGAACGCCACGGGCATGCGGCGGATCACCATGTCCTTGGGCGCCGCCTTGATCCAGGCTTCCAGCGTGGGCTCGAAGGCGTTGCAGTGGGGGCAGCTGTACCAGAAGAACTCGATGACCTCGACCTTGCCGGCGGGCACGTCGCTGGCCACGGGCTTGGCGAGCTTGACGTAGTCCTTGCCTTCCTTGAATTGGCGGGCCTGGGCCATGGCGGGCGTCGCCAGGGGCAGCGTCAGGGCGGAAGCGGCCACGGCCGTGGCGGTGGACAGGGAAAACTCGCGGCGTTTCATGAAAAAGACACTCCTTGTTCGGTCAGAGGGTTGTGAGCGGCAGCCTGCGGGAAAAGTTCAGCGCTGCACGCGCACCAGCGCGGATTCGACGCCCGCGCCATCGAGCTTGTCCTTGAGCATTTCGGCGTCGTCGCGCTTGGTGAAGGGACCGACGCGCACGCGAAAGACGGTGCGGCCGCTCTGCTCGCGCTCGCTCACCCGGGCCTCCCAGCCCAGCATGGCCAGTTTGGCGCGCTGCGCATCCGCATCACCCTGGGTGCGGAAGGCACCGGCCTGCACGAAGTAGTCGAACGGCTCAGCACCGCCGGGCGCGCTGGCGGCCCGGGCCTTGGCCAGGTCGCCCAGCGGATCGGACGAGGCGGCCGGCTTGCTGGCGGCACCCCGGGGCGCCGAAGCGGCGGCCACGGCGGCCGGCACCGAAGCGGTGCTCGCGGGCGCTGGGGCGACGCCGGCCACGGCGGGCGTCGAACTGGCGGGCACGGGCGGCCGGGCCGGGTTCTTGCCGTACAAGGGCGAATTCGGGTCCCAGTTCTTGTTCTTCTGGGATTCGGCGGCGTCTTGGTCGGCACTGCGCGCACCGCCCTTGTTGAGGAAGGGCACCGGCACCTTGGTCACATACACGGCCACGCCCAGCGCCGCCCCCAGGCCCACGACCACCCCGAGGATGAAGCCGATGGCGGTGCCCCCACGTTGCTGTTTTGTCATATCCGTAAACACTCACATTCTGGCTGGCGCCGATACGCCCAGCACGGCCAGGCCATTGTGCAATACCTGTGCGGTGGCGGCGACGAGCGCCAGGCGCGCGCGCTTGACGGCTTCATCGTCCACCAGGATGCGCTCGGCGTCGTAGTAGCTGTGGTAGCTCGCGGCCAGGTCGCGCAGGTAGAAGGTGACGTCGTGCGGCGCCTCGCCTTCGGTCGCGGCGGTGAGCATTTCGGGGTATTTGGCCAATTGCAGCATCAGCGCCTGGGCCTGCGGGCCTTCGAGCGCGGACAGGTCCACGTCTTTAAGTTCATTCAATATGAACGCAAAGTTTTGATCTGATCGAGCAAGTTCACCCAAACTTTCTAGTTCTGCTGGCGCCAAGCTTTCGAGTTTTTCATCCGAGATATTTGGGTCATCACCCCGGCGTTGCGCGTGCCAAGCGGCGAGCACGGAGCGAATACGTGCATATGCGTACTGCACGTAGTACACCGGGTTGTCGTTGTTCTGAGCCACGGCCAGATCGACGTCGAAGGTGTATTCGGTGTCGGGCTTACGGCTCAGCAGGAAGAAGCGCACGGCATCCTTGCTGGTCCACTCGATCAGGTCGCGCAGCGTCACGTAGCTGCCGGCGCGCTTGCTGATCTTGACCTCTTCGCCGCCCTTGACCACGCGCACCATGGTGTGCAGCACGTAGTCGGGGTAGCCCTGCGGAATGCCCACGTCGGCGGCCTGAAGGCCGGCGCGCACGCGGGCGATGGTGCCGTGGTGGTCCGTGCCCTGGATGTTGACGACCTTGGCGTAGCCGCGCTCCCATTTGGAGATGTGGTAGGCCACGTCGGGCACGAAGTACGTGTACGAGCCGTCCTGCTTACGCATCACGCGGTCCTTGTCGTCACCGTAGTCGGTGGATTGGAGCCACAGCGCGCCGTCCTGCTCGTAGGTCTTGCCGTTGGCGACCAGCCGGTTCACCGTGGCCTCGACGCGGCCGCTGGTGTACAGGCTCGACTCCAGGTAGTACTCGTCGAACTTCAGGTTGAAGGCCTGCAGGTCCTTGTCCTGCTCGTGGCGCAGGTAGGCCACCGCGAAGTTGCGGATGGACTCCACATCCTCCACGTCGCCGCTGGCCGTGAAGGCGCGGTCGGTGGCCTGCACCGTCTTCTTCGCGAGGAAGTCGTTGGCGATGTCCTGGATGTAGTCGCCGTTGTAGAACCCCTTGCTGGCGGGATTCTCGGGGTCGGTGGGCCAGCAGTCGCCGCCGGGCTTGAAGCCCTTGGCGCGCAGCTGCGTGCTGTGCGTGAGCGTGTGGATCTGCACGCCCGCATCGTTGTAGTAGTACTCGCGGTGCACCTTCCAGCCCTGCGTGGCGAAGAGGTTGCAGATCGCATCGCCCAGGGCCGCCTGGCGGCCGTGGCCCACGTGCAGCGGGCCCGTGGGGTTGGCCGAGACGAACTCGACCAGCACCTTCCGGCCGTTGTCCGGCTGCTGGCCGAAGCGCTCGCCGGCGGCCAGCACTTCGCGCACCACTTCCTGCTTGGCGGCGGGCTTCAGGCGGATGTTGATGAAGCCGGGGCCGGCGATCTCCAGCGCGTCGACCCAGCGGCCGAAGGCCGGCGTGGCCAGCAGGGCCTCGCGCAGCGTTTCGGCCAGCTGGCGGGGGTTCTGCCTGGCGGCCTTGGCCAGCTGCATGGCGGCGGTGCAGGCGAAATCGCCATGCGCGGCCACCTTGGGGGATTCAAAAGCAGCACGCCCGGCAGCGCCGGGCGACAATTTTTCCAGCTCGCCGGCGAGCGCCGCGAGCAATTCCTGTTTGACGGAGAGCATGCGGCGATTCTACGGGCCGCCCGTCATCCAAACTTTCGGCCATGACGTTATGCTGAACAGCCTCGCGGGGTGCGCGTCGACGGGGGGCTTCCTATCCACTTTTTGCAGGAACACGACATGAAGAATCTGCTCTCCGTGGTGGCCGCCGCCGGCCTCGCCCTCTCCTTCGCCACGGCGCATGCCGCCGATGCCCCCGCAGCCGCCGCCTCCGCGCCGGCCAAGGCCCCCACTGCTCAACAGAGCAAGATGACCACCTGCAACGCCGATGCCAAGACCAAGGCACTCAAGGGCGACGAACGCAAGGCCTTCATGAAGGACTGCCTCAGCGCCGACAAGCAGGCCGCCCAGCAGGGCAAGATGACCACCTGCAACGCCGACGCCAAGACCAAGGCGCTCAAGGGCGACGAGCGCAAGGCCTTCATGAAGCAGTGCCTGAGCAACAAGCCCGCCGCCTGATCCGGCCGCCGGCCCGCCCTATCGTCCAAAAGCCCCGCGTTGCGGGGCTTTTTTGCTGGGCGCGGGGCGTTCAGCGGATGCCGACGCCCCGCGCGAGGAACGTGGCCGCCAGCGGGATCAGCACCAGCAGGTGCGCCTCGATCATGACCAGGCGCCGGGTGCTGCGGATCGCCGCCTCGTCCGGCAGCGCCCCCGTGGCGCGCAGGGCCTTGCGCCAGCGCAGGAACCGCAGGGTGGGCGCGATGGAGATCAGCCCGACCACCACGAACAGCCCCACCTTCACATGCAGCAGCGGCTGCATTCCATACCACTGCACGCCCTTGATGCCCCAGCCGACGCGGGCCAGCCCCGTGGCCAGCACGGCCAGGGCCGCGATGCCATAGAACCGGTCCAGCTGCGCCAGCCGCTCCACCGCGGCCGCGTTCAGCCAGGCCGGGCGGCACAGCGCGGCTTCGCTGGCCAGGAAGGTGACCATGGTGAGAATGGCCAGGAAATGGGCATAGGCCAAAAGGGCTTCGGTGGTCATGTGGCGTTCCTTGGAGTTGGGGGCGGCGCGATGGTAGCGCGCCCACGGCAACGCCTGCGCCGCGTTTCGCTTGCCCGTGCAGCGCTTCGGATGCACGCGCGGGATCGCCGAGAAGGCGCAACAGTGACGGCTTCACCATTCTTGCGAGGCATGTCCATGCCGATCCCATCGATTTCCCACACGCAGCTCAGCACTCTGTTCAAGGACGGCCAGGGCAAGTCCGACACACAGGACCTGGTCAAGAAGGTCCTGGAAATGCTGCTCGTCAGCCTGCTGGAAAAGCTCAGCAAGAAAGACGATGCGCCGTCCAGCCCATCCAGCGGCGCGCCGGCTGCCAGCCCGGCCCCCAGCCCGTCGGCCGGCCCGGCCAGCACCCCATCGGCCCCTCCAGCGCCTACGCCCACGCAAAACAGCACCGCCGGCACGGCCCCCGCACCGGCACCCGCGGCCAGCCCTGCCGCACCCGGCAGCGGCACGGCAGGCAACGACTTCGGCACGCAGAGCGTGGCGGAAGGTGCGGGCAAGGTCCACCCGAAATTCGAGCCAGTGCTGCGCGGCGACGAGTCGCAAAAAGATTCGCAGATCAAGACGCAGGCGGACTTCGGCAAGGCGGCCGATGCCACGGCCAGGGAATACGGCCTCGACCCCAACCTGTTCCGCGCGCAGCTGGAGGTGGAATCCAACGCCTTCTCCAAGGGCTTCCAAGGCGCCATGAAGCTGGAAGGCGACCTTGGCCGCGCCGGCGAGAACAACACCTCCATCGGCCTGGGGCAGATTTCCCGCAAGTTCCTGGACGGCCGCGAATGGGCGGATGGCGGCCCCGGCAACGAACGGGTCGGCGGCCAGAAGGTGTCCACCGAGCAATACCAGGACAGCGTGACGACGCAGTTGCGGATGGCCGCGTCCAACCTGGCCCAGCGCGTGGCCGACCATGGCGGCCTGCAGCAGGGGCTGGCGTACTACGTGTCGGGCAACCCCGACCCGGGCAATGCCAACGCCAGCGCCTACATCGACCGGATCAACACGGCACTGAAGGACCCGGCGGTCGTCGGGCCCGGCCGCTGACCCGCGCAGGCAGCGCAACGGGGCACCGCCCGCGCCGCATCACTGCGGCGCCGGCGCCCCGATGTCCTGGCGCACCCAGTCGTCGAGCAGCGCCTTTTCATACCGCAGCGGATCGCTGCCGCCCCGCCCAGCGCGGGACAGGAACGACGGATCGCGCAGCTCGCGGCGACCGGACTGCAGCACGCGGCCGTCGGCCGCCATCCGCTGGAACTCCAGATCGATGCGCGGCGGATACACGTCGCGCACGATGCGCACCTGCGCCAGCTGCGCGCCGCGTCCGGGCTCGAACCCGCCCGCGCGCTGCACGTCGGTGATGCGCACCGCCAGCCGCTCGCCATCGGGCAGCGCGGCGGCGGCGCGTTCGGACAGGTGCTGGCACAGGGCATCGACCCATGCCCGGCGCGCACGGTCGGACTCGTGCGGGCCCATTCGGGCATCGCTGAAGCGGGAGGGATCGTCGTACTCCACGCTGACGATGCCCGGAGGAATCGCCTGCGCGCCGCGTGCCGCGGCAGGCCCCGGGCCGGGAGCGGCCGGCCGTGCGGAT
The DNA here is from genome assembly GCF_028473645.1 of Acidovorax sp. GBBC 1281. Lineage (NCBI taxonomy): Bacteria > Pseudomonadati > Pseudomonadota > Betaproteobacteria > Burkholderiales > Comamonadaceae > Acidovorax > Acidovorax sp. GBBC 1281. The sequence goes on from NZ_CP097269.1 coordinate 5,083,919, forward strand.
TCCGGGGCCGGGCTTCGTCCCGCCACGGGCGCCTGGGGCGCAGCGGGAGCCGTTGGCGGCCCGCCCGCGCAGCCGGCCAGCAAGGCCGCGGCGGCCAGCAAGGCCGCGGCGGCCAGCAGGACCAGCGCCGCACCCGCGCGGCCGCGACCCGGCCAGGCCATGCCCGCGGCGCGCGGCGCCGCGCCGCGCCGCCTCGGTGGGAAATGGTGGGTCATGGCAAGGCTCCTTCTTGGGTGGATGGGGTGGCGGCAGGGCCCGCCGTGCGGCGCCAGAACTCAGGCTGGCCGTAATGGTGCTTGAGGTAGTCGATCCACAGCCGCACGCGCAGCGGCATGTGCTTGCGCTGGGGAAAGACCACGTAGATGCCGTTGGGCGGCGCGGCGAAGTCTTCCAGCACAGCGGCCAGGCGGCCCGCGGCGATCTCGGCCTCGACCTCCCAGGTGCTGCGCCAGGCGATGCCCCAGCCGCCCAGGCACCAGTCGTGCAGCACCTGCCCGTCCGAGCAGTCCAGCGGCCCGCCGGGCTTGAAGTGCACGACCTCGGCGCCGCCGCCCTCGGCCGCGGGCATGCGAAAGGCCCAGCCGCGCGTTTGCGAGGCGTCGCTGGAGAGCGTGAGGCAGGCGTGCTGCGCCAGGTCGCCCGGGTGGCGCGGCGTACCGTGGCGCGCCAGGTACGCCGGCGTGGCCACGCACAGGCGCCGGTTGTCGGCGATGCGCACGCTCACCAGGGAAGAGTCGGGCAGGTCGCCCACGCGCACCGCGCAGTCGAACCCCTCGCCGGCCAGATCGACCACGCGGTCGCTCAGGTTGAGCGAGATGGTCACCTCGGCATGCAGGTCGCGAAAGCGCGGCACCAGCGGCGCCACGTGGCGCCGCCCGAAACCCGCCGGCGCGGTAATGCGCAGGTGCCCGGTGGCCTTGACGCCGCCGGCGGACACGCTGGCCTCGGCATTCGCCACGTCGGACAGCAGGCGCTGACAATCTTCCAGGAAGGCGCTGCCCTCGTGCGTGAGGTGGATGCGCCGCGTGGTGCGCACCATGAGCTTGACCCCCAGGTGCTCTTCCAGCGCATCGAGCCGGCGCCCCATGATGGCCGGAGCCACGCCTTCGGCCTTGGCGGCGGCGGTGAGGCTGCCGCGCGTTGCCACCGACACGAATGACTCGAAGGCCTTGAGCTTGTCCATGGGCGCCGATTATGCGGATGGATGTCACGGATGCATGCGGGTTCCGCGCTGATTGCTGACGTATGAATTCAAGCGAAATCGGGCACCAGCACAATAAAATCTATGGCATACAGCTATCAATACCATAGCAAACTTCGCCCCATGGGATCGCACGGGGCCGCGCCGCGCCGCCCCGCGCCGATCGCTCCCGCAGCCGCGCCTAGACGGCCGCGCGGGTGAGCTGCATCGACAGCGTGTAGCGGCTGGCCGGGTGCAGCGTCACGCTCACATCCATCAGCTCGCCGCCGGTGTCCACGTAGCGACGAACGATCTTCAGCGCCGCGGAACCGGCGGGCGCCTGCAGCTCTTCGGCCAGCGACTCCGGCACCAGCGCCCCCACGATGTCCTGCCGCACCTTGGCGATGCGCAGGCCGTACTGCGCCTCCAGCAGGCTGCTGACCAGCACGTCGGGCGCGGCGCGCACGTGTTCGGCCAGTTCCCGCGCGTCGAAGCGGGCCGCATCCACATAGACCACCGTCCAGGCGATGGGCAGGTGCGGCGCGGCACCGTCCCGGCGCAGGCTGGCGATGGCGAGGCAGCGGCTGCCGGCGGCGCAACCCAGCTCCGCGGCCAGGTCGCGGTCGAGCACCACCTCTTCGATGCGGCGCACCTCGCGCACGTGCGTGGCGCCGAACTGCACCAGGTCGTCCAGCGAGGCCAGCGTCTGCTGGTAGTGCGCATTGGGCGTGGCCGCCTCCACGCGCGTGCCCACCTTCTTGCGGCGCGACACCAGACCGGATTGCTGCAGCTCCGAGATCGCGGCGCGCACCGTGTGGCGGCTCACGCCGTAGCGGTCGCACAGCTCCAGCTCGGTCGGCAGCAGCGCGCCCACCACGTATTCGCCCGCGGCGATGCGTTCCGACAGATGGCGCGCCACCAGCGCGTAGCGCGGCTCAGCCATGGGCGCAGCCTTCCATCCGGGGTAAATCCGGATTTTCTTTATGTACGTACATAAACACAATAATTCATATGTCCGAACTTAATCACCTGCGGACGCCGACGCAACCCACCAACACCATGACCACCCCTGCCTTCGCCTCCAGCACCGCCATCGACTCGCTGCTCTTTCGCGACGCTTTCGGCACGCCCGCCATGCGCGCGATCTTCGCCGACCGCACGCTCGTCGCCCGCTACATCGAAGTGGAGGTGGCGCTGGCCACCGCGCAAGGCCGCTGCGGCGTGATTCCGGCCGAAGCGGCCCGCGAGATCGCCGCGCGCTGCGACCTGAACGCGCTCGACTTCGAGCTGCTGCGCCAGGAGACCGACATTGTCGGCTACCCCATCCTGCCGCTGGTGCACCAGCTGGTGAAGCAGTGCGGCGACGCCGGCCGCTACGTGCACTGGGGCGCCACCACCCAGGACATCATGGACACGGCCACGGTGCTGCAGGTGCGCGACGCGCTGGCGCTGGTGGAGGCCGACATCGCGGCCCTGCGCGGCATCCTGGCCGGCCTGGCCGAGCGCTACCGCGACACGCCCATGGCCGGGCGCACCCATCTGCAGCACGCGCTGCCCATCACCTTCGGCTACAAGGCCGCCATCTGGCTGGCGATGTTCGACCGCCATGCCGAGCGGCTGCAGGAGCTGAAAAAACGCGTGCTCGTCGGCCAGTTCGCCGGCGCAGCGGGCACGCTGGCCTCGCTGGGCGAGCGCGGGCTGGAGGTGCAGGGCCTGCTGATGGAGGAGCTGCAGCTGGGCGTGCCCGCCACCACCTGGCACGTGGCACGCGACGGCCTGGCCGAGGCGGTGAACTTCCTGGCCCTGGTGACCGGCTCGCTGGGCAAGATCGCCTACGACGTGATGCTGCTGTCGGCCACCGAGTTCGGCGAGGTGTTCGAGCCTTTCGTGCCCGGCCGCGGCGCCAGCAGCACCATGCCGCAAAAGCGCAATGCGATCTCCAGCGAGCTGATGCTGGCGGCATCCAAGTCCGTGCGCCAGCATGCCGGCCTGATGCTGGACGCCATGGTGCAGGACCTGGAGCGCGCCACCGGCCCGTGGCACGCCGAATGGATCGCCATTCCCGAGAGCTTCGTGCTCACCGCCGGGGCCCTGAACCAGGCGCGCTTCATGCTCGGCGGCCTGATCGTCAACGAAGACCGCATGGCGAAGAACCTGGACATGACGGACGGCCTGATCGTGGCCGAGGCCGTGATGATGGGCCTGGCCCCGTTCACCGGCCGCCAGCAGGCACACGACATCGTCTACGGCGCCTGCCGCACCGTGAACACGCAGGGCGGCACGCTGGCCGATGCGCTGGCGCGGCTGCCCGAGGTGTCGGCGCACTTCGACCGCGCGGCGATCGACCGCCTCACCGATCCCCGCAACTACCTGGGCGCCGCGCCCGGGATGGTGGACCGCGCCCTGGCCCTGTCGCGCGCGCAGACAAGCTGATTCCCAAGAACGTCAACCGGAGACAAGCATGCAACCTTCGACCTTCCGCCGCGCCGCCGTGGCGCTGGCCGCCGCCACCCTCGCCTTCGCCGCCCAGGCGCAGGGCTACCCCGCCAAGCCGCTCACCTGGATCGTGCCCTTCGCCGCCGGCGGCCCCACCGACGCCATGGCGCGCGACATCGCGCAGCGCACCAGCACGCAGTTGGGCCAGCAGATCATCATCGAGAACACGCCGGGCGCCGGCGGCACCATCGGCAGCGCCAAGGCGGCGCGCGCGCCGGCAGACGGCTACACCTTTCTGGTCGGCCACATGGGGTACATGGGCGCCGCGCCCTCGCTGTACAAGAAGCTGGCCTACGACCCGGTGAAGGACTTCGACGCCGTCTTCCGCTTCCCCGACACGCCCCTGGTGCTGCTGGTGGGCAAGAACTCGCCATACAAGACGGCCGAGGACCTGATCGCCTACGGCAAGCAGAACCCGGGCAAGCTCAACTTCGGCAATGCCGGCGTGGGCTCCACCTCGCACCTGGTGGCGGCGCTGTTCGCCAGCCGCGCGAAGGTCGAGATCACCTCCGTGTCGTACAAGGGCGCGGCCCCGGCCATGACCGACCTGGTGGCCGGCCAGGTCGATGCCATGTTCGACCAGACCAACACCGCCCTGCCCCAGCTGGCTGGCGACCGCGTGCGCGCCGTGGCACTCACCGCCGACAAGGCCATGCCGCAGTTCCCGGGCGTGCCCCCGCTGGGCCAGAAGGTGATTCCCGGCTTCGAAACCGCCACGTGGTACGGCATCTACGCCCCCAAGGGCACGCCGCGCGAGGCCGTCCAGAAGGTCTACCAGGCCTACACCAAGGCCCTGGCCGACAAGGCCTGGACCGACAGGATGGCCGCGCAGGGCATCCGCATGCTGCCGGACGACCAGTACACGCCGGACGCCTTGGCCAAACACACCGCCACCGAGGTGGAGCGCTGGCGCAAGGTGGCGGCCGAGGCCAGGATCTCGCTGGACTGACCGCATGGGCGCCGCCACCCGCACCGAGCACGACGCCTTCGGGCCGGTCGAGATTCCCGCCGACCGCCTGTGGGGCGCACAGACCCAGCGCGCGCTCGCGGTCTTCGACATCGGCGAGGAGCGTTTCCCGGCCTGCCTGCTGCACACCTTCGGCCTGCAAAAGCAGGCCGCGGCCCGCGCCAACCGCCGCCTGGGCACGCTGGACGCCCTGCGCGCCGATGCCATCGAGGCCGCCGCCGAGGAGTTGCGCACCGGCCTGCTGGATGCGCACTTTCCGCTCACCATCTGGCAGACGGGCTCGGGCACGCAGACCAACATGAACGCCAACGAGGTGCTGGCCAACCGCGCCAACCAGCGCCTGGGCCAGCCGCCGGGCACGCGCAGCCCGGTGCACCCGAACGACCACGTGAACGCCTCGCAGTCGTCCAACGACAGCTTTCCTACCGTGATGCACCTGGCGACGGCGCTGGAGCTGCGCGACCGCCTGGTGCCCGCGCTCACGCTGCTGCAGTCGCGCCTGCAGGAGCGGGCCACCGCCTTCGCCGGCGTGCTGAAGATCGCGCGCACCCACCTGATGGACGCCGTGCCCATGACGCTGGGCCAGGGCTTCGACGCCTTCGCCCGCCAGGTGGGCCATGGCATCGACCGGCTGCACGCCACGCTGCCCCGCCTGTGCCTGCTGGCGCAGGGCGGCACCGCGGCCGGCACGGGACTGAATGCGCCGCCCGGCTTCGACGTGGCGTTCTGCGAGGAGGCCAGCGCGCTGGCCGGCATGGCCTTCACGCCCAACCCGAGCAAATTCGAGGGCATGGGCGCGCACGATGCGCTGGTGGAGGTGTCCGGCGCCCTGAACGTGGTCGCCGCGTCGCTGGCCAAGATCGCCAACGACCTGCGGCTCCTGGGCTCGGGCCCGCGCTGCGGCCTGGGCGAGCTGCGCATCCCGGACGACGGGCTCACCTCGTCGATCATGCCGGGCAAGCGCAACCCGACCATCGCCGAGGTAGTGGCACAGGCCGCCTGGCAGGTGATGGGCAACCACACCACCATCACGCTGGCCGGCGCGTCGGGCCACTTCGAGCTGAACGTGGCCAAGCCGGTGCTCATTTACAACCTGCTGCAGTCCATCCGCGTGCTGGCCGACAGCGCCCGCGTGTTCTCCGAGCGGCTGGTGCAGGGCATCGAGGCCGACACCGAGCGCCTGGCCGCCAACGTGGACAACGCCCTGCTGCTGGCCATCGCCCTGAACCCGGTGCTGGGCTACGACCGCGTGGCCCGCATCACGCGCGAGGCCATGGAGCGCGGCATCACGCCGAAGGCCGCCGCCGTGGCGCTGGGGTTTCTCACGGGCGACGAGTACGACCGAAGGGTGGACGCGCGGACCATGGCCGGGCGCGGCTGACGGGCCCCACAAGGCGCTCCGGGCGGCGGCGCAACCCCGCCCGGACTCCGCCGCCGCTTTCTTCATTTGTGCGTAAAAGTCACTGGTTCTGAGATTTTCAGGCGGTTTATGTCTGGAAAGATTTGCAATACAGTGGGTCGACATCGTGGTGACGGTCCCTGGCGGCCGTTGCCGGTTCGCATCCACCCTTTCCCAGACCCAAGAGACCTCCATGACCGACCGCACCACCGTTCACGGCCTGCAAGTGGCCACCTCCCTGCACCGCTTCGTCGAAGACCGGGTCCTGCCCGGCACGGGTGTGGACAGCGAGGCGTTCTGGAAAGGCTTCAGCGCGCTGGTTTCCGACTTGGCGCCTCGTAACATCGCCCTGCTGGCCGAGCGCGACCGCCTGCAGTCCGAACTCGACACCTGGCACCGCGCCAACCCGGGCCCGGTGCAGAACATGGCGGCGTACCGCGCCTTCCTCGAACAGATCGGCTACCTGGTGCCCCAGCCGGCCGATGTGCAGGCCACCACCGCCAACGTGGACGACGAACTCGCCACGCAGGCCGGCCCGCAGCTGGTGGTGCCGATCCTGAACGCGCGCTATGCACTCAACGCGGCCAACGCGCGCTGGGGCTCGCTGTACGACGCGCTCTACGGCACCGATGCCATTCCCGAGACCGACGGCGCCGAGAAGGGCCAGGGCTACAACCCCGTGCGGGGCGCCCGCGTGATCGCGTTCGCCCGCGAGGTGCTCGACCAGGCCGCGCCGCTGGCCCAGGGCACGCACAAGAACGCCGCCGGCTACCGCGTGGAAGGCGGCCAACTGGTCGTCGCGCTGGAGGGCGGCGGCACCACCGGCCTGCAGGAACCGGCCCAGTTCGTGGGCTACCAGGGCGAGGCGTCGGCGCCTTCGTCCGTGCTGCTGCGCCACCACGGCCTGCACCTGGACCTGCAGATCGACCGCAGCACGCCCATCGGCAAGACCGATCCCGCCGGCGTGAGCGACCTGGTGGTGGAAGCCGCGCTCTCGACCATCCTGGACCTGGAAGACTCCGTGGCCGCCGTCGATGCCGAGGACAAGGTCAACGGCTACGCCAACTGGCTGGGCATCCTGAAGGCCGACCTCACCGAGCAGGTGAGCAAGGGCGGCAAAACCTTCACGCGCGGCCTGAACCCCGACCGCCTGTACACCGCCCCGGACGGCAGCGGCGAGGTGCGCCTGCACGGCCGCTCGCTCATGTTCCTGCGCAACGTGGGCCACCTCATGACCAACCCGGCCGTGCTGTGGACCGATGCGCAGGGCACGCAGCGCGAGATTCCCGAAGGCATCCTGGACGCCGTGGTCACCACCACCATCGCGCTGCACGACCTGCAGGGCAAGGGGCAGGGCGACATCCGCAACTCGCGCAAGGGCAGCGTCTACATCGTCAAGCCCAAGATGCACGGCCCGGCCGAGGTGGCCTTCGCCAGCGACCTGTTCGGCCGCGTGGAGCAGCTGCTGGGCTTGGCCGAAAACACCGTCAAGCTGGGCATCATGGACGAGGAGCGCCGCACCAGCGTCAACCTCAAGGCCTGCATCGCCGCGGCCTCGGCGCGCGTGGCGTTCATCAACACCGGCTTCCTGGACCGCACGGGCGACGAGATGCACACCGCCATGCAGGCCGGCCCCATGGTGCGCAAGGGCGACATGAAGGCCAGCGCCTGGATCCAGTCGTACGAGAAGAACAACGTGCTCGTGGGCCTGTCGTGCGGCCTGCGGGGCAAGGCGCAGATCGGCAAGGGCATGTGGGCCATGCCCGACCTGATGGCCGAGATGCTCAAACAGAAGATCGCCCACCCCAAGGCCGGCGCCAACACCGCCTGGGTCCCGAGCCCCACGGGCGCCACGCTGCACGCGCTGCACTACCACCAGGTCAACGTGGCCGAGGTGCAGAAGGCATTGGAAAATACCGACGCCAACGCCGAGCGCGACAACCTGCTGACCGGCCTGCTCACGGTGCCGGTCACCGCCACGCCGCAGTGGAGCGATGCCGAAAAGCAACAGGAGCTGGACAACAACGCCCAGGGCATCCTGGGCTACGTGGTGCGCTGGATCGACCAGGGCGTGGGCTGCTCCAAGGTGCCCGACATCCACAACGTGGGCCTGATGGAGGACCGCGCCACGCTGCGCATCAGCAGCCAGCACATGGCCAACTGGCTGCTGCACGGCGTGGTGACCGAAGCGCAGGTGCGCGAAACCTTCGAGCGCATGGCCGCCGTGGTGGACCAGCAGAACGCCGGCGATCCACTGTACCAGAAGATGGCCGGGCGCTTCGCCGAATCGGCCGCCTACCAGGCCGCGTGCGACCTCGTCTTCAAGGGCGTGGAGCAGCCCAGCGGCTACACCGAGCCCCTGCTGCACGCCTGGCGGCTGAAGGTGAAGGCCGGCACCGCCGTGCGCTGAAGCGGCTCGGTACGTTACGCCTAGCCGGCACCCCGAGTGCCGGCCGGCCCCCCTTCGACGGGGCACCCATTCCGGGTGCCCCGTTTTCGTTGGGCGCCCGAAAAACACGGCTTAACAGGGGTATCCGGGTAAATCCATATGTTCCGGCAAGGCGTAAGGGTTTGTAGTTGCGCTAGAGCAATACAGAGAGAATCGCCCACCAACCAAGGGTTTTCCCTATCTTCACCATGAATCTCCAAAACATCTCCATCGGAAAACGCCTGGGCCTGGCCTTCGGCGTGCTCATCCTCTTCATCGTCACCATGCTGGGCGTGGGCACCTGGAAATTGCAGTCGGTGGCGCAGGAGACGGCTTCGATGATGGCGCTGCCCCTGACCAAGGAGCGGCTCATCTCCGACTGGTACCGCACCATCTTCAGCAACGTGCGCCGCCACAGCGTGGTGGCTCGCAGCACCGACTCCACCCTGGCGCAGCAGTTCGCGGCGGACAACGCGGCGGCCTCCAAGATGTCGTCCGAGCAGCAGAGCCAGCTGTCCAAGCTCATCAGCAGCCCGCAGGAGCAGGCCCTGTTCGACAAGGTCGGCGAAGAGCGCAAGCGCTTCGTCGTCGCCCGCGACGCCATCTACAAGGCCAAGGCCGAAGGCCGTTCAGAAGACGCCGAGCGCATCCTGAACGCCGACTTCACCCCCGCGGGCGAGCAATACCTGCAGGCGCTGCAGGCCCTGCTGGACTTCCAGCGCGCGCAGATCAACGCATCCTCCGAAGCCGTGCAGGCCAACTACCAGAGCGGACGTCTGCAGTTGATCATCCTGGGCGCGCTGGCCACCCTGATCGCCCTGGCCCTGGCCGTGGGAATCACCCGCAGCATCACCCACCCGCTGCACGACGCCGTGTCCATGGCCAAGACCGTGGCCACGGGCGACCTCACCGTGTCGTCCGACAGCACCGCGCAGGACGAGACCGGCCAGCTGCTGCGCACGCTGAACGCCATGGGCGAGCAGCTGCGCACCGCCGTGGGCCAGGTGCGCCACGGGGCCGAGGGCATCGCCGTGGCCTCCAGCGAGATCGCGCGCGGCAACCTGGACCTGTCCAGCCGCACCGAAGAGCAGGCCAGCGCGCTGCAGCAGACGGCCGCGTCCATGGAGCAGATGACCGCCACCGTGCGCCAGAACGCCGACAACGCGCGCACCGCCAACCAGCTCGCGCAGGCCACTTCGGACAAGGCCGTGCGCGGCGGCGAGGTGGTGGGCAACGTGGTCTCCACGATGGGCGAGATCCACGCGGCCTCGCGCAAGATCGTGGACATCATCGGCGTCATCGACGGCATCGCCTTCCAGACCAATATCCTGGCGCTGAACGCGGCGGTCGAGGCCGCCCGCGCCGGCGAGCAGGGCCGCGGCTTCGCGGTGGTGGCGGGCGAGGTGCGCACGCTGGCGCAGCGCAGCGCGGCGGCGGCCAAGGAGATCAAGGGCCTGATCGACGACTCGGTGCAGCGCGTGGACTCGGGCAACCGGCTGGTGGAGCAGGCCGGCGAAGCCATGCGCGAGGTGGTGGACGGCGTGCGCCGCGTGACCGACCTTGTGGGCGAGATCAGCGTGGCCAGCCAGGAGCAGACCACCGGGCTGGAGCAGGTCAACCAGGCCATCTCCCAGATGGACACCGTGACGCAGCAGAACGCGGCGCTGGTCGAAGAGGCGGCTGCGGCCACCGGCTCGCTGGAATCGCAGACGGCGCAACTGGTGCGTGCGGTGGCGGTGTTCCGCGTCGGCAACGCCGATGGCGCCGGCCCGGCGCTCGCGGCAGCGCGGCACGCGCCGGCCCTCGCGCGCTGACGCGCACGGGCCCCGCCGAGCCCGGCAGGACGGGCGGATGCCCCGGTCGCCCGGATCGCCATTGCTACTTAATTGATAGCAATATGCCCTAGAAGAATATGCGCTGGAAGGCATTTTCATTCATTCCCCTGTGCGGCATCCCCGCGCGCTGGTGGGGTCTACACTGGCACGTTTGCCCGATGCCATGACCGCCGCGCCGCCGCCCTCCACCCCCGCCGACTCGTCCCGCTGCCCCCTGTGCGGCGGGCGCAACCAGTGCGCCATCGAAGCCGGCGCCCCCGCCGCGGATTGCTGGTGCATGGCGGCCGCCGTGTCCGCGCAGGCCCTGGCGCAACTGGCCCCCGGCCAGCGCGGCACCGCCTGCCTGTGCCCCCGGTGCGCGGCCGGAACGGGCTCCGCGCCACAGGGCGCAGCGGCCGGCGCGCCGATATGATGGCCGCTCCCTTTTTTGAACTCCCCTGAAGGACCGACATGCCGACGTACCACATCGAAATGATGGAAGGCCGCACCATCGAACAGAAGAAAAAGCTGGTGGAAGAGATCACCCGCGTGTCGGTGGAAATCCTCGGCGGCTCGCCCGACTCGGTGGACATCCTCATCACCGACGTCAAGCGCGAGAACTGGGCCACCGGCGGAAAGCTCTGGTCCGAGCGGACCTGATCCGGCCGGCCCTGCCCGATTTCCGCCCGATGACCGGTCCCGGCTCCACCGCCCTGCTGCGCGAACGGTACGGCGAGCGCTACCGCTGGCTGCTCCTGCTGTCCGTGATGGTCGGCACGATGGCCTCCATCATGTCGTCGACCATCGTGAACGTGGCCATTCCCGACATGAGCCACTACTTCACGCTCGGCCAGGAACGCGCGCAGTGGGTGTCGTCGGGTTTCATGGTGGCCACAACGGTCGCCATGCTCACCACACCCTGGCTGCTGGCCCGCTTCGGCTACCGCGCGACCTACGTGGGCGCCATGGTGCTGCTGCTGGTGGGAGGCATCGGCGGCGGCGTGGCCAGCCACTACGGGCTGGTGCTGGCCGCCCGGGTGCTTGAAGGGCTGGCCGCGGGCGTGGTGCAGCCGATTCCTGCGGTCATCATCCTCTACGCCTTCCAGCCGCACGAGCAGGGCCGCGCGAGCGGCATCTTCGGCATGGGCGTTGTCCTGGCCCCGGCCATCGGCCCGAGCATCGGCGGGCTGCTGGTGGACTGGTTCGGCTGGCGTTCGATCTTCTTCATGGTGGTGCCGTTCTGCATCGCCTCCATCGCGCTGGCCTACCGGTTCGTGCCGGTCAGCAGCCCCGGCGGCGCCGTGGCCGGCCAGTCCGGCAACGCGCTGGACTGGCGCGGGCTGGTGCTGGGCGCGGTCGGCACGCTGTGCCTGCTCAACGGCCTGGTGGCGCTCCACGGCGGACCGGGCCTGCAGGCCGGCGCGCTGCTGCTGGCGGCCTTCGCGGCCCTGGCCGTCTTCATCGCGTGGCAGCGCCGGCAACTGGCGCGCGGCGCCACGCCGCTCATGGACCTGCGCCTGTTCGAATACCGGCAGTTCGCCATGGGCAGCATCGTGGCCTTCATCTACGGCACGGCGCTCTTCGGCTCCACCTACCTGCTGCCGGTGTTCATGCAGTTGGGCCTGCAACTGTCGGCCTCGCACGTGGGCACCATCATGCTGCCGGCGGGCATCGTGCTGGCCATCACCATTCCCATCGTGGGCCGGCTGGCCGACCGGCACCCCACGCACTGGCTGGTGGGCACGGGCCTGGCGCTGCTGGCGATCTCGTTCGCGCTCATGGTGCTGGTCGATCTGACCAGCGGGCTGTGGATGCTGGTGGTGTTCGCGGTGCTGGGCCGCATCGGGCTCGGCTTCATCCTGCCCTCGCTCAACCTGGGCGCCATGCGGCCGCTGGCCAAGCCGCTCATCGCGCAGGGCTCCAGCGCCATCAGCTTCGTGCGCATGCTGGGCGGCGCGGCCGGCGTGAGCCTGTGCGGGATCGTGCTCGAATGGCGCATCGCCGCGCATGGCGACTCGCTGCAGAACGCGGTCAGCAGCCCGGCGCGCATCGCCGCCTTCGGCGAAACCTTCCTGCTGCTCACCGGCCTGTGCCTACTGGCCCTGGTGGCCGCTTGGCAGTTGCGCGCGCCCAAAGCCGCGGCGCCGGGGCGCTGAACCCGATCCCGTCCCTCGCCTTTCGTCCTTCGACCTTTCTTCTCCCCAAAGCCCGCCATGTGCCAGTTGCTCGGAATGAATGCCAACACGCCGACCGACGTGACGTTCAGCTTCACGGGGTTCGCGCAGCGTGCCGGCAACACGGCGGACCATTCCGACGGCTGGGGCATCGCGTTCTTCGAAGACAAGGGCCTGCGCCATTTCGTGGACCACCAGCGTGCGGTGGACTCGCCCGTGGCCGAGCTGATCCGCCGCTACCCCATCCAGAGCCGCAACGTCATCGCCCACATCCGCAAGGCCACGCAGGGCAGCGTCTCGCTGCAGAACTGCCACCCGTTCGTGCGCGAGCTGTGGGGCCGGTACTGGGTGTTCGCGCACAACGGCGACCTCAAGGACTTCCGCCCACGGCTGCATTCGCACTTCCACCCCGTGGGCACGACCGACAGCGAGCATGCCTTCTGCTGGATCATGCAGGAGCTGGCCAAGTCCCACGCGGGCGTGCCCAGCATTGCGGAACTGACCATCACCCTGCGCGAACTGGCCGCGCGCATCGCCCCGCACGGCACGTTCAACTTCCTGCTGTCGAACGGCCAGGCGCTGTGGGCGCACGCCTCCACGCAGCTCTACTACATAGAGCGGCACCACCCTTTCTCACAGGCGCGCCTGTGCGATGAAGACCTGCGCATCGATTTTTCCGCCCACACCACGCCGCAGGACCGCGTGGCCGTCGTCGTGACCGCGCCGCTCACCAGCGACGAGCAATGGACCGCCTTCCAGAGCGGCGAGTTGCGGGTGTTCGTGGACGGGGCCTGTGCCACGCCGTAGGGCGCCGGCACAGCGGCCGCGGCATCAGCCCAGCGGTTTCCACACGGGCGGTTCGGGATCGGGATAGAACGGCACGCCGCCCCGCCCGGCCGGCTTGAACATCGCCTCCCGCTGGCGCTGGCGCTTGATCTCCCGGGGCTTGGCTTTATCGGAACACTGGCGGTGCGAACGGGACATGCACGGACCTCGCAAAGGTTCTGGGAATGACCGGATTACCGCACCGCCTGCGGCAACCACCGTGTGGGACGGCGCCCTCGCCCGGCATCGGACGGGCTCCCCGTGGGGAACGAACGGGACCGGCGAAGGGCGCTTCCGGCCCCCTCCTACAGCCTGCGGCAATGCGATTGGTTACACCAGAGACCTGATCCCGGAACCGCAATGAACGCCTCGACCCTTTTTCGACTCGCCAAGAAATCCTGCCAGGCCTGGCTCGACGACTACGCCCCCAGCATGGGGGCCGCCATCTCGTACTACACCGCGTTCTCCATTGCGCCGCTGCTCGTCATCGTGATCTCCATCGCCGGTGCCGTGTTCGGACAGGACGCCGTGCGCGGGACCATCGAAGGACAGATCTCCGGCCTGGTGGGGCGCGACGGAGCGCTCGCCATCCAGGGCCTGATCAAGAGCGCCCGCGAGCCCACAGAAGGCATCATCGCCAGCACCATCAGCCTGGTGCTGCTGGGCATCGGCGCGACCACGGTGTTCGGCGAGATCCAGAGCGCGCTCGACCGCATCTGGCACGTGCCGGAGCCCGCCAAGCCGAGCGGCATCTGGGGCTTGCTGCGCGCGCGCTTCTTGTCGTTCGGGCTGATCCTCGGCCTGGCCTTCCTGCTCATGGCCTCGCTCACCGTCAGCGCCGCGGTGGCGGCGGCGGGCACGTGGCTCGGCGCCCTGATGCCGGGCTGGGAGTTGATGCTGATGGGCATCAACACCTTGCTGTCGATGAGCATCAGCTGCGTGCTGTTCGCGATGATCTTCAAGTTCATGCCCTCGGTGCCGATCGCCTGGCGCGACGTGTGGGTGGGCGCCGCGGTGACCGCCGTGCTGTTCGAGGTGGGCAAGGTGCTGATCGGCCTGTATGTGGGCAAGGCGGGCCTGAGCTCGACCTATGCCGCCGCCGGCGCCATCGCGGTGGTGCTGATCTGGGTGTATTACGCCGCGCAGATCTTCCTGCTGGGCGCGGAATTCACCAAGGTGTACGCGGCCGAGCACGGCTCGCATGCCGCCGCCCCCGAGACCTTGCTCGACCCGGTCGAGCCCCGCAAGGGCGGGGCCGATGCCAACTCGGCGCTCACGCCCGTCACGCCTTTGCCCGCGCCCGCCATGCAAGCGGCTCCGGCAGCGCCCTTGTCCACCGGCGCCCTGGCCACCACCGTGGCCCTGCTGGCCGCGCGCGTGGCGCTGTCGTTGTGGCTGGAGCGGCGTGAAAAGCGCGATGCGTTGCGAAGGCGCCGCTGATGCGGAGATAACGCCGGACGCGAATCGGAAGGAATGAAAAAAGAGGGAGAACCCAGTGCGTTGTCCGGCACTGCGGCGATCATCGATGGTGCGGCTGGCGGGGATCGAACCCACGACCCTTGGCTTCGGAGGCCAATACTCTATCCACTGAGCTACAGCCGCACAGCGGGCCATTGCGGCCCGATCAGTCGGCGATTATGGCACGGCCCTCGCAGCGTGTGGGCACACGTCCCGCAAAGAGCAGTCCTGCAGCCAGTCCGGCAGCGGGGGCAGCTCCAGCCCCAGCCCGCGCAGGTAGGCGTCCACCGAGGCACGGCCGGTCGCCGGGAGGTCGAAATTGGCGCGGTTCAGGATCCAGCCCTGCAGCAACCCTTCGAAGATCGCCTGCAAGGCGATGGCCGCGATCTGCGGGGGCATGGGCAGCTGCACTTTCTGGCTTTCGGCGGCCAGGCGCAGGTCGTTGGCGAGCTGCTCGCGGAAGGCGCCGCAGGCGGCGATGTGCCGGTCGCGCACGCCTGCCAGTTCCTCGACGTATTCCACCCGGAAGAAAGCGATCTCGAAGACGCGCTGCATGCGCTGGTCCTGCGCCAGGTTGCGCAGCACCAGGTCGATCACGCCGCGCATGCGCTGCAGCGGCGCCATGTCTTCGTTGCTCTCGCATTCGCCGTTGGCGCGCTCCGACGGCAAGGTGACGCGCTCCATCATCGCGTTGAACAGATCGACCTTGTCCTTGAAATGCCAGTAGATGGCGCCCCGCGTGGCACCGGCGGCCTGCGCGATCTCATTGAGCGACGCGTGCGACACACCCTTCTGGTAAAAGACCTGCTCGGCCGCATCCAGCAAACTATTGCGTGTCGCAACGGCGTCTTCTTTGGTGCGTCGGGCCATGGGGCATGTCTCCTTTTGTGTTCGATGTCCGCGTTTTTCTGGCATTGCCTACCCCGTGGAAAGGACGGCGCCAGCGCTCCGCAGCAATTATACATTCATGTTTGTATGTATAATCGCGCACCGAATTCAAGGGCCATCTGCGTGGTTGATGCCGATCAAAGACATCTCCGTGCCTGCATGGCCTTTTCAATCAGCGCATTTCCGGAAGGACTTTCATGCCTCGCCTCAGTGACGATCTTGGCGTTTCCGCTGCCGCCCTCCACCCCGCACGCCGGGTCGTGGCCCTTTGCCTCAGCCTGGTCGCCGCCACCGTCCTGGTGGCCTGCGGCAAGAGCGAAGCCCCGGCCCAGGCCGGTGGCGGTGCACCTCCCCCGCCCCAGGTGGGCGTGGTCACCGTGGCGCCCGGCGACGTGGGCCTCGTGACCGAGCTGCCCGGCCGGCTGGAAGCCTCCCGCGTCGCCGAAGTGCGTGCACGGGCCGCGGGCATCCTGCAAAAACGCCTCTTCACCGAAGGCAGCGACGTGAAGGCCGGGCAGAAGCTCTTCGCCATCGACGACGCGCCCTACCGGGCTTCGCTGGAAAGCGCCCGGGCGAGCGTGGCGCAGGCCGATGCCAACGTGGCCCAGACCCGCGCGCTGGCCGAGCGCTACAAGCCGCTCGTGGCCGTCAACGCAATCAGCAAGCAGGAATACGACAACGCCGTCGCCTCGCAAAAGACCGCCGAAGCCAACCTCGCCGCCGCCCGCGCCTCCGTGACCACGGCGCAGATCAACGTGGGCTACGCGGCCGTGACCGCCCCCATTTCCGGCCGCATCGGCCGTGCGCTGGTGACCGAAGGCGCGCTGGTGGGCCAGGGCTCGGCCACCGAGCTGGCGGTCATCCAGCAGATCGACCCGCTGTACGTGAACTTCACGCAGTCCGCCTCCGAAGCACTCAAGCTCAAGGCGGGCCTGGCCAGCGGCAAGTACAAGCAGGCCGGCAAGGGCTCGGCCAGCGTGAGCGTCGTGCTGGAAGACGGCAGCCTCTATCCCCAGACCGGCAAGCTGCTCTTCACCGACCTGACGGTGGACCCGACCAGCGGCCAGGTCACGTTGCGCGCCGAGATCCCCAACACCGATCGCCAGCTGCTCCCGGGGCTCTACGTGCGCGTGCGCCTGGAGCAGGCCCAGGTGGCCGGCGGCGTGCTGCTGCCGCAGCAGGCCGTGACCCGCTCCGCCAAGGGCGACACCGTGATGGTGGTGGGCGCGGACAACCACCTCACGCCGCGCCCCATCAAGCTCGGGCCGGCCCAGGGCACGAACTGGGTGGTGCTCGAAGGCCTGCAGACGGGCGAGAAGGTCATGGTGGACGGCTTCCAGAAGCTGCCGCGCGGCAAGCCCGGCGATCCGATCGTGGTGCAGCCCGTGGCCTGGCAGGCCGGCGGCGCTGGCGCCGCGGCGCCCAGTGCGCCCGCCTCTGCGGCGGCTCCCGCTGCGTCCGCCGCTTCCGCTCCGGCCAAGCCATAAGAAGGAGCGCGGCACATGGCCAAGTTCTTCATCGAGCGCCCCATCTTCGCGTGGGTGATCACCATTTTCATCATCGTGATGGGGGCCATCTCCATCACGCGGCTGCCGATCGCGCAGTACCCCGCCGTCGCGCCGCCGACCATCCAGGTGTCGGTGGCCTACCCTGGCGCCAACGCCCAGACGCTGGAGGACAGCGTGCTGGCCGTCATCGAGCGCGAGATGAACGGTGCGAGCGGCCTGGCCTACGTCGAGACGACCAGCCAGGCCAACGGCACCGGCAGCATCGTGCTGAGCTTCGAGCCCGGCACCAATGCCGACCTCGCGCAGGTGGACGTGCAAAACCGGCTTTCGCGCGCCACGCCGCGGCTGCCGAGCGCCGTGACCCAGCAGGGCGTGCGCGTGGAGCAGTCGCGCTCCAACTTCCTGATGTTCGCCATGCTCACGACGGAAAGCCCCGACGTGAGCATCGAGGCGCTGAACGACTACGCGGCGCGCAACGTGGTTCCCGAACTGCAGCGCGTGGCCGGCGTGGGCACGCTCACGCAGTTCGGCTCGGAACGCGCCATGCGGATCTGGGTGGACCCGGCCAAGCTCAAGGGCTTCAACCTGTCGCTCGACCAGGTCAACGCCGCCATCCGCGCGCAGAACGCGCAGGTGTCCGCCGGTAACCTGGGCGATCTGCCGGCCGAGACGGGCCAGCCCGTGGCGGCCACCATCGTGGTGCAGGGTCAGCTGTCGTCGGCCGAAGAGTTCGGCCGCATCGTGCTGCGCGCCAACACGGACGGCTCGGCTGTCCGCCTCAAGGACGTGGCCCGCATCGAACTGGGCTCGCAGAGCTACAACACCAGCGCGCGCCTGAACGGCAAGGACGCCGTGGGCCTGGGCGTGCAGCCCACGCCGTCCGCGAATGCCCTGGCCACGGCCAAGGCGGTGAAGGCCAAGCTGGAAGAGCTCAAGAAGTTCTTCCCGCAGGGCGTGAACTACGTGGTGCCGTACGACACCTCCAAGTTCGTGTCCGTCTCGATCGAGAAAGTGGTGCACACGCTGATCGAAGCCGTGGTGCTGGTGTTCATCGTGATGTTCCTGTTCCTGCAGAACTTCCGCTACACCATCATCCCGACCATCGTGGTGCCGGTGGCGCTGCTGGGTACCTTCGGCGTGCTGATGGCCATGGGCTTTTCGATCAACGTGCTGACCATGTTCGGCATGGTGCTGGTGATCGGGATCGTGGTGGACGATGCCATCGTGGTGGTGGAGAACGTCGAACGGATCATGGCCGAGGAAGGCCTGCCGCCGCTGCAGGCCACCCGCAAGGCCATGGGGCAGATCTCGGGCGCCGTGATCGGCGTGACCGTGGTGCTGATCTCGGTGTTCGTGCCGCTGGCGTTCTTCGCCGGCTCCACCGGCAACATCTACCGCCAGTTCGCGGCCACGATGGCCACGTCGATCGCCTTCTCGGCATTCCTCGCGCTGTCGCTCACGCCGGCCTTGTGCGCCACGCTGCTCAAGCCGATCGATCCCGAGCACCACGCCGAGAAGAAAGGCTTCTTCGGCTGGTTCAACCGTTCGTTCAAGAACGCCACGCACGGCTATGAAAGCGGCCTGAGCAAGATGCTGCGCCGCGGCGGCCGCATGATGATCGTGTACCTCGCGCTGATCGGCACGGTGGCGGTGGTGTTCATGCGCCTGCCGACCTCGTTCCTGCCCAACGAAGACCAGGGCTACATCATCACCAACGTGCAGCTGCCGCCCGGCGCCGCACAGTCGCGGACCAGCGAAGTGCTCAAGCAGGTCGAAGGCTACATGCTCAAGCAGCCCGAGGTCGAGAACATCGTGACCGTGGCGGGCTTCTCGTTCTCCGGCCAGGGCCAGAACGCGGGCCTGGCCTTCGTGATCCTGAAGGACTGGAGCGAGCGCTCCGGCGCAGAGCATGCGGCCTCGGCCGTGGCCGGCCGCGCCTTCGGTGCCCTCTCGGGCATCCGCGATGCCTTCATCTTCGCGCTGAGCCCGCCGCCCATTCCCGAACTGGGCACGGGCACCGGCTTCAACTTCCGGCTGCAGGACCGCGCGGGCCAGGGGCACGAAGCGCTGCTGGGGGCACGCAACCAGCTGCTCGGCATGGCCGGGCAGAGCAAGGTCCTCGCGGGCGTACGTCCCGACGGCATGGAAGATGCGCCGCAGATGCAGATCGACATCGACCGCGACAAGGCCAACGCCCTGGGCATCGGCTTCGACAGCATCAGCTCGGCGCTCTCGACCGCGCTGGGTTCAAGCTACATCAACGACTTCCCGAACAAGGGCCGCCTGCAGCGCGTCGTGGTGCAAGCCGACGCGGCGGCGCGGATGCGACCGGAATCGGTGCTGGACCTGCCGGTCGTGAACAGCCAGGGCCAGACGGTGCCGCTGTCGACCTTCGCAACGACGCGCTGGATCACGGGCGCGATGCAGACGGTGCGCTACAACGGCTACCCGTCCATCAAGATCGCCGGCGATGCCGGTCCCGGCTTCACCACCGGCGATGCGATGAACGAGATGGAGCGCCTGGCCGGCCAATTGCCGCCCGGCTTCGGCTTCGAGTGGACGGGCCAGTCCCGCGAGGAAAAGCTCGCCGGCTCCCAGGCGATGATCCTCTACGCCTTCTCGCTGCTGGCGGTGTTCCTGTGCCTGGCCGCTCTGTATGAAAGCTGGACGATTCCCGTGTCGGTGCTGCTGGTGGTGCCGCTGGGCGTGCTCGGCGTGCTGCTGGCCACGCTGATGCGCGGGATGTCGAACGACGTGTACTTCCAGATCGGCCTGGTGACCATCATCGGCCTGTCGGCGAAGAACGCGATCCTGATCGTGGAGTTCGCCAAGGACCTTCAGGCCGAGGGCAAGAGCGCACTGGAGGCCGCCCTCGAAGCCGCCCACCTGCGTTTCCGGCCGATCATCATGACCTCGCTGGCATTCACGCTGGGCGTGGTGCCGCTGTTCATCGCCTCGGGCGCCAGCTCGGCCAGCCAGCGTGCCATCGGTACCGGCGTGATCGGCGGAATGATCACCGGCACCGTGCTGGCCGTGGTCTTCGTGCCCGTGTTCTTCGTGCTGGTGCGCACCTTCTTCAAGGGCAGCAAGCGCCAGCAGGAGCACGACGCCAAGCAGGTCCAGCACCGCCATGCCACGGAAAACCTTGAATGACGACCGATCCGCTGGAGACCCCCATGCCCCATCCCTCGTCCCTGCGCGCTAGTGCGCGCATCGCACGCCCCCTGCTGAGCGTGGTGGCTGCCGCTGCCGTGCTGGCGGGCTGCAGCTTCATCCCGACCTACGAGCGGCCCGCCGCTCCGGTGCCGCAGGCGTTCCCCAACGCCGCAGCCGCCGGCGGCGCCGAAACGGCCAAGGCCGCCGCGGACATCGACTGGAAGGAATACTTCGCCGATGCACGCCTGCAGACGCTAATCGCCATCGCGCTGGAAAACAACCGCGACCTGCGCGTGGCCGCGCTCAACATCGAGCAGGCCCGCGCGCAGTTCCAGATCCAGCGCGCCGGCCAGTTCCCCACGGTGAACGCCGCCGTCAACGCGACGCGCCAGCCCGATACGACCACGCGTTCGTATGCCAACAGCTACCAGGTCGGCCTGGCGGTTTCGGCCTGGGAAATCGACTTCTTCGGGCGCATCGCCGCCTTGAAGGAACAGGCCCTGGCGCAGTATTTCGCCACCGAGGAGGCCCGCCGGTCCACCCAGCTGAGCCTGGTGTCGTCCGTCGCCACCGCCTGGTTCAACCTGCTGGCCGACGAGGAACTGCTCGACATTTCCCGCCGCACGCTGGGCACGCGCGAAGAGTCAGTCAAGCTGACGCGGCTGCGCCTGGAAAACGGCGTGAGTTCCGAGCTGGACAACAGCCAGGCCGAAGGCCTGGCGCAGGCCGCCCGCGCCACCTATGCGCAGCAGCGGCGCCAGCGCATGCAGGACGAGAACGCCCTGGCCCTGCTGCTGGGCCAGCCCCTGCCGCAGGACATCCGTGACAGCCTGGGCACCACGGTCTCGCGCCTGGCCGACGCCCCGGCCATGCCGGCGCTGCCGGCGGGCCTGCCGTCCGACCTGCTCACGCGGCGCCCCGACATCCGCCAGGCCGAGCAGCAGCTGATTGCCGCCAATGCGAACATCGGCGCGGCGCGCGCAGCGTTCTTCCCGCGCATCTCGCTGACCGCGAGCGTGGGCACGGCGAGCAACGAACTGTCGGGCCTGTTCAAGAGCGGCTCCTGGGCCTTCTCGCTGGCGCCGCAGGCGGCGCTGCCGATCTTCGATGCCGGGCGCAACCAGGCCACGCTCGAATCGGCGCGGGCCGCACGCTCCATCTCGGTGGCGCAGTACGAGAAGTCCATCCAGACCGCCTTCCGCGAAGTGTCCGATGCCCTCGCGGGCCAGGCCACCCTCGGAGAGCAGTTGGCGGCGCAGCGCGCCCAGGCGGATGCGGACGCCAAGCGCCTGCAGCTGTCGGACCTGCGCTACCGCAACGGCG
Source organism: Acidovorax sp. GBBC 1281 (assembly GCF_028473645.1). Taxonomy (NCBI): domain Bacteria; kingdom Pseudomonadati; phylum Pseudomonadota; class Betaproteobacteria; order Burkholderiales; family Comamonadaceae; genus Acidovorax; species Acidovorax sp. GBBC 1281. Next base: position 5,105,535 of record NZ_CP097269.1, read on the forward strand.
TGTCCAGCTACCTCGATCTGCTGGATGCCCAGCGCTCGCTGTTCACCTCCGAGCAACTCGTGGTGCAGACGCGGCTCATCCAGCTGCAAAACCAGATCACCCTGTACAAGGTGCTGGGCGGCGGCTGGACGCCGCAGGACGAGCGCGCCTCGGGCTCCTGATCCCGCCCCCCCCCGCAAAGCGGCTTCGGGCACGCACTGGGGTGCGGCTTTATCCGCCAGACCGGGCCCCGCGCCCTGCAAGGAAAACCTTCCTTGCAGGGCGTTTTTATTTTCAGGGCGCGACGATGCGTCGGCGTGGTGCCACCTGCCTACAAGGGCGATCCGCACAGCCGCCACCCCAATGCCGACCGCCAGTTCTTGATGCAGCGCAAACGCCAGGAAAAGCCGGCCGTTTTCCCTAACGGCCGGCCCCGGGGAGCCTTCCTATAATCAGCGGCTGGTTTCATCAAGCCCCCGATACATAGAGGACGTCATGAGCGACACCCCCCACGAAGAAGCGCACACCGGCCCCATCAAGAATCCCAAGCAACTGCTGTTGACGGTCTTCTTTTCGTTTGTGGTCCCGATCTTCGCCATCATCGGGCTCGTGATGTACGTGACCTCGGGCACCAAGCCGGCCGATGGCGCCGCGAACCCCGAGCGGGCGCTGGCGGAACGCATCCAGAAGGTGGGCATGGTGGAAGTGCGCGATGCCAACCGCCCCCTGCGCCCCGGCGAGGAAGTCTTCAAGGGCCAGTGCGCCGCCTGCCATGCCACGGGCGCAGCAGGCGCCCCCAAGCTGGGTGACGCCGCGGCCTGGGGCCCGCGCATCAAGACCGGGTTCGAGGCGCTGGTGCATTCCGCCCTCGCCGGCAAGGGCGCGATGGCCCCGCAAGGCGGCGGCGACTTCAATGACACCGAGATCGCGCGCGGCGTGGCCTACATGGCCAACGCGGCCGGCGCCAAGTTCGAAGAGCCTGCTGCCCCCGCAGCCGCAGGGGCCTCCGGTGCCGCCGCCGGGGCTTCCGACGCCGCTGCGGCCCCCACGGCGGCTGCAGCGCCCGCTTCCGCTGCACAGGCCACTGCGGCCGCGGCACCGGCTACGGCCGCGGCGCCTGCCGCCGCCCCCACGGCAACGGCCGCTGCCGGCGCTGGCGCTGGCGAAGCCCTGTACAAGCAGGCGTGCCAGGTCTGCCATGCCGCCGGCATCGCCGGTGCGCCCAAGTTCGGCGACAAGGCCGCCTGGGCCGAGCGCCTGAAGGACGGCATCGACGGCATGACCCGCATCGCCATTGCAGGCAAGGGTGCCATGCCGCCCCGCGGCGGCACGCAGGCGTCGGACGCGGACATCCATGCGGCGGTCGAGTTCATGGCCAACGCGGCCAAGTAAGACGAGGCACCCTCCCCCCAGCAAAAAGCCGGTCATCGACCGGCTTTTTTCGTTTCGGACAGGGTGACAAGGCCCTCGCCGCCGGGATATCGCCCCGGGCCGGGGCCCGGGGCACGGCACCGGCTCAGACCCGGAACACCGAGGGCTGCAGCACGTAGCCATAGCGCACCGGCAGATCGGCTGCCTGCACTGGCTGCGGGTCCCACTGCCCGGCCTCGACCGCCTGCGCGGCGGTTTCCATGTCCAGCGTGTGCGCCAGCCCCAGCACGGTGCCGTCGAACAGGTACAGGCGCCCGGCCTCGTCCAGCAGGCATTCGCGGGCGGTGGAGGCGCGGCCGGTGTGGGCGACCAGGGTGAAATCCGGCTCGATGCGCCAGACCACCGGGGTGATCTCCAGTTCCACGTACACGCGCTGCGGGCCGTTCTGGAAGAACCAGCGCCCCTGGGCGTCGGCCTCGTAGTTGCGCTGGATGAAGTCGATGAGCTTGCCGTGCGCCAGCAGCGAGCCTTTGGCCTGCGGGAAAGGCCCCTGGGCCTGGGTGGCGTCGTCGCGCATGTACCAGCGGCCCCGCGCGTCGAGCCCCAGCCAGCCGTAGCAGTCGGGAACGTTGGGCCACTTGGCGATGGCCTGTTTGACGATGTCATCCATGGCGCGATGGTATCGAGGGGGTTCCGCCGGCCGCGTAGTCCGGTGCCCCGTGGGCCGCCAGCCAGCCGGCCACCTCGGCCGGCATGGCGCGCACGTGGCCCGGCAGGCGCCCCTGGGCGAAGCCGACGTGCCCGCCGTGCGCGGGCTGCCACAGCGTGACGTGGGGTCCAGCCTGCCCCGCGCGCGGCAGGCTGGACGCCGGCACGAACGGATCGTTGCGCGCATTGACGGCCAGCGCCGGGATGCGGATGCGCCCCAGCAGCGGCTGGGCCGAGGCGCGGCGCCAGTAGTCGTCGGTGTCGCGAAAGCCGTGCAGCGGCGCGGTGAACACGTTGTCGAAGTCGTACAGGTCGCGCGCGGCCAGCAGGGCCTGCCGGTCGAACAGGCCCGGGTGCTGGCGCAGCTTGGCCAGCGCCTTGGGCACCATGGTGCGCAGGAACATGCGCGTGTACACCTGCCGGTTGAAGCCCCGGCCGATGGCCGCCCCGCCCGCGGCCAGGTCGAGCGGCGAGCACACGGCCGCCACCGCATCGGCGCTGCGCGAGGCGCTGGCGCCGGCCTCGGCAGCCCAACGCAGCAGCGCATTGCCGCCCAGCGACACGCCCACCGCCAGCAGCGGCGCGCGCGGGCCGGGCGTGCCGTCGGCCCCGAGGGCGCCGTCGGCCTGCCGCTGCGCCAGCCGTGCCAGGATCCAGGCGATCTCCTCGTGGTCGCCCGAGTGGTAGGCGCGCGGGGCCAGGTTGAGCTCGCCGCTGCAGCCCCGGAAATGCGGCACGGCGTAGGCCCAGCCGCGCTCGCGCGCCACATCGGCGAAGGCCTCGGCATAGTGGCTGCGCGACGAGCCCTCCAACCCGTGGAACAGCACCAGCAGCGGCCTGCCAGGATCGGCCTGCGTCCCGGCCCCTGCGGCCGGCTCCAGGAAGTCCACGTCCACGAAATCGCCGTCCGGCGCCGTCCAGCGCTCGCGCCGGTAGGCCGGTGGCGCGGCCAGCACCCGGCGCGAGGCCAGCGCTGGCCAGATGGTCTGCAGGTGGCCGCCGGGCAACCAGCGAGGCGCTACATATTTCATAGCAACATGCCCTAGTACTTATTGTGCTGGAGGGCTAAAAGGCTTGAAGCCCGTGGGCCGACAACATGGCGGGCAGCGCCTCAATGCAGCACCGGCGGCGGGTGGCCCGGCGCCTGGGCTTCGTGCACGGTGCCCGGGCTGGCGTGGTGGGCCACCAGGCGCCAGCCCTGCGGGGTCTTGTGGTAGACGTTGGTGGACTGCACGATGGCCTCGCGCACCCCGCCGTCCAGCACCACTTCGACGTGCTCGACCACGCTGTGCACCGCGCTGGCCATGGCCTGCACCCGGTGCACCTGGGCCGGCCGTGCGCGCAGGGTGCCGTGCTCGAACATGGCGCTGAAGGCGGCGCGGATGGCCGCGGCGCCCAGCAGGCGCGGGCCGCCGGGGTTGACGCAGACGATGTCGTCCTCCTCGGCCCAGCACGCCATCAGGCGTTCCAGGTTGCCCGTTTGCAGGGCTTCGTAGAAGGCGGCTTCGGTCTCGTCGGCGGAGCCGCCCAGGGTGGCGGCGCGGTAGGGGGATCGGGTCATGGCGCTTCGGAGGGCTGTCATGCGGTGGCGCTATTGTCGGGGCTGGCGGGCCGCAACGCCCGGCCCGCGGCCGCCGGACCGGCCGGGCGGTCGGCCCGGCGGACTACGCGGTGCCCGATCGGGCTGGGGCAGAATGCGCGGGCGCTGCCAGCCTTTCGGCACTGTCGCCTGCACCCGGCCCAGCGCACGTGCCATGAAACGTCTTCTTGCCACCCTGGCCGCCGTCCTGGCCCTCTCGGGCTGCGGCTACAACGACTTCCAGCGCCTGGACGAGCAGTCCAAGGCCGCCTGGAGCGAGGTGCTCAACCAGTACCAGCGCCGCGCCGACCTGGTGCCCAACATCGTCGCCACCGTCAAGGGCGAGGCCGCCTTCGAGCAGGACACGCTGACCAAGGTGGTCGAGGCCCGCGCCAAGGCCACCTCCATCCAGGTGACGCCCGAGACGCTGAACAACCCCGAGGCATTCAACAAATTCCAGGCCGCGCAGGGCGAGCTGTCCGGCGCACTCTCGCGCCTGATGGTGGTGGCCGAGCGCTACCCGCAGCTGCAGGCCAACCAGGCGTTCCGCGACCTGCGCGTGACGCTGGAGGGCACCGAAAACCGCATCACCGTGGCGCGCAACCGCTACATCCAGACGGTGCAGGAGTACAACGTGCTCGCGCGCAGCTTCCCCACCAACGTTACGGCCAAGGTGTTCAGCTACGACCCGAAGCCCAGCTTCACCGTGCAGAACGAGGCGCAGATCTCCACCCCGCCGGCGGTGGACTTCTCCAAGCCGGCGTCCAAGCCCTGACACCACCACCGGAGTGCCCGACATGGCCCTGGCGCACGTTCGCCTCGCGCTGACAGCTCTCTTTTTGATGGCCATCGGCTGTTTCGGCACGCCAGCGCAGGCGCAGCGCGCCGTGCCGGCACTGAGCGCGCGCGTGATCGACCAGACCGGCACGCTCAGCGCGGCCGACCGGCAGGCGCTGGACACGCGCCTGGCTGCCATCGAAAAATCTCACGGCTCGCAGGTCGTGGTGCTGATGGTGCCCACCACCGCGCCCGAGGAACTGGCCGCGTTCGCCAACCGGGTCGGCAACGCCTGGAAGGTCGGCCGCAAGGACGTGGGCGACGGCGTGCTGGTGCTGGTGGCCAAGGACGACCGCAAGATGCGCATCGAGGTGGCCAAGGCGCTGGAAGGGGCCATCCCCGACATCGCCGCCGCGCGCATCATCGACGGCGCCATGAAGCCGCGCTTTCGCGAGGGTGACTACGCAGGCGGCCTGTCCGCCGCGGTGAACCAGATCGGCGCGCGCATCGCCGGCGAATCGCTGCCCCTGCCCAGTGACACCAGCGAACGCGCGGCCCGGTCCGCGCCGGGCGTGGATTGGACCGACCTCGCCATCTTCCTGTTCTTCGGCGTGATGGTGGGCGGCCCGGTGGCGCGCGGCATTTTCGGCAACCGCCTGGGCGGCCTGCTGCTGGGCGGCGGCGTGGGCGGGCTGGCGTTTCTGTTCACCACCAGCGTGCTGCTGGCCGGCGGCGCCGGGCTGATCGCGCTGCTCTACACCTGGCTTTTCAGCGGCACCGGCCTGTCCCTGGGCGGGCGGCGCGGCGGCGGGATCGGCACGTCCACCGGGGGCTTCGGCGGCTGGAGCGGTGGCAGTGGCGGCGGCAGCAGCAGCGATGGCGGCGGCTTCAGTTCGGGCGGCGGCGGCGATTTTGGCGGCGGCGGCGCCTCGGGAGACTGGTGACCATGGCAAAGACCTCGCTGGCCCCCGCGGCCCCCCCTTCGGCCCTGTGGCGCATCGCGCGGCTCGTGCGGCACCGCTGGGTGGAAGGCCGCCTGCACCAGGCGCTGCCGCCCGACGTGCTGGAGCGCATCACGCGCCGCGTGGCCGCCAGCGAGCGCCGCCACACCGGGCAGATCCGCATCTGCGCCGAAGGCGGCCTGCCCACCAGCTACCTGTGGCGCGGCGCCACCGCCCGCGAGCGGGCCGTCACGCTGTTCGGCAAGCTGCGCGTGTGGGACACCGAGCACAACAACGGCGTGCTTATCTACCTGCTGGTGGCCGAGCAGGCCATCGAGATCGTGGCCGACCGGGGCCTGGCCCGCGCCGTGCCGCCCGAGACCTGGCGCACCCTGGTCGTGCACATGGGCGAGGCCTTTCGCGCCGGGCGCTACGAGGACGGCCTGACGCAGGCGCTGGCGGAGGTGTCGGCGCTGCTGGTGCAGCACTTTCCGGCGCACGCGCAAGCCGCCCAGGGCACCGCGGAGGGTGCCGGGCTGCCTGATGCGCCGGTGCTGAGTGGCGATGCGCTGCTGAAGGAATAGCCGGCGTCACGGGCGCCAGCGCTTCGCAAAACGGTCCATCCGTGCGCGAAGGGATCGGCCCCTGCCGGTGGACCGCACGAACATCGCCGGCACTGCCAGCGCCCGAGCGCGGCAGGAAAGGCGATCCATGGACCCTCTACGACATTCCGGCCGTGTCCGGCCGCGCGAGCACAGACCGGAGAGTGGCGCCGGGCCCGCACGCCACGTCCGCGCACGCACGGACGCCCCGGATCACCTGGGCGCGGCCCTGCCTCCCCGCCCGCCATTGCCTACCAGCGCCTCCCAGGCGGGGGCGGTCTTGCGCGCGCCCCGAAACCACTTGCCCCCACGGCTACCGGACCTGAACGTTGCGCTGCCCCGACCACCCGACCTGCCGGATCTGAACGTTGCACTGCCCCGACCACCCGACCTGCCGGATCTGAACGTTGCACTGCCCCAACCACCCGACCTGCCGGATCTGAACGTTGCGCTGCGCCAACCACCCGACCTGCCGGATCTGAACGTTGCACTGCCCCAACCACCCGACCTGCCGGATCTGAACGTTGCGCTGCGCCAACCACCCGACCTGCCGGATCTGAACAACGCGCCGCCATCCTCCTCCTCATCCTCAGCCGAGTCGTCCCAGACCTCGGATTCCGACGAAGAAGACTGGCTCAGCGATGACGACGCAGCGCCGGACCCGCTCACGCTCCCATTCGTGAACCATGCGGAACTCGGCATTCACGGCACGCCCCATTCGGCCCAGGTCTTCGCGTTGCTGGACATGCTGGAGGCCCACCCGGAGCGGACACAGCAGGTGCTGCGCGTATCGGCCGACCTGCTCGTGGAACTGGGACCCCTGCCTGAATTGTGCGACGGGTTGGAGGCCCGTGCCAGGGACGAGGCCTTGCACCCGGTCATGGCGGAAGCCATTTGGCAATTGCAGGGCCTTCTGGTGCGCTTCGAGGACGAAGCTGTCGAGTCGGAGGACGAAGAGGAAGACAATGAGCACGAAGAACTCGCCCGGGACCTGCAGCGCCAGACGATGCCGCTGGGCTGGGAAATCGCCCAATGGCTGGGCCAAGACCATCCCGATGCCGCAGCGTTGAGCACCTTCGACGACGAACCCCAGGCCCCCGCTTTCGCTCGCATGCTCGCACGGCTGCGCGATGCCAGCCAAGATGGCCGTGAAGGCAGCTCATCCACGGCCACGGCGCAGCGGGCGGAACAGGTCGCCGCCGTCATTGATGCGGTGGCGGGCGATCCCGACCTGCGGGCGCAGGTCTTCCTGATCGCGCAGACGGCCTTGGGCAGCTGCCTGGACAACGTGCTTGAAGGCTTTTCCAAGGCGCTGCTGGCCGTTCGCAACCACCAGATGGTGGCGGACATCCGCAGCGGCCGGGTGGACGCCGCGCAGTTCGACCAATGGGCGGGACAGCAATTTCGGCTGGCCTTGCTGGAGAGCGAGGTCACCCGGTTCATTCACCGCGAACTGCAGCGCCAGGACCTGGGCCCCTGGCCGAAGCGCCAGCTGACGCGGGAGCCACTGGAGACCCTGATGCACGCCAAGCAGGCGCTGCGCAATCGCCTCGATCTGCCGGAAGGCACCGTGACGGGCGTGCAGGCCCTGCAGCTGAGCGTGCTGCGCCAAAAGGACGTGAACGATCTGGAAAAAGCCGTGATGCAGCAGGCCCGCGACCCCGCCGCCTACGGTGACTTCCGCATGGGCCACACGACCTGGCGCGAAGGCATGAAGGCGCTGTACTCCCGTGCATTCGCTTGGCTCCAGCACGCGCGCGACGACGATCCGTTCTTCGACGAAGACATTCCCGCTTCCACGGACCTGGAGGGGCAGGTCGAATACGCCATCCGCGCCCGGGCGGTGGAGGCGCGGTGGCAGCACGAGGAGGACCGGCTGCTGCGGCACCTGGCGGGTCTTGACGCGCCGATGCATCCCATGAAGCCCGAGCCGGACGCGGCCTGAGCCGCTGCAGGCGCCCCCCCGCTTCAGCTGGGCCTCACGGAGTCCACCATGCCCGGCACCGCCCACACCCGCCCGCCGCCGGTGGCGAAAAAGCGGCGCTCCGGGCCGGTGGTCATCGTCTGGCCGCCGGTGAACTCACCGAACGCCGGCAGCACGGTGAGTTGCGGCTCCACCGCGAAGCACGGCAGGCGCAGGGCGTCGCGCCCCCGCCCCCGCCCCCGCAGCACCACGGCGGGATGGACGTGGCCGGCGAGCACGTGCAGCGTGCCGTGCGCCTGCGGGTAATGGCAGCACGCGAACGGCCCGATCGGCCAGGGCTCGTCCACGATGGCGAACCCCAGGCCGGCCGGCGGATCGCCGGCGTGGCTGTCGTGGTTGCCGCGCACCAGCACCACCTGCAGCGCCGCATGCGCGGCGCGCCATGCCGACAGGGCGGCCAGCACGGCAGGCGACTGCGCTTCGGCCGCATGCAGGAAGTCGCCCAGCACCACCAGCCGCTGCGCGCCTTGCCGGGCGATCGTGGCCGACAGCCGATCGAGGTTGTCGCGCGTGGTACCCGAGGGCACTGGCAGCCCGCGCGCGCGGAAGGTGTCGGACTTGCCCAGGTGCACGTCGGCCACGAACAGCGTGCGGCCGGCCGGCCACCACAGGGAGCGGTCGGGCAGCAGGTGGACTTCGGTGCCGGCCAGGTGGCAGATGGCGGCGCCCTCGGCCGCGGGGTGGGTGTCCGTTGCGCTCATGCCTTGATGGTTCTTCACAGCCGGGGCAAGGGCCGCGAGGGCTTGCGCTCGCGGCGCCGCTTCGCGCCGCCGCCCGGTGCGGACTCGTCGGCCGCGGTCAGCGAGAAGTCGAGCGTGCGGCGCACCTCGGCCGCCGCGGACTGCAGGGGATCGTGCGGCACCACCGGGGCCGCGTCGACGGCCGGCGGTTCGCTGGCCGCGGCCTTCGGAAGCCGCCGCGCGCGCAGCGGCGGGTCGGGCGGCACCACGTCCTGCATGCGGGGCGCGGCATCGGCCGCCGGGCCGCGCGCATCGGCAGCACTGTCCAGTTGCGCGAGCATGCGCGCGATGCGGTCGGCCAGGTGCTCGTTGGTGAGCTTTTCGCGAAAGCGCTCCACCATGAGCGGAAAGGCGAACGGGCTCGGCCGCAGCAGCGCCCGCACCACCCGCTGCTGGCCCTGCATGCGGCGCAACGCGGCCAGCAGCTGGGCCACGTCCAGCTCCTGGCTCAGCACCTCTTCGTCGGCCTGGCGCAGCAGCATGTTGGTGGTGTCGTATTTGCGAAAGACCTCGAAGAACAGTTGCGACGACGCCTGCAGCTGGCGGGCGCTGCGGCGCTCGCCGGGGTGGCTCTGGAAGATCAGCCCCGACACGCGCGCGATCTCGCGAAAGCGCCGCCGCGCCATCTCGGTGGCGTTCAGGCTGGCCAGCACTTCGTGCAGCAGGGCCTGGCGCTCGGGGTCGCCGTGCGGCGCCTCGGGCAGGGGGTGGCCCGCGGCATCGTCGGCTTCGGCCCGGGCGGCATTGGCCGTGTTGCGGATGGCCAGGGCTTCGCTGGCGGGCACGCGCAGGTCGGAAGCGTCCGCGCCGGGGGCCGGGTCCGTCGTGGGCGCGGCGAGGGCACCAGGCGCGGGGCGGGCCTGCGTGCTGAGCAGCTCGGGCAGCAGGGCCGCCCAGTCGCGCTCGGTGGCGCTGAGCAGCTCCAGGCCGTAGTCGTTGACCGCGATCGAGAAGGTGCCCGCCTCGCCCTGCGCCGCGCGCCAGGCGAACAGGCTGGCCAGGCCGGTGTGTGCATGCCGCCCGGCGAAAGGGTAGAGAAACAGGTGCCAGCCTTCGCGCGTGCGCAGGGTTTCGGCCAGCAGCGTGCCGGGCGTGGGCAGGGCCGACCAGCGCTGCTGCACCTCCAGCAGCGGGCGCACGCTTTTCAGCTCGGGCGAGCGGTAGTCGCCGTCCGCCGCCAATGCGAGCTGGCGCACCACGAAGTCGGCCAGCACGGTGGACAAGGGCATGCGCGATCCTGCCCAGCGCGGCACGGTGGGCCGGCCCCGCGCGGCGCGGCGCACGTAGGCGGTCATGTCCTCGATCTTGACCATCTCCAGCACCTGGCCCGCGAACACGAAGCAGTCGCCGGCCGACAGGCGCGAGAGAAAGCTCTCTTCCATGGTGCCCAGGCGCGCGCCGTGCAGCACCTGCACCACCATGCTGGCATCGCTCACGATGGTGCCGATGTTGGCGCGGTGGCGCCGCGCCAGGCGCGCATCGGGCATGCGCCACACGCCGCCCTCGTCAGGCACCACGCGCTGGTAGTCCGGGTAGACGGCCAGCGACGGCCCGCCCCGGTGCACGAAGTCCAGGCACCACTGCCACACGGCGCGCGGCAGGTCGGCATAGGCCGCCGTGCGGCGCACCTCGGCATAGAGCGCCTCGGGCTCGAAGCCGCCGCCTAGGGCGACGGTGACCAGGTGCTGCACCAGCACGTCCACGGGGCGGCGCGGGCTGGCGCGCATCTCCACCTGGCCCGCCTGCACCGCGGCGCGGGCGGCGGCGGCCTCGACCAGCTCCAGGCTGTGGGTGGGCACCAGCGTGATGCGCGACGGCCGCCCGGGCGCGTGGCCCGATCGCCCCGCGCGCTGCAGCAGCCGCGCGATGCCCTTGGCCGAGCCGATCTGCAGCACGCGCTCCACGGGCAGGAAGTCCACGCCCAGGTCCAGGCTGGAGGTGCACACCACCGCCCGCAGCCGCCCGGCCTTGAGCCCGGCCTCGACCCATTCGCGCACGCCGCGATCCAGCGAGCCGTGGTGGATGGCCAACTCGCCCGCCCAGTCGGGCCGCGTATCGAGGATGGCCTTGTACCAGACCTCGGCCTGCGAGCGCACGTTGACGAAGACCAGCGTGGTGCACGTGCCGGCCAGCTCGCGCACCACGGCGGGCAGCATCGACAGGCCCAGGTGGCCGGCCCACGAAAAGCGCTCGGGGTGGTCGGGCAGCAGCGTGTCCACCACCAGGCGCTTGTCCACCCGCCCCTGCACCAGCACGCCCTCTGTGGAGCCGCCGCCCGGCAACCCGGGCGGCTGGCCCAGCAGCGTGTGCATGGCTTCCTCCAGGTTGCCGAGCGTGGCCGACATGCCCCACACGCGCAGCGCCGGGTTCCAGCCCTGCAGCCGGGCGATGGCCAGCTGCACCTGCACCCCGCGCTTGTTGCCCAGCAGCTCGTGCCATTCGTCGGCCACCACCAGTTGCACGGACGACAGCACCTCGCGCGCATCGCCGCGCGCCAGCAGCAGCGACAGGCTCTCGGGGGTGGTCACCAGCACTGTGGGCAGGCGCCGCGACTGCGCGCTGCGCTCGCCGCTGGCGGTATCGCCCGTGCGCGCGCCGGCCGTCCAGCGCGCCACGCCGCCATGCACCGGCGCCAGCGCATCGAGCGGCGCCTGCAGCGCCTTGAGCGTGTCGGCCGCCAGCGCCCGCATGGGCGTGAGCCACAGGACGGTGAGCGGTGCGGCGGTGCTCTGGCGTCCCCGCGAAGGGATTGCTACTTTTTTTATAGCATCATGCCCTAGTACTCTTTGTGCCGGAGCCCGATTCGGCTCAGATCCTTCCGGATCACCGGCCAGCGCCTGCAGGGCGCCGAGCCACACCGCAAAGGTCTTGCCCGCCCCGGTCGTCGCGTGCAGCAGCCCCGAGCGGCCCTCCGCCATGGCCTTCCACACCTGCTTCTGGAACGGGAAAGGCTTCCAGCCCCGCTGCGCGAACCAGTCGGCCACCGCGCGCTGGACCGTGGACCGGGTCACTGCCAGCCCCCCTGCCGTGGCGACCGGCTCCGCAACGACGTTCGCGCCTCGCCGGCCCGTACCCAGCGGCGTGACAAAGGAAGCGGCATGGCTTGCGTCCCCCGCTCCGCTTGCGCTGCGCTGCGCAGCGGCTGGCGCACGAACGGCCGCACCGGACGGAACGACGACCACCCGCCCGGCCGCGCCGCCGCGGAGCGCGCACGCACGGCCCCCGCTCGCCGCGCGCACCGCAGGCAGCCCGCCGAAAAGCGCAGGCAAGCCGGGTGCGCCGCCTTGGCCCGGAGCGTTTTCTTGGGATGCGTCACCGCAGGATGCGCCGGCCGCCGGCCCACCGCCCGGCCCAGGAACGCCGCGCGCTCACGGCCATCGTCAATGCGCGGCATGGACGGGCCTCCGGCGATCACGCATCCGACCTCGGCAACAACGCCGCCAGGGTGTCCACCGAATCCGCTTCGTCCACGGGCTTGTCCTCGCGCCAGCGCAGCATGCGCGGAAAGCGCACGGCGATCCCGCTCTTGTGGCGGCTGCTGCGGGCGATGCCCTCGAACCCCAGTTCGAACACCAGCGTGGGCCGCACGCTGCGCACCGGGCCGAAGGTCTCGACGGTGGTCTTGCGGATGACCGCATCCACCCGCGCCATCTCCGCATCGGTCAGGCCGGAATAGGCCTTGGCGAACGGCACCAGCGCGCGCCCCTCCGTGCCCGGTGGGCCGTCCCACACCGCGAAGGTGTAGTCGCTGTAGAGGCTGGCGCGCCGGCCATGGCCGCGCTGGGCATAGATCAGCACCGCATCGATGCTCAAGGGGTCGATCTTCCACTTCCACCACGTGCCCACGTCCTTGGTGCGGCCCACGCCGTACTCGGCATCGCGGGCCTTGAGCATCATGCCTTCCACGCCCAGCGAGCGGGCCTGCTCGCGCTGGATCGCCAGATCCTGCCAGCGGTCGCCCTGCAGCACCGGGCTGGCCACCAGCGCCGGGTGCGCCACGCGCGCCAGCAGCGCATCGAGCCGCGCCCGCCGTTCGTGCTGGGGCCGCTGGCGCAGGTCCTGGCCGCCCTCCTCCAGCAGGTCGTAGGCGAGCAGCACCACGGGCAGCTCGCGCAGTAGCTTCGGTGTGAGGGTCTTGCGGCCGATGCGCTTTTGCAAATCGGCGAACGGGCGCACGTGGGCCGCAGCATCGCCCTCGGCGGCGCGCCAGACGACGATCTCGCCATCGAGCACCGTGCCGTCGGGCAGCGCTTCCCCGAGCGCCTGCAGCTCTGGGAAGCGGTCGCTCACCAGCTCCTCGCCGCGCGACCAGACCCAGGTGCCGGCGCCTTCGCTGGCGCCCTCGGCGCCGGTGCTGCGGCGCACGATCTGGGCGCGGATGCCGTCCCATTTCCACTCCACGATCCACTGCGCGGGCGGGCCGAGCACCGTGTCGAACTGGGACACCGGCAGTTGCAGCGGGTGCGCCAGGAAGAAGGGATAGGGATGGCCCCGGGCTTCGCCCTGCGCCGCGTCATCGCCGCCTTCGCCCTCGGCTGCGACCAGGCGCAGGTAGTCGGCCTCGCCCGGACGCGCCCCGATGTGCGTGTAGCCCATGAGCCGCTGCGCGACACGCTTGGCATCCACGCCGCTCACCGCCGCCAGCGCCTGCGTGACCTGCAGGCGCGACACGCCCACGCGGAACGCCCCCGTGATGAGCTTGAAATACACCAGCCGCTCTTCGGGCGCGAGGCCTGCCCACTGGGCCCGCAGCGTGGTCTCCAGCGCCTCGGGCGGCATGCCGCGCAGGGGCAGCAGGTGGTGCTCCATCCACTCGGCCAGCCCCAGCGCCTGCACGGCGGTGGGCGAGGGCAGCAGCAGCGAGATGGTCTCGGCCAGGTCGCCCACGGCCTCGTAGCTCTCGTCGAACAGCCATTCGGGCAACCGGGCCGCATCGCGCGCCAGGGTGCGCAGCAGCTTGGTCGGCACCAGCTGCCTTGGCTTGCCGCCGGCCAGGAAATACACCGCCCATGCCGCATCCGCCGGCGCCGCGGCGCGCAGGTAGGCCTGCAGCGCGGCCTGCTTGGCCAGGCTGGAGGTGCTGGCGTCGAGCGCGCGATAGAGCGCGGCGAAGTCCTTCATGGTTCAGACGAAGGGGGTCGGCGGGGCAGCGTGGAAGAGAGGGAGGGGGACTCGGCCTCGGAAGGGGCAACGCCTTCGGTGGCGGGCTCCGTGAGGCGACCTTGATCGGGATCGGTGGCCGCGGCGGCGCGTGTCGATCGGCCTCTGGGGCGGGGCCTGGGAGCACCGGACACGCCGTCCAGCGCTGCGGCCTGGGCGGCTGCGGCCCCATCCCTCGGGCCTTCTCCGGCCTGCGCAGCGGGGGCGCTGGCATCGGACGGCGGCGGGGCGGACGGCGCACCGTCGATCACCGGGGATGCGTCTCCACCGGGCTGGGCGATCGCGGGCTTGGACGCCTGCGCGGCACGGGCCGCGTCCACCGCCTCATCGCCCTGCGCTGGCACCGGCACGGCCGATGCCGGAGCGGCCTCCTGGTCATCCTCATCGCCGTATTCCGTGTGAAACGATTGCGCATCCAGCCCCTGTTCGCACAGCCAGCGCACCAGCACCGCCACGCTGCCATGGGTCACGAAAACGCGTTCGGCCCCGGTGGCCCCGATCGCCCGCTGCAGGCCGGGCCAGTCCGCATGGTCCGACATCACGAACCCGCGGTCCACGCCCCGGCGCCGGCGCGTGCCGCGCAGCTGCATCCAGCCGCTGGCGAATGCATCGGCATGGCGGGCGAAGCGGCGCATCCAGGGCGTGCCCTGGGCGGACGGCGGGGCCAAGACCAGCGCGGTCTTGAGCATTTGCGCATCCACCCCCGGGTCGGTCACGCGAAAGGTGGGCGGCAAATCAACGCCGGCCGCGCGGTACACCGCATTGAGCGGCTCCACTGCGCCATGCACCACGATTGGCCCGATGCTGCGGTCCACGCCGTGCAGGATGCGCTGCGCCTTGCCGAAGGCATAGCACAGCAGCACCGAAGGCCGGCCCTGCGCGGCATTGGCGCGCCACCAGGCATCGATGTCGGCGAACAGCACCGGCTGCGTGGGCCAGCGGTAGATGGGCAGGCCGAAGGTGGATTCGGTGATGAAGGTGTCGCAGCGCACCGGCTCAAACGGGGTGCAGGTGCCGTCGGCCTCGGTCTTGTAGTCGCCCGAGGCGACCCACACCCGCCCGCCGTGCTCCAGCCGCACCTGGGCGGACCCCAGCACATGGCCGGCGGGGTGCAGCGACAGGCGCACGCCGTGGTGTTCGATGGCCTCGCCATAGGCCAGTGTCTGCAAGGCGATATCGGCACCCAGCCTGGCCCGCAGGACGCCCTCGCTGTCGGTATGGGCGAGGTAATGGGCGTGGCCCATGCGCGCATGGTCCGAATGGCCGTGCGTGATGACTGCCCGCTCCACCGGCCGCCAGGGGTCGATGTAGAAATCGCCCGCGGTGCAGTACAGGCCTTCGGGGCGCGCGACGATCAGATCGACGTCACCGCGCGCCATGTCCGGTGTCTTTCGCGAAAGGGGAGAAGCGCCTACGGGCGACCTGTCTGACCCCGTCGCCCAATGCGCCGTGCGTAGAAGGAAGTGCTGTGTGCGCTTTCATGCCGAATGCTATCGCCCACCCCTCTTTCGCCCCGGTGCGGAACGCCGCATGCCCGTGTCAGCCGACGCCTACCGTGCTGGCGGCGCGCCCCGGCCGCCCGCCCCGAGCCCGCCTGCACGGCCCTTTTTGCCTCATTCATCGTGGCCATGAAAAAAGCCGCCCGAAGGCGGCTTTGTATCGGACGGCAGGCAAGCCGTTCGTTCGGTCAGCGCTTTTGGCGGAACTTGCGCAGCGCAGCGATCTGCGCGGCCATCACGGCCAGTTCCGATTGCGCCTTGGCCAGGTCGAGTTCGCTCTTGGCGTTCTTGACCGCTTCTTCGGCCGCGGCCTTGGCCTGGTTGGCCTTCTCGTCATCCAGGTCCTTGCCGCGCACCGCGGTATCGGACAGCACCGTCACGCGGTGGGGCTGCACTTCCAGAATGCCACCGGCCACGAAGACGAACTCTTCGCCGCCATCGGCCATCTCGATGCGCACCGAGCCGGGCTTGATGCGCGTGATCAGCGGGGTGTGGCGGGGGTAGATGCCCAGTTCACCGGCTTCGCCGGGCAGAGCGACGAACCGCGCTTCGCCGGAGAAGATGGACTCTTCGGCGCTGACGACATCGACGTGAATGGTGTTCATGGGGTTCCTTCCAAAAGTCGGGAAAGCTGGAAATCGGCAGTCTGCTCGGTCGGCGCGCCGCAGGTGACTGGAAGCACCCGCATGGCACGCTCACCCGTGGCAGGCCGCCGACCGCGCCGCCTTACGCGACCTTCTTGGCCTTTTCGAAGGCTTCGTCGATCGTGCCGACCATGTAGAACGCCTGCTCGGGCAGGTGATCGCACTCGCCGGCCACGATCATCTTGAAACCACGGATGGTTTCGGACAGCGGCACGTACTTGCCGGGCGAGCCCGTGAACACTTCGGCCACGTGGAACGGCTGCGACAGGAAACGCTGGATCTTCCGGGCGCGGGCCACGGCCAGCTTGTCCTCGGGAGCCAGTTCGTCCATGCCCAGAATGGCGATGATGTCGCGCAGTTCCTTGTAGCGCTGCAGCGTGCCTTGCACACCGCGGGCCACCGCATAGTGCTCTTCGCCCACGACTTGCGGGTCGAGCTGGCGGCTGGTGGAGTCCAGCGGGTCCACGGCAGGGTAGATACCCAGCGAAGCGATGTCACGCGACAGCACCACGGTGGAGTCCAAGTGGGCGAACGTCGTGGCGGGCGATGGGTCGGTCAAGTCATCCGCTGGCACGTACACGGCCTGGATGGAGGTGATCGAGCCCACCTTGGTGGAGGTGATGCGCTCTTGCAGGCGGCCCATTTCTTCGGCCAGCGTGGGCTGGTAGCCCACGGCGGAAGGCATGCGACCCAGCAGGGCGGACACTTCGGTACCGGCCAGCGTGTAGCGGTAGATGTTGTCCACGAAGAACAGCACGTCGCGGCCTTCGTCGCGGAACGATTCGGCGATCGTCAGACCGGTCAGCGCAACGCGCAGGCGGTTGCCTGGGGGCTCGTTCATCTGGCCGTAGACCATGGCCACCTTGGACTCTTCGAGCTTCTCGAGATTCACCACGCCGGAATCGGCCATCTCGTGATAGAAGTCGTTCCCTTCACGGGTCCGCTCGCCCACACCCGCGAACACCGACAGACCGCTGTGGGCCTTGGCGATGTTGTTGATGAGCTCCATCATGTTCACGGTCTTGCCCACACCGGCGCCGCCGAACAGACCCACCTTGCCGCCCTTGGCGAACGGGCACACCAGGTCGATCACCTTGATGCCGGTTTCCAGCAGCTCCTGCGAAGGCGACAGTTCGTCGTACGCGGGGGCCTTGCGGTGGATGGAGGCCGTGAGGTCCTGGCTGACCGGACCGCGCTCGTCGATGGGCGCGCCCAGCACGTCCATGATGCGGCCCAGGGTCGCCTTGCCCACGGGCACGGTGATGGGGTTGCCGGTGTTGGTCACCACGATGCCGCGGCGCAGGCCGTCGGACGAGCCCAGGGCGATGGTGCGCACAATGCCGTCGCCCAGCTGCTGCTGCACTTCCAGCGTCAGGGTGGAACCGTCGAGCTTCAGGGCGTCGTAAATCTTGGGCATCTGGTCGCGCGGGAACTCCACGTCCACCACGGCGCCGATACATTGAACAATCTTGCCTTGCACTTGAGCCATTTTTTGCTCCAAATAAATGTGGGTTGAGCTGTCTGTTTACACAGCAGCAGCGCCGGACACGATTTCCGAAAGCTCTTTCGTGATCGCTGCCTGGCGCGTTTTGTTGTAGACCAGCTTCAACTCGCCGATGACGCTGCCTGCGTTGTCGGTGGCAGCCTTCATGGCCACCATGCGCGCGGACTGCTCGGAGGCCATGTTTTCTGCCACGGCCTGGTAGATCAGGGATTCGACATAGCGCAACAGCAGCTCGTCGATGACGCTCTGCGCATCGGGCTCATAGATGTAGTCCCAGCCGTGCTCCGTCTTCTCCGCTTCCATCTGCGAGGAAGACAGGGGGAGCAGACGCTCCACCACCGACTCCTGCCGCATGGTGTTGATGAACTTGGTGTACCCCAGGTACACCGCGTTGATCTTGCCTTCGGCATAAGCGTCGAGCAGCACCTTCACGGGGCCGATCAGCTTGTCCAGATGCGGGGTGTCGCCCAGACCGGTGACATGCGAAACCACCTTGGCACCGACGCGGTTCAGGAAACCCAGGCCCTTGTTGCCAATGGCCACGGCCTCGGTGGACACGCCAGCAGACTGCAACTCGCGCAGCTTGGTGGTCACGGCACGCAACACGTTGGTGTTCATGCCGCCACACAGGCCCTTGTCGGTCGTCACCACGATGACACCGGCCACCTTGGCATCGTTTTCCTTCATGAAAGGATGAACGTACTCCGGATTGGCCTTGCCGAGGTTGGCGGCGATGTTGCGGATCTTCTCGCTGTAAGGACGGGCCGAGCGCATCCGCTCTTGCGCCTTGCGCATCTTGGACGCGGCCACCATTTCCATGGCCTTAGTGATCTTCTTGGTGTTTTCCACCGATTTGATCTTGCCGCGTATTTCCTTGCCTGCTGCCATGATGATTCCTCGTTCGGTTTAGGCGAACGACTTCTTGAACGCGCCGATGGCGGCGGTCAATTCGGCTTCAGCGTCCTTGTCCATGGCCTTCGCCTGTTCCAGCTTGGCCAGCAGAGGGCCGTGGCTGGACTTCAGGAACTGGTGCAGGCCGTGTTCGAACTCGAGCACCTTCTTGACTTCGATGTCGTCCATGAAGCCCTTGTTCACTGCGAACAGCGTCGCACCCATCAACGAGATGGGCAGCGGGCTGTACTGGGCTTGCTTGAGCAGTTCGGTCACGCGGGCACCGCGGTCCAGCTGCTTGCGGGTGGCTTCGTCCAGGTCGGAAGCGAACTGCGCGAACGCAGCCAGTTCCCGGTACTGGGCCAGGTCGGTACGGATACCGCCGGACAGGCTCTTGATGATCTTGGTCTGGGCAGCACCACCGACGCGCGACACCGAGATACCGGCGTTGATGGCGGGGCGGATACCGGCGTTGAACAGGCTGGTTTCCAGGAAGATCTGGCCGTCCGTGATCGAGATCACGTTGGTCGGAACGAAGGCGGACACGTCGCCGGCTTGCGTTTCGATGATCGGCAGTGCGGTCAGCGAACCGGTCTTGCCCTTGACTTCACCCTTGGTGAAGGCCTCGACGTAGTCGGCGTTCACGCGGGCGGCACGCTCCAGCAGGCGGCTGTGGAGATAGAACACGTCGCCGGGGTAGGCTTCGCGGCCTGGTGGGCGGCGCAGCAGCAGCGAAACCTGGCGGTAGGCCACGGCCTGCTTAGACAGGTCGTCATAGACGATCAGCGCGTCTTCGCCGCGGTCGCGGAAGTACTCGCCCATCGTGCAGCCGGAGTAGGCCGACACGTACTGCATGGCGGCGGACTCGGAAGCCGAAGCGGCCACCACGATCGTGTACTCCATCGCGCCGGCTTGCTCCAGCGAGCGCACGACGTTCTTGATGGACGATGCCTTCTGGCCGATGGCGACGTAGATACACGTCACGCCCTGGCCCTTCTGGGCAATGATGGCGTCGATGGCGACGGCCGTCTTGCCGGTCTGGCGGTCACCGATGATCAGCTCGCGCTGGCCACGGCCCACGGGCACCATGGAGTCGATGGACTTCAGGCCGGTCTGCAGGGGCTGGTCCACCGATTTACGGGCGATCACGCCCGGAGCGACCTTTTCGATCACGTCGGTGAGCTTGGCGTTGATGGGACCCTTGCCGTCGATCGGCTGGCCCAGCGCGTTCACCACGCGGCCCACGAGTTCGGGGCCCACGGGCACTTCCAGAATGCGGCCCGTGCACTTGACGGTGTCGCCTTCGGAGATGTGCTCGTACTCGCCCAGAATCACGGCGCCGACGGAGTCGCGCTCGAGGTTCAGTGCCAGGCCGTAGGAAGGTGCACCGTCCTTGTTGGCGGGGAACTCCAGCATTTCGCCCTGCATCACGTCGGACAGGCCGTGCACGCGCACGATACCGTCGGACACGGACACCACGGTGCCCTGATTGCGGATATCGCTGCTGGCTGCCAGACCTTCGATGCGGCTCTTGATCAGTTCAGAAATTTCTGCGGGATTGAGTTGCATGACTCTTTCCTTCTTTCTTTGGTTAGCCGAGACCTCAAGCCGCTTACGCAGTGAGGGCCGCTTTCATTTGTTCCAGACGGGCTTTGACGGAGGTGTCGAGCACCTCGTCTCCCACGACTACGCGAACGCCGCCGATCAGGGATTCGTCCACCTGTACCGAGACATTCAGCTTGCGGCCGAAGCGCTTTTCGAGCACCGCGTCCAGGCCGGCCAACGCGGCGGCGTCCAGCGCAAAAGCGCTGAACACCACGGCATCGGAAGAGCCGTTACGCCGATTCACCAGCGCGCGGAACTGGGCCGCCACCTCGGGAAGCGCGTCCACACGGCCGTTCTCGATGATGACGCGCAGGAAGTTGCGGGCTGCCTCGGGCAGCGCGCCACGAACCACGCCCGTGATGACGTCGAACACCTGTTCGGAGGTCACCTTGGGGTTGTCCGCCAGCTGGCGCAGTTGGGGATTGGCGGCAATCGCCGCCACTTCTTCCACCCAGGCCACGGTGCCGTTCAGGTCGGCACCCGGCTGGGACGTGCTGGCCTTGAACAGGGCTTCCGCGTAAGGGCGGGCAATGGTGGCGAGTTCTGCCATGTGCGCGCTCCTTACAGCTCGGTCTTCAGGCGGTTCAGCAGGTCGGCGTGGACGCCAGCATTGACTTCCTTGCGGAGAATCTGCTCGGCGCCCTTGACGGCCAGCGCAGCGACCTGCTCGCGCAGGGCTTCACGGGCCTGGATCGACTGCTGCTCGGCATCGGCACGGGCAGCGGCGACGATCTTGTTGCCTTCCTCGGTCGCACGGGCCTTGGCCTCGTCGATGATGGCCTGAGCGCGGCGCTCGGCGTCCGCAATACGCGATGCCGTTTCGTTGCGCGTCTGGGCCAGTTCCTTCTCGACGCGCTGGTTCACAGCGGTCAATTCGGATTTGGCACGGTCGGCGGCAGCGAGGCCATCGGCGATTTTCTGGGCTCGCTCGTCCAGTGCCTTCGCGATCGGGGGCCACACGAACTTCATCGTGAACAGCACCAGGATCAGAAAGACAATGGCCTGAACGAACAGGGTCGCGTTGATACTCACGGCAACACCTTTCTAGTTGGGCGTTGAACGGAGCTTAGGCCAGGACGAAGGGGTTGGCGAAAGCGAACAGCAGAGCGATGGCCACGCCGATCAGGAAGGCGGCGTCGATCAGACCGGCCAAGATGAACATCTTGGTTTGCAGTTCGTTGATCAGCTCAGGCTGGCGAGCGGACGCTTCGAGGTACTTGCCACCCATCAGTGCGATGCCGATCGAAGCGCCGATAGCGCCGAGACCCACGATCAGACCACAAGCCAGAGCGACGAGACCGAGAACGTTTTCCATGATGACTCCTAGGATGAAAAGAAAGGAAGGTTGAAAAAGAAAGGGAAAGGATCAGTGAGCTTCATGCGCCTGGCCGAGATAGATCAGCGCAAGCATCATGAAAATGAAGGCCTGCAGGGTGATCACCAGGATGTGGAAGATCGCCCAGATCGAGCCTGCAATGATGTGCCCCAGAGGGAGCAACACACCGGAAAGCGACATGGCAGCAGCACCGCCCATCAGGGCAATCAGCATGAACACCAACTCACCAGCGTACATGTTGCCGAACAACCGCATGCCATGCGACACGGTCTTGGCAATGTATTCAATGATCTGCATGAGCAGATTGACCACGCCCAGGATCAGGGCGAAGACGGGATTCTTGCTGGTGCCGAACGGTGCGGTGACCAGTTCATGCGCCCAGCCGCCCAGGCCCTTGATCTTCACGCTGTAGTACAGGCAAAGCACCAGCACGGCGAATGACAGACCGAGGGTGGTGGACAGATCGGCAGTGGGCACCACACGCAGGTAGGCATGGTGCGGATCATGGCCGGCGGCACCGTAGATCTGGGCCCAGATGGCGGGCAGCAGATCGACCGGCAGCATGTCCATGGCATTCATCAGGAAGATCCAGACGAACACGGTCAGTGCCAGGGGAGCGATGAACTTGCGGCTTTCAGCGTTGTGGATGTTGGCCTTGGCCTGGTTGTCCACCATCTCGACCAGGATCTCCACCGCAGCCTGGAAACGGCCCGGCACGCCGGAGGTCGCCGTGCGGGCGGCACGCCAGAAGACAAAAAGTGCAATGAAACCGAGAACCAAACCCACGATCACGGAATCGAAGTTCACCACGGAGAAATCGACAATGGACTTCTGCTTGATGTTCTGGAGATGCTGCAAGTGGTGAACGATGTATTCACTGGCAGTCGGTGCATGCGCTTCTGCGGCCATCGGACAACTCTTCTATCAATATCAATCGGTTTTTCGGACACCGGGCCGCACCATGAGGGCGATCCAGTACGTTTTCATCGTCACTACCATGCCGGCCAGCAATGCCAGCCAACTCAGCCCCGGAACCAGCCGGGGCGCCGCCGCCAGCATGGCAACGGTCATTGCAATCTTGACCAACTCCCAACCGAACAGGCCAGCCATCGCACCTCCCGCGGAAGTTTGATGCCGGGCCATGCCCCGCGCGAACAAGGCCGCAGGAATCACCACCGCCAGTGCGCCATATCCCGTGGACCAAGCCACAGAGGGCCTGCCGGAAACCAGCCATGCCACCAGGGCAGCCAGTGCTCCGACGAATGCCTGCCCCCAGACGATTCGCCACACGGAGATCCGCGGATGCCGGAGGCGCCACTGCGCAGCCTCTTCGGCTGACAGGGGCTTGAAGTCGGAATCTTCAGCCTCAGTTTCGTGGTCGGGAGCGTTTGTTTTCATTGAGGAATGACGCCCACTTTACAGACCGAAACTTTCACAAAGCCCCTGATTATAAGTAAAAACCACTTTCATCCGGCAATGACCTCTCAGGCCGGTATGAAAGTGTGCGCACGCGCGCTCCGTTGTGGTGACCGGCCAACGTGAACCGCCCTATCGCGGTGCAGACTTCGACCGAAAGATTGCCGCCCCGAACCCGTTCAAAATGGCACGAAGCCCGCCGTTTATAGACCATCGCCATGACACAGCCCCCTTCCACGCTCCCATCAGACGCCCCGTCCGCGACCGATCCCCGCAAGGATTCGCTCATCGAGTACCCCTCGTCGTTCCCCATCAAGGTCATGGGGCAGAAAGTGGATGGATTCGTCCACGCGGTGACGGAACTGGCGCACCGCTTCGACCCGACCTTCGACGCGTCGACCATCGAACTGCGCGACAGCCGCGCCGGTAATTACCTGGGCGTCACCATCACGATCACAGCCACCAGCCGCGAGCAGCTTGACGACCTTTACCGGGCGCTGTCCTCGCACCCGATGGTCAAGGTGGTGCTCTAAGTCCCATGGAGATTCGCCACCTGGGCCTCGTGGACTATCTGGAGACGCTGCAGGGCATGCAGGCGTTCACGCAGGAGCGTACGCCCCAGACTCCCGATGCGCTGTGGATCTGCCAGCACCCGCCGCTCTACACGCAAGGGCTGGCCGGCAAGGCCGACCATGTACTGGCCCCTGGCGACATTCCCATCGTCGCCACCAATCGGGGCGGGCAGGTGACTTTCCATGGTCCGGGGCAGGTCGTGGCCTATCCGTTGCTGGATCTGCAGCGCGCCGGTTATTTCGTCAAGGAATACGTCTACCGCATCGAAGAATCGGTGATCCGGACGCTGGCCCATTTCGGCGTCACCGGGCACCGCGTGGGCGGGGCCCCGGGCATCTACGTGCGCCTGGACGACCCGGCAGGCCATGCCCAGCTGCCGCAGCGGCCACGCAAGGCCGAGGGTCTGCCAGCCACGCAAGCCCATGATGCCCCTGACTTCACCGGGCTGGGCAAGATCGCCGCACTGGGCATCAAGGTGTCGCGCCATTGCACCTACCACGGCGTGGCACTCAACGTGGACATGGACCTGGAACCCTTCTCGCGCATCAACCCTTGTGGCTACGCAGGGTTGCAAACGGTGGACCTTTCTACAATCGGGGTCCACACCACCTGGGAAGAAGCCGCCGAAGTGCTGAGCCAGCAGCTCGCCATTCGCCTGGCCCCCTGACCACTACCCTGCCATGAGCACTCCTGAAGTCGTGCGCGAAGCGCAAACCACCGCTGCCTACAACCCGCTGGCCAAGCAGAAGGCAGCCGCCAAGCTGTCGCGCATTCCGATCAAGGTCGAGCAAGGCGAAGTGCTCAAGAAGCCCGAGTGGATCCGGGTGAAGGCGGGCAGCCCTACCACGCGCTTCTACGAGATCAAGGACATCCTGCGCGAGAACAAGCTGCACACGGTGTGCGAGGAAGCCAGTTGCCCCAACATCGGCGAATGCTTCGGCAAGGGAACGGCCACGTTCATGATCATGGGCGACAAGTGCACGCGCCGCTGCCCGTTCTGCGACGTGGGGCATGGCCGACCCGACCCACTGGACAAGGACGAGCCACTGAATCTGGCCAAGACCATTGCTCAGTTGCGGCTGAAGTACGTGGTGATCACCAGCGTGGACCGCGATGATCTGCGCGATGGCGGCAGCGGGCACTTCGTGGAGTGCATCCAGCACATCCGCACCCTCTCCCCCACCACCCAGATCGAGATCCTCGTGCCGGACTTCCGCGGACGGGATGACCGCGCGCTGGAGATCCTCAAGGCCGCGCCGCCCGACGTGATGAACCACAACCTGGAGACGGCGCCACGCCTGTACAAGGAAGCCCGGCCCGGCAGCGACTACCAGTTCAGCCTGAACCTGCTCAAGAAATTCAAGGCACTGCACCCTGGTGTTCCGACCAAGAGCGGCATCATGGTGGGCCTGGGCGAGACGGACGAGGAGATCCTCCAGGTCATGGCCGACATGCGTGCGCATGACATCGACATGCTGACCATCGGCCAGTACCTCTCGCCCTCCAACAGCCATCTGCCGGTGCGCCGCTATGTGCACCCAGACACGTTCAAGATGTTCGAGGAAAAAGCCTACGAAATGGGTTTCAGCCATGCGGCGGTGGGTGCGATGGTTCGCTCCAGCTACCACGCAGACCAGCAGGCGCACGCGGCCGGCGTGTAACACCCGGATCGCAGGAACAGAAGGCCTCCGGTTGAAGCCCGCAGCTTAGGACGTCGCGGGCGATTCCGCAGGCGGTGCGCTGACGGTGAAGCCGATGCGCGTAACCTGCGCCGTGCTGCTGGCAAAGGTTTTTCCGCCATGCATTCGCGCGATGGCGTCCACGATGGCCAATCCCAGGCCGTGGTGCTGGTCCGAACCATCGCGGGCCGATGTCGCCCGGTAAAAGCGCTCAAACAGCCTGTCGAGCGCCTCCGGTGCGATGCGGGGGCCCTCATTTTCAACGGCGATCTCCGCGCCGTCGCCCCACGGGCGAATGGCCACGACGATGGTGGATTCCTTCGCCGCATAGCGGATGGCATTGCCCAACAGGTTGGACAGAGCCCGGCGCACCAGCGGCACGTCCACCGCTGCGGTGGCTTCCCCCACGACCTTGCCCCGCAATCCAGCGTCCTCCATCAAGGCTTCATGGAACTCCAGCACGGCGCAGGCCTGCTCTGCAAGGCGGGCCGGCTGCCGTGAGCGCAAGGACTCTCCGCGATCGGCCCGCGACAGAAATAACATGTCGGCCACGATGCCTGAGAGCCGCCGGATCTCTTCCAGGTTCGACACCAGCAGCAACTGCATGTCCTGGGCGGAGCGAGGGCGGGCCAGCTCGACCTCCGCCGAGGCAATGAGGTTCGCCAGGGGCGTGCGCAACTCGTGGGCCACATCGGCATTGAAGGCCTTGGACTGCGAATAGGCCTGTTCGACCCGGGCCATGAGCGCATTGAATTGCACGATCCAGGGACGAAGCTCCTGGGCGAATTCAAGAGGATCAATGGGCACACTGGCAGCGTCCGGCGTGATGCGGGCGGTTCGCTCCGCCAACTTGCGCAGCGGCCGAAGGCCATGGCGCACGAGCAGCGCCCCCGTCAGCGAGACCAGCAGCGTGCCCAGCACCACGGCCAAGGCCAACGTCCCGCCCAGCCGGCGCAGAAGGCGCGCGTCCTGCGTCGTGTCGATGCCGATGCGCACGTTGAAGGGGGAGCCGCTGTCTTGCGGCGCCACCTGGTGATCGGCCCAGACCCATTCGCCCGAAGTGGCCGGGGTGGAGCGGAACACCTGCGCGCCATCGCGGCCGATGGACACGCTCACGTTGCCATGGGAGGAAAAGTAATCCTCCAGCTTGTGCTGCAAGGACAGCGCCCCGCCACCTTGGCTGCGCTCGTTCAGCAGATGGGATGCCAGTCGTGCCTGCTGATCCAGCTCCTCCTGCGCCTTCTGTCGAAAATTCCACGCCGTGACGACATAGACGGAGACGCAGAGCACGCTGAGGCCGATCAGCGTCTGCAGGGCCAGCCAGAGGGACAGCCGGCGCTGTATCGATGACGGAAAAGGACTCATGGCGTTCCCCGGTCCTCCAGGACGTAGCCCATTCCGCGCACCGTGTGCAAGAGCCGTTGCGCAAAAGGATCGTCCAGCTTGCTGCGCAGGCGCCGCACGGCCACTTCCACCACATTGGTTTCGCTGTCGAAGTGCATGTCCCACACTTGCTCGGCGAGCGTCGTTCGGGACAGCACGCGCCCCTGGCGGCGCATCAGCAAGGCGAGCAAGGCGAACTCCTTGGCGGTCAGGTCGATCCGCACGCCTTCACGGTGGCATTTGCGTGCAACCAGATCGAGTTCCAGGTCGGCCAGTTTCAACACGGTGTGCTCCTGCAGCGGCCCCCTGCGCTGCAAGGCCTGCACCCGCGCCAGCAGTTCGGAGAACGCGAAGGGCTTGACCAGATAGTCGTCAGCGCCCTGCTGCAAACCTCTGACGCGATCCTCGACCTGATCGCGGGCCGTGACCATCAATACGGGCACGTCCTTGCCCTGCCGAATGGCGGCCAGCACGCCGAAACCATCCACCCCGGGCAGCATCACGTCGAGCAGGATGACCGAGTAATCGCCCTGCGTGGCGAGGTACCGGCCCTGGATGCCGTCCCTGGCAATGTCCACCACGTAACCGTTTTCTTCCAAGCCTTTTTTGACGTAATCGCCCAGCTTGGGCTCGTCTTCGATGACCAGTATGCGCATCGGGCCATCGTATCGCCCGGGGACCGATTGAAAGATGACGAATTCGTCATCTTGCCGTCGGTGAATCGGTCGACTGGGTTTTTACAGTGACTTCACGCCGGCACAACGTTCGGCTGCATCCCGGTCCGGCGGTTCGGGCCGGATGCCCAACCCAGGAGATTGACCATGACCCGTTCCCCCGCCGTTTTTCTGTTCGCCGCCATGTCGGCTGCATGGGTGCCCTTGAGCGCTTCGGCGGCTAGCACCTTGCACAGCGCGCCCACCGAAGCCGGCTACACCGTGCATCCGCAGCATGCCGCCCAGGCAAAGTCGCGGGCGCAGGTCCTGTCGGAGCTGGCCACTGCCCGCACCGACGGCACCCTGGTGGCCATGCAGTGGGGCCTGGAGGTGCCCAGCAAAGAGGCCAATGCCCCGAGCGCGCTGACACGCGAGCAAGTGCGCCTGGAAGCCGAGCGCGCCGCCAAGGGCAACCTGCTGCGCTATGGCGACCATTGAGCCCGCCTCCGCACCCATGCAAATGCCAATGCAGGGCGCCTGTCCACCCGGAGGCTTCGGGCAATGCCCAGCCCCGTGCCAGGCCCTTGCGGCCCACCGATATACTGCCGCCCGATGCGCCGCTGGCTGATGATTCTTTTGCTTTTCGCGATGCCGTTCCAGCTGAGCTGGGCGGCCGCCGCAGGCTATTGCCAGCACGAAAGCAATGCCAGCGCCTCGCATTTCGGGCACCACGAACACCACCACGTCGCGGCCACCAGTGCGTCGGCACAAGACGCCGATACGCCTTCGGACCCCTTGCCGGGAGGTCCGGACAATGATTGCCTGACCTGCCACACCTGCACGGTGCAGCCCCTGGCCCATACCGCCAACGTAGCGGCCACGGCCGGTCCCGCCGCCCGGCCCCCGTCCTTCACCGAGTCCTATCGCTCCCACGTGGGAGGCATTCCCACGCGCCCTGCCTGGCCCGCGCTCGCCTGATTCGGCGAGAGACACGGCACGGCCTTCCCTCTTTGATCACAGCCCTTCGCTGAGAACTCTCGCCGAATTCGTCCGCCCGTTGTTGTTGCAACCCAGGAGAATTCGATGCACAGGCATTTCGTGTCGCTGGCCGCCATGGCTTTCGCGGCATTTCCGGTCTTTTCGCACAGCCAGACCACCCCGCTTCCTCCCCCGTCCACGGTGCAGCCACGCACCGTGGAATCGTCCGAGCCCTTGAGCCTTGCCACCGCGGTGGCACTGGCATGGCAGAACAATCCCGACCTGTCTGCCGTGGCGCGTGCGCGCGATGCGGCGGATGCTGCCATCCGGCAGGCGGGCGCACGGCCCAATCCTGTGCTGGAGACCACGGTGGAGGACCTGCGGCAGGAGCGCCGCACGACGACCGTGCAGATCAGCCAGCCGATCGAGCTGGGCGGCAAGCGAGCCGCCCGCATCACAGCCGCCGAGCGGGCGCGGGACCAGGCCGCCGCCGCCGCCCTGGCACGCCGATCAGAGCTTCGCGCGGGCGTGATCACCGCCTTCTTCGAAGTCCTGGCCGCGCAGGAGCGCGTCCGCCTGGCCCAGGACTCGGTCACGCTGGCACAGCGGGCGGTGCATGCCGCGGCCAACCGGGTGGCGGCCGGCAAGGTCTCGCCACTGGAGGAAACGAAGGCCAAGGTGGCCGAATCCGGCGTGCAGGTGGAGCGTTTGCAGGCCGAGGGCGCCCTGCGAACCGCAAGGCAGCAATTGGCCGCGCTGTGGGGCAATCCGAAGCCCGCCTTCGCCCATGCCGTGGGACAGCTCGATGCCTTGCCCACCCCACCGTCCAGCCTGGAGATCGAGCAGCGGATGCATGGCGCACCCTCTTTGGTTCAGGCACGGCTGGAAGTTGATCGGCGCAGTGCGCTGACGGCCCTGGAGCAGGCCAAGCGGGTGCCTGACATCGCAGTGACGCTGGGCAGCAAGCGAAGCCCCGACGTG
The DNA here is from genome assembly GCF_028473645.1 of Acidovorax sp. GBBC 1281. NCBI lineage: Bacteria > Pseudomonadati > Pseudomonadota > Betaproteobacteria > Burkholderiales > Comamonadaceae > Acidovorax > Acidovorax sp. GBBC 1281. Next base: position 5,134,518 of record NZ_CP097269.1, read on the forward strand.
GGCAGAAACCAGTGGGTGGTAGGCGTGTCCATTCCCCTGCCCATTTTCGACACCAACCAGGGCAACCTGGCCGAAGCGTTGAGCCGCGAGGAGCAGGCACGCGACGAACTGCTGTCCACCGAACTGCGCACGGCCTCCGAAGCGGCGGCGGCATTGGAGACCCTCCATGCGTCGCGCATCGAGGCCGAAACACTGCAGCGCGACGCCCTTCCCGGCGCGGAGAGCGCCTACCAGGCCGCGACCAAAGGGTTCGAACTGGGCAAGTTCAGTTTTCTGGAAGCCCTCGATGCGCAGCGCACGCTGCTGCAGGTGCGCACGCAGACGCTGCGCGCCCTGGCCGCCGCGCACCGCGCCGCCAGCGACCTGGACCGCTTGCTGGGGCATGCCGGCGACGACCTGCCCTCCCCCATTTCATTTGCCCGCTGAAAGACCACCATGAACCAACGACTGAACCCATCGACCGGCAAAGCCGGCAAGCGCCAATGGTGGGTGGTGGCCGCCATCCTGTTGGTCACGCTGATCGCCGGCGCCCTGATCCTGCGGGGCAGCCCCGCCTCCTCCCAGGGCGGCCATGCCGAGGCAGATGGCCATGCGTCCCATGTGGAGGAAACGTCCCATGGCTCCCCCGGTGAGAAAAGCGCCAGCCAGGATGCCCACGCAGAGGAGGAAGCGGCCAAAGGACCGCATGGGGGCCAGCGCTTCACGGAAGACGGCTTCAGCCTCGAGGCAAAAGTGTCGGAAGACGGCGGCCCCCCGCATCTCGCAGTCTGGCTTTCCGAGCAAGGCAAGCCGGTGAAAGCGGATGCCGCCCAGTTGTCCGCCACGCTGACGCGACCGGGAGGGGAACGGGAAACACTGTCGTTCACCGCCGATGGCGAGGGATTGAAGAGCGTACAGGCCATCGAGGAGCCGCATGTGTTCGAGATCGTCCTCTCCATCCAGAAGGATGGCCGTGCATACGCCTTCACGCTGCACCAGGAAGAGGGAAAAATTCCCCTGACGGAGGCGCAGGCCAAGGCCGCCGGCATTGCGATCGACACCGCGGGCCCGGCGCGCATCCGTGCCACGCTGCAGTTGCCGGGCGAAATCAAATTCAACGAGGACCGCACGGCCCACGTGGTGCCGCGGCTGGCGGGCGTGGTGGAAAGCGTCTCGGCCCAGCTCGGACAACAGGTCCGCAAGGGGCAGGTGCTGGCCGTGCTGTCGAGCCCGGCGCTGTCGGAGCAGCGCAGCGAACTGCAGACCGCACAGCGCCGGGCCGAACTGGCCCGGACCACGTACGAGCGCGAGAAGAAGCTGTGGGAGGAAAAAATCGCGCCGGAGCAGGACTACCTGCAGGCGCAGCAGTCTCTGCGCGAAGCGCAGATCGCGGTCGCCAATGCACAGCAGAAGCTCTCTGCCATCGGTGCCACGCCTGCCGCATCGGCCCTGGGCCGCTATGAACTGCGCGCGCCTTTCGACGGCATGGTGGTCGAAAAGCACCTGTCGCTGGGCGAGTCCGTGAAGGAGGACGCCAATGTCTTCACCCTCTCCGACCTGTCCACCGTGTGGGCCGAAATCAGCGTGGCCGCGCAACACTTGCCGTTGGTGCGCGTGGGCGAACGGGTGACCGTGCGCTCCACCGCGTTCGATGCGAAGGCAGAGGGCGAGGTCTCCTATGTCGGCGCCCTGATCGGCGCGCAGACGCGCATGGCCACGGCCCGCGTGGCGGTGGCGAATCCCCAGAAGGTCTGGCGGCCCGGACTGTTCGTGGAGGTCGAATTGGTGTCGTCCGAAGCGACACCGCCGGTCACCGTGCGAACCGATGCGGTGCAGACCGTCGATGACAAGACCGTGGTCTTCATCCGGGCCGAAGGCGGCTTCATTGCCCAGGCGGTGCAACTGGGCCGCACGGATGGCCAGCGGGTCGAGATCGTCAAAGGGTTGGCAGCCGGTACGGCCTATGCCGCGGCAGGCAGCTTCGTCGTGAAATCCCAGCAGGGCAAGAGCTCAGCGTCGCACTCGCACTGAAGGTGGACCATGTTTGAACGTGTCATTCAGTTTTCCATCGCGCAGCGCTGGCTCGTGATGCTGGCCGTGCTCGGCATGGCAGCCCTGGGTCTCTACAGCTACCAGAAGCTGCCCATCGATGCCGTGCCGGACATCACCAACGTCCAGGTGCAGATCAACACCGCGGCGCCCGGCTACTCCCCCCTGGAAGTGGAGCAGCGCGTGAGCTTTCCCGTCGAGACCGTCATGGCGGGGCTGCCCGGGCTGCAGCAGACCCGCTCGCTGTCGCGCTACGGGCTGTCGCAGGTGACCGTGATCTTCCAGGACGGCACCGACATCTACTTCGCGCGGCAACTCGTGAACGAGCGCATCCAGTCGGCCCGCGGCCAGATGCCGGAGGGCGTTCACCCGGTCATCGGCCCCATATCGACAGGCCTGGGGGAAATCTACCTTTGGACGGTGGAAGCCCAGGACGGGGCCCGCAAGCCGGACGGCCAACCCTACACCTCTACGGACCTGCGCGAGATCCAGGACTGGATCATCAAGCCGCAACTGCGCAACGTACCTGGCGTGACCGAGATCAATTCGATCGGTGGGTATGCCAAGGAGTACCAGATCGCACCCAGCCCCGACAAGCTGCTGGCGCATGGCCTCACGATGGGGGATCTGGTCACCGCGCTCGAACGCAACAACGCGAACGTGGGAGCCGGGTACATCGAGCGCCGCGGAGAGCAATACCTGATTCGCGCTCCCGGGCAGGTGAAGTCGATGGACGACCTGCGCAACGTCATCCTCGGCAATGCGGGCGGCGTGCCGCTGCGCGTCAGGGATGTGGCCGAGGTCGGGCTGGGCCAGGAGCTGCGCACCGGCGCCGCCACCGACAACGGCCGAGAGGTCGTGCTGGGCACGGTGTTCATGCTCATCGGCGAGAACAGCCGCACGGTCTCCCAGGCCGTGGACCGCAAGATGAAGGAGATCAACCGGACCCTGCCCGCCGGCGTGCATGCGGTGACGGTGTACGACCGCACGGTGCTCGTGGACAAGGCCATCGCCACCGTGAAGAAGAACCTCTTCGAGGGCGCGGTGCTGGTGATCGTGATCCTGTTCGTCTTCCTGGGGAACATCCGCGCGGCGTTGATCACGGCCATGGTCATCCCACTGTCGATGCTGTTCACCTTCACCGGCATGGTGAACCAGAAGATCAGTGCCAACCTGATGAGCCTGGGTGCGCTGGATTTCGGCATCATCATCGACGGCGCGGTGGTAATCGTGGAGAACTGCGTGCGGCGCCTGGCCCACGCACAGCAGCACAAGGGCCGGCCGCTGACGCGGGCGGAGCGTTTTCACGAGGTGTTCGCGGCGTCGCAGGAAGCACGGCGGCCGCTGCTGTTCGGCCAGCTCATCATCATGATCGTGTACCTGCCGATCTTCGCGCTCACGGGGGTGGAGGGCAAGCTGTTCCATCCGATGGCGTTCACGGTGGTCATCGCGCTGGTCGGTGCGATGGTGCTGTCGGTCACCTTCATTCCTGCCGCCGTCGCGCTGTTCATCGGCAAGACGGTGGGCGAGAAGGAAAACCGGCTCATGGGCTGGGCCCGCCGCGCCTACGCGCCGCTGCTGGACCGCGCCATGGGCGCCAAGCCTGTGGTCATCGCACTGGCACTCGCGGCCGTGCTGCTGTCCGGCCTGCTGGCAACGCGCCTGGGCACCGAGTTCGCGCCCAGCCTGGGTGAAGGCGATTTCGCCATGCAGGCGTTGCGCATTCCCGGCACCAGCCTGTCGCAGTCGGTGGCGATGCAGCAGCAACTGGAGAGCACGCTGAAGGCGAAGTTTCCCGAGATCGAGCGGGTTTTTGCCCGCACCGGAACGGCCGAGATCGCGTCGGACCCGATGCCGCCCAACATCTCGGATGCCTACATCATGCTCAAGCCGCAGGACACCTGGCCTGCGCCGGCCCGGTCGCGAGAGCAGCTCCTTGCGGCCATCCAGGCCGAGGTGGAGCAACTGCCGGGCAACAACTACGAGTTCTCACAGCCCATCCAGTTGCGGTTCAATGAACTCATCTCCGGCGTGCGCAGCGATGTGGCGGTGAAGATCTTCGGTGACGACATGGCCGTGCTCGACCAGACCGCCCAGAAGGTCGCAGAAGTGCTCAACCGCATCGATGGCGCCACTGAGGTCAAGGTGGAGCAGACGAGCGGCCTGCCGGTGCTGACGGTGAACATCGACCGCGCCAAGACCGCCCGCTACGGACTGAATGTGGGCGATGTCCAGGAGGCCGTGTCGATTGCCGTGGGCGGGCGCGAGGCCGGCACCCTTTTCGAAGGCGACCGGCGCTTCGGCATCCTCGTGCGGCTGCCCGAGCACATCCGGACCGACCTGGAGGCCATCCAGCGGCTGCCGGTCGCACTGCCTCGCAGCGGCGACGCCGCAGACGCCCGCGCCCGCTTCATCCCGCTGAGCGAAGTGGCCACGCTGCAGTTGGCACCAGGCCCCAACCAGGTCAGCCGGGAGGACGGAAAACGCCGAATCGTCGTGAGTGCCAACGTGCGGGGCCGGGACCTGGGCTCCTTCGTGGCAGAAGCGGAACAGGCCATGCAGGCGGTCCAGATCCCGGCGGGCTACTGGACAGCGTGGGGCGGCCAGTATGAAAACCTGCAGTCGGCCACCCAGCGCCTGCAGGTGGTCGTGCCGGTCGCGCTGCTGCTGGTCTTCACGCTGCTGTTCGCCATGTTCGGCAATGTGAAGGACGGGCTGGTCGTTTTCACCGGCATCCCGTTCGCCCTCACCGGCGGCATCGTGGCACTGTGGCTGCGCGACATCCCGATCTCGATCTCGGCCGCGGTCGGATTCATCGCGCTGTCGGGCGTCGCCGTGCTGAACGGGCTGGTGATGATCTCCTTCATCCGCGGCCTGCGCGAGGGCGGCATGCTGCTGGACACTGCCATCCGTGAGGGGGCGCTCACCCGATTGCGGCCCGTGCTCATGACGGCGCTGGCGGCCTCGCTGGGCTTCGTTCCCATGGCCATTGCCACCGGCACCGGAGCAGAGGTGCAGCGGCCGCTGGCCACAGTGGTCATCGGCGGCATTCTGTCCTCGACCGCGCTCACGCTGCTGGTGCTGCCGCTGCTGTACCGGATCGTGCACCGGCGCAGCGAAGAAGAGGTTGCCCAAGCCGCCGCCCACTTGCCGTCTACGGCCTGAGCACGCCTGCCTGCCGGCCTCTGCGGGCCGGCGGGCCTCGCTCAGTTCACCGTCAGCTTGCCGGGGCCTGCGTTGGACAGCACTTTCGCCTTGACGCTCGAGGCGGCGTCCAGGGTGTAGCCGCCCGCATAAGGAATCGTCCAGCCCGCTGCAGCAAAGCCGCATTGGGCTGCGAGACCGAGCGCAACGCCGTTGAGCAGCGACCCGGTATCGCGGATGGCACCCGTCCTGGAAGCCCCACCAGGGTTCTTCACCACATCGGCGCAGGTGGCCGCGCCGGGCACTTCGAACACGTTGTTCTCCGAGAGAATCTGCGCCTTGTAGCCCACGCCCAGGCTGTAGTTGTGCTTGTAGGGCGCGTCCGATTTGCTGCCGGTGTAGTAGTTGTTGTACACGTGGACCCTGCCGTAACGCACGCGGGGCGCGCGCTCCACGACCTGGCTGTAGAGGTTGTGGTGGAAGGTCACCGTGAGATGGCCCTCCTCGTCGGTGCTGCTGTCCGAGGCGCCCACCAGGTGGGTTTTGTCGTGCCGGTCGAACACGTTGTTGGACACCGTCACGTAGTCGCTCGCGTGGATCACGTCCAGCGCACCGTCGTGGCATTGCTGGGGCTGGCCCTTTTCGATGGGTGCCTGATCGTCGGTGACGGGCGCGTCGGTGAACCGGTTGTGGTCCACCCAGATGCGTTGCGAACTGTAGATCGTGACCGCATCGAAGTCGGAGTTCCACCGCCCCTCGCTGCTGCTCCAGACCGGCGACAAATCGCAGGGAGCGACGATGGTCAGATTGCGCAGGATGACGTTGGAAACCCGCTTCATCAGGATCGAGGCGTTGACGATCCGGGCATCGCTTCCGGCCCCGATCAACGTGGTGTTGCTCGGAATCGTGATGAGGTTGCGCGCAGCCTGATCGGCCCGGCTGGTGAAAGGCCCTCCGTTGTCCGCGGCGGCCATGTCGATGGTGCCGTACACCACGATGATTTTCGGTTGGGCTCCGCCCGCGCTGAGCGCGGCATTCAACTGGGATGGCGAACTGACCTTGCTCAGGTACTTCGCCGTGGCGCCCGCGCCGCCCGTGGTGCCGCCGCCCTGGCTGGCCCAGCCGTCGGGCGGTGCCGTGTCGGTGGTGTTGTCGGCATGCGCCGCGCCGGAAAGCGCGGCGATCAAGAGTGCAGCGAGAGAGCGTTGAATCACGATGGAGTCCTTTGGATCGGAAGAACAGAGCGCCACGAACCCCGGCCCCTCTGGCGCGGGGACGGCCATTCACCCCGTGACTGTGGCAACGCGCAGCCCTGTCCTCGTCGCACCGACCCGAAGCACCTGCCGACCAAGCGAACTCGGCCCCTGGATGCGGGGCTCACACGGCGAGCCGATACCCCACGCCGGTCTCGGTCAGCAGATGGCGCGGCTGGGCCGGGTCCGCCTCCAATTTCTGGCGCAGGTGGCCCATGTAGATGCGCAGGTAGTGGTTCTGGTCCGAACGCATGGGACCCCACACCTCGCGCAGCAGCTGCCGCTGCGTGATCACGCGGCCCGCATTGGCCACCAGCACGGACAGCATGCGGTACTCGGTGGGCGTGAGGTGCACCTCGGCATGGCCGCGCCGCACCACCCGAGCGTTCCGGTCCACCTCGATGTCGCCGAAGCGGAACACGGGCTCCTCGGCCACCGGGGTGAGCCCGTTGCCGCTGGCGGCGCGCGGGCGGCGCAGGTTGGCGCGCACACGCGCCAGCAGCTCGCCGGTGCCGAACGGCTTGGTGAGGTAGTCGTCGGCGCCCGCATCCAGGGCTGCGATCTTGTCGGCCTCGTCGGTGCGGGCCGACAGCACGATGATGGGCACCGCCGACCAGCTGCGCACGTCGCGGATCAGCCCCACGCCATCGCCATCGGGCAGCCCCAGATCGAGCACCAGCAGGTCCGGCTGCCGCGTGCCGGCGGCCGACAGCCCCTCGCGCAGCGTGGCCGCCTCATGCACCTGCCAACCCTCGGCTTCGAGCGCACTGCGCACGAAGCGGCGGATCTGCGGCTCGTCCTCGATCACGATCACCGTTCGCAAGGCCAGGGTCATGGCATTTCCGGCGCACCGGGCTCCAAGGGGTCGTCCAGGGGAAGCGGGGGCTCGTCGCGCCGCGGCAGGGTCACGGCGAACTCCGCCCCGCCGCGCTCGGCGCTGGCGGCGGAGATGTCGCCGCCGTGCGCCTGCACCACCGCCTTGCAGATGGCCAGCCCCAGGCCCACGCCGGGCGTGGCCGACTCCGACTGGCCACGCGTGAATTTCTCGAACAGCGTGTGCTCCTGCCCTCGCAGCGCCACCGGCAGGCCCGGCCCATGGTCGCGCACGGCCAGCCGCAGCGTGGTGGGCGTGGTGCTGGCGGACACCTCGATGGGCGGCGCGCCGTATTTGGCGGCGTTTTCCAGCAGGTTGACCAGCACCCGCTCGATGAGCACGGCATCGAATTCCACCAGCGGAAGGTCCGCCGGCAGGTGCGTGACCACCGGCAAGCGCCCCAGCGCAGGGCGTGCCGCCCGGATCGCGGTGCCCACCACCTCCTCGACCGACTGCCAGTCGCGCCGCAGGTTCACGCTGCCGCCGGCAATGCCGCTCTCCAGCCGTGCCATGTCGAGCAGGTTGCTCACCAGCGCGTGCAGCTGATGGGCCTGCGCCACGATGGCGCGGCCGGCCTCGGCCTGGCCTTCGGCCGACTGCGCGGGCAGCGATTCCGCCAGCGCGATCAGCGCGGTGAGCGGGGTGCGCACATCGTGCGAAATGGCGCCCAGCAGGGCATTGCGCAGGCGCTCCGATTCCATGTCCACCACCGCGCGCTGCGCCACGTCCACATAGTGCACCCGCTCCAGGGCGATGGCGATCTGCCGGGCCAGCGTATCGAGCTGCTGCGCCTGCTCGGGGATCAGCAGCCAGCGCGGCTGCACGGGCTCCAGCGCCAGCACGCCCCGCACGCGCATGGGTGCCTTGAGCGGCACGTAGCGCCAGGTCTGTGCGGCCAGCGTGGCCGTGGCCAAGCCGGCGCTCTGGCCCTGGCGCAGCGTCCAGTCGGCCACGTTCGCGTCGAATCCGGGTGGCAGCCCCTCGGGCATGGTCAGACGGTCGCTCTCGTCCAGCGCGAGCACCGCCGCGCGCCCGCCGAAATGCTTTTGCACCGCGGCAGCACCGATGGCGGTGATCTGCTCCACCTGCAGCGCTGCGGACAGTTCGCGCGTGAGGTCGAACAACGACTGCGCGCGCCGCTCGCGGCTCGCCGACACGCCCGCAGCAAAGCGCAGCCCCGCGGTGAGCTGCCCCACCAGCAGCCCCACCATGAGCATGACCCCGAAGGTGACGAGGTACTGCACGTCGCTCACGGCGAACGACATGCGCGGCGAGACGAAGAAGAAATCGAACGCCAGCACGTTGACCAGCGCCGCGAGGGCCGCCGGCGCCCGGCCGAACCGCATGGCCACGCCCACCACCCCGAGCAGGTACAGCATGACGATGTTGGCCAGCTCGAACACCCCGGACAGCAGGTGGGTGAGCAAGGTGACGGCCACGCTCACGGCCAGTGACCACACGAAGCCCGGCCAGCGGGCCGGCTGGCGCTCCTCGCTGTCGAGCGCTTCGGTGCCGGCCCGCCCCCAGTCCGCCTGCGCGAGTCGCCGCGAACTGCCGGCGCGCCCGGCCTCCACGATGTCGAGGGCCGGGGCCGAAGCGGCCAGGACCTGCGCCACGGGCCGTGCGGGCCACCAGCGCCGCCAGCCGGCGGCCTGGGCCGGGCGACCGACCACGAGCGTGGCGCAGTTGAGCCGGTGCGCATGCTCCGCCAGCACCGGAGCGACCTCGCCACCGGTCAGCACCGCGGTTTCCGCGCCCAGGCCCTCCGCCAGCTGGAGCACGGCCAGCACGCGGTCCCGGCGCCGGGCATCGAGCCGCTGCAGCCGCGGCGTTTCCACATAGGCGGCGTGCCAGCGCACATTGAGCTGGCCGGCCAGCCGCGCCGCGGTGCGCACCGTCTGGGCCGCATCCTCGCCGGGCCCCACGCAGGCCAGCAAGGCGCCGGAGGTGTTCCAGGCCGGTGGCACGCGGTCGCCGCCCGCGCCGGACTGCTCCACGCGCCAGCCGCGCACGTCGTCCTCGACATGCTCGGCCGTGCGCCGCAGCGCGATCTCGCGCAGCGCGATCAGGTTGCCCTTGCGAAAGAAGTTCTGCGCCGCCCGCTCGGCCTGCTGCGGCAGGTAGACCTTGCCGGCGGCCAAGCGCGCGGCCAGTTCGTCCGGTGTGGCATCGACCAGCACCACCTCGTCGGCTTCGTCCAGCACCGTATCGGGCACGGTTTCGTGCACGCGCACGCCGGTGATGGCGCCTACGGTGCCGTTCAGGCTTTCCAGGTGCTGGACGTTGAGCGCGGTCCACACCTCGATTCCGGCGGCGAGCAGCTCCTGCACGTCCTGCCACCGCTTGGCATGCCGGGACCCGGGCGCATTGGAGTGCGCCAGTTCGTCCACGAGCAGCACGGCCGGCTGGCGCGCCAGCGCACCGTCGAGGTCGAACTCGGTGCGCTGGCGGCCCCGGTGGTCCAGGCTGCGCAGCGGCAGCACGGGCAGGCCCTCGACCAGCGCGGCGGTCTCGCTGCGGCCATGGGTCTCGACCACCCCGATGAGCACGTCGCGCCCCGCCTTGCGCTCGCGCTGCGCCGCGCTCAGCATCGACCAGGTCTTGCCCACGCCCGCGTTGGCACCGAAGTAGATGCGCAGCTTGCCGCGCTGGGTGCGCTCTTCCTCCGCGCGCATCTGAGCGATGAGCGCATCGGGGTCCGGGCGGGCGATGTCAGGCATGGGCGAAGCAACGTGTGGGCCCTATTGTGGCGGGCGTTGCGCCGGGATCGGCGCACGCGCCATGGGGCTCACCGCTCGGCATCGAGCGCGAGATTCAGGGCGAGCACGTTCACGCCCGGGTCACCGAGGAGCCCCAGGAACGGGGCATCGGTGTGCGCGTCGATCAGGGCCTGCACGCGCTCCACCGGCCAGCCCCGCGCCTTGGCCACGCGACTGGCCTGGTAGCGCGCGGCGGCGGGGCTGATGTGCGGGTCGAGCCCGCTGGCGGAAGCCGTGACCAGGTCCACCGGCACGGGCGCGGCATTGCCGGGATCGGCCTCGCGTAGCGCCTGGACGCGCGCGGTGACGGCTTCCGTGAGGGCGGGGTTCAGCGGGCCCAGGTTGGAGCCGCCCGACGCGCTGGCGTTGTAGGGCATGGGCGCGGTGGCCGAGGGGCGGCCCCAGAAGTGCTTCGGGTCGGTGAAGTTCTGCCCGATCAGGGACGAGCCCACGGCCTGCCCGCCGCGCAGCACCAGGCTGCCCGCGGCCTGCTGCGGAAACGCGGCCTGCGCCACGCCCGTGACGATGAGTGGATAGACAACGCCCGTGATCACGCTCAGCAGCACGAAAAGAGTCAGCGCGGGACGGAGGATTTTGGTCATGTCGATGCTTCCTTGCACAGTTCAAACGAGGCCCACGGCCACCAGCACCCAGTCGATGAGCTTGATGCCGATGAACGGCACCACCAGCCCGCCCAGGCCATAGATCGCCAGATTGCGGCGCAGCAGCGCGGCGGCGCCCACCGGGCGATAGCGCACGCCCTTGAGCGCCAGCGGGATCAGGAACACGATCACCAGCGCGTTGAACACCACCGCCGACAAAATGGCCGAGGAAGGGCTCGCCAGCCGCATCACGTTGAGCGCGGCCAGCTGCGGATAGGTGGACACGAAGATCGCCGGAATGATGGCGAAGTACTTGGCCACGTCGTTGGCGATGGAGAACGTGGTGAGCGAGCCGCGCGTCATCAGCAGGGCCTTGCCGGTCTCCACCACCTCCAGCAGCTTGGTGGGGTTGGAGTCCAGGTCCACCATGTTGCCGGCCTCCTTGGCGGCCTGCGTGCCGCTGCCCATGGCCACGGCCACGTCGGCCTGGGCCAGTGCCGGTGCATCGTTGGTGCCGTCGCCGGTCATGGCCACCAGGCGGCCCTCGGCTTGGTACTGGCGGATCAGCGCCAGCTTGTCCTCGGGCGTGGCCTCGGCCAGGAAGTCGTCCACCCCCGCCTCGGCGGCGATGGCCGCGGCGGTCAGCTTGTTGTCGCCCGTGATCATCACCGTCTTGATGCCCATGCGCCGCAGCTCGGCGAAGCGCTCCTTGATGCCGGTCTTGACGATGTCCTTGAGCTCGACGACGCCCAGCACCTGGGCGCCCTCGGCCACCGCCAGGGGCGTGCTGCCGCGCCGCGCCACGTCGTCGGCCGCGCGCACCACCTCGGCCGGCACGCTGCCGCCCAGCGCCTGGATGTGGCGCACCATGGCCTGCACCGCGCCCTTGCGCAACGCCACCTCGGGCGCGCCGGCCGTGGCGGGCAGGTCCACGCCGCTCATGCGCGTCTGCGCCGTGAAGGGCACCAGGCGCACGCCGGGCGCCGCGGCCTCGTCGGGCACGCCGCTGCGGCGCGCCAGCTCGACGATGCTGCGGCCCTCGGGCGTCTCATCGGCCAGGGACGCGAGCATGGCGGCGCGCGCAAGGCGCTCCTTGGCCACGCCGGGCGCCGGCAGGAAAGCGCTCGCCTGCCGGTTGCCGTGCGTGATGGTGCCGGTCTTGTCCAGCAGCAGCACATCCACGTCGCCCGCGGCCTCCACCGCGCGTCCGGAGGTGGCGATCACGTTGGCCTGCATCATGCGGCTCATGCCCGCCACGCCCACGGCCGACAGCAGGCCGCCGATGGTGGTGGGAATCAGGCACACGAGGAGCGCCACGAGCGCGGTGAGCGACACGACCGTGCCCGCTCCCGACGCACCCACGCTGAAGATCGAGAACGGCAGCAGTGTCACGGTGACCACGAGGAACACGATGGTGAGCGCCACCAGCAGGATGGTGAGCGCCACCTCGTTGGGCGTCTTCTGGCGCTTGGCGGCCTCGACCATGCCGATCATGCGGTCCAGGAACGACTCGCCGGGGTTCACCGTCACGCGCACCACCAGCCAGTCCGACAGCACCCGGGTGCCGCCCGTGACGGCCGAGAAGTCCCCGCCCGACTCGCGCACCACCGGCGCGGATTCGCCGGTGATGGCGCTTTCGTCCACCGAGGCCACGCCTTCGATGACCTCGCCGTCCAGCGGAATCACGTCGCCCGCATCCACCTGCACCACGTCGCCGCGGCGCAAGTTGGTGGTCTGCTCGGGCAGGAAGGTCGCGCCATGGCGCGGCTCGGCGAGCTTCTTGGCCCAGGTGTCCTTGCGCAGGCCGCGCAGCGATGCGGCCTGCGCCTTGCTACGCCCTTCCGCCAGCGCTTCGGCGAAGTTGGCGAACAGCACGGTGAACCACAGCCAAACGGCGATGGCCAGCACGAAGGCTGGGCGCATGCCCGTGTCCTCGGGCACGGTGAGCGCATGCAGCCACAGCAGGGTAGTGAACAGGCTACCGATGAACACGATGAACATCACCGGATTGCGCCACTGCACGCGGGGATCGAGCTTGGCGAACGACTGCCACAGCGCGGGCTTGACCAGCGCCGCATCGAACAGCGACAGAGAAATGGATGTCTTGGGGGTAGTCATATCAAGGCCTCACTGGGTCCATAGCATCAGGTGTTCCACGACGGGGCCGAGCGCCAGGGACGGAACGTAATTGAGCAAACCCACCAGCAACACCGTGGCGATCAGCAGCGCCACGAACAGCGGGCCGTGCGTAGGCAGCGTGCCCGACGTGGCGGGTAGCCGCTTCTTGGCTGCGAGCGAGCCTGCTATGGCCAGCACCGGCACGATCACGCCGAAGCGCCCGAACCACATCGCCAGCGCCAGAAGCACGTTGTAGAACGGCGTGTTGGCGGACAGGCCCGCGAAGGCGCTGCCGTTGTTGTTGCCGGCCGAGGTGAGGGCATAGAGGATTTCGGAGAAACCATGCGCACCCGGGTTGGCGATGCCCGCCTTGCCGGCCTCGGCGATCACCGCCACTGCGGCACCCACCAGCACCAGGATCGGCGTGACGAGGATGGCCACCGAGGTGAGCTTCATCTCGCGCACTTCGATCTTCTTGCCCAGGTACTCCGGCGTCCGGCCGATCATCAGCCCCGCCATGAACACCGCGAGGATGGCGAACACCAGCATGCCGTACAGGCCCGTGCCCACGCCGCCGAAGACCACTTCGCCCAATTGCATCAGCACCATCGGCACCAGCCCACCCAGCGGGGTGAACGAGTCGTGCATCGCGTTCACCGCGCCGCACGAGGCGGCCGTCGTCACGGCGGCGAAGAGTGCCGATGCGGTGATGCCGAAGCGCACTTCCTTGCCCTCCATGTTGCCGCCGGACTGCAGCGCCGTCGCCGCCTGGTCCACCCCCAGCGCGGCGATGCGCGGGTTGCCGGCCTGCTCGGCGGGAATGACCACGGCCACCGCCACGGCGAACATCAACGTCATGGCCGCCAGGATCGCCAGGCCCTGGCGCGGATCGCCCACCACCCGGCCGAACGTGAAGCACAGCGCGGCGGGGATCAGGAAGATCGCCAGCATCTGCACGAAGTTGGTCAGCGGCGTGGGGTTCTCGTACGGATGGGCCGAGTTGGCATTGAAGAAGCCCCCGCCATTGGTGCCCAGCATCTTGATGGCCTCCTGCGATGCCACCGGCCCCATGGCCAGCGTTTGCGTGGCGGTGCTTGCGCTCTCCGTCACCGGGTTGCCGGCCGCGTCTTTCACGGGCTGCCCGTCGGCCGTCAGCTTCGGGTTCTGGTAGGCCGTGGCCTCCAGCGTGGCGACGTCCCGGGACGGCGAGAAGTTCTGGATCACGCCCTGCCCCACCAGAAACACGGCGATCACCAGAGACACCGGCACCAGCACCCAGGCGTTGATGCGCACCATGTCGGCCCAGAAGTTGCCCACCAGCCCCTGGCCGTCGGTGCGGCGCGCGGCAAAGCCCCGGGCCAGCGCGAAAGCGACGGCGATGCCCGTGGCCGCCGACAGGAAGTTCTGCACCGACAGCCCCAGCATCTGCGTGAGGTAACCCATGGTGCCCTCGCCCGCATAGCCCTGCCAGTTGGTGTTGGAGACGAAGCTCACCGCGGTGTTGAAAGCCGAGTCGGGCGACACGGCGGCCATGCCTTGCGGGTTGAGCGGGAGCCAGGCCTGCAGGCGCTGCAGGCCGTACACGACCACGGCGCCGATGGCATTGAACGCCAGCAAGGCCAGCGCGTAGTGGCGCCAGTGCATGCTCTCTTCGGGCCGCACGCCGGCCACGCGGTACAGCGGTGACTCGGCGCGGTGCATCCACTGCGGCAGCCGGCCATCGCAGATCGCGGCCAGCCATCGGCCCAGGGGCCAGGCCAGCACGAGGAGCACGAGAAGGAAAAGGGCCAACAGGCCCCAGGCGGACGCGTCCATGTCAGAACTCCTCGGCGCAGATGAGCGCGAACACCAGGTACGCGAACAGGACGACGGCCACGATGGCGCCGAAGCCGTAGAGCACGTCGAGCGCGATCACCGCGATGCTCCCTTGGGGCCGTCGAACCGGCCCAGCAGCACCACGGCCTCCGCCATGGCCACCCACAGCGCCACGAGCGCTGCAATCCACACGATGTCCATCTCTGACTCCTGCATCAAAACGATGGAATCGATTCTCGGAAGGCGGCCGTAAAAAGGGTGCACAGACTGGGGCATGGGGCGTAAACGCGCCGTAAAAACGCACGGCGGCGGGGTGCCGTTACCGATTCTTGATGGGCGGAGCCATGCTTTTGACACCGTTTTTACGGGTGCCTGCCTACGCTTTGCGCTTTTCCAACGACCGCGTGAAGCCATGACGACCCCTTTTCCCGTTTTCCGAGCCCTTCCCCTGGCCGCCGCCCTGTGCGCGGCGCTGCCGCTGCTGGCCCACGCCCAGTTCACCGGCAACATCGCCCTCACTTCGAACTACAAGTTCCGCGGGCAGGACCAGGACATGCTCCGTTCGAACCAGTTCGCCAAGACCGGCGCCTTCAAGCCGGCGGTGCAGGGCGGAGTCGACTACGCCTTCGGTGACAGTGGCTGGTACGTGGGCAACTGGAACGCCAGCGTGAACTGGCTGCGCGGCAACCACCTGGAGAGCGACCTCTACGGCGGCTACAAATGGAAGGCCGGTGCCACCGATCTCGACGTGGGCGCCCTCGCCTACCTCTACCCCGGCAACCGCAGCGGCAACACCACCGAGCTGTATGCCAGCGCCACCCATGCCGACGAAGCCCTGGGCACGTTCACGCTCAAGTACTCGCACACGGTGTCGGACGACTATTTCGGCTATGCGGGCGCCCGGACGGGCTCGGGCCTGTCGGGGCGCAACACGGGCTATGTGAACCTGGCGTACAGCCACGCGCTGGGCGCGCAGCTCAGCTTGAAAGCCGCCATCGGCTATACGCGAATGGCCGGAGACATCCGCCGCCTGGGATGGCCCAGCTACGTCGATTACCAGGTCGGAGCGGCCTACGACTTCGGCGGCGGGCTCTCGCTCACCGGGGCATTGCAAGGGGCCAACCGGCAGGCCGCCTATGCGGCCGCCACCGGCCCGGCAGCGGATGCCGCGCGCTACTCGCCCAACAAAGGGCGCCTCATCGTCACGCTGGCCCAGGTTTTCTGACGGGAGCACCGCCGGCAAGGCTGGCGCAGCGGCATCCGGTCAAACAGGCCCGACGCCAGGAGATTCATTGCCTCCTTAGCTATTAAATTTATAGCAATCTATTCGGCCAGCAGCGCGGCCGGGTCGTCCGAGGCGAGCACGCCCTGCGCCCACGGCCCGAGCTTGCGGGTGTCGGCGCGCAGCACCTCCTGCTTGACCGCGAGGATCTGCGCCGGGTGCATGGAAAAGCTGCGCAGGCCCAGGCCCAGCAGCAGCCGCGTCATGGAGACGTCGCCTGCCGTCTCACCGCACACGCACACGCTCTTGCCCTGGCGCTCGCCCTCGGCAATCACCTGGGCCACCAGCTGCAGCACGGCGGGGTGCAGGGGGTCGTAGAGGTGGGCCACGGCCTCGTCGGCGCGGTCGATGGCCAGGGTGTACTGGATCAGGTCGTTGGTGCCGATCGACAGGAAGTCGAAGTACTTCAGGAAGCTGCGCACCATGAGCGCGGCGGCCGGCACCTCGATCATCGCCCCCAGTTGCACCGGCCCATGCGCCACGCCGCGCGCATCCAGCTCGGCGCGGGCCATCTCCACCTGGGCGAGGGTCTGCTGGATCTCGCTCACGTGCGCGAGCATCGGGAACAGCAGGTTCACCGGGCCATGCACGGCCGCGCGCAGCACGGCGCGCAGCTGCGTGCGGAACATGGCCGGATCGGCCAGGCTCCAGCGGATGGCGCGCAGGCCGAGCGCGGGGTTCAGGTAGCTGTCCTTGTAGCCCTTGTCGAGCGGCTTGTCGGCCCCCACGTCGATGGTGCGCAGCGTGACGGGCATGCCGTTCATGCCCTGCACCGCCTCGCGGTAGGCCTGGTACTGCTCTTCCTCACCCGGCAGGTGGCCGTTGCGCCCCATGAACATGAATTCGCTGCGGAACAGGCCCACGCCCGCAGCGCCGCCGCGCAGCGCAGCGGCCGCGTCGGCAGGCTGCTCGATGTTGGCCAGCAGCTCGATCTTCTGCCCATCCAGCGTGACCGCCGGGGTATGGCGCAGGCGCGACAGGCGCTCGCGCTCCAGCGTGGTCTGGCGCTGGCGGAAACCGTATTCGGCCAAGATGATGGGCGACGGGTCCACGATCATCACGCCGGCATCGCCGTCGATGATGACCCAGTCGTCCTGCCGCACCAGCTGGCTGGCGGCGCGCGCGCCCACCACCGCGGGGATGTCCATGCTGCGCGCCACGATGGCCGTGTGCGAGGTCTTGCCGCCCACGTCCGTCACGAAACCGGCGAACACGCTCTTCTTGAACTGCAGCATGTCGGCCGGCGACAGGTCGTGGGCCACCAGCACGAGGGGCACGTCCACCGTGTCGTCCAGCAGCAGGTCCTGCTGGTTGCTGCGGCGGGGGCTGCTGGGCGGCGGCGCCACCGGGCTGGCCACGCCTTTCATGTGGCGTAGGACGCGTTCCACCACCTGCTCCAGATCGGCCTTGCGCTCGCGCAGGTACTCGTCCTCCATCTCGTCGAACTGGCGCGCGATGACCTCCAGCTGGGTGGTCAGCGCCCATTCGGCGTTGTAGAGGCGGTCGGTGATCCAGTGCTTGACGCCGCTCACCAGCGCCTCGTCCTGCAGCAGCATCATGTGCACGTCGAGCAGCGCCGCCAGTTCGGGGGGCGCATCGTGCGGCATCTCGGCCTGCAGGCGCTGCAGCTCCTCCACCACGGCGTTGCGGCCGTTGCGCACGCGCACGATCTCCGCGCCGACCTGGTCCGCGTCGATGAAATAGTGCGCCACGTCCACGCGGCTCGACGCGACCAGCACGGCGCGCCCGATGGCGATGCCGCGGGCGACCGCCAGACCGTGGACGGCGAACGTCATGGCGCTGGCGCTCCTGGCCTGCCCGCGGCGCGCGCAGGCTGGCAGGCGGCGCGGCAGGCGATCAGCGCGGGCCGCACATCACTCCCCTTCGCCGAACTTGCCGTCAATCAGGGCCCGAAGCGCATCCATGGCTTCCTGCTCCTGCGCGCCGTTGGTCTCCAATTCGACCGTCGAGCCCAGCCCCGCGGCCAGCATCATGACGCCCATGATGCTTTTGGCATTGATGCGCCGCTCGCCCTTGGCCAGCCAGACATCGCACGGAAAACTGCCTGCCAGCTTCGTGAGCTTGGCGGACGCCCGGGCATGCAGGCCCAGCTTATTGCTGATGGTGATGGTCGTCTTGATCATGGTGGGAACGTCGTATCTGGTTCTGCGGGGCCGAGATCGCCACCTGCATCACGCCCTGGGTGCCGCCGACCACCGCGCGAGAAACGAGCGCCTCCAGCGGTTCGTGCCGGTAGCTCACGGTGCGCAGCAGCATGGGCAGATTCACACCGGTGACCAGCCGCGAATGCTCGCCATCCACCAGGCGCTGCGCGACGTTGCACGGCGTGGCGCCGAATACGTCGGTCAGCACCAGCGTGGGCGAATCGCCTTCGTGCGAGGCCAGCAGGATGCGTGCGGTGGCCAGGGTCTCTTCGGGCGGCGTGTGGGGATGCACGTCGAACGCGAGCACCTCCTCGCCACAGTCGGGAAACACATGGAGAGCGCACTCGCGCAGCGCATGGGCCAGCGGGGAGTGGGCGATGATGAGGATGCGCGTGCTGCTCATGGGGCAATGGAGTGAACCGCATTATGGCGCCGCGTGCAGCCCTCGATGGGCATTCGCAGCCCGCGCGCGAGGCCTGAGGAAGGAGAGGCGACTCCGATCATGGCAGCGCCAGTCCGGCAAAGAACGTGTCCGCGACCGCCATGCGCGGGGCGGCCGTATAGACCACCGCGTGGTACAGACGCGCCTGCCGCCCTTCCATGCGGGCAAACCAGACGGCTTGCGCGGTCACCGCACCGCCGTCGCTGCGCCGCCCCTGGGCTTGCAGCCGCACCGACTGCGGCAGGGCCAAGGCACCGGCCGGCACGAAGGCAACAGCACCCGCTTCGGCATCCCCTGCCGCCGGCGCCTGCATGCGTGCCAGCACCGCCGCCCGCCACTGCGCGAGGACAGCGCCCGCCTGCGAGGGGTCTTCGACCACCATGTGCGAAACGGCAAACGTCGCGCCATCGGCCTCGCAGCCCACCATGGCCAGATCCGCGGGCCGCCCACCCAGATCCACCGGCCGTGTGGCGTGATCCGGCTTGCAAGGCAGCAGCACCGTGAGGCCGGCGCTTTCGAGTGGCACGCTGCGCCAGTTCAGCGCGGGGCTGCAGCCGGCGAGCAGCAGGGCCAGCGCAGAGGCGATACCAATTGGGCAATGCATCCGCGCATTATCCGGAGTGCCGCAATGGGCCTGCCGTGGCAAGCCGGTCCGGGGCCTCGGCCTCGCAGGATCAGCGAACTTTCGCAGGGCCTTGCGCTCCATCACCCCGAAGATTCGGACCGTCCGGCAAAATGTCGACAGACAGCTGCACGCACCGTGCAGACACAGGTGGAAAGAGCGCAATGGGCATCAAGCATTGGTTGGGCGCCGCGGCAGTGGCGGCATTCGCAGGCATCGGCGCCTTCGTGTTCCTGGGCGCCGGCACGTCCCAGGCACCGCAGTCGACCTTTGTGCTGCTGGACGGCTCCAAGAAGACCACCGCCGATCTGCACGGCCAGGTCACCCTGGTCAACTTCTGGGCCACCAGTTGCGTCACCTGCGTGGCAGAGATGCCCGAGGTCGTGGCGACCTACCAGAAGTACCGGGCACAGGGCTTCGACACCTTGGCCGTCGCCATGAGCTACGACCCACCGAGCTATGTGGTGAATTTCGCCGAAACCCGCCAACTGCCGTTCAAGGTCGCCATCGACAACACCGGCGCGGTGGCCCAGGCTTGGGGTGACGTCAAGCTCACCCCGTCCACCTTCATCGTCAACAAGCGCGGCGAGATCGTCAAGACCTATGTCGGGGCTCCCGACTTCCCCGAGCTCCATCGGCTCATCGAGCGCCTGCTGGCAGAGACCTGATCCCCGCTCCACGGCTTGGGCGGCCAACCGCCGGTTGAATGGGCCGGGCAGAGCCCGCTACACTGGCAACTCCTTCGTTCCTAGCAACCGCCTGTGGACCAGCCCTCCGTGGCCCTGCTGACGCCGACCCTTCCGGCTGAGATGGACGCTGTGCGCGACATCTTCCGGGAATATGCCGACAGCTTGGGCATCGACCTGTATTTCCAGAACTTCGAGGCCGAACTGGCCACTCTGCCGGCGGACTATGCACCGCCGCGTGGCCAGCTCCTGCTGGCGGAAGTGGACGGTGCCATCGCGGGCTGCTGTGCCCTGCGCCCCATGGACAACGCCGATTACCCCAACGCCAGCGAAATGAAGCGCCTGTATGTGCGCAAGGCATTCCGCGGTTTCGGTCTCGGCCGGCAACTGGCAGAGGCCATTCTCGATGCGGCGCGGCAAGCGGGATATGCCTGCGTGCTGCTCGATACGCTTGATGGCATGGAATCGGCTCGTGCGCTGTATGCCGACCTGGGCTTCGAAGAAATTCCGCCCTACTATCACAACCCCATCGCAGGGTCGCACTACCTCAAGGCGGATATCGATTAAGGCACAGCGAGCGCGCGAAGGGGCGGAGCATCCCGGCGCCTTCGCCGCCATGGCCAGCGTGGTGCTTGGCACAACGGTCCGTATCGACCCCGGGGACCGTCCTGCCATCACCAGCGCCATGCGATGAGGTCACCGAACAAACCGCATCGCGCTGGACACGGAACGGGCAATTTTCTCTCCCGTCCCCGAACCAACGGCACCTTTTGTGTTCAGCCCTTGGCCTGTGCCAACAGCGTCGCCGCGTCGCTCACTTCGAACTTGCCGGGCGCTTCGATGTTCAGCGATGCCACCTTGCCATCTTTCACCAGCATCGAATACCGATTGCTGCGCAGGCCCAGACCCTTGCCGTTCAGATCCAGCGTCAGGCCCGTGGCCTTGGCAAAAGCAGCATCGCCGTCCGCCAGCATGCGCACCTTGCCCTGGGTCTTCTGATCGCGCGCCCAGGCGCCCATCACGAACGCGTCATTCACGCTCAGGCACCAGATCTCGTCCACACCCGCAGCCTTGAAGGCCTCGGCCTGCTCCACATACCCAGGAACATGCTTGGCGGAACAGGTCGGCGTAAAGGCACCTGGCACGGCAAATAGCGCGATGGTCTTGCCGGTGGTGGCCTGGTCCACTGCGACAGGGTTGGGACCGAGGCTGCAACCGTCGCCTTCGACTTCAGAATATTCCATCAAGGTGATGGCAGGCAGGGTTTCACCGACTTTGATCATGCTGGGCTCCTAGGGTGTGGAATGAGGGACCTGCAGAACGCGGGCCCCAAAAAACAAAACGGCCCAGCATTGTGGGTCGTTTTGAGCGGCTTTGCAGCCAACAAGCCCGTAGGGCTTGTAAGGATCTGCCAATCAGACCAGTGCGGCCTTCTGGACCAGACGGGTGGCAACCCAGTTCTTGGTCTTGGAGATCGGACGGCTTTCCGTGATCTCGATGGTGTCACCCAACTTGTATTCGCCCTTTTCGTCATGGGCGTGGTACTTGCTGGATTTCGCCACGATCTTGCCGTAGAGCTCGTGCTTCACACGGCGCTCGACCAGCACGGTCACGGTCTTCGTACGCTTGTCGCTGACCACCTTGCCAATCAAGGTGCGCTTGAGGGATTTTTTAGCTTCCGTCATGTGGGCTCCTTACTTGGCGGCTTGCTTTTCAGCAAGAATGGTCTTGGCACGAGCGATATCCCGACGGGTGATACGCAGCGTATTGGTGTTTGCCAGTTGTTGCGTGGCCTTCTGCATGCGCAGACCGAAGTGGGCCTTTTGCAAGGACTTGATTTCGGTTTCGATGCCAGCGACGTCTTTTTGGCGCAGTTCAGCAGCTTTCGTCATTTCGATTCTCCTGAATTTAAGCGCCAATTTGACGGGCCACGAACGTGGTGCGCAACGGCAGCTTGGCAGCAGCCAGGCGGAACGCTTCACGGGCCAGTTCTTCAGGCACACCGACGATCTCGAACACCACCTTGCCGGGCTGAATTTCAGCCACGTAATACTCGGGGTTGCCCTTACCGTTACCCATCCGAACTTCGGCGGGCTTGGTAGAGATCGGCTTGTCGGGGAACACGCGGATCCAGATACGGCCGCCACGCTTCACGTGACGGGAGATCGCACGGCGTGCGGCCTCGATCTGGCGGGCCGTCAGACGGCCACGGTCCGTGCACTTCAGGCCGAAGTCACCGAAGGCCACCGAATTGCCACGGGTGGCAACGCCGGTGTTACGGCCCTTCTGCTCTTTGCGGTACTTGCGGCGAGCGGGTTGCAGCATCTTTATTCTCCTTTGCCGTCCGCTGCTGTAGCGGGCGCGTCAACCTTGCGAACGCGCTTAACGGCGGTGTTATCGGCGCCACCGGCACCGGCGGGCTTGTCGCTACCGTCTGCAGGTGCCGCATTGGCACCGGCTGGACGGCGTGGACCACCACGGCCTGCACCCGGACGATCGCCACCTGGGCGGCCATCGCGACGCGGGCCACGGGGACGACGCTCTTCTTCTGGACGCGGTGTTTCCACTGCGGGCAGATCGTTGCGGCCCAGCGTATCGCCCTTGTAGACCCAGACCTTGACGCCGATGACGCCGTAGGTGGTCTTGGCTTCGGACGTGCCGTAGTCGATGTCGGCGCGCAGGGTGTGAAGCGGCACGCGACCTTCGCGGTACCACTCGCAACGGGCGATTTCAATCCCGTTCAGACGGCCGGACGACATGATCTTGATGCCCTGGGCACCCAGACGCATGGCGTTTTGCATGGCGCGCTTCATGGCGCGGCGGAACATGATCCGCTTTTCCAGCTGTTGCGTGATGCTGTCGGCGATCAGCTTGGCATCGATTTCGGGCTTGCGCACTTCTTCGATGTTCACTGCGACCGGCACGCCCAGACGCGTAGCGAGTTCCTTCTTCAGGTTCTCGATGTCTTCGCCCTTCTTGCCGATCACCACGCCCGGACGTGCCGAGTAGATGGTGATGCGGGCATTCTTGGCGGGGCGCTCGATCAGGATGCGCGAGACGGCAGCGTTCTTCAGCTTGGCCTTTAGGTATTCGCGCACCTTGATGTCTTCGGCCAGCATGCCGGCGAAGTCACGGTTGCTCGCGTACCAACGGCTGGCCCAGTTGCGGCTGACCGCCAGGCGGAAGCCGGTAGGATGGATTTTCTGTCCCATAGTCTTCCTCGGGCCTTCAGTTGCCAACCGTCACGTACACATGGCACGTGGGCTTGCTGATGCGATTGCCGCGGCCTTTGGCGCGCGCGGTGAAACGCTTGAGCGTGGTGCCTTGTTCGACGTAGATGGTCTTGACCTTCAGTTCGTCGATGTCGGCGCCGTCGTTGTGCTCAGCGTTGGCGATGGCGGACTCCAGCACCTTCTTGACGATTCCTGCAGCTTTTTTCTGCGTGAACGTCAGGATGTTCAGAGCCTGGTCGACCTTCTTGCCGCGGATCAGATCAGCGACCAGACGGCCCTTGTCGACCGACAGACGGACGCCCCGGAGGACTGCACGTGTTTCAGACATGGTCGTTCCTTACTTCTTCTGGACTTTCTTGTCCGCGGGGTGACCCTTGAAGGTGCGCGTCAGGGCGAATTCGCCCAGCTTGTGGCCCACCATCTGGTCAGTGACATACACCGGTACGTGCTGCTTGCCGTTGTGCACGGCAATGGTCAGACCGATGAAATCGGGCAGAACCATGGAGCGACGCGACCAGGTCTTGACTGGTTTCTTGTCCTTGGTCGCAATGGCCTTTTCGACCTTTGCCATCAAGTGGTGGTCAACAAACGGACCCTTTTTGAGAGAGCGAGTCATTTGTTATCCCTTACTTCTTGCGACGCGACACAATCATCACTTGTGTGCGCTTGTTGTTGCGGGTGCGATAACCCTTGGTCAGATTACCCCAAGGATCGACTGCATGGCGGCCTTCGCCGGTGCGGCCTTCGCCACCACCGTGAGGGTGATCCACCGGGTTCATGGCCACGCCACGAACCGTTGGGCGAATACCCATCCAACGCTTCACACCGGCCTTGCCGAGTTGGCGCAGGCTGTGCTCTTCGTTGGCGACTTCGCCGATGGTTGCACGGCACTCGATGTGGATCTTGCGCACTTCGCCAGAGCGCATGCGCACCTGGGCGTACGTGCCTTCACGGGCCAGCAGCGTCGCGGAAGCACCTGCCGAGCGTGCGATCTGTGCACCGGCACCGGGCTTGAGCTCGATGCAGTGGATGGTCGAACCCACGGGGATGTTGCGGATCGGCAGCGTGTTGCCTGCGCGGATCGGGGCTTCGGAGCCGCTCAGGAGCGTGCTGCCGACTTCCAGACCACGGGGGGCAATGATGTAACGGCGCTCGCCGTCGGCATAGCACACCAGAGCGATGTGGGCCGTACGGTTCGGATCGTATTCAATGCGCTCGACCTTTGCGGGGATGCCATCCTTGTTGCGGACGAAATCCACCACACGGTAGTGGTGCTTGTGACCGCCGCCCTTGTGGCGGGTCGTGATGTGACCGTTGTTGTTGCGGCCGGCCTTCTGGAACTGAGGCTCCAGCAGCGGCGCATACGCTTCACCCTTGTACAGGTGGTCACGGGTAACCTTCACCACGGCACGTTGGCCGGGCGAAGTGGGTTTCATTTTGATGACGGCCATGATTACGCGGCCTCCCCGGACAGGTTCAGCTCTTGACCTGGTTGCAGCGTGACATAAGCCTTGCGCACGTTGTCGCGACGGCCCATGGTCTTGCCAAAACGCTTGGCCTTGCCTTTGGTGTTCACCACAGAAACGCCCTTGACCTCGACCTTGAACATCAATTCCACAGCGGCCTTGATTTCTGGCTTGGTTGCGTTCTGCAGCACCTTGAACGTCACAGCATTGGACTTCTCGGCAACCATGGTGGCCTTTTCGGACACGATGGGAGCGACCAGCACTTGCATCAGACGACCTTCGTCAAACTTGGGCGTGCTCATGCGAACATCTCCTTGAGTTTGTCGATCGCGCCCTTGGTGACGAGCACTTTCTTGTAGTGCACCAGCGACACGGGGTCTGCGTAACGGGGTTCGACGATGAACACGTTCTTCAGATTGCGCGAAGCAAGGTACAGGTTTTCGTCCACTTCGTCGGCGATCACCATCACCGACTGCAGGTTCATCGCCTTGAACTTGTCGGCGAGCACCTTGGTCTTGGGGCTTTCCAGCGTCAGCGAGTCCACCACGGCCAGACGGCCTTCACGGGCCAGCTGCGAAAAGATCGCTGCCATGCCAGCGCGGTACATCTTCTTGTTGATCTTCTGCGTGAAGTTTTCTTCAGGCAGATTCGGGAAGATGCGACCGCCCCCACGCCACAGAGGCGAGGAGGTCATACCGGCGCGAGCGCGGCCGGTGCCTTTTTGCTTGAAAGGCTTCTTGGTGGAGTGCTTGACCTGCTCGCGGTCTTTTTGAGCACGCGTGCCTTGGCGGGCATTGGCCTGGTAAGCCACCACGATCTGGTGAACCAGATCTTCGTTGTATTCGCGACCGAACACGGTTTCGGGCGCATCGAACTTCGATGCGGCCTGGCCTTGGTCATTCAGGAGTTCGAGCTGCATTAGTTCGCTCCCTTGGAAGCTTTGGCCTTGACTGCTGGACGCACCGTCACGAACCCACCCTTGGAGCCCGGAATGGCGCCCTTGATCAAGAGCAGTTGACGCGCTTCGTCGATGCGGATGACATCGAGGTTTTGCGTGGTCTTGGTGACATCGCCCAGGTGGCCGGTCATGCGCTTACCGGGGAACACGCGACCGGGGTCTTGTGCCATACCGATGGAGCCAGGCACATTGTGCGAACGGCTGTTACCGTGCGATGCGCGCTGCGAGGCCATGTTGTGGCGCTTGATCGTGCCAGCGTAGCCCTTGCCGATCGACGTGCCTTGCACGTCCACCTTCTGGCCCACGGTGAACAGCGTCACGGGGACGGTGGAACCGACGGCGTACTGGGCGGCGACGTCAGCGGTCACGCGGAATTCGCGGATCACTTCGCCGGCTTCGACGCCGGCCTTTGCCAGATGGCCCGCTGCGGGCTTGGTCACACGCGATGCCTTGCGCGAACCAAACGTGACCTGCAAGGCCACGTAGCCATCGTTCTCTTGGGTTTTAACCTGGGTCACGCGGTTGTTGGACACATCCACCACCGTGACGGGCACTGCGTCCCCGTCATCGGTGAACAGACGCATCATGCCCACCTTGCGGCCCAGCAACCCTTGGGAGTTGCTTTGACTCATTGATTTTCTCCAAAACTTTCACCGCCTCGACTTCAATTGGCCAAAGCGTTTGCACAACGTTTGCACCGCCGTGCGCGAAAGAAGGTTGATAAAACTCCGCCGCCGTCACGCAAAGCGCAAAAAAGGCGAAGCCGCAAAGTATAACGCGGACTGCTTTTGCAAGCAAGTCCGCGTTATGTGTTGGCGCGCAGCAACCGCCGCGCCCCGGAGCCGTCAGATTACTGCAGCTTGATTTCGACGTCCACGCCAGCCGGCAGGTCGAGCTTCATCAGCGCGTCCACCGTCTTGTCCGTCGGATCGACGATGTCCATCAGGCGCTGGTGCGTGCGGATTTCGAGCTGGTCGCGGCTGGTCTTGTTGACGTGCGGCGAACGCAGGATGTCGAAACGCTTCATGCGCGTCGGCAGGGGCACGGGGCCCTTGACGATGGCGCCGGTGCGCTTGGCGGTATCAACGATCTCGGCAGCGGACTGGTCGATCAGCTTGTAATCAAACGCCTTCAGGCGGATGCGGATTTTTTGCTTGGACATGGCAAGTTCCTTTGTGCCTGAGGCTTAAGCAATGATCTTGGCCACGACGCCGGCGCCGACGGTGCGACCGCCTTCACGGATGGCGAAGCGCAGGCCTTCTTCCATGGCGATGGGGTTGATCAGCTTGACGGTGATCGACACGTTGTCGCCGGGCATGACCATTTCCTTGTCGGCTGGCAGCTCGATGGCGCCAGTCACGTCGGTCGTGCGGAAGTAGAACTGAGGACGGTAGTTGTTGAAGAAAGGCGTGTGACGGCCACCTTCGTCCTTGGACAGCACGTACACCTCGGCGGTGAAGTGCGTGTGCGGCTTGATGGAGTTGGGCTTGCACAGCACTTGGCCGCGTTCCACGTCTTCGCGCTTGGTACCGCGCAGCAGCAGGCCGACGTTGTCGCCAGCCTGGCCTTGGTCCAGCAGCTTGCGGAACATTTCCACGCCCGTGCAGGTGGTCTTTTGCGTGTCGCGGATACCGACGATTTCGATTTCTTCGCCGACCTTGATGATGCCGCGCTCGATACGGCCCGTCACCACGGTGCCGCGACCGGAGATCGAGAACACATCTTCCACGGGCATCAGGAATGCGCCGTCCACAGCGCGCTCGGGCGTGGGGATGTACGAGTCCAGGGCTTCGGCCAGCTTCATGATGGCTTCTTCACCCAGGGCGCCCTTGTCGCCTTCCAGGGCGAGCTTGGCGGAACCGCGGATGATGGGGGTGTCGTCGCCTGGGAAGTTGTACTTGTCCAGGAGTTCGCGCACTTCCATTTCGACGAGTTCAAGCAGCTCTTCGTCGTCGACCATGTCGCACTTGTTCAGGAACACGATGATGTAAGGCACGCCCACTTGGCGGGCCAGCAGGATGTGCTCGCGGGTCTGGGGCATGGGGCCGTCAGCGGCCGAGCACACCAGGATGGCGCCGTCCATCTGGGCAGCGCCGGTGATCATGTTCTTCACATAGTCGGCGTGACCGGGGCAGTCCACGTGGGCGTAGTGGCGGTTGGCCGTTTCGTATTCCACGTGGGCGGTATTGATCGTGATGCCGCGGGCCTTTTCTTCGGGCGCTGCGTCGATCTGGTCGTATGCCTTGGCTTCGCCGCCGAACTTGGAGGACAGCACCGTGGCGATGGCCGCCGTCAGCGTCGTCTTGCCATGGTCCACGTGACCGATGGTGCCCACGTTCACGTGGGGCTTGGTACGTTCGAACTTACCTTTTGCCATTTTGAATCTCCAAAGAGCAATGCCTGTGTCAGGGTTTAACGTCTGCACCCGATTGCTGAGTCGTCCCGCACAGGGCAACAGGACGGCACCGGGTCGCAGATTGCAAGGATCTTGCTGCTATTTTTTTCATAGCTGCCAGCGCTTACTCGATAAGCGCTGGCAGCCAATTCCATAAAACCAACCGAAAGGGACCGCCGAAGCCGCCCCTTCCCTTGCCAATTACTTGGCGCGTGCAGCCATGATGGCTTCCGACACGTTGCGAGGGGCTTCGCTGTAGTGCTTGAATTCCATCGAGTAGGTGGCGCGGCCTTGCGTTGCGGAGCGCAGCGAGGTCGAGTAGCCGAACATTTCCGACAGGGGCACTTCCGCCTTGATGGCCTTGCCGCCGCCGACCATGTCGTCCATGCCCTGCACCATGCCACGGCGGGACGACAAGTCGCCCATCACCGTACCGGCGTAGTCTTCCGGCGTTTCGACTTCCACGGCCATCATGGGCTCGAGAATCACGGGGTTGGCCTTGCGGCAACCTTCCTTGAAACCGAAGATGGCGGCCATCTTGAACGCGAGTTCGTTCGAGTCCACATCGTGGTACGAACCGAAGTGCAGCGTGACCTTGACGTCCACCACCGGGTAGCCGGCCAGCACGCCTTGCGTGACGGCTTCGTTGATGCCCTTTTCCACCGCGGGGATGAATTCGCGAGGAACCACACCGCCCTTGATGGCGTCGACGAATTCGATGCCCTTGCCGGCTTCGTTCGGCTCGATCTTGAGCACGACGTGGCCGTACTGGCCCTTACCACCGGACTGGCGGACGAACTTGCCTTCGGCCTCTTCCACCGTCTTGCGGATGGTTTCTCGGTAGGCCACTTGAGGCTTGCCCACGTTGGCTTCCACGCCGAATTCGCGCTTCATGCGGTCCACGATGATTTCCAGATGGAGCTCGCCCATGCCGCCGATGATGGTCTGGCCGGATTCTTCGTCGGTGCTGACGCGGAACGAAGGATCTTCGGCAGCCAGACGGCCCAGTGCGATACCCATCTTTTCCTGGTCGGCCTTCGACTTCGGCTCCACGGCCTGACGGATCACGGGCTCAGGGAACACCATGCGCTCCAGCGTCACGATGGCCGAGGGATCGCACAGGGTTTCACCGGTCGTCACGTCTTTCAGGCCCACGCAGGCGGCGATGTCGCCAGCGCGGATTTCATCGACTTCTTCGCGGTTGTTTGCGTGCATCTGCACGATACGGCCAATGCGCTCCTTCTTGCCGCGCACGGGGTTGTACACCGTGTCGCCCTTGGACAGAACACCGGAATACACGCGCACGAACGTCAACTGACCCACGAACGGGTCGGTCATCAGCTTGAACGCCAGGGCAGAGAACTTTTCCGAGTCGTCGGCCTTGCGGCTCGTCGGTTGCTCGTCGTCGTCGGTGCCGCCCACGGGAGGAATGTCCACCGGAGAAGGCATCAGTTCGATCACGGCGTCCAGCATGCGCTGCACACCCTTGTTCTTGAAGGCCGTACCGCACAGCATGGGCTGAATTTCGCAGGCGATGGCACGCGTGCGCAGGCCGAGGGTGATTTCCTCTTCGGAAAGATCACCTTCTTCCAGGTACTTGTTCATCAGGTCTTCGGAAGCTTCAGCAGCCGCCTCGACCATCTTCTCGCGCCATTCCTTGGCCGTTTCCAGCAGGTCGGCAGGGATCTCTTCGAAGGTGAACTTCATGCCTTGCGAGGCTTCGTCCCAGATGATGGCCTTCATCTTGCGCAGGTCGACCACGCCCGTGAAGTTTTCTTCGGCACCGATCGGGATCACGATCGGCACGGGGTTGGCCTTCAGGCGCAGCTTCATCTGCTCGACGACCTTGAAGAAGTTGGCACCGGTACGGTCCATCTTGTTCACGAACGCGAGGCGGGGCACCTTGTACTTGTTCGCCTGGCGCCACACCGTTTCCGACTGTGGCTGCACGCCGCCCACGGCGCAGTACACCATGCAGGCGCCGTCCAGCACGCGCATGGAACGCTCCACTTCGATCGTGAAGTCCACGTGGCCGGGGGTGTCGATGATGTTGATGCGGTGCTCGGGGAACGAACGGTCCATGCCGCTCCAGAAGCAGGTGGTGGCAGCCGAGGTGATAGTGATGCCGCGCTCTTGCTCCTGCTCCATCCAGTCCATGGTGGCTGCGCCGTCATGCACTTCACCGATCTTGTGGTTCACACCGGTGTAGAAAAGAATCCGCTCGGTCGTCGTGGTCTTGCCAGCGTCGATGTGGGCCGAGATACCGATATTGCGGTAGCGCTCGATGGGGGTCTTGCGAGCCATGGTAAATCCTTGGTTGAACGTTGTGTTCGTGTGATGGGCCACCCGCTTTTGCGACGCAGCACCACAATTTGCCGGCGACCTGAATCAAGATAAGGCCGCAGGCAGAAAATGCCAGCGGCCTTACGTTTGCACCGGAGAAAGCCTGGAGGCTTAAAAGCGGAAGTGGCTGAATGCCTTGTTGGCTTCGGCCATGCGGTGCACTTCGTCACGGCGCTTCATCGCGCCGCCACGGCCTTCCGTGGCTTCCAGCAGTTCGTTGGCCAGGCGTTGCGCCATCGACTTTTCGCCACGCTTGCGGGCGGCTTCCTTGATCCAGCGCATCGACAGTGCCAGACGGCGCACGGGGCGCACTTCCACAGGCACCTGGTAGTTGGCACCGCCCACGCGGCGGGACTTCACTTCGACCATAGGCTTCACGTTGTTGATGGCAACGGTGAACGCTTCCAGGGGGTCCTTGTCGGGGTGCTTCTTCTCGATCAGTTCCAGCGCGCCGTAAATGATGCGCTCTGCCACTGCCTTTTTGCCGCCTTCCATGATCACGTTCATGAATTTGGACAGCTCTACATTGCCGAACTTGGGATCCGGCAGGATTTCACGTTTGGGGACTTCGCGACGACGTGGCATTTTTTCACCTCATGTTTGCTTCAGTTGGCATCTTTTCAGACACCGCGAGAGCCATTCAGGACTCCCACTTACTCGACCCACGCAAGACAGTTGCGCTTGGGGTCACTACGCTGGATCACCGCGCCACGCGGGAAACAGCACCGGATATCTTTTTGCAAAAAAGCGCAGGGCTTACTTGGCCTTGGGCTTCTTGGCACCGTACTTGGAGCGCGCTTGCTTGCGGTCTTTCACGCCTTGCAAGTCGAGCGAACCGCGCACGATGTGGTAACGCACACCGGGCAAGTCCTTGACACGACCGCCACGAACCAGCACGACGCTGTGTTCCTGCAGGTTGTGGCCTTCGCCGCCGATGTAGGAAATGACTTCGAAACCGTTGGTCAGGCGAACCTTGGCGACCTTCCGCAGTGCGGAGTTAGGCTTCTTTGGCGTCGTGGTGTACACACGGGTGCACACGCCGCGGCGCTGAGGAGAGTTTTCCATCGCGGGGCTCTTCGACTTGATCTTTTCGACCTCGCGACCCTGACGGACCAGTTGATTGATGGTTGGCATGAATACGTCCCTAAACGTGAAATGCTTCGTGAAAAACGAAAACGTGAATCCCTTCGGAAATTCCGAAAAGCCTTCTAATGTAGCAGGTTGGCGCTGATGGAGCAATCGCGGGGCGGCCAGCCGGCCGCCGCCGTGTCACTTGATCCACAGGCGGATGGCATCCCAGGCGCGGCCGAAGATGCCGGCCTGCTCCACCGTCTCCAGCGCCACCAGCGGCACTTCGGCGATGGGCTGCTCGCCCAGCGACACCTTCAGGGTGCCGATCGACTGGCCCTTGGTGAACGGTGCCACGAGCGGGTCGGTGCGCACGATCTGCGTCGTGACCTTGCCGGCGCTGCCCGACGGCACGGTCACGACGATGGCATCCGGGCGGCCGATCTGGATGGTGTTCTGCTTGCCCTTCCAGACGGCCGGCGTGGCGGCGGGCTGGCCGGCGTCGAACAGCTTGACGGCGTCGAAGGCCGTGTAGCCCCAGTTCAGGAGCTTCTGGCTCTCGTTCGCCCGGGCGTTCTCGCTGGAGGCGCCCAGCACGATGGACAGCAGACGGCGCTGGCCAACGTTCGGAAAGTCGCGCTTGGACGTGGCCACCAGGCAGTAGCCGGCAGCGGCGGTGTGGCCGGTCTTGAGGCCGTCCACCGTGGGATCGCGGAACAGCAGCGAATTGCGGTTGGTGCCATTGGAGGGCGGCGTGCCCGGATACGCGTAGTGCTTGGTCGCGTAGTAGTGCATGTACTCGGGGAATTCCTGCATCAGGCGGGTGGCCAGCACGCCCAGGTCGCGCGCGGTGGTCGTGTGGCCCGGCTCGGTCAGGCCTTCGGGGTTCTTGTAGGCCGTGTTCTTCATGCCCAGGGCCTTGGCCTGGTCGTTCATGAGCTTGACGAAGTTCTCGGCCGTGCCGCCCACGCCTTCGGCCAGGGCCATGGTGGCGTCGTTGCCCGACTGCACGATCATCCCCTTGATGAGGTCTTCCACCGGCACCTGCATCTTGGGATCGATGAACATGCGCGAGCCGGGCATCTTCCAGGCCAGCACGCTCACGGGCAGCTTCTGCTCCAGCGTGATCTTCTTGGCGCGCAGCGCGTCGAAGACCAAGTAGCCCGTCATGAGCTTGGTGAGCGATGCCTGCTCCACCGGCGCGTCGATGTCTTTGGCGGCGAGCACCTGGCCGGCGGTCACGTCGAGCAGCAGGTAGTTGCGCGCGGCGATCTCGGGAGGCTGGGGGGCCTGGCCCTGCGCCCAGAGGGCGGCAGGCGCCAGCACGGCGGCAAGAACGAAGGAACGCAGCGTGGAGAGGAAGGGCTTCATGGAAACAGGCATTCGGGGCAAGGAAACAAACCAAACGGTCAAAAACGGCGGCGGGGATGGCGCGCCGTGCGGTGCCCGGTAGGGAGCGTCTGGAGGGCTGTCAGTTCCCCGCCAGCAGGTGGCGGGACACCAGGTTTTTCAGGAGCGGCAATTGTCCGTGAAAGAAATGCCCGCCGCCGGGCACGACTGTGACGGGGAGTATCTGCGGCCGCGCCCAGTCCATGACGGCCGACAGCGGCACGGTGTCGTCCTGCTCGCCGTGCACGACCAGCGTGCGCTCATGCGCCTCGGCCGGCACGGGCGCCACGGTGAAGCGGCTGGCGGCAGTGCCGACCAGGACCACCCGCTCGATGCTGCGCTCGCCCCACAGGCGCTCCAGCGCATGGCTGGTGACGAAGGCGCCGAACGAGAAGCCCGCCAGGGCCAGCGGCCCCTCGGGCGCCGCCTGGCGCACCACTTCCAGGAAGTCTTCCAGCTCGCCCTGGCCCGCGTCATGCGTGCCGGCGCTGGCGCCCACACCCCGGAAATTGAAGCGCACCGCGGTCCAGCCGCTGTGCACGAAGGCGCGCGCCAGGGTCTGCACCACCTTGTTGTCCATGGTGCCGCCGAACAGCGGGTGCGGGTGGGCAATCACCGCCACGCCGCGCGAGGGCGCGCCGTCTGGCGCCTGGGCCGCATCGCGTGCCGCTTCGATGGCTCCGGCAGCGCCGGTGAGGGTCAGGCGTTCAGTCTGGGCATTCACTGGATTTGCTATCAAATAAATAGCTGTCAGGACAATAAAATCTAGGGCAGACAGCCAAAAACACTTAAAAACCGATCGGCGCGCGAATCAGCGCCCGAGTTCCGGCGGCGTGAGCAGGCGTTCGACGATCTGGCCGTTCTTCAGGTGCGATTCCACGATTTCGTCGATATCGCTGCCATCCACGAAGGTGTACCAGGTGCCCTCGGGATAGACCACGGCGACGGGCCCGCCGGCGCAGCGGTCCAGGCAGCCGGCCTTGTTCACCCGCACCTTGCCGGGGCCGGACAGGCCGGCCGCCTTGACCTGGGACTTGCAGCGGTCGAACGCGGCCTGCGCACCGTGGTGGGCGCAGCTGTCCTCGCCGTTGGTGCGGTCGTTCAGGCAAAAGAAGATGTGGCGGGCGTAGTAGCCAGGCTGCGCGGCTGGCGGCGTGGGGGTGTCGGTCATCCAGGCATTTTAGGAGCCGATGCGAACAGGGGTGTCCGCGTGGCCCTCGGCCGGGTCCCGGTCGCGCCGGGCCACGCGCTGCACCACATAGACCAGGGTGGCGTAGGGCCAGAGCCAGCCCAGCCATTGGCCCAGGCCGTAGAAGCGGATGAAGCGGCCCTGCTCCCAGGCCTGCAGGGTGTCGGCGAAATAGGCGCTGGTGGGCGCCTGGTTGAGGATGTTCAGGTGCAG
This sequence comes from Acidovorax sp. GBBC 1281, assembly GCF_028473645.1. Lineage (NCBI taxonomy): Bacteria > Pseudomonadati > Pseudomonadota > Betaproteobacteria > Burkholderiales > Comamonadaceae > Acidovorax > Acidovorax sp. GBBC 1281. Next base: position 5,168,562 of record NZ_CP097269.1, read on the forward strand.
CATCAGCAGCAATAGCAGCACGGCGGCGCTGGCGCGGCGGGGCAGGCCGGCCAGCATCAGCGCGACGGCCATGCCGGCCCACACGCCCACGCGGGCCGGGGTGCCGAGCCACTCCCAGGCATGCGCCGGGCCGTAGCTGAGCGCGGAGGACAGCGCGGTCACCGACACGCCCGCCACCACCGTGGCCAGCGAGAACGCCACGCGGCGGCCGATGTGGCGGATCACGCAGTAGCCCAGCAGGCAGGGCACGAGCAGGCCCAGCATCACGGCCAGCAGTTCGGCACTGGGCGACAGGGCTTCCAGCGGCGTTTCGCGCAGCGGCAGCCAGTCCAGGAACGGGGTGTCGGCCAGCAGGTCTTCCAGCGCGATCTCGAGGCGCTCCCACATCTGGCCCAGCCCGAACGGCACGGCGGCGGGAAACAGCAGTGCCACCGGCCACAGCGCGAGCAAGGCCAGCGCCCCGCTGGCGTCGGCGACGAACCACCGCGCCCGCAGCCGGCTCCAGCGGGCCAGCGCGCCCAGCCGCTCCAGCAGCGCCGCCAGCAGCGCGCCGCCCAGCGTGCCGAGCGCGTTCAGCATCAGGTCCATGTTGGAGGGCACGCGCCGCGGCAGGTAGATCTGCAGGAACTCCATCAGCATCGAGAGCAGCGCGCCCGCCAGCGCGGCCACGGGCACCGCAGAGCGCGGCCAGCCGGTGCGCAGCAGGGCCAGCGCCAGCAGGAAGCCGAATGGCGCATAGCCGGCGATGTTGATGTTGACGTCGAACCACGTCCAGTACGGCGGGGGGATGCGGGCGGTGAGGAACACCCATGGCGAGATGCCCTGCTCGCGCCATCCGTCGAAGGGGAACAGGCTGGCGAAGACCACGAGGGCCGCGTAGATCAGCGCCAGGGGCCAGGCGGATGTCTTGTGCACGGCGGGGGCGCGCGGCCGGCGCGTCAGAAGGGTTTGACGACGACCAGCACCACCGCGGCCACCAGCAGCAGCACCGGCACTTCGTTGAACCAGCGGAACCAGCGGTGGCTGCGCCGGCTCTGGCCGCTGGCCAGCTTGCGCAGCAGCACGCCGCAGGCATGGTGGTAGCCCACGGCGAGCACCACGACCAGGAGCTTGGCGTGCATCCAGCCGTTGCCCGGCCCGCGTCCGATGCCGTACCCCAGGTAGAGCCACAGCCCCAGCGCGATGGCCGGCACGGCCAGGAAGGTGGTAAAGCGCAGCAGCTTGCGCGCCATGAGCAGGAGCCGGTCGCGCTCGGCGGCCGAGCCCGGTGCCACCATGGCCAGGTTGACGAAGATCCGAGGCAGGTAGAACAGGCCGGCGAACCAGCTGGCCACGAAGACGATGTGAAAGGCTTTGACCCAGAGCATGGGGGCAGTGTACGTGCCGTGCCGGGCCGTCCGGCGGAGTCCGACGCGCAAAAACCACGGCGGCCGGCATCACGTCGAAGGGCCGGACGGAGCCCGCCCCGCGGCAATGTGGCGCACAATTTCGGGATGCATCTGTCCAGCCCCACCCCCTTCCCCCAGAACCGCCCGCGCCGCCTGCGCCGCGATGCCTTCACCCGCAACCTCGTGCGCGAGCATGCCGTCACGCCGCACGATCTGATCTACCCCGTGTTCGTTCACGAAGGCCAGGGCCGCAGCGAGGCCATCGCGTCGATGCCGGGCGTGGAGCGCCTGAGCCTGAACCTCCTGCTGCCGGTGGCCGAGGATTGCGTGAAGCTGGGCATTCCGGTGCTAGCGCTGTTTCCGGCCATCGACCCCGCGCTCAAGGCGCCGGACGGCAAGGAGGCGCTCAACCCCGAGGGCCTGATTCCCCGCGTGGTGCGGGCGCTCAAGAAGGAATTCCCCGCGCTGGGCGTGATGACCGACGTGGCGCTGGACCCCTATACGAGCCACGGCCAGGACGGCGTGCTCGATGCCACCGGCTACATCATCAACGACGAAACGGTGGAGATCCTCACCGGCCAGGCGCTCACGCATGCCGAGGCGGGCGTGGACATCGTGGCGCCCAGCGACATGATGGACGGGCGCATCGGTGCGATCCGCGAGGCGCTCGAAGTGCAGGGCCACATCCACACGCGCATCATGGCCTACAGCGCCAAGTACGCGAGCGCCTTCTACGGCCCGTTCCGCGATGCCGTGGGCACGCGCGGCGCCCTGGGCAAGGCCGACAAGAACATGTACCAGATGGACCCGGGCAACACCGACGAGGCGCTGCGCGAGGTGGCCCTCGATATCGCCGAAGGCGCCGACATGGTGATGGTCAAGCCCGGCATGCCGTACCTGGACGTGGTGCGCCGCGTGAAGGACGAGTTCCGCGTGCCCACCTTCGCCTACCAGGTGAGCGGCGAGTACGCCATGCTCAAGGCCGCGGCCGCCAACGGCTGGCTCGACCACGACGCGGTGATGATGGAAAGCCTGCTGGCCTTCAAGCGCGCCGGCGCCGACGGCGTGCTGACGTATTTCGCCCGCGACGCGGCGCGGCTGCTGCAAAAGTAAGCGACCGCCCCCCGGCCGCCTGCCCGCAGGGCCGGCGCCGGTGTCTTCCCCGCCCTGCCCCAGGCCCCCATGCGCATCTTTCACATCCACCAGGGCAACGCCACCGAACTGGCCGCCCTGCCCTCCCAGCCCCCGGCCGCCGGCTTTTACTGGATCTCGTGCACCCGCGCGGCTTTCGGCGAGCAGCTGGGCCTGCAGCAGGCCCAGCTGCAGGCCACCACCGGCCTGCAGCTGGTGGACCTGCACGTGTCCGATCTGCTGAACGCGCAGCTGCCATCGCACTACGACTACACCTCGCAATACGACCTGCTGGTGTTCCGCCGCCTGGCGGCCGCCGGCCCGGGCGCGGCACCGGCCAGCGCAGCCGGCGCGGCCACCGCAGCAAGCCCGCAGGCCGCGCCTCCCGCCGCGCCGGGCCGCATGACGGGCCCACCGGTGCTGCGCCGCATCGACACCAGCCCTGTGGGATTCGCCGTGTTCGACCAGGTGCTGCTGTCGGTGCACCCGGCCGACTGCGCGGTGCGCGATGCCTATGCGGCGCGGCTGCTGGCCACCGCGCGGGGGGAGGCCCGGGGCGATGCGCCGCGCGACCACCGGCCGCCGGGCTCCTCGCCCGTGGCGCGCCTGCCGACCTCGCCCGCCGATCTGATGATGCGCGTGGTCAACCTCATCGTGGACGGCTACCTGGACCTGCGCCGGGAGCTGAGCCGGCAGCTCGACCACTGGCAGGCCGAGCTGCTCAAGCCCCGGGCGCGCTTCGCCAACTGGAGCGCGCTGCTGGAGGCCCGGCTGGCGCTGCACCAGCTCGACGAAATCTGCGAAGACCAGAACACCGCCGTGCAGGACTGGATCGATGCGGTGGAGACCTGGCCCGAGCCCGAAACCCCGGCGCTGCAGCGCGAACTGGACCTGCTCAAGGTGCGCAGCCGGGACGTGCTGGAGCACATCGAGCGCGTGGTGCACCACGTGCGCCGGCTGGAGCAGAGCACCGAGACGGCGGTGCAGATGCATTTCAGCGTGCAGAGCAACCGCACCAACGACATCATGCGCACGCTCACGGCGCTCACCGCCGTGTTCCTGCCGCTGAACCTCATCGCGGGCATCTTCGGCATGAACTTCGAGTTCATTCCGCTGGTGCACAAGCAGGACGGCTTCTGGTGGGCGATGGGCTCGATGACGGTGATCGCGGTGGCGCTGATCGCGCTGTTCTGGCGCAAGCGTTACCTCGCCCGCACGGGCCACCACTGAGGGGGCACAGGGCGCCGGGCCCTGCGCGCCGATAGAATCGGCGCCCCTTCGCACATCGACCACCATCAAGATCCTGTCCGGCATCCTGCGGCCCGGCGGCGGGCGTGTGGAGATCGACGGCCGCCACCCCAGCGACGACCGCGAGCGCCACGTCGCCCGCATCGGCGTGGTGTTCGGCCAGCGCACCCAGCTGTGGTGGGACCTGCCGGTGGGCGAGGGGTTCGATCTGCTGCGCGACATCTACCGCGTGGACGAGCAGCGCTACCGCCGCGCACGCGACGAGCTGGTCGCGCTGCTGTCGCTGGAAGGCGTGCTGGCCCAGCCGGTGCGCCAGCTCTCGCTGGGCCAGCGCATGCGCGCCGAGATCGCGGCGGCGCTGCTGCACGAGCCCGACATCCTGTTCCTCGACGAGCCGACCATCGGCCTGGATGCGCCGTCCAAGCTCGCGGTGCGGGACTTCGTGCGCCGCGCCAACCGCGAGCGCGGCACCACCGTGCTGCTCACCACCCACGACATGCACGACATCGAGGCGCTGGCCGAGCGCGTGATCGTGATCGGCCATGGCCGCGTGCTGGCCGACAGCCCGGTCGAGGCCCTGCGCGCCCAGGTGATGGCCGAGCGGCGCCTGGTGGTCGATTTCGGGCACGACGCGCCCGTGCTGGCGCCGCAGCCCGGCGTGTCGGTCCATGCGCGCGAAGGCCGCACGCTGGTGCTGGGGTTCGATCCGGCCGTCACCACGGCGCCCGCGCTCATCGCGCAGCTGGTGGCCGCGCACGCCGTGCAGGACATCCGCCTGGAGGGCCTGGCGATCGAAGAGGTCATCGCCCGCTTCTACGCGCTGCACGGCGCGGCCGAGGCATGAGGCCACCGCTGGCGCTGCGGCCCTACACCGCCGCGTTCGTCTCGCGCTTCCTGCAGATGCTGCAGTACCGCACGGCGGCGCTCGCCGGCTTCGGCACGCAGTGCTGGTGGGGCGGCATCAAGGTGATGGTGCTGGCCGCGTTCTACGGGGGCGCCGGCGCCTCGGGCGTGCCCATGCCGCTGCAGCAGGCCATCACCTACACCTGGCTGGCGCAGGGGCTGCTGGCGCTGCTGCCGTGGTCGGGCGACCCGGAGGTGGCGCAGTCCGTGCGCACGGGCGCGGTGGCGTACGACCGGCTTCGGCCGGTGGACGCCTACGGCCTGTGGTTCGCGCGCAGCGCCGGCTGGATCGCCGCGCGGGTGCTGCTGTCCACCGCACTGGTGATGCTGCTGAACGTGGCGGCCACGGCGGCGCTCAACGAGCGCGGCATCAACGCGCTGGCCGTGCCGGCGGTGGTGGTGCTGTCGGGCAACCTGCTGCCGCTGCCCCTGCTGCCCGATGCGTGGCAGTGGGCGCTGATCGCGCAGCCGCTGGCGGGGCTGCTGGACATTCCGTCGCGCATCCATTCAGGGCACTGGTCCGGCTGGCAGGCCGTGGGCGGGCTGGCCCTGCAGGCCTTCTGGATCGCCGTGCTGGTGGCGCTGGGCCGTCTGGCGATGCGGCGCACGCTGCGCCACCTCGAAATCCAGGGCGGCTGAGATGGGATCGTTCGCGCTCTTCATCCGCCTGGCCGGCGCCTCGCTGCATGCGCAGGCGCGCTACCCCGCCTCCGCCATGCTGATGACACTGGGGCAGTTCCTCGCCACGGGCATCGAGGTGGTCGCGGTGTGGGCGCTGTTCCACCGCTTCGGCAGCGTGCAGGGCTGGAGCCTGGGCGAGGTGGCGCTGTTCTACGGCCTGGTGAACTGCATGTTCGCGGTGGCGGACGCACTGGGGCGCGGCTTCGACGTGCTGGGCACCGAGTTCCTGCGCACGGGCGCGTTCGACCGGCTGCTGCTGCGCCCGCAGCCGCTCGCGCTGCAGCTCATGGGCCACGACCTGCGCCTGAGCCGGCTGGGGCGGCTGCTGCAGGGGCTGATGGTGGTGGCGTTCGCCACCGCGCAGGCGCCGATCGACTGGACGCCGGCCACCCTCGCGCTGGCGGCATGGGCGGTGGCCGGGGGCGTGGCCCTGTTTCTGGGCATCCTGGTGCTGCAGGGCACGCTGGCGTTCTGGACCGTGGAGAGCCTGGAGATCGCCAACGTCCTCACCTACGGCGGCGTGCAGGCGGCGCAGTACCCGCTGGCGCTCTATGCGCAGTGGTTTCGCCGGCTGCTGACATTCGCCGTGCCGCTGGCCTGCGTGGCGTATTACCCGGGCCTGGCGATCCTGTCGCACCCCGACCCGTTGGGCGCGCCCGCCTGGGTGGGTTGGGTGTCGCCCGCCGCCGGCTTCGCCTTCCTGGCCGCCGCCTTCGGGGCCTGGCGCCTGGCGCCTGGGCCTGCGGCACTACGCCTCCACCGGCAACTGAACCCCTTCGAACCCGACCTGGCAAATAGAGACTTGACATTGTTTGTCTAGTCAATTATTGTTCAGGCCATGATCGACGCCCAAAAAACCGATGCCAGCCGCCTGCCGCCCGCCCCGCTCACCGTGGCGGGCATTCCGTTTCTGGTGGAAGAAAGCATCGGCTACCAGATGCGTCGCATCGTGTGCATCGTCGCCAGCGAGATCGAGCGCCGCATGGAGCCCCTGGGCCTGACCGATGCGCAATGGAAACCGCTGCTGCGCCTGTACCTGAACCACGAGAACACGGTCGCGGGCCTGGCGCGGCTGTGCCAGCTCGACGCCGGCGGCATGACCCGCCTGCTCGACCGGCTGGAGGCCAAGGGCCTGTGCTCCCGCACGCGCTCGGTGGAAGACCGCCGGGTCGTGCACATCGAACTCACGCCCGAAGGGCATGCGGCAGCCGCGCAGATCCCCGACATCCTGGGCAACGTGCAGCAGGTGTGCGCCCAGGGCTTCCAGCCGGCCGAGTACCGCCAATTGCAGGACTTCCTGCAACGCATCCACGGCAACCTGCAGACGCTGGGGGCGGCGGCCGACACCGCCACGCCCCGCCCATCCTGAGAGTCAGTCCACCATGAACGCCACCTTTCCCTCCACGCCCGCCGCAGCCGATGCGGCCTCGGCCCGCGACGCCGCGGCGCCCGACACCCCCAGCTCGCTGCGCGGCGCGCTGCAATATTTCGCCACGCTGGCCATCGCGCTGGCAGCCCTGCCGGGCCTCACGGCCTGCGCCGACATGTCCGGCATCGCGCCGCACGCGCAGATGCGCGATGCCGCCTCGCTCGGCCTCGCGGCGCCGGCCGCCGGTGCCGCGGCGCAGAAGTCCTTCGCCGAAGCCACGCTGCCCACGGACTGGTGGCTGGGCTTCGGCGACGGCCAGCTCGATGCGCTCATCGACCGCGCCCTGGCCACCAACCCCAACCTGAAGCTCACCGAGGCGCGCATCGCCCGCGCCCAGGCCTTCATCGAGACCGCCCGCGCGGCCGACGGCCCGCAGCTCAACGGCAGCCTGGACGTGAACCGGCAGCTCTACAGCGCCAACGGCCCCTACCCGCCGCCGCTGGCTGGCAGCGTGCTCAACAGCGGCACGGCGCGCCTGTCGGGCAGCTGGGAGATCGACTTCTTCGGCAAGAACCGCGCCGCGCTCGAATCCGCCCTGGGCAGCGCCAATGCCGCGCAGGCCGACGCCCAGGCCGCGCGCCTGCTGCTGGCCAGCAACGTGACGCGCAGCTATTTCCAGCTGGCGCGCCTGAAGGCCCAGCTGGGCGTGGCTGAACGCACGCTGGCCCAGCGCAACGAAACGCTGCGCCTGGTGCGCGACCGCGTGGATGCGGGCCTGGACACCCTGCTGGAGCGGCGCCAGAGCGAAGGCGGCCTGCCCGAGGCGCGCCAGCAGATCGAGGCGATCCAGGAGCAGATCGCCCTCACCCGCAATGCCCTGGGCGCGCTGGTGGGTCAGCCAAATGCCGCGAACGCCCTAGATTTTCCTGCCCTGGATGCTATTCATTCGATAGCAATCCCCAGCACGCTGCCAGCCGACCTGCTGGGCCGGCGGCCCGACGTGGCCGCCGCGCGCTGGCGCGTGGAGGCCGCCACCCAGGACGTGGCCGTGGCCAAGGCGCAGTTCTATCCGAACGTGAACCTGACGGCCTTCCTGGGCCTGTCGTCGATCGGGCTGGACCGCTTCGCCGAGGCCGGCAGCAAGGAGTGGGGCATCGGCCCGGCGATCCGCCTGCCGATCTTCGACTCGGGCCGCCTGCGCGCCAACCTGCGCGGCAAGGCCGCCGACGTGGATGCGGCGGTCGAGAGCTACAACGCCGCGCTGCTGGATGCCGTGCATGACGCGGCCGACCAGCTCGCCTCGGCCCGCTCCATCGACCGCCAGCAGGCCGAGCAGCGCCATGCCCAGGAGGCCGCCGAGGCCGCCTACGACATCGCCCGCCAGCGCTACCAGACGGGCCTGGGCAACTACCTGAACGTGCTCACCGCCGAGACGGCCGTGCTGCTACAGCGCCGCCAGGCCGTGGACCTGGAGGCACGCCGCCTGGACACCCAGGTCGCGCTCATCCGCGCCCTGGGCGGTGGCTACGCCGCCACCACGCCCGGCGCCGCGGGTGCCGTGGCCACAGCGGCCCCTGCCGCTGCCACCGCCGCGCACTGAGCCGCCCGCCACCCCTTTTTACCGCACCGAACACCTTCCCGACCGCGAGGAGCCCTTTCCATGAACGCACCGCAAACCCCCGCCACCACGCCCGCAGACCCCGGCGCCGCCAAGGCCCGCCGCCGCAAGGCCCTGATCTCGCTCGCCGCCGTCGTGGTGGTGGCGGGCGGCGCCTGGGGCGTGTACGACTGGCTGGTGGCCAGCCACTACGAAGACACCGACAACGCCTACGTGCAGGGCAATGTCATCCAGATCACGCCGCAGACGGGCGGCACCGTGATGTCCATCCTGGCCGACGACACCGACTTCGTGAAGGCCGGCGCCGCGCTGGTCAAGCTCGACCCCGCGGATGCCAGCGTGGCGCTGGAGCAGGCCGAGGCGGGCCTGGCCCAGGCGGTGCGTCAGGCGCGCACGCTCTATGCCAACAACGGCTCGCTCAACGCGCAGATCAGCCTGCGCCAGGCGGACGTGGCCAAGGCCCGCTCCGATATCGCCCGCGCCACCGACGACCTGCGCCGCCGCCAGGCCCTGTCGGGCAACGGCGCCGTGTCCAAGGAAGAGTTGAACCACGCCCAGAGCCAGCTCGACGCGGCCCGTACCGCGCTGGCCGCGGCCGAGGCCGGCGTGGTGTCAGCGCGCGAGCAGCTCGCCAGCAACCAGTCGCTCACCCAGGGCATCTCGGTGGACCAGAACCCCAACGTGCTGGCCGCCGCCGGCAAGGTGCGCGAGGCCTACCTGGCCGCCCGCCGCACCGACCTGCCCGCCCCCGTGGACGGCTACGTGGCGCGCCGCACCGTGCAGCTGGGCCAGCGCGTGGCCGCCGGCACGCCGCTCATGACCGTGGTGCCGCTCAACCAAGTGTGGGTGGATGCGAACTTCAAGGAAAACCAGCTGCGCAACCTGCGCCTGGGCCAGCCCGCCAGGCTCACGGCCGACCTGTACGGCAAGAAGGTGGAGTACACCGGCACCATCGCCGGCATGGGCGTGGGCACGGGCTCGGCCTTCGCGCTGCTGCCCGCGCAGAACGCCACCGGCAACTGGATCAAGGTGGTGCAGCGCGTGCCGGTGCACATCGCGATCGACACCGAGCAATTGCGCACCCACCCGCTGCGCGTGGGGCTGTCCATGGACGTGAAGGTGGACACGCAGGACCGCAGCGGCCACCTGCTGGCCGACGCGCCGCGCACCCAGGCCGTGGCGCAGACCGCGGTGTACGACGACCTGGACAAGGGCGCCGGTGCCGACGTGGCCCGCATCATCGCGGCCAACGCCGGCCCGGGCTACAAGCCCACGCTGGCCGCCGCGCCGGCCAAGGGCGCGTCGCAGGTCGCCATGGCGCCGGCCACGACCGCGTCGCACTGACCCTGCGGACCGCCCCGGCGGCGCCTCGCCCCCCCAAGACAGACCCTCTGCGCACCGCCGCAGCGGGCCAGCCGTAGAACCACTCCCACAACACGCTGACCCATGTCTTCCCCCAACACCCCTGCGCCCCAGGCGCCGCCGCCCCTCGAAGGCAGCGCGCGCATGTGGGGCACGCTGGCCCTCTCGGCCGCGACGTTCATGAACGTGCTGGACACGTCCATCGCCAACGTGTCCCTGCCCGCCATCGCGGGCGACCTGGGCGTGAGCCCCACGCAAGGCACCTGGGTCATCACCAGCTTCGCGGTGGCCAATGCCATCGCGGTGCCGCTGACGGGCTGGCTGTCGCAGCGCTTCGGGCAGGTGCGCCTGTTCGTGGCCAGCGTGACGCTGTTCGTGATCGCCTCGCTGCTGTGCGGCATCGCACCCAACATGGCCACGCTGATCGCCTTCCGCGCGCTGCAGGGCTTCGTGGCCGGGCCGATGATTCCGCTGTCGCAGTCGCTGCTGCTGTCCAGCTACCCGAAGGCGCTGGCCGGGCTGGCGATGGCGATGTGGTCGATGACCACGCTCGTCGCGCCGGTGATGGGGCCGCTCCTGGGCGGCTGGATCACCGACAACATGAGCTGGCCGTGGATCTTCTACATCAACGTGCCGGTGGGCATCATGGCCGTGCTGGTCACCTGGAGCATCTTCCACAAGCGCGAATCCGAGCGGCGGGCGCTGCCCATCGACTCCATCGGCCTGGCGCTGCTGGTGATCTGGGTCGCGGCCATGCAGGTGATGCTGGACATCGGCAAGGAGCACGACTGGTTCGCCTCGCCCTGGGTGGTGGCGTGCGGCGTGGTGGCGGTGGTGGGTTTTGCCGCCTTCATGATCTGGGAGCGCGGCGAGCCGCACCCGGTGGTGGACCTCACGCTGTTCCGCATCCGCAACTTCTGGGCCGGCGCGCTGGCCACGTCGGTGGGCTACGGCCTGTTCTTCGGCAACGTGGTGCTGCTGCCGCTGTGGCTGCAGCAGTACATGGGCTACACCGCCACGCAGGCCGGCGAGGTGCTGGCGCCGGTGGGGCTGCTGGCGCTGGTGCTCTCGCCCGTGGTGGGCAAGAACATCGCCAAGGTGGACCCGCGGCGCTTCGCCACCTTCGCGTTCCTGGTGTTCGCGCTGGTGCTGTGGATGCGCTCGCGGTTCAACACCCAGGCCGACCTGACCACGATCATGGTGCCCACGATCATCCAGGGCATCGCCATGGCGTTCTTCTTCATCCCGCTGGTGACGATCACGCTGTCGGAGATCACACCCGCGCGCATTCCGTCGGCCTCGGGGCTGTCGAACTTCATGCGCATCACGGCCGGGGCCATCGGAACCTCGGTCTCGACCACGCTGTGGGAGCGGCGCGCCACGCTGCACCATGCCCAGCTCACCGAAGGGCTGCAGCAGGGCGGCGTGGCCGTCACGCAGACGCTGCAGGGGCTGCAGGCGGGCGGCCTCACGCCCGAGCAGGCGCTGGCGCAGGTGGAACGCATGGTGAACCAGCAGGCCTTCATGCTGGCCGCCAACGACATCTTCTATGCGTCGGCCGTGCTGTTCCTGCTGCTGATTCCGCTGGTCTGGCTGGCCCACCCGGTGCGTCCCAGCGCCGGCAGCGCGGACGCCGCGGCCGGCGCGCACTGAGGCCGGGGGGCCGGGGCGACTGTTTGTTGCGCCACGGCCTCACTCCGGGGCATTCGCGCGGGCACCAAGCCGCCTGCGCAGGCGATGTCATCACGGGTTCATCCGGGATTTCTACAAACGCGGGGCTGCCACCGGCATCCGCCGGCCGCCGGCCCCTGCGTCAAAAAATCCAGATAACCCATGACCCGCCCCTCTGCCCCTGCCCCCAAAACCTTCCGCCGTGCGCGGATGCCCCTGGCCATCGCCCTGGCCCTTCCCTCCCTCCTGCTGGCGGGCTGCGGCGGCTCCGGCGACGGCACGCCCGCCGCCGAACAGGGTCGCTGGACCACCGGCGACCTGCACACCCACACGGTGCAATCGGACGATTCGCGCACGACGCAGACGCTCGACTTCCTGCTCGGCAAGGCCTTCACCACCTACCGCCTGGACTGGATGGCGGTGACCAACCACCTGCGTTCGTCCAAGTACGACAACGCGGCCAACCTGCTGCCCGCTCCCAAGGCCTTCGCCTATGGCATGGAGGCCTATGAGATCCCACGCATCCAGGCGCTGCAGGCCTCCGGCAACTACGCCGGCAAGCTGATCTTCTCGGGGTTCGAGTGGGACATGCCCACGCACGACCACATCGGCGTGGGCCTCTTCGAGGGGTCCAGCGGCAGCCTGAAGCCCTCCGCCAGCGGGGCCAAGGAGTTCCAGTACCTGTTCACCACGGGCGCCGAATCACTCTTCGACGCGGCGGACGTGGCCCGCTGGAAGGCCCAGTACCCGCAGCGCTTCAACCAGACGGCCGACGACGCGCTCAAGGCCATCGCCTGGCTGAAGGCAAAGTACCCCGACACCAGCTACGCCCTGATCAACCACCCCTCGCGCAACCCCGGCAAGTATTCGATCGCCGATCTGCGCCAGATGAACGACCTGGCGCCCAGGATCGTGTTCGCCATCGCGGGCATGGTGGGCAACCAGCTCGAACCCGATCGCGGCGGCTACACCTCGGCCTACATCGACGCCAACCAAGCCAACCGCACCTACGGCGGCACCGACGCCATCGTGGCGAAACTGGGCGGCGTGTGGGACGCGCTGCTGGGCGAGGGCCGCCGCATCTGGAACATCGCCGACTCCGACTCGCACTTCGAGATCGACTCGAACAACAACAGCAGCGGCTACTACCCGGGCGAATACGCCAAGAACCACGTCTGGCAGGCCAGCAAGGCGGAGGGGGGCATCGGCGGCCTGGTCGACAGCCTGCGCGCGGGCCGCAGCTTCGGCGTCTTCGGCGACCTCATCAACGCGCTGGACTTCAACGTGTACGCCCTGAGCGGCAAGGGCACCATGGGCCAGGAGATCAAGGCCTCGGCCGGCGAGAGCGTGACGGTGCGCATCCGCTTCAAGAGCCCGCCGGTCAACAACTACCAGCGCCCGGTGGCCAGCGGCAATCTGGGCAACATGACGCCCAAGGTGGACCACATCGATCTCATCGCGGGCGACGTGGGCGAGCGCGCGCAGCCCGGCTCCGCCGCCTACCAGCAGGCCACCAACCCGACCACCCGCGTGCTGCGCCGGTTCACGGCCGCCGACTGGACGCAGGACGGCGAGGGCTACTACACCATGGAGATTCCGCTCACCATCGCCAGGAACCAGTACCTGCGCCTGCGCGGCACGAACCTGGGCGAGAACGTGGCCGGCCTCACCGCGAACGGCGAGCCGCTGGCGGACCAGGCGGTGACCACGTCCGACCCGGCCCAGCGCCACGACCAGATCAACGACCGCAACTACGGCAACCTCTGGTTCTATTCCAACCCGATCTTCGTGTCGGTGCGCTGAAGGCCGGGCGCGGCGGGGCGCCTGGCGCCTGTGGATGGCCGGGGTAGTTTGCTATTTATTTAATAGCACAATGCCCTAGAAAAATATGCGCTGGAGCCCTTTTTGGCTCGATCACCGCGCGGCCGCGCGCGCGCCGGCGGCGGCCCGCCTCACGTCAGGGCGGCGCCGGCCGGCACCCCGCCCCCCGTGTGCCAGCGCGCCTGCAACCACGCCGCGAACCCTTCCGGCGCGCGGGCGATGCGGCGTGCGCTGGTGATCACCCGCGGGTCGCGCACCCACGCCACCGTCGCCTGCTGGGCGAGCAGGGCCTCGACCAGCCGCACGTCCTCGTGCGCCACGAGCGGCGCGAAACCGCCCGCGCGCCGGTAGGCCGCGGACGAGACGCCGAGGTTGGCGCCGTGGATGTGCCGGTGGCCGTTGCGATCCTGGTAGTGCGATGCGAAGGCCTGCGCCACGTGCAGGGGGTGCTCGTGCCAGTCCTCCACGCCGATCGTGCCGCACACGGCATCGCTCGCGCAGGCCAGTTGCGCCGTGATCCACTGCGGCGGCACGCGGCTGTCGGCATCGGTGCAGCACAGCCAGCGGGCGCCGAGCCCGACCAGGTGGTCCATGCCCACCGCCCGCGCCGTGCCGACGCAGCGCGCGCCGATCTCCACCACGTCGCAGCCCCACGTGCGCGCCAGGGCCGCCGTGGCGTCCCGGCAGGCATCGGCCACGACCACGATGCGCACGGGTTCCTGCAACTGCGCGGCCGCCGCGCACACCGAATCCAGGCAGGCGCCGATGAGGGCGGCTTCGTCGTGCGCCGGAATGCACACGCCGATCATGTGGCGCCCTCCGCCGCACGGGCCAGCCGCTCCTGCGCGCCGCCCGCCTCCGCCACCGAGGTGCCGCCGCCGTTCTGCCACACGTCGATGCGCATGTCTTCGTCGCACCAGCCGCCCACGTGGTCGAGCGCCAGGGTGTCCCGCGCCTGCGCGTGGACGCCGTCGCCATGGGCCGGCGCATCGGCCACCGGCGCGCGCCAGTGGCACATCGCCAGGTGGCCGCCGCGCTGCAGATGCCCGGGCACCTGCGCGAGGAAATGGGCGAAATCGGCCGGCGGCAGGTAATAGGCCAGTTCTGCCACCACGATGAGGTCGCTGGGGGCCTCGGGCCAGTGCTGCGGAAAGCGCCAGTGCCGCAGCGCCACATGGCTGGCGCCGCTCAGCGTGGCGGCGGCGCGCTCCAGCGCCGCCGCGCTGGCATCGGATGCGATGAGCCGGTCGCAGCGCGCGGCCAGCGCCACCGTGTTGCCGCCCACCGAGCAGCCGGGCTCGAAGCCCTGGGCGTATCGGGGACGGGAGAGCGCGGCCAGCAGCAGATCGCGTTTGCGGCGCTCGTACCAGCGCGTGTGCACGCCCCACGGGTCGGCGCTGCGCGCGTGCAGTTGATCGAAGTGCGCGGTATCGGCCAGGGGCGCGCCCATGTCAGGCCATCGCCCACTCGAAGCGGCCGCTCCACGCCTGCAGCGCCGAAGGCGGCAGCACCGGCGCCACGCCGCCGTCCGGCTGGATCTGGCTCTGGAAGGCGCGCACGGCGCGGGCCTTGGCCTGCACCAGGTCGTCGGCCACGGCGATGCGCCGCAGCGTGCGATGGCGCAGCCGCGCGTGGGCCGCGTGTTCGGGCACCAGGGCCCAGACGGGGTATTCGATGCAGCAGGCCCCCACCGTGCGGGCCGCCGCCAGGGCGGCGCGGGCGCAGGCCTCGTGGTCGGGGTGGCCGTCGTGGCGCCACGGCACGAAGACCGTGTCGCCCGGCGCCAGTTGCAGGTGTGCCGCGAGCGCAAGCTCCTCGGCCGCCAGGCCGCCATCGGGCAGGCCCAGGCGCACCACGGTCGCCGCGATACCCAGTTGCGCCAGGGCGTCGGCCGACTCCTGCGGCCGGACCTGCCGCAGGCGCTCGGCGGGCCAGGCGTGCGAACCCGGGTGGCTCGCCTCCCCATCGGTGACCGCGTAGACCAGCACCTCGTGGCCACGTCGCGCCAGTTGCGCCACCGTGCCGCCGAGCACCAGCACCTCGTCGTCGGGGTGCGGCGCGACGACCACCACGCGGCTGAAGGGCGCCACCAGCGATTCGGGGGTGGCTGGCAGCAACCGCGGCTGCGGTGCTGCCGGCACCGGCGTGCGCGCGGGCACGGCCCGCAGGCGCCGGGCGGCGGGCTTGTGGGAGGCGATCACAGCGTCCATGCATTGTCTCCAGGAAGGGTTCCGTTCGCCTGGGCCGCCAGGCGGCCGAGCACCGCCAGGTCCCATTCGGCATGGCTTTGGCGCAGGAAGACCGCAAGATCCGCCACGCGCTGGGCGTGGTCAGCGTCGCGGCACAAAGGGCCCGCCCCCAGGGCGCGCCCCACGTGGTCGATCGTGGTGGACGCGACCGCTTCCACGGTGCCGCGCACCTGCAGGGCCTCGCGGCGGCCGAACGGCGGGCCGCCCGCCCGGTGCGCATCGATGGCGGCGGCGGCGTGGCGCAGTGCCAGGGCGGACGCGGACAGCGCGCAATCCACCGCGCCCAGGTGGGCGGCCAGCAGGTCGTCCGCCGCCGCGCCGCGCTGCTGCACCCGCTCGCGCAGGCGCTGTGCCACGGCGGCAGCGGCACCGTGCCAGCAGGCAGCGATGCCGGCCGCGCCGTGCCAGAAGCCCGGCCGGTCCAGGTAGGCGCCGGGCGCCCCCACGGGCCATGCCGGCACCGTGTCGAACAGCACGTCGACGCTGGCGGTATCGGCCATGCCCACGGCGTCCCAGCCCTCACGGGTGACGGTGACCCGGGGGTGGTGCATGGACACGGCAATGAGTTGAACCTGCCCGTCCGCATCGCGGGCCGTGGCCAGGGCGGCGCTGACGCCCGAGGCGCCCGAGCACCAGCACTTGCGGCCGGAGACCACCAGCCCGCCGTCGGGGCCCACGGCCAGTTGCAGTTCGGCGCCGGCCGGCCCGCCCGCGGCCCACACGCCCCACAGGCCCTGCGACGGATCGACCGCACGGACCAGCGCGGCGGCGTCGCCATCGCCCAGGATCTCCCGCGCGATGCCGACCGCGTCCAGATGGGATTCGAACAGCTTGCCGATGGCGGCGTCCTCACCGGTCACCTTGGCGAGCCAGCGAAAACGATCGGCGGTGGTGGCACGGGCCTGCGGGTCGGCACCGAACGCCTGGACCCGGTCCAGTGCGTGGCGCACGGGGGTGCCCAGAGGGAAATCGGTGGGGGGAAGGAGATCGCGGCGCATCCTTCCGACGCTAGGGGGCGGCCCTCGGCGGCCGTGTCAGCCTCGGCCCCCTGCCGCTGTGGGACGCCGGTCGGCGGCCCCCTGCCGTTATGGGACGCCGGTCGGCGGACCGCCGCTGTTGTAGGACGCCGGTCGGCCGCCTCCGGGCCCGCAACCGGTCCGGCGGCCCTGGGGGCTCCGCTCAGCCCACGTGCTTGGCGAAGAACGCCAGCGTGCGTTCGCGCGCCAGGGTGGCCGAGGCCTCGTCGTAGGAGCCGCGCTGGTCGCAGTTGAAGCCGTGGTCGGCGTCGTACACGTGCACCTCCACTTCCGGGTGCGCCCGGCCGAAGGCCTGCACGCTGTCGAGCGCGATGAAGTGGTCGCGGTCGCCGAAGTGCGCCAGCACCGGAACCTTCGGGGTGCGCGCGCTTTCCTCGGTGGTGGTCATGCCGCCGCCGTAGTAGCAGACGGCGGCCGACAGGCCCTGCAGCTCGCACGCCGCGCGCCAGGTGAGCAGGCCGCCCCAGCAGAACCCCACGATGCCCACCTTGCCGCCGCCGGCCTGCGCCGCGTGGTCGATGGCGGCCTGGATGTCGGGCAGCACGCCCGCGCCGGGCAGCGCCTCGACCCGGGACTTGAGCGCGATGCCGTCCTGCATGTCCTGAGCGCTGTAGCCCAGCTCGACCCCGGGCTGCACCCGGGCGAAGGTGGCGGGCGCCACGGCCAGGTAGCCGCGCGCGGCCAGCCGGTCGGCCACGGCGCGGATGTGCGAGTTCACGCCGAAGATTTCCTGCAGCACGACCACGGCGCCGCGCGCCTGGCCCTCGGGCTGCGCGACCCAGGCGGGCACCTTGAAACCGTCAGCCGATGCGATGTCCACGAAATTGCCCATGATGATGCGACTCCTTTGCCGGAAGGGATGAGTGAGAGAGGGTGGTTGGAAGAAAGCGGAACGGTGAAAAGACGCGCCGGCCCGGTGGTGGCCCGGGCCGGCGGATGCTGTAATGCGGGACCTTTCGCCAACGGTGCATTCTTGCAGGAGACGGCAATTGAACAAAGTGGTACTTGTGACCGGTGGTAGCCGGGGCATCGGCGCAGCGACCGCCCGGCTGGCCGCGCGCCAGGGCTGGGCGGTGGCGGTGAACTACGCCCGCGATGCGCAGGCGGCCGACGCCGTGGTGCAGGCCATCCGCGAGGCGGGCGGCCAGGCCATCGCCGTGCAGGCCGACGTGGCGAAGGAAGACGAGGTCGTCGCCCTGTTCGAGGCGGTCGATGCCCGCTTCGGCGCGCTCGGCGCCCTGGTGAACAACGCGGGCGTGGTCGACGTGCCGGCGCGCGTGGACCCGATGAGCGCCGATCGCCTGCGCCGCATGTTCGACATCAACGTGGTGGGCAGCTTTCTCTGCGCCCGCGAGGCCGTGCGGCGCATGAGCACGAAGCACGGCGGCGCGGGCGGCAGCATCGTCAACGTGTCCAGCGCCGCGGCGCGCCTGGGCGCGGCCGGGCAGTACGTGGACTACGCCGCCTCCAAGGGCGCCATCGACGTGCTCACGCTCGGCCTGGCCCGCGAGGTGGCGGCCGAGGGCATCCGCGTGAATGCGGTGCGGCCCGGCCTCATCGACACCGACATCCACGCCAGCGGCGGCCTGCCCGACCGCGTGCGCGACCTGGCGCACCAGGTGCCCATGGGCCGGGGCGGCACGGCCGGGGAGGTGGCCGAGGCCATCGTCTGGCTGATGTCGGAGGCGGCCAGCTACACCACCCTGTCCCTGCTCGAAGTCTCCGGAGGCCGCTGATGGACCTGAAACCGCTCATCACGCTGCTGGCCATCGTGAACCCGCTGGCCATCGTGCCGTTCTTCATCCACTACACCGACGGGTTCTCGCAGCGCCAGCGCCGGCGCACCATCCAGGTGGCGGCCTTCAGCGCGTTCTGCGTGATCGCGGCCTGCGCGCTGCTCGGGCTGCAGATCCTGGAGTTCTTCAACATCTCGCTGCAGAGCTTCCAGGTGGGCGGCGGCATGCTGCTGCTCATCAGCGCGATGAACATGCTCAATGCCCAGCCGGCCGAGGCCAAGCCCCACACCCACGAACTGGAGGAAGGCGCCGAGAAGGCCGCCCAGGGCGACAGCATCGCCGTGGTGCCGCTCACCATCCCGCTGCTCACCGGGCCGGCCAGCATGTCCACCGTGGTGATCTATGCCGACCGGGCGCAGACCTTCTGGCAGCACCTGGCGCTGGTGGGCTACGGCGTGGTCATCGCCGGCGCCACGGCGCTGTGCTTCGCGCTGGCCGACCCCATCGCGCGCGTGCTGGGCAAGACCGGCATCAACGTGATGACGCGGCTCATGGGCCTGATCCTCGCGGCGCTGGCGGTGGAGGTGATGGCCGAAGGGCTGGGCAAGCTTTTCCCCGTGCTGGTCGCGCGCTGAAGGCACGGCATGTCCACCACCCACGCCCGGTTGCTGCTGCTGGAGGACGACCCCGCCATCGCGCGCACGGTGGCCTATGCGCTCGAACGCGAGGGGCTGTCCATCGTGCACAGCCTGCTGCTGCGGGACGCACGCGAACAGCTGCGCGCCCGGCCCTTCGACTTGCTGGTGCTGGACGTGGGCCTGCCCGACGGCAACGGCCTCGATCTGCTGCGCGATCTGCGCCGCGACCCGGCGCACCAGGCCACGCCGGTGCTCATGTTGAGCGCCCACGGCGAAGAACTCGACCGCGTGCTGGGCCTGGAACTGGGCGCCGACGATTACCTGCCCAAGCCCTTCAGTCCGCGCGAGCTGGCGGCCCGCGTGAAGGCTCTCCTGCGCCGCGCGGCGGCCCCCGCACCGCTGGCGGCGGCATCGGCGCCGCCCAGCCCGTTCCACGACGATGCCGCCGGCCAGCGCGTGAGCCTGCACGGCCGGCCGCTGCCGCTCACGCGGCGCGAATACCGCCTGCTGGCCTGCCTGCTGCGCGGCGCCGGCCGCATCCAGTCGCGCGAGGCCCTGCTCGCCGGCGCCTGGGGCGACGACAGCGAAAGCACCGACCGCACGGTGGACACCCACATCAAGACGCTGCGCGCCAAGCTGCGCGAAGCGGACCCGGCGCGCGAATACATCAGCACGCACCGGGGCATGGGCTACTGCCTGGAGCCATGAGCGCCCGCTGGCACCGCTTCGCGCAGCCCACCCTGGCGAGGGCCTGACCCATGCGCCTGGGCATCCGCCTGCTGTTCGCCTTCTTCCTGATCAACGGCATCGCGGCCTTCTTCGTGCTGCGCGTGTTCACCGCCGAGATCAAGCCCAGCGTGCGCGAGGTGATGGAAGACATGATGGTGGACACCGCCAACATCCTGGCCGAGCTGGCGAGCGACGATCTGGCCGCCGGCCGCCTGGGCGCCACCGCGCCCGGCACGCCCGAGAGCCGCTTCGCGCAGCACGTGCGCCAGTACGCGAGCCGCCCGGTCGATGCCGCGATCTGGGGGCTGACCAAGCAGACGCTCGATTTCCGCATCTATGTGACCGATGCCGCCGGGCGCGTGGTGTTCGACTCCGAACGCAGCGCCGTAGGCGAGGACTATTCGGGCTGGCGCGACGTGGCGCGCACGCTGCGGGGCGAGTACGGCGCCCGCGCCACGCGCGAGGTGCAGGGCGACGACACCAGCGGCGTGATGTACGTGGCCGCCCCCATCCTGGTGGACGGGCCGTCCGGCCGCACCATCGGCGGCGTGCTGACCGTGGCCAAGCCCACGCGCTCGGTGCAGCGCTTCATCGACCGGGCCGAGCGCAAGGTGCTGCGCGGCGGCCTGCTGCTGCTGGCCCTGTCGGCGCTGGTGGGCGTGGCCGTCACCGTGTGGACCGTGTGGCACGTGCGCCGCCTGCGCGATTACGCCCTGAGCGTGCAGGGCCCGGCCGACGGGGGCCTGAACCCCACGCAGCCCCTGGCCGTGCCGCGGGTGCCGGGCGAGCTGGGCGACCTGGCCCGCGCCATGGACCGCATGCGCGTGCGGCTGGAAGGGCACGACTACATCGAAGGCTACGTGCGCGCCCTCACGCATGAACTCAAAAGCCCCGTGGCCGCCATCCGCGGCGCGGGAGAACTGCTGCAGGAGGACCTGCCCCCGGCCGACCGCGCCCAGTTCGCCACGCAGGTGGTCGAGCAAAGCGAGCGCCTGCAGCGCCTGGTGGACCGGCTGCTGGCGCTGAGCCAGCTCGAGCAGCGCCAGCGGGCCGAGGGCGCGGCCGCCGTCTCGCTGCAGGACTGCGCGGCCCTGGCGGTGCGCCAGGCCCAGGCCCGCGCCAGCCAGCGCACCATCGACCTGGTGCTCACGGGCGACGGCGCCGGCGGCCCGTGGGAGGCCGAACTGGTGACGCTGGCGATCACCAACCTGATCGACAACGCCATCGACTTCGCGCCCGCCGGCAGCGCGGTGCGCGTGGAGTTGCATGGCCCGGTGGTGGCCGTGCAGGACGCGGGCCCCGGCGTGCCGGACTATGCGCTGCCGCGGCTGGGCGAGCGCTTTTTCACCACCGCGCGGCCGGGCGGAGAGCGCAGCGGCTCGGGGCTGGGCCTGGCCATCGTGCGCCGGATCATGGCGCTGCACGGGGGAACGATGGCGGTGCGCAACACCCAGCCGGGGCTGCGGGTCGAACTCGCCTTTCCGGCCGCCTGACGGCGGCGCCCCGGCCACCGGGCCGGCCGCGCGCCGGCGCACTTCACCGTGCACTCACAAACTTCATTTCCGCCTCACGCCCGATCACCACACTGCCCTCCACATCCACTGGCGGAGAGCCTCCTTGAAACACCCCCTGTTCACCAAACTGGCCGCGCTCGCGGCCATCACCCTGCTCCTGCTGTTCGGCCTGGGCCTCATCGAAGACGTGGTGCGCGACCGCCAACGCTACCGCACCCTCACCGCCGATGGCGTGGCGCGCAGCCTGGCGGGCTCGCAAACCCTGCTGGGGCCGCTGATCCACAGCGCCTGCGTGGAAAGCTGGGATGCCGTGACCGGCACCGGCAGCGAGCGCACCACGGTCGAGAAACGGCGCGAGTTCGTGCTCACCGCCATGCCGGATACCCTGCAATTGCGCGCCGGCACTGCCATGCAGGAGCGCTCGCGCGGCGTGCACAAGGTCAACACCTACACCCTGAAGGCGCATGTCGCCGCCGAGTGGTCGTCGCTCGCGAGCCTGCGTCCGGACACCACCGTGCAGGGCTCGCGCATGCAGTGCGGCGCGCCCCTGCTGATGATGGCGGTAGGCGATGCGCGGGGCATCCGCGCGGCCCAGCTCACCGTCGGCGGCCAGGCGCTGGCCCTGAAACCCGGCACCTTCCACCCCGCCTACCCCCGCGGCCTGCATGCCCCGCTGCCCGAAGCGCTGGTGCAGCGGCCAGGCGGCGACACCGGCCCGTTCAAGGCCGAGATGGACCTGGAACTCGTGGGCACCGAGAGCGTGGCCATCGTGCCGCTGGGCAGCCAGACCCAGGTGCAGATGGACGGCAGCTGGCCCCACCCCTCGTTCGCCGGCCGCTTCCTGCCGTCGGAGCGCACCGTGGGGGACAAAGGCTTTTCCGCGCTGTGGCGCCTGTCTTCGCTGGCCAGCACGGCCCAGCAGGACGTGGCCGCCGGCCGCCCCGCGTGCGAGGCGGCCCCCACCGCGGACCGCGCCTACGAACCCGCGCCCGCCGACGGCCGCGGCTGCGCCGACAGCTTCACCGTGGCCTTCGTGGACCCGGTCAATCCCTATTCCCTGAGCGACCGCGCCACCAAATACGGCGTGCTGTTCATCGCGCTCACCTTCGTGGCGGTGGGCCTGTTCGAGCTGATGAAGCGGCTGCGGGTGCACCCGGTGCAGTACCTGCTGGTGGGCAGCGCCCTGTGCAGCTTCTTCCTGCTGCTGGTGAGCCTGTCGGAGCACCTGCCCTTCGGCGTTTCGTATGCCATCGCGGCCAGCGCGTGCGTGCTGCTGCTGGCCTACTACGCCAGCCACATGCTGGGCAGCCTGTGGCTCGGCCTGCCGTTCGGGGCCGGCATCGCGCTGCTCTACGGCCTGCTCTACCTGCTGCTGCAGCTGGAGCAGACCGCGCTGGCCGTGGGTGCCGTCGCGCTGTTCCTGGTGCTGGCCGCCGTGATGGTGCTCACGCGACGGGTGAACTGGTACGGCCTGACCGCGCAACGCCCGGTTCCCACCCCTCGTCCGGAGGCCGCATGAGCGCGCCGTCGCCCTGGCCGTCCCACCGGGCCAGCCCCTGGGACACGCACCTGGCCGCGCCGGCGCAGCCGGAGCGCGGCGAGCAGGGCCTGTCGATGGCGCAGGCGCAGCGCCTGCAGCGCTACCACGACCGCCTGCTGTGCGCCCTGGCGGCGCGGGACCGCGAAGCCTTGCGCCAGGCCAAGCAGGGCATCCTGAAGGCTGCCTACTGGCCAGGGGCTGCGGATGCCGCGTCCCCGGCCTGGCGCCGGGCCATGCGCACGCTTTCCTGGCAGATGGCGGCCTTGCTGCTGCCCCGCGGGCGCCATTAGCCCGCGGCGAGGGCCGCCGGGCTTCAGGCCGCGACCGCTTCGCGCGCCGGGCGGGGCGCGGCGGCCGCCTCTGCCTGCGGGGCCCCGCCATCGCCCGAGCAAGCGCCGCCGCAGCCGTGAATGGCCTGCGCCGGCAGGGCGCCCGGCGCATGCACGGTGCCGGTCGCGGGATCGAAGCCCACGCGGCGCAGGTGCAGGGCGAGCGCCGCGTCCATGGTCTGCGTGTGTTGCGGAAACCACAGGGCCAGCTCCGATGCCATGCGGCGCAGCACGGCCGGCTCGCCCGCTTCGGCCTGCGCCGTGCCCTCGCGCAGCACCTGCAGCACGACCTTGTGCTGCAGGCTGTGGCAGTTGCCCGAGGCGAAGCGGGTGGCGGCCATCCAGTCGTCCTCGCGGGCGAAGTGGTCGGCGGTGTGCGACACCAGCGCGTGCCAGGCGCCCAGCAGCTGCGCGTCCGGCGCGGCCTCCACGGCGGCCAGCAGTTCCACGAACTCCTGGTGGGTTTCGTCCATGAGGGGAAGGTCGAGGGCGAGGCCCTCGGACCATTGCAGTGCAGCCATTTCCAGTCCTTGCATCCAGTGGAAGGCCAGCTTAAGAGGCACCGCGGCACCGGGCTTTGATGCAGGTCAGGGCGCCGGCGATCGCGCACCGGGCCACGGCCTGCGGCGCAGGCCTGCCGGAAAGGGGCCGGACATCTGATAATTATTCGATGACTCAGCCGTCCACCCCGGGTAGTGCCGCCGCCGCGATGCCGTTGAACGAAGGTGAGCGCGTCGCCGCGCTCCAGATGCTCGGGGTGCTGGACTCGGCGCCGGAGCCGGTCTTCGACGACCTGGTGTGGCTGGCCAGCCAGTGCTGCGATGTGCCCATCGCGCTCATCTCGCTGATCGACGAAACGCGCCAGTGGTTCAAGGCCAGCTGCGGCCTGGGCACATCGCAGACGCCGCGCGAGATCGCGTTCTGCAGCCATGCGCTGGCGTCCACGCAGATCCTGGAGGTCCCCGACGCGCTGGAGGACCCGCGTTTTTCCAGCAACCCGATGGTGCTCGACGAGCCGCGCATCCGCTTTTATGCAGGCTCGCCGCTGGTGGGCAGCGCCGGGCATGTCTACGGCACGCTGTGCGTGATCGACCGGGTGCCGCGGCACCTGTCCGGAACGCAGCGGGAGGCGCTGCAACGCCTGTCCAGGCAGGTGGTCA
The DNA here is from genome assembly GCF_028473645.1 of Acidovorax sp. GBBC 1281. Classification (NCBI taxonomy): domain Bacteria; kingdom Pseudomonadati; phylum Pseudomonadota; class Betaproteobacteria; order Burkholderiales; family Comamonadaceae; genus Acidovorax; species Acidovorax sp. GBBC 1281. Next base: position 5,192,686 of record NZ_CP097269.1, read on the forward strand.
GCCAGCTGGAGGCCCGACAGGGCCGCCGGGAGGCCCAGATCCAGGCGGGCACCCTGGGCCGCCTGCTGGAGGCCATGCCCGATGCGGTCGTGTCCTGCGGCCCCGATGGATTGCTGGGCGAGTTCAATCACGTGGCCCGGGCCTGGCACGGCACCGACCCTCGCTCCCTGCCGCCGAGCGAATGGGCCGAGCATTTCGACCTGTTCGAGGCTTCGGGCACGCGGCTGCTGGCGACCGGGGACATCCCGCTGCTGGCCGCCTGGCGGGGCGAGACCGTTCGCGGGTTCGAGCTGGTCATCAAGGCGAGGGGCCAGGCGCCCCGGTCGGTGCTGTGCAACGCGTCGCCGTTGTTCTATGCGGACGGCACCAAGATGGGCGCGGTGTGCCTGATGCACGACGTGACGGCGCTGCGCGCCGCCACCCGGGCCGCCACGATCGCGGCCCAGCGCTTTTCGGGCGCCTTCAGCGCCGCTACCCACGGGATGGTCCTGGTCGCCACCACGGGCCACTGGATCGAGGTCAACGACGCGATCTGCGACATGCTGGGCTACTCGCGGGATGAATTGCTGCACATGGATTTCCGGCGGCTCACCCACCCCGACGACCTGATGTCCCACCGCGACCACATCGACCGGCTGGTCCGCAGGGAAACGCAGAACTACCAGTTGGGCAAGCGCTACGTGCGCAAGGACGGCGAGACGGTGTGGGCCCATCTGGCGGTCTCGCTGGTGCGGGACGAATTCGACCAGCCCCTGCATTTCGTGGCCCAGATCCAGGACGTCACGGAGCAGCGGTCCATGGAAGAGCGCCTGCGCGACAGCGAGCGCCGCATGCGCAGCATCCTGGAAAACACGGAGGATGCCTTCATCGTGGCCGACGAGGACGGCCACATTCTGGAGTGGAACCGCGCCGCCCAGGCGACGTTCGGCTGGCGCAGGGCCGAGGTGCTGGGGCGGCCGATGGCAGAGGCCATCCTGGCCCCGGCGATGCGAACGCACAGCCTGGCGGCGCTCATGGGCAACGAGGACACGCGGGCCCGCAGGCAACTCCTTCCGGGATGGCACCGCGACCAGCACGAGTTCCCCATGGAGATCACCCTCAGCCAGGTGCAGCTGGAATCGTCCCGCATCGTGACGGCCTTCATGCACGACATCAGCGAGCGCGTCGCGGCCGACCAGCAGCTGCGCCGGCGCGAAGCCCAGCTGCAGCTGATGGCCGACAGCGTGCCCGCACTCATCGCGCACGTGGACGCGGACCTGCGCTACCAGTTCGCCAACAAGGCCTATGGCCGATGGTTCGGCAAGGACCCCGCGCAGATCGTGGGCCGCTCCATGGATGAAGTCCTGGGGCCGGCGCACTTCGCCAAAGCCTGGCCCTACATCGACCGCGTGCTGAAAGGCGAACGGGTGCAGTTCGAGGCAGAGGTCACCAACGCCGCCGGCGAAACCCGGGTCATGTTCGCCAGCTACATCCCCGATGTCCAGCCGGAGGGGCTGGACCCGGCATCGGCGCCCGCAGTCGGGTTCCACCTCACGGTGACGGACATCACCATCCACAAGGATTACGCCAACAGGCTCGCGATCAGCTCCGCGCGGCTGGAGCGGGCCCTCGAAGGGGCCGAACTGGGTCTGTGGGAACTGAACATCGAGGCCATGACGCTGCAGGTGGACGCCCGCGGATCGGCCATGCTGGGCTTCGGCCCCACCGAGGTGACCAAGACGGTGCCCGAATGGACCGCTGCGCTGCATCCGCTCGACCAGGAGCCGAACGTGGCCGCGTTCCGCCGGCATCTCGGCGGTCTGACGGAAAGCTACGAAAACGAGTTCAGGGTGCAGGGCCCGCAGGGGCCATGGATCTGGCTGTTCTCCCGCGGCAAGGTCATCCGGCGCAGCGCCACGGGTGCGCCCTCCACCATCATCGGCACCTTCATGGACATCACCCAGCGCAAGCTCGACGAAGAGGCGCTGGCGCGCGCGGCCCTGCTGCTGCGGCAATCGGGTGCCATGGCACGCGTGGGAGGCTGGACGCTGAATCCGGCCACGGGCGAGGCGGCGTGGACGGACGAGGTCTACCGCATCCATGACCTGGAGCCGCAAACCGCGCCGGACCTGTCACAGGCACTGAACTACTACACCGAGGCCTCGCGCCCCCTCATCGGCGCGGCCGTGCAGCGGTGCATGGACGACGGCACGCCGTGGGACCTGGAGCTGGAACTGATCTCGCACAAGGGACGCCATCTCTGGGTGCGCGCCCAGGGCGAGCCGACCTACCAGGACGGCCAGATCGTCCAGCTGAGCGGGGCCTTCCAGGACATCACGGAGCGAAAGCACTCGGAGCTGCAACTGCAGCGCCTGAACGCCACGCTGGCGGAACTGTCCTATACGGATGCCCTCACGGGGCTGGGCAACCGCCGCCTGTTCGACGAGGCATTGAGCGCCGAGTGGGGCCGAACGCGCCGGCAAGACGCATCCGTGGCCCTGCTGATGATCGATATCGACCACTTCAAGCACTACAACGACATGCACGGGCACCAGGCCGGCGACGAATGCCTGCGCCAGGTCGGCGCCGTGCTGCAGGGGGCGTTGTTCCGGGCCCATGAAAAGCCGATGCGTTACGGAGGCGAAGAATTCGTGGTGCTCCTGCCGGGCACCACGGGCGACGAGGCGCAGGTTGTGGCCCAGCGGGTGCTGCAGGCGTTCGACCATGCCGCCCTCCCCCATGGCGCTTCGCCCCTGGGCCCGCACGTCACCCTGAGCATCGGTGTGGCGGCCCTGCAGCCCACGGCGGAAGTGACAGAAAAGCAATTGGTGCGCGACGCGGACCAGGCGCTCTACCAGGCCAAGGCCGCCGGACGGGCGCGTTTCATGCGGTGGCGCTGAACGAACAGCCCCTCGCTGCGGCCGCCGCAACGCAAAAAAAGGCTTCGCACTGCGAAGCCTTTTTGCTTTGGCACCCCATTCGCTCATCCGAACGCGGGGGGAGCCCAAACCTTTTTTACTGGTTGTAGACGCGCTTCAGGTCGGCAACGCACTTGTCCTTGACGTCACCGGTCGCGGCATCACAACGCTCCTTGGCGGCCTTGTATTCGGCTTCGCGCTTTTCTTCAGCGGCGTCCTTCTTCACTTCAGCGACCTTGGCGTCCTTCTTGGCCATGTTGTCCGAAGGCTTGGCCTGGGCGCGTGCCACCTTGGCGTCTTCCTTGGCCTTCACGTGGGCGGCCTTGGCATCCTTCACGCAGACGTCCTTGGCATTGCCTTGCTGGTCGTCGCACTTTTCCTTGGCGACGTCGTAGGCGGCGTCAGCGCGGGCTTCGTTCACCTTGTAGGTGGCTTTGTCGCTGGGCTTGTACTGGGCTTCCAGTTCGGCCTTGGCCACCTTCTCGGCGCCCTTGGCTTCCTTCATGCAGACGTCCTTGGCGTTGGCCGTCATGCTGTCGCACTTCTGCTTGTTCATCTTGTAGTCGGCAGAGATGCGGTCCTTGGCGGCGCTGTGCTCTTCCTTGGTCATGGCCATGCCGCTGGTGGCGAGAAGGCCGGCGGCCACGATGGCCAGAAGATTGCGTGCGTGTTTCATATTTTTCTCCTCAATGTCTGTAGGGGGGTGCGGTTGTCGATTTGCCTTGTGGCAGAACGGCGAACACCGCTGGTTTTAAAAAGTGGGAAAGGCCCGGGATTTACTTGTCGAAACGGAATTCGGGGTGGCGGTCTTGCCAGGACTTCAGTTCCTTCTCGGCGGCATCCTTGGCCAGACCCTGGCGCTCTTGCAGCTTGCCCAGGAACTGGTCGCGCTTGCCGGCTGCCACGTCAAGATCGTCGTCCGTCAGCTTGCCCCATTGCTCCTTGATCTTGCCGGTGAATTGCTTCCAGTTTCCCTTGACGGTGTCTTCATTCATGGCACAAGTCCTCTTGGTTATTCGCTTCAGCCCTCCACTCCGAGACGGTTTGGAACCCTGGCTGGATGCGATGGACGAACTGTAAAAGTGCCCCCTCGGGACAGGCGTAGTCATCCGGGGGCAGCACGCGTCAGCCTAGGCCTACGGTTGATAAGGACAAAAAAAAAGGGGCGTGCAGTGCACGCCCCTTTCGGCTATTGGCCCATGCGATCAGTGAGCCAGATGCAGCCCGCATTCGCGGTTGTCCTCGCCCTTCGTCGGGTCCACGTAGTCGAAGTTGTTGGGCAGTTGGTGGGCCACGAGGTATTCGTACAGGTCCTTGGACGACCAGTGCAGCAGCGGTGCGACCTTGAGCAGGCCGTCGGGGTTGATGCTCACGGGGTCCATCTGCGCGCGCACGGCCGTGTCGGTGGCGCGCAGCGCGGTGAACCACACCTGCGGCGCGGTCTCGCGCAGCGCGCGGGCGAAGGGCTCGAGCTTGACCTCTTCGGTGAAGGCGGCATGCCGCGGATCGTCGAGCGCGGGCACCGGGCCTTCGACGGCCTCGCGGTGGGCGCGCGAGCGGCGCGGCAGGTAGATCGACAGGTTCAGGCCGAGCTGCCGGGTCACCTCGTCGGCGAACTGGTAAGTGGCCTCGGTGTTGTAGCCGTTGTCCATCCACACCACCGGCACGTCGGGCCGGGCCCGCGTGACCATGTGCAGGATGACGGCCTCGAACGGCCGGAAATTGGTGGTGACGATGGTGGGCCGGCCCAGGCCCACGGCCCAGTCCACGAGGCCCTGGGCGTCCTTGCCGAGTTCGGCGTTGATTCTTGCGAGGTCGATGCTGCTCATTCCATGCTCCAACGGGACCGGGCGCGAGCGGCCCGGTGGGACGGGCGATTGTGCCTTTTGCTCGGAATCTGTGCAGCCGCTACCCTGAGCACAGCGATCACATGTCGAACCTTCGGAATTGTAGAAATTGGGATCACCACGCCGAAATCGGCAACATGCCTGTTACGTAGGTCTGCTGCGCGCCTACCCGATCAGGAAATCCATCCAAAGCTGCGCACCAACCAGAAGGCCACTCTGTACAAGTCGTAAATCAGGTACAGAGCAATTGATAAAAGAACTCCGGGGAAAAGTGCTTTTTGAATTGCTTGCTTCAGCATGAGCAAGATTGACGTGGTATTCACTGCCGTCGCGGAGCTAGCCGTGTCTTCTTCGGAGATGCTGAAGCGGATGTCGTTATGACGATGGTTCGATCCGTACTTCTTAATTTCTTCCAGTGACGCTCTTAACACCATGGAATCGAGTTGTTTGACCTTGGCGTCTAGCTCTTTGATCTGAAGCTCAAGCACTTTGGTGCGAAGTCGCGCCTCTTTGAGTTGCCTCAACTGCAGACCGAAGCCAACAACTGCACCTATCGGCACAGAGATTGCCATCACGATGATCCAGGTTGCCTCAAGGTCCATAGAGCGAGCAGTCTAAGCGACGGTATCGACCCATGCATGGTTCTGCAACTTCCTCGTGCTGTTGACAGCATCACAGGCACAGCCATCGCCAAACCACCGCCAACAGTCCAGCGTCTCCCCGCGACATATAAGGAAAACGCAAAAATACAACAATAAGAATCATTCCCATTCTCTTTTTATAATCGGCGTTCCATGCCGCACCCCGCCTCGCTTCCTCCGCCGCCCGAGCCCCTGCTGGCCGCCCTGGTGAAGCACTACGAAGACCTGGTGGGATCGCTGCGGCACCGCTTCGGGGACGAGTGCTTTCCGCGCGAGATCGTGAACGACCTGTGCGTGCGGCTGCTCGAGCGCCCCGTGCCCGGCGAGATCGCCAATCCGCTGGCGTTCCTGCGCTGCGTGGCGCGGGACCTGGCCATCGACCGCTACCGCGCCCAGGCCCGGCGTCGCGAGACGGCGCACGAGCACCCAGAGGCGGACGCCCCCGCCCATTCGGCCGCGCCGCTGTCGCCGCCGGAGCTGGCGCTGGCCGCCCACCAGCGCCAGCGGGCGCTGCTGGCCGCCATCGAGCAGTTGCCGCAGGCCAGCCGCGAGGCGTTCATCCTCACCAAGCTCTACGGCATGCCGCAGGACGAGGCCGCCCGGCGCATGGGCGTCTCGCGCGGGATGGTGGCCCGGCACCTGGCGCGCGCCCTGCGCGACGTGGAGCCGGTGCTGATCGAGGGCACCGGCCATGCCGCCCGCTGAATCCGCCGCGGTATCGGCCGCCCGTGCAGCCGGCGCCGGCAACCCTTCCGTGCGCGGCGCGGGCCGCCGCGCCCACTTGCCCATCGACGACGCCCTGGCGCCGTTCGCCGACCTGCTGCGCCAGCACCTGCCCACGCCCGAAGACATCGAGCAGGCAGCGGCCCTGCGCCGCGAGCGACGCCGGCGCCCCGCCAAAGCCCGCGCGGCGGGCGCGGCCACGGCATTGGCAGTGGCCGCGCTGGCGGGGGTGCTGTGGGCTGATCCGGTGCTGCACCGCGAATCGCTGGCCAGCGCCGTGGGCGAGCGCCAGGCCCGGCCGCTGCTCGATGGCAGCACGGTGCGCCTGAACAGCGGCACCCGGGTGGAGGTGGCGCTGCACCTGCGCTCGCGCCGCCTGTCGCTGGCGCACGGCGAGGCCGCCTTCGAAGTCGCCCACGCGCCCTGGCACGCCTGGGCGCCCTGGCTGCAGTGCCCGTTCACCGTGCAGGCGGGCGCGGTGGCGGTGGAGGACATCGGCACCGTCTTCAACATCCGCCGCGACGGGACGGCAGCGGCCGGCGACGCGGCCGATGCCGGCGCCGACATCACCGTGCAGCAGGGCAGCGTGCGCGTGCACGCCGGCGTCGGGACGGCGCCGGTGGTGCTGCATGCGGGCCAGGCGCTGCACACCCGGCCGGGCACGGCCTGGCCCGCCCCGGTGGGAGCGGACACCGCCCGCGTCGCCGCGTGGCAGGCCGGCCGGCTGCGGCTGGACGCCACGCCGCTGGCCGACGCCGTGGCCGAGATGCAGCGCCACCGCCGCACCCCCATCACGCTGGCCGACGGGCACGCGGCAGCGCTGCGCATCTCGGGGGAGTTCGACCTGGACCGCATCGACCAGCTGATCGACCTGCTGCCGCGCCTGGCCCCGGTGCGGGTGGACCGCCATGCAGACGGCAGCGTGGTGATCGGCCTGCGCACGGCACATCAAAAACCATAGCAGGGTGCCGGCGCATTGATTGCGGTGGCGCCCGTTTCGATGCCCAGTGCCCCGGTCTCCGGCCGAGGGGCCGCCGCTGGCCATTCGTTGATTTGGATCGGCGACGTGTACAAACCCGCCCGCCGCATCGGCTCACAGGGGGACGGGCGCGCCCTGCCCGCCCGCCGTCCCCTTTTTGTCTTGACCGATTTCTTTCCAGGAGCCTCCATGCCGATCCCCCAACACCGCCGCCCGCCACACCGCGCCCGATGGGCCGCGCTGGCCGCCGCGCTGTGCATCGCCGCCACCGCCGTCCAGGCCCAGCCCGTCGCGGTGGACCTGCCCGCCCAGCCCCTGGCGCAGTCATTGAACGCCCTGGCGCGCCAGAGCGGCGTGCAGATCGTGTTCGTCACCGACATCGCCCAGGGCCAGCAGGCGCCGGCGGTGCGGGGCACGCTGGAGGTGCGCGACGCGCTGCAGCGCTTGGTCGCCGGCACCGGGCTGGTGGTGCGCGCGCAGGATGCCCGCACCTTCACGGTGGAGCGCGGAGGCACCGCCCCCACTGGTGGCACCCCGGGGGCCGCGGGTGCGGCGGGTGCGGCGGGTGCGGCGGGTGCGGCGGCCGGCGCCACGATGAGCGAGGTGCGCGTGCAGGCGGCGCGTGGCGAGGACACGGCCTACAACGCCGCGTCGACCGCCAGCGGCACCAAGACCGAGGCCCCGCTGCGCGACGTGCCGCAGACCATCGACGTGGTGCCGCAGCAGGTGATCCGCGACCAGGGCGCGACCTCGATGCAGGACACCCTGCGCAACGTGGCGGGCGTGGGCCTGTCGCACGGCGATGGCCAGCGCGACCAAGTCAGCATCCGCGGCTTCACCAGCATCGGCGACCAGTTCGTGGACGGTTTTCGCGACGACGCGCTGTACTTCCGCGACCTGTCCAACATCGAGCGGGTGGAGGTGGTGAAGGGCCCCGCCGCCGTGCTGTACGGGCGCGGCTCGTCCGGCGGCCTGGTCAACCGCGTGACGAAAAAGCCCGGCACGGACGTGTCGGACATCGCCCTGAGCGTGGGCAGCTGGGCCGACAAGCGTGCCGAGTTCGACGTGGGCCGCGCGCCCGCGGGCAGCGACTGGTCCTGGCGCATCACCGGCGCGGCCGAGGACGCCAACAGCTACCGCAGCCAGCAGTTCCTGGAGCGCCAGGCCATCGCCCCTTCGGTGCTGTGGAAGCCCGACGGCGCCACCTCGCTCATGCTGCAGGCCGACTACCTGCACGACAAGCGCGTGACCGACTTCGGCATCCCGGCCTACCAGGGCCGCCCGGTCAACGTGCCCGCGGGTACCTACTTCGGCTCGGCCAACGCGCGCGATGCGGACACCTCCGAATCCACGGTCAGCTCGTTCACCGCCACGTTCAGCCACCGCTTTTCCGACACGCTGCGCGTGCGCAACGCCCTGCGCTACTACCACTACGACCTGGACCGCCAGAACACCCTGCCCGCGGGCACCACGAACGAGGCCGCGGGCACCGTGGCGCTCACGCGCTCGGGCGTGGACCGGCGCGAGCGCGGCGTGTTCAACCAGACCGAGCTGATCCAGAACCTGCGCACCGGCAGCGTCGCGCACGAAGTGCTTTACGGCCTGGAGCTGGGCCAGCAGAACAAGGATGCGGTCTCGCTCACCGGCGGCACGCTGGGCAACGTGAACCTGTGGAACCCGGTGCTGCCGGTGGCACCGCTCAACGGCGGCGGGGCCGTGTCGGCCAGCGCGCTGAACCGCTACCTGACGCGCGCGCTCTACGTGCAGGACCAGATCACGCTGTCGCCCGAGTGGAAAGTGCTGGCCGGCCTGCGCTACGACCGCTTCGGCCAGGAGACCGACAACCGCCTGGCGGGCCAGAGCGACTTCGAGCGCACGGACACCACCTGGAGCCCGCGCGCAGGCCTGGTGTGGCAGCCCACGGCGGCGCAGTCGTACTACGTTTCGGTCAGCCGCTCCTACCAGCCCTCGGCCGAGATGTTCGCGCTGTCGGCCACCAACACGGCCATCAAGCCCGAGCAGACGACCAACTACGAGGTGGGTGCCAAGCTCGACCTGCTGGACGGCCGCGCCACGGCAACGGCCTCGCTGTTCCAGCTGGAGCGCACCGACATCAAGACCACCAACCCGGCGCAGCCCACGCAGCTGATCCCCATCGGCACGCAGCGCACGCGCGGGCTGGAGCTGTCGCTGGCGGGCGAGTTGGCGGCGGGCCTGCAGGCCACGCTGAGCTACGCGCTGCTGGACACCCGCATCACGCGCTCCACGGCCACCGATGCCGGCCAGGCGGTGCAGGGCAAACGCGCCACGATCACGCCGCGCAACGCGTTCTCGGCCTGGCTCACGCAGCGCCTGGGCGACGACTGGAGCGTGGGCGGCGGCATCAACTACGTGGGCGACCGCTTCGCCAATCCGGGCAACACGGTGACCCTGCCGTCGTACGTGGTGGTGGACGCCATGGCGCAGTACCGCATCGGCAAGGCGACCACGCTGCAGCTGAACCTGCGCAACCTGTTCGACCGCAACTACATCGTCTCGGCCCACGGCAGCAGCCCCAACCTGAACCTGCCGGGCGCGCCGCGCAATGCGATGCTGACGCTGCGGCACAGCTTCTGACCGGGCCACCGGCGTTTCAGGAATCTGTCCAAACAGGAAACCTCCCAGATCAAGCAATAGGTTTTTATCGAACATTCCTTCCTGTGGAACAATCCGGCCCGGCGCGCGTTAACGGCCGGTTTTGCGCAGAGATCACACAGGAAGAGAAGAACAATGTCGCTTGCCTACTGGTTCCGGGAGGGACCTGCGGAGCCCATCGAGAATGGGCGGATTCAATATGGACCGGGGAAAGGCTTGCCCAAGCTGGTGTTCAAGGGGTTGGACAATTCACAGAAACTTGTCCAGAAGATCGCTACCGTCGATCCGATGCGAAAGAAGATCATCTTGATCCAGCCCGGGGAGAAAGCCCTTTATGCCTCGGGTTTGCGGGAGCGGGGGGTCAATGGTTACCTGTATCTGTTCGCGCATGCAAACGCACAGCGACTCCAGGGGGTGACAGATATTGGAGAAATCATCCGTGTTATCCATCTCAGCGGCATCTGGCACAGGCAGCCGATCCTGATCGATGCGTGCAATGCCGGGGCCTCGCCTGACGGCGTCGCCAGCGTCCTAGCCGGGGCCCTGGGCACCCACGTCACCGCACCTACCACGACCACCTGGAACCAGCCTCTCGGCGGCCCGGCCATCGGCCAAGGCGCCTTCGAGAAGCTGCCTGGCGTACTGGAACGGCTGGCCATCCCCAACTTCCTGCGCCCAGGGCAATGGCGCACCTGGGGGCCAGACGGCCAACCCATAGCCACCACGCGCACCTCGCCCCGCGATGGCGGCGAACTCGTCAAGGGTCCGCTGGCCCATGAACTGCTGAGGAAACGATGATGCTGCGGGGGTGGAAACGCATCGGCTGCGGTTTTCAACTGCTGTTGATCTCCTTGCTACTGATCGGCACTTACACCGCATGGTGGTGGATCGACAGCGCTCGCACCTGCGACACGCAGGACGAGTACAACCTGCGGGGCATTTGCTTAATGCGGGTACAGGAGCGCGCAGAGCAGGGCGACAACGCCGCGCAATGGACGTATGGCGCCTACCTCGAAACCGAAGGTAAACAGCAGGAATCTCGCGCCTGGCACCTCCAGGCCATGCACGGCGCCCGCGTAGGGCTGGCTTTTCGCGGCGAAATGATCGGCTACTGCGACCGCATCCCCGGCTTCGAGGCGCGCACCGTCGAGGCCGTCATGCTGCGCGTTGCGCAGAACAGCCCCGACGCGCATCTGCGCCTGCTGCACCTCTATACCACCCCCCCCTCCCGTTGCAGCGCCTTCGACCTCGACAAGGCGGGTGCGCAGATTCCCCTGCTGACGCAGTGCGCGCACTTTGGCATTGCCGACTACCTCGAACAGGCCGCCAGTGCGCATCACCGCGTTCCGCCTGCCACCCGTGCGGCCATCCGCTCGAACATGGCTCTCTGCGAAAAGGAACTGGCAGGACAGGGGCCCCCGGATACGACTGCGCAGGAATTTATGCCGGTACGGCGAGAGGACGTGGATGCCCTGTCTCGCCGCCTCGCGGCGCTGGAACCCTAAGATGCACCGTCCGAAGGCCGAGGCGCCCATGGCATGGTGGAAGCGCATCGGCTGCAGTTTTCAACTGCTCTTAATCTTCTCTCTCCTGATCGGCAGCTACACCGCATGGTGGTGGATCGATAGCGCTCGCACCTGCGAGACGCAGGACCAGTACACCCTTCGCGGCATCTGCCTCATGCGGATACAGGAACGCGCCGAGCAGGGCGACAACGCCGCGCAATGGACGTATGGCGCCTACCTCGAAACCGAAGGTAAACAGCAGGAATCTCGCGCCTGGCACCTCCAGGCCATGCACGGCGCCCGCGTAGGGCTGGCTTTTCGCGGCGAAATGATCGGCTACTGCGACCGCATCCCCGGCTTCGAGGCGCGCAACGTGGAGGCCGTCATGCTGCGCGTCGCGCAGACCAGCCCCGACGCGCACCTAACCCTGCTGCACCTCTACACCACCCCCCCGCTTCCTTTGCAGCGCCTTTGACCTCGACAAGGCCGGCGCGCAGATTCCCCTGCTGACGCAGTGCGCCCACTTTGGCATTGCAGACTACCTAGAACTCGCTGCCAGCGAGCATTACCGCGTGCCACTTGCCACCCGCGCAGCCATCCGCTCGAACATGGCCCTCTGCGAAAAGGAACTGGCAGCCCCGCCCCCACTGGGCACCACGGTCCGCGAATTCATGCCGGTGCGGCGAGAGGACCTGGACGCCCTGTCGCACCGCCTCGCAGCGCTGGAACCCTGAACCGCTCCCCTTACCGCCCCATCTGCTCCAGCCACTGCCCGATGTCCTGCGCGGCCTGGGCCGTGGCGTCGGCCAGGGCGCGGGTGCCGCCGGGCGCATCGGCCGTGGCGGCGGGGCGCTGGACCAGGAACACGCGCTGGGCCAGCAGCTTCTCGCCGGCCGGCGTGGACTCGGCGATGGATACGCGCAGCCGCACCAGTCCCACGCTGGTGGCCGGGGCGCTGAACACGTGGCTGAACTCCTCGATCTCCAGGCGCAGAATGGCCGGCAGGGCGCCGCCCTCCAGGATCTGCGCGGCGCCTTCGTCGCCCGTCAGCACGGCGCGGCGCAGGCCCAACTGGTCGCGCACGGCCTTTTGCACCAGCTGCGCGGGCGGCTGGCTCCAGCGCGCCTGGTTGTAGGGGCGCAGGCGGCGCGCGTCGTCGTAGGCCAGGCGGTACAGCACGGCGGTGCTGCCCTCGACCGGGCCGGTGGTGGTCACGTCGGCCAGGGCCAGGGGCGGCAGCGGCGCGCGGCGATCCGAGGGCGCGGCCTCCATCAGGCCGGGGCCGAAGTCGTAGACCTCGGCGCGCACGGGCGGTGCGGGCAGCGCCGAGCAGCCGGCCAGCAGGGCGGCGAATGCCAGGCCGAAAACGGCTCCAGCACAATGAAAACGCCGGCGTTTAGCTATCATTTTAATAGTACTCATGGCAAGCCCTCTCAAGGTTTGGAGGCAACAGGCGCCTCGAAGCCGGGCTCGCCCGGCCCGCCGGCGGCGGTGCCCGATCCGTAGATGAGCGACTGAGGGTTGTCGCTGATGGTGCTGGCGGTGCGGCCCAGGCGGCGCACGGCGCGCGAGGTCTCGTCGGCGGCGTGGTTCAGGCGCGGCAGGGTGACGCGGCCGAAGCGGTCGGCAGCAGTGGCCAGCGACTTGGAGCCTTCGGCGATCTGGTCGATGGGGCCGCCCTCGGCGCTCAGCTGCTTGACGGCGGCGCCCACTTCGTTGGCCGCGGCGGAGGCGCTGCTGCCGGCCTGGCGCAGCGCCTGCAGCGTCTCGCGCGCATCGCTGGCCACGCCGGGCACGGCGGCCAGCGCGGGGTCGAGCCGCTGCACCACGGTGGTGTCCAGGCGCTTCATCAGCGCGCTGGCGTTGCCGGCGGCCTGGCCCAGGTTGTCGATGGCGGTGGCGATGCGCTTTTGGTTGTCGTCGCTCAGCAGGTCGTTGATGCGGCCCGTGGCCTCTTCCACCTGCGAGAGGATGGCGGGCCCCTGCTCGGCCAGCTGGCCGAACGGCGAGGTCTTGAGGGGCAGGCGCGGCAGGCCGCTCGATCCCTTGGGCAGCGGTGGCTCGGCCTGCTGGCCGTCGTCCAGCAGCACGTGGGCCAGGCCCGTCACGCCCTGGTAGCCCAGCACGGCGAAGGTGGCCGGGGTGATGGGCGCCTGGTCGCTCACGGCGATGCGGATCAGCACGTTGCCGGCCACGTCGGGGTCGAAGCCGATGCGCACCACCTTGCCCACCGCCACGCCCTTGTAGCGCACGGCGGCCTGCGGCTGCAGCCCGCCCACGCTCTGCTTGCTGGACAGCTCGTAGAGCTGGTAGCTGGTGTTGTCGCGCGTGAGCCAGAGGCCCAGGCCCGCCAGCAGGGCCGCCACGACGACCACGAAGATGCCCGCGGCGAGGGCGTGGGACTTGTTTTCCATCAGGCGTCCTTGGTCGAGGGCGAAACCGGTGCGGGCGCCATGGCGCGCCGGCCGCGTTCGCCGAGAAAGAAATGTTGAATGAACGGGTGGTCGAAGTGCACGACCTCCTGCGGGGGGCCGGAGACGATGACCTTCTTTTCGGCCAGCACGGCCACGCGCGTGCTGAGCGCAAACAGCGTGTCCAGGTCGTGCGTGACCATCACCACGGTCAGGCCCAGGGCGGCGCGCAGCTCGCGCAGCAGTTCGCAGAAATCGTCGGAGCTGTTGGGGTCCAGGCCCGCGGTGGGCTCGTCCAGCAGCAGCAGGGGCGGGTCCATGATGAGTGCGCGCGCCAGGGCCACGCGCTTGATCATGCCGCCCGACAGGTCGGCCGGCATGCGCGTGGCGTGCTCGGGCTTCAGCCCCACCATCTGCAGCTTGACCATGGCCGCATCGCAGACCAGGTCGCCCGGCAGCGTGCCCTGCTCGCGCAGCGCGAAGGCCACGTTGTCGAGCACGTTGAAGGCGGAAAACAGCGCGCCCTGCTGGAACAGCATGCCCACGCGGCTGGCGGCGCCGGCGCGGCCCATCTCGGCGGCGGGGCGGCCCAGCACCGTCACCTCGCCCTTGGCGGGCCGCGTGAGGCCCAGCATCTGGCGCAGCAGCACGGTCTTGCCCGTGCCCGAGCCGCCCACCAGGGCCAGCATTTCGCCGCGGCGCACGGTGAGGTCGAGGTTCTCGTGCACGGCGAAGGCCTCCTTGCCCTTGCCGAACACGGTGGACAGCCCCTTGATCTCGACCACCGGCGGCGCGTCGGCGGGCGGGGCCTGCGGCGCGGTGTGCGCGGCGTGGATGAGGGAGGTGTTGTCCATGGCGTCAGATCCCGAGGTTCTTGAACGCGATGGCGAACAGCGCGTCCACGATGATCACCATGGTGATGGAACTCACCACCGAGGCCGTCGCGCCCTCGCCCAGGCTCTGCGTGTTGGGCTTGACGCGCAGGCCCCAGTGGCAGCCGATGAGCGCGATGGACACGCCGAACACCACCGACTTGGCCACCGCCATCACCAGGTTGGGAAAGCTCACTGCGTTGGGCAGCGCCTGCACGAAGTAGGCGGGCGACACGCCCAGCGCGAGGTCGGCCGCGAGCATGCCGCCAGCCAGCGCGCACAGCGTGGTCCACACGGCGATCAGCGGCATGGCCACGGCCAGCGCCACGGCGCGCGGCATGACGAGGCGAAAGCCGTGCGGAATGCCCATGACGCGCATGGCGTCGAGTTCCTCGGTCACGCGCATCACGCCGATCTGCGCCGTGATGGCCGAGCCCGAGCGCCCCGCCACGAGGATGGCCGCGAGCATGGGCCCCAGCTCGCGGATCAATGAAATGCCCAGGATGTTGACGATGAACGACTCGGCGCCGAACTGCCGCAGCTGCAGCGACATCAGGTAGGCCAGCACCACGCCGATGAGAAAGCCCACGATGGCCGTGATGGGCATCGCCGTCGCGCCCATGCGGTACAGGTGGCCCGACATGTCGCGCCAGGGCGCGCGTCGCGGCGAGCGCGCGGCCCGGAAGATGTCGATGAAGAGCTGCCCCACCAGTTCGAGCAGGTGGCGCATGTGGGACAGGGCGTGCAGCACCTGCACGCCGAGCCGGTCCACCTGCTCGGCCAGCCGCCAGGGTGTGTCGGGCGGGCGGGTGGTGCTGAATTCGGCCACGCGTTCGAGCATGTCGCGCTGGCTGTCGTCGAGCGCCAGCCGCTCGGGCCAGTCGCGGCCCCAGTGGTTCCACAGCAGCTGCGCGCCCACGTGGTCCAGCCATTGCAGGCTGCGCAGGTCCCAGCCGATGGCCGGGCCGCCCCGCGTTTCGGACAGCTGGGCCGACAGCGCGCGCCAGTGGCGGCGCGTGCCCAGCTCCGCCGCACCCCAGCGGCCGTGCAACACCGCACAGGGGCCGTCGGGCGTGTCGTCTCGGGTGATGCGGGGCTGGCTGTCGTCTTCGGTCATGGAGGGGGGCGGGAGCAGCTGTGCATGGTAGCGGAGCGGATGGGCCCGGGCGCGTCAGCGCAGAACGCGTCCCTGCGCAGGGCATGGGCCGCGTGAATTATGATCAAAACGCCCTCCAGCAAAATATCTTCTAGGGCATATAGCTACAAAAATAATAGCAATCGGCTGTTTCCCTATCGACAGCGGTCCGGCGCTACGCACAATGGACCGGCACCGCCGCAATGCCCCGGGAACGTGTTCAACGTCCAACAGCCTCCATGAGCGACACCACTTTCGACTACATCATCATCGGCGGCGGCACGGCCGGCGCCCTGCTGTGCAACCGCCTGAGCGCCGGGGGACGCCACCGCGTGCTGCTCATCGAGGCCGGCCGCAAGGACGACTACCACTGGATCCACATCCCGGTCGGCTACCTGTACTGCATCGGCAACCCGCGCACCGACTGGCTGTACCACACCGAGCCCGACGCGGGCCTGAACGGCCGCAGCCTGCGCTACCCGCGCGGCAAGACGCTGGGCGGCTGCAGCAGCATCAACGGCATGATCTACATGCGCGGCCAGGCGCGCGACTACGACCAGTGGGCCGAGATCACGGGCGACGACGCCTGGCGCTGGGAACACGCCCTGCCCTACTTCCGCCGCCACGAGGACCACTGGCGCCTGGACCAGCCCGCGTCCGCGACCGAGGCCTTCAAGCGCCTGCACGGCAGCAAGACCACCGGCAGCACCGGCGAGTGGCGCGTGGAAAAGCAGCGCCTGCGCTGGGACGTGCTGGACGCCTTCGCCCAGGCGGCGCAGCAGGCCGGCATTCCCGCCACCGACGACTTCAACGGCGGCGACAACGAAGGCGTGGGCTACTTCGAGGTCAACCAGAAGGCCGGCTGGCGCTGGAACACCGCCAAGGCCTTCCTGCGCCCCACCTGCTACGGGCGGCCCAACTTCGAGATGTGGACCGCCGCGCAGGCCACCCGGCTGTTGATCGACACCCAGCCCGACGGCTCGCGCCGCTGCACCGGCGTTCAGGTGTGGACCGGCGAGGAGATGGTCACCGCCCACGCCACGCGCGAGGTGGTGCTGAGCGCGGGCGCGGTCAACTCGCCGCAGCTGCTGCAGCTGTCGGGCATCGGCCCGGCGGCGCTGCTGCGCCAGCACGGCATCGACGTGGTGCACGACCTGCCCGGCGTGGGCGCCAATTTGCAGGACCACCTGCAGATCCGCGCGGTGTTCAAGGTGAACGGCGTGCCCACGCTCAACATGCTGGCCGGCAACTGGCTGGGCAAGGCGAAGATCGGGCTCGAATACGCCTTCAAGCGCAGCGGGCCCATGAGCATGGCGCCCTCGCAGCTGGGCGCCTTCACGCGCAGCTCGCCCGACCAGGCCCACCCCAACCTCGAATACCACGTGCAGCCGCTGTCGCTGGAGGCCTTCGGCGAGCCGCTGCACGCCTTTCCCGCCTTCACC
Organism: Acidovorax sp. GBBC 1281; assembly: GCF_028473645.1. Lineage (NCBI taxonomy): Bacteria > Pseudomonadati > Pseudomonadota > Betaproteobacteria > Burkholderiales > Comamonadaceae > Acidovorax > Acidovorax sp. GBBC 1281. Next base: position 5,209,772 of record NZ_CP097269.1, read on the forward strand.
GCCAGCGTGTGCAACCTGAACCCCACCAGCCGGGGCACCGTGCACATCAAGGGCCCCGACTTCCGCACCGCGCCGGCCATCGCGCCCAACTACCTGAGCACGCCCGAGGACCGCCAGGTCGCCGCCGACAGCCTGCGCGTGACGCGCCGCATCGTCGCCCAGCCGGCGCTGGCGCCCTACCGGCCCGAGGAATGGAAGCCCGGCGTGCAGTTCGAGACCGACGAGGACCTGGCGCGGCTGGCCGGCGACATCGCCACCACCATCTTCCACCCCGTGGGCACGACGCGCATGGGCCGCGACGGCGACCCGATGGCGGTGCTGGATTCGCAACTGCGCGTGCGCGGCATCGACGGCCTGCGCGTGGTGGATGCGGGCGCCATGCCCACCATCACCAGCGGCAACACCAACTCGCCCACGCTGATGCTGGCCGAGAAGGCCGCCGAATGGATCCGGCAGGCGGCGCGGGCCGAGGCGCCCGGGGCCGAGGCGGTGGCCGCCGCAGCGCGCTGATCTCCTGGCAGCCAGGGGCCGGGCTCAGCCGCGCTCCGGATCGGCCAGCGGCTCGCGGTGCGGCTGCGCCGTCTTCGCCCAGACCGCCCCCACCGCCGCGGCCGAGCCCGCGAGCCACAGGGCGGAAGACGCCGTCTGCAGCCGCACGGCCTGCCCGGCATCGCGGCCCGACGCCTGGACGGCCGCCGCGCTCAAGCCGGCGGCGGCCAGGTTGGCGATGCCGCTCACGCCCTGCAGCAGCCCCGTGGCCGCATGGGTGGCCCCCGTGCCCACGGCGCCGAGCGCCATCGCCGCGCCGCTCGCGGCCCAGGCACCGGCGGAGCCGTAGGCGATCGCGCGCTGCACCGGGCCCAGCGTGAAGGGAGCGGCGGCGCTCAGCCCGCCCGCCACCACGGCGAAGGCGTTCGCCCCGGTGGTCCAGGCGCGGTACGGCACGTTGCCGACCTCGCCCACCATTGCAGCGCCCGCCCACAGGCTGCCGCTGACCGCCGCCGTGGCCTGCGCGGCGCGGGGCACGGCGGCCAGCCGGGCCGACGCCAGGGACAGCGCCGCCGCGGCGGCATCCACCACCGGGGCGCTCCAGGCCGACGCGGTGCGCACCGCGCTCCAGGGCGATCCGGACGGCCGTGGCGCGGTGGGTTCGGCGGTTTCGGCGGTTTCGGCGGTTTCGGCGGCTTCGGTGGGTACGGTGGGTACGGTGGGTACGGTGGCAACATGTTCCGGGGCGCCGATCCGCTCCACCGACGGGCCGGCGGGCCGGTCCGTTTCCACCCTGCTGGCGCCCAGCGCCGCCGGTGCCGAGGCGGCCCGGGGCAGCAGCACGGCGCGGGGCGGCAGGCTCGCACCCGGCTGCGGGGCCGGCGATGCACCGCGGGCCCGCAGGCCGGCCGGGGCGGAAGCGGTTCGGCGCAGCGCAGGCGCGGTGGCAGGGAACGCCGGCCACTCGGGGGCGGCCGCGCGGTGGGCAGCCAGGGCCGCCGGCGCGGAGAGGGTGCGGCGAAGCGAAAGATCGGTCATGGCGAACAGGCCTTGGAGAGGAAAGCGAAACGCCCGCCGATTGAATCAAACCGCGCATCAATGCGCCGTAAAAACCAACGGCTGCCGCGCCCGTGCTTCGCCCATCCCGCAGGTGCTTCGCCACGCTGCCCCAGAAAGGGGTGCGGGAAACCACCAATGCACCAGCAGGGTGCACTCGTTACAGTTCAACCACTCGAAAACGCGCCCGTCGCGTCGAACGAGGGGACCGAGGAGACATCTCGAAGTCGAACAAACCATTCCGAGCATCCCCCTATAAGATGCCTTTTTTACAAAGCGCCGGCGACCCCGGCGCTTTTTCTTTGCCCGTTCTCCTGGCCGGTTCGCTGTGCGCCGGCACGCACGAATCGCTCGCCATTCCCGGTTCCGCCCTGCGGCAGCCCCGACAATCGGGGGATGGAATGGATCATTGTTTCTCTGGCGTCGCTGCTGGCCGGCTTCGTGGACGCCATCGTCGGGGGCGGCGGCCTCATCCTCGTGCCCGCCCTGTTCGCCACGTTTACCAACGCACCGCCCGCCACGCTGCTGGGCACCAACAAAAGCGCCTCCATCTGGGGCACGGGCATCGCCACCTGGCAGTACAGCCGCCGCGTGCAGATGCGCTGGCAGGCGATGCTGCCGGCCGCCGCGGCGGGCTTCATCGGGGCGTTTGCCGGCGCCTGGACGGTGACGGTGATCTCGGCGGATTCGCTGCGCAAGCTGCTGCCGCTGATCCTGCTGGCCGTGCTGCTGTACACGCTGGCCCGCAAGGACCTGGGGCGCCACCACACCCCGCGCTTCGAGGGCCGGATCGAGACACGCCTGGCCTGCGCCATCGGGCTGGTGGTGGGTTTCTACGACGGCTTCTTCGGGCCGGGCACGGGCAGCTTCTTCGTCTTCCTGTTCGTGCGGCTGCTGGGCTACGACTTCCTGAACGCCTCGGTGTCGGCCAAGCTGCTCAACCTGGCCACCAACGTGGCGGCCATCATCCTGTTCGCGGCCAAGGGGCACGTGTGGTGGCACTTCGCGGTGCCGCTGGCGGTGGCCAACGTGGTGGGCAGCGTCATCGGCACGCACATGGCGCTCAAGCACGGCACGGGCTTCGTGCGCGGCATCTTCATCGTGGTGGTCAGCGCGCTCATTCTCAAGACGGGCTACGACGCCTTCCTGCGCTGAGCCTCAAAAAGTCAAAACGGGCCCGTTTTTTGCGTTCAGGGTTTGCGGGTGTGCATGGCCTCATGCACGCCTTTTATAATGTGGCAATCCCGTGACTGCCCGTCCCGCGGACGGCCCACTGGCCGCTGCCTCCGGCTTCGCTAACCGCCAAGCCGGATTTTTTGTACCTGAAACCACCCTGCGCAGGAACAACAGAGATGAAGATGTTCAAGACGATCGCCACCGTAGTGGCAATGTGTGCCGCTTTTTCCGTGCAGGCCCGCACGCTGGAGGCCGTCAAGAAGGACGGCAAGATCATCATCGCCACCGAAGGCCAGTTCGCGCCCTTCAACTATTTCCAGGGCACCCAGCTCACCGGCTTCGAGATCGAAGTGGCCAACCTGGTCGCCAAGAAGATGGGCCTGAAGGTCGAATGGAAGACGCTGGGCTTCGACGCCCTGCTGACCGGCCTGGCGCAGGACCGCTGGGATGCCGTCATCGCCTCGCACGGCGTGACCGAAGAGCGCGCCAAGGCCGTCACCTTCGCCACGCCCCACTACTGCTCGGGCGGCATGATCATCGCCACCGACCCCAAGATCCGCACCGCCAAGGACCTCACCGGCAAGATCGTCGCCGTGCAGACCGGCACCAGCTACCTGGAGAACGTGCAGAAGGTCGCCGGCATCAAGGAAATGAAGAACTTCCCCACCGACGTGGACGCCCGCAGCGCGCTCACCTCCAAGCGCGTCGATGCCTGGGTGACCGACAAGTTCGTGGCCAAGGAAGTGGTCGCCAAGAACCCCAAGGCGGGCCTGAAGCTGGGCGACATGCTCTTCATCGAGAAGATCGCACCCGCCGTCTCCAAGGGCAACACCGGGCTGGCCGACGCATGGAACAAGGCCTTTGCCGAAGTGCTGGCCGATGGCAGCTACGCCGCCGTGTCCCAGAAGTACTTCAACGAAGACGTCCGCTGCGCGCCATAAGCCGCGGCGCCGGCTTCGAACCGCCTTCCTTCCATGCTCAATGCTCTGTGGCCACAGCACTGGACGCGCCAGCACCGCAGCAATGCGACGCTGGTCTCCGCCCTGCTGCTGATGGTGTCGGCGCTGGCCCTGCTGGGCCAGCTTCTTTCCTTCCTGCCTGACCCGATCGGACCGAACGCCCAGGCGTTCTCCGACGGCGCGCGCACCACGCTGTGGCTCACCCTGGTGAGCGGCAGCGTGGGCCTGGTGCTGGGCACCAGCGCCGCGCTGGCCCGCACCTCGCGCTGGATCGCGCTGCGCTGGGTCGCCGGGTTCTACATCTGGGTCATCCGCGGCACGCCGCTGCTGGTGCAGATCCTCTTCGTGTACTTCGCGCTGCCGGTGCTGGTGCCGGGGCTGAACCTGCCCGACTTCGCCGCCGCCGTGGTGGCGCTGGGCCTGAACGTGGGTGCCTACAACGCCGAGGCGGTGCGCGCCGGACTGCTGGCCGTGCCGCGCGGGCAGACCGAGGCGGCGCGGGCCCTGGGCCTGTCGCGCCTGCACGTGTTCTTCGACGTGGTGTTTCCGCAGGCCTTCAAGATCTCGCTGCCCCCGCTGGTGAGCAACTTCGTGGCGCTGCTCAAGGACTCGTCGCTGGCCTACGCCATCGGCGTGGTGGAGTTGACCAACGTGGGCAACCGCATCCAGTCGGCGACCTTCCAGCCCATCGCGACGCTCTCCACCGTGGCCATCACCTACCTGCTGCTGACCACGCTGGTCACGCAGATCTCCAACGCCGTCGAATACCGCTTCGACGTGGAAGGACGGGCGCAATGAGCCAGGCCACGCCCTACATCGTCGCCGACTGCGTGTGCAAGTCGTTCGGCGCGCACCAGGTGCTCAAGGAGGTGTCCACCACCTTCAACACCGGCGAGGTGACGGTCATCATCGGCGCCTCGGGCTCGGGCAAGAGCACGCTGCTGCGGGCCATCAACCGGCTGGAGCCCCACGACAGCGGCCGCATCACCATCGGCGGCACCGAGGTGACGGACGACCAGCGCACGCTGCAAAAGCAGCGCAGCGAGGTCGGCATGGTGTTCCAGCAGTTCAACCTGTTCGGCCACATGAGCGTGCTGGACAACGTGACGCTGGCGCCCCGCCGCATCCACCGCACCCCGCGCGCCAAGGCCAACGAGCAGGCCATGGCGCTGCTCAAGCGCGTGGGCATGCAGGACCATGCGCACAAGTACCCGTGGCAGCTGTCGGGCGGGCAGCAGCAGCGCGTGGCCATCGCCCGCGCGCTGGCCATGGCGCCCAAGGTGATGCTGTTCGACGAACCCACCTCCGCCCTCGACCCCGAGATGGTGCAGGAGGTGCTGGACGTCATGCGCGAGCTGGCCCGTGGCGGCATGACCATGATCGTGGTCACGCACGAGATGGGCTTTGCGCGCGAGGTGGCCGACCGCGTGATGTTCTTCGACCAAGGCCGCATCGCGCACGACGCGCCGCCAGCCGAGTTCTTCGGCAACCCCGCCAGCGACCGCATCCGCGCCTTCATCGGCCGCATGGGTGCGTGAACCGGGGAGGCGCACGCCTCCCCTTCCCGCCGGGCCACTGGCTTTTTCCGGCCCGCGCGCTTTCGGGTGCGCGGGCGCCTTGTCTCCATGAAACCTGAACGCCTGGGCCTGCTGGCCCTGCTGGCCGTGACCCTGGTGTGGGGCACGACCTTCCCCGCGATGAAGCTGCTGTCGGCGCACCTCGATGCGCTGCAGCTCATCTGGCTGCGCTTTGCCATCGCGCTGCTGGTGCTCGGCCCGCTGTGGCGCGGCATGCGCCGCGCCGAGGCGCGCTGGGGCCTCGCGCTCGGCCTGCTGCTGTTCCTGGCGTTCTGGCTGCAGATCGAAGGGCTGGCGCGCACCACCAGCAACCGCAATGCCTTCGTGACGGGGCTGAACGTGCTCGTGGTGCCGCTGCTGGCCATGGCCGTGCTGGGGCGGCGCTACGGCTGGCGCCTGTGGGCCGCCTGCGTGATGGCGCTGGCCGGCATGGCGCTGATGTTCCATGAGAACGACCCCTGGAACCTGGGCGATACGCTGACCTTCGCCAGCACGCTGTTCTATGCCCTGTACATCCTCGCGCTGGAAGAGTGCGCGCGCCGCACGGCCGCCGAACCCGTGCGCGCCACGCGCATGGCCGCGGCGCAGGCCACCATGATGCTGGCGGCCTCCAGCGTGCTGATCGCCGTGCGCCACGGGGGGCTGGGCAGCACGTGGGCATCGCTCGCCACGCTCTCGGTGCCGTCGTGGATCGCCCTGGTGTACCTCGGCCTGCTGGCCAGTGTGGTGGTGGTGACGCTGCAGGCCTGGGGCCAGCAGCGCGTGGATGCGATGCGCAGCGCCATCGTGTTCGGGCTGGAGCCGGTGTTCGCCGCGCTCACCGCCTGGGTGCTGATCGACGAGCGCCTGGGCATCGCCGGGGTGGCCGGTGCGGCGCTGATCGTGGCGGCGCTGATCTTCAGCCAGTGGCAACCCGCACCGCGGCGCACAGCGGGTGCCGGCGGCGCGCAGCCCGGGAACTGACCCCGCCGGGCGGCGTCAGGGCTCGATGAGCGGCACGTCGGCCGCGCGCAGCGGCGTGCCGATGGGGGCTGCCGCCTGGCCCTTGCGCACCGCGGCCATGTCCTGCTCATTGGGGTAGTCGCCCTGCAGCCAGTAGTCGAACACGCGCCGCGCGATGGGCGCGGCATGCGCGGCGCCGAAGCCGGCGTTCTCCACGATCACGGCCAGCGCCAGGCGCGGGTTTTCGGCCGGGGCGAAGGCGGCGAACAGCGAGTGGTCGCGCTGGTGGTCCTCCAGCGCCTTGGCGTTGTACTTGACGTTCTGCCCCAGGCTCACCGCCTGCGCCGTGCCGGTCTTGCCGGCCGAGGTGTAGGGCGCGCCTGCGAACACGCGCGTGCCGGTGCCGCCCTTGTTCACGGCGACGAGGGCATTGCGCACGATCTCCACGTTCTTCGGCGAAAAGCCCAGGTCCTGCCCGGGGGGCTGCTGCACTTCGGTGACCTGGCCCGTCACCGTGTCCTTGATCGCCTTGATGAGGTGGGGCCGATAGCGCGTGCCGCCGTTGGCCAGCGTGGCCTCCGCCAGCGCCAGCTGCAGCATGGTGAAGTTGTTGTACCCCTGCCCGATGCCCAGCGACACCGTCTCGCCCGAGTACCAGCGGCGCATCTCGGGGCGCCGGTAGGTGTTGCGCTTCCACTCGGTGCTGGGCAGCACGCCGCGCACCTCGCCGTTGATGTCGATGCCCGTGGCCTGCCCGAAGCCGAGCGGCTTCATGAAGTCGTGGATGGTGTCCACGCCCATGTCCACGGCCAGCGAATAGAAATACGTGTTGCTGGAAAACTGGATGGCGCGGTGCATGTCCACGCCGCCCAGCCCGCCCTCGTGGCTGCGGAAGGTGTGGCCGCCGTAGGTGTAGAAGCCCGGGTCGTTGTACACCTGGGTGGGCGAGCGCTTGTTCAGCTGCAGCGCCCCCAGCGCCATGAAGGGCTTGTAGGTCGAGCCCGGCGGGTAGGTGCCGCGCAGCGCGCGATTGAGCAGCGGCTTGTCGATCGACTCGTTGAGCGCCTGCCAGTTCTCGCTGTCGATGCCCTCCACGAACAGGTTCGGATCGAACGTGGGCTTGCTCACCAGCGCCACGACCTCGCCGTTGCGCGGGTCGATGGCCACCAGCGCGCCGCGACGCTCGCCGAACATGTCCTCGATCATCTTCTGCAGCTTGATGTCGATGGACAGCATCACCGTGTTGCCGGGCGTGGCCGGGTGGCTGGCCAGCCGGCGCACGGCGTGGCCGCCGGCGGAGGTCTCCATGCGCTCCACGCCGGTCTGGCCGTGCAGGGTGCTCTCGAAGCCCTGCTCCACGCCCAGCTTGCCGATGTGGTCGGTGCCGCGGTAGTTGGCCGCGTCTTCGGAGTCGTCGATGCGCTCCTTCTCGCGCTGGTTGATGCGGCCGATGTAGCCGATCGCGTGGCTCGCCACCTCCCCCATGGGGTAGTTGCGAAACAGCCGGGCCTTGATGTCCACGCCGGGAAAGCGGTAGCGCTGCGCCGTGAAGCGCGCCACTTCCTCATCGGACAGCCGCGTGCGGATGGGCAGCGATTCGAAGTTGCGCGACTCGTCCATGAGCCGCTTGAACCGGCGCCGGTCGCGCGGGTGGATGTCCAGCACCTTGGACAGGGCATCGATGGTGTCGTCCAGCGATTCGACCTTGGAGGGCGTGATCTCCAGCGTGTAGGCCGAATAGTTGGTGGCCAGCACCACGCCGTTGCGGTCCATGATGAGGCCGCGGTTGGGCACGATGGGCACCACGGCCGTGCGGTTGCTCTCGGCCTGCTCGGCGAGGTCGTCGTGGCGCACCACCTGCAGGTACACCAGCCGCGCCACCACCAGGCACAGCGCCATCAACACGACCAGCGCCACCACGAACACACGGGTGCGGAAACGCGACGCATCGGCTTCGGTGTTGCGCAGTTCGGTCATGTCGGCAAAGAAACGGTCAGATCAGGGGGCTGGCGGCGATTCGCGCTCACAGCGGGCGGTTCTCGTCGCGGTCGGGCGGACGGCGCTGCGGCGCCAGCAGTATCCAGCTGGCGAGCGGCCACAGCAAGGCCTCCAGGCACGGCGCCACCAGGCCTTCGAAGCCGGGCAGGATGCCGCCCGACACGATGCGGATCAGCAGCTCGATCGCATGGGCCGCGATGAACAGCGGAAACACCTGCAGCGCCTGCGACGGCACGCTGAACCACAGCAGGCGGCGGTGCATGTACAGGGCGCCGTACATCAGGGCGCAATAGGCCAGGGCATGCTGGCCGAGCAGCGCGGTCTGGTACACGTCCATGCACAGCCCCATGGCAAAGGCCACGCCCATGCCCACGCGCTGGGGCTGGTGCACGCCCCAGAACACGAGCAGCACCATCACGAGGTCGGGCGTCCACACCACGCGCCCGAGCGGCAGCATGTTGAACGCCAGCGCCACCAGCAGGCTGCCGACGATGAACAGGGGGCGGACCGGCAGCAGCAGTTGCTGCCCGCGGGGCATGATCATGCGGACCTCCCGGGGCGGGATGCGGCGGCCACGGCAGGCCCGCGGGGGTGCAGGGCAGCGCGGATCATCGGCGCCCCTTGCGCACCGGCGCGGCGGGCGCAGGCGCGGGGCGCTGCGGCAGGTCGGCCGTCAGCGGCTTGAGCACCAGCACGTGGCGCGCGCCGTTCACCTGCGCCAGCGGCGCGCAGTAGATGCGGGCGAAGGCCGAGTCGGCGCGCCGCTCCACGCGCACCACGCGCGCCACGGGCAGCCCCGGCGGGTACAGGCCGTCCACGCCGCTGGTGGTCAGCAGGTCGTTTTCCTGCACGTCGGCATTGCCGGGCATGAAGCGCAGCTCCATCCCGCCGCCGTGGGCGATGACCGGATCGCCATAGGCCACGCTGCGCGCGCCGGTGCGCAGGTTCATCACGGGAATGGCCTGGTCGCGGTCGATGAGCAGGGTCACCTCGCTCAGGAACGGGTGCACGCGGGTGACCTGGCCCAGCATGCCGGACTCGTCCATCACCGGCGAGCCGAGTTCGACGCCGGCCACCTGGCCCTGGTCGATCATCACGCGGCGGGTGTAGGGATCGGCGGCGTCGTAGATCACCTGCGCGGCCTGCGACGGCGTCGTCAGGCGCTCGCGCAACTCCAGCAGCTTGCGCAGCCGTGCGTTCTCCTGCAAGAGCTGCTCGGCCTGGTTGGCGCGCTCGGACATCTGCGCCATGTTGCGGCGGGCCGTGTCGGCATCGGCCTGGGCCACCTGCAGCGACTGGAAGTAGCCCGCCCCCTTGGCGGCGAACTCCACCGGCTGCAGCATGGTCCACTGCAGCGGGTAGAGCGCCACGGCCACGGCCTTGCGCAGCGGATCGGTCACCTGGAACCGGGCATCCGCCACCATCAAAAACAGCGCCAGGGCGCTGTAGAGGGCAAGTCGGGAGCGCGGCGAGGGCCCTTGCTTGAAGAAGGGCGGCGCAGACCGTTCGAGCGTACCGAGGGGCATGGGCAGGCAGGCCGTGGGATCAGGCGACAACCGGCCAGGCAGCGGCCGAGAGCCGCGCCAAGTGCGCAGCGGCGGTGGCCCGCCCGCAGCCCTGCACGCCCGGCAGGGGCGGAAGGAGGACGGCCAGCGGTTGATCCATGTCTTTTCCAGGGCCCCGGCTTCGCGCCAGGGCCGGGCGTGTCACTCGCTCGTGAAGATGCTGCCCTGGCGGTCCATGCGCTCCAGCGCAATGCCGCACCCGCGCACCACGCAGGTCAGGGGGTCTTCGGCGACCAGCACCGGCAGGCCGGTTTCCTCGGCCAGCAGGCGGTCCAGATCGCGCAGCAGGGCGCCGCCGCCGGTGAGCATCATGCCACGCTCGGCGATGTCGGCACCCAGTTCGGGGGGCGTTTGCTCCAGCGCGTTCTTGACGGCGGAGACGATCTGGTTGAGGGGGTCGGTGAGCGCCTCCAGCACCTCGTTGCTGGAGATGGTGAAGCTGCGCGGCACGCCCTCGCTGAGGTTACGGCCCTTGACTTCCATCTCGCGCACTTCGGAGCCGGGAAAGGCCGAACCGATGTTCTTCTTGATGGCTTCCGCCGTGGGCTCGCCGATCAGCATGCCGTAGTTGCGGCGGATGTAGCTGATGATGGCCTCGTCGAACTTGTCGCCGCCTACGCGGACGCTGCCCTTGTAGACCATGCCGCCCAGCGAGATCACGCCCACCTCGGTGGTGCCGCCGCCGATGTCGACCACCATGGAGCCGGAGGCTTCGGAGACCGGCAGGCCGGCGCCGATGCCGGCGGCCATGGGCTCTTCGATCAGGTACACCGCGGTGGCACCGGCGGCCTCGGCCGCGTCCTTGATGGCGCGGCGCTCCACCTGGGTGGAGCCGCAGGGCACGCAGATGATGATGCGGGGGCTGGGGGTGAGCAGGGTGCGGGGATGCACCATCTTGATGAACTGCTTGATCATCTGCTCGGTGATCACGAAATCCGCGATCACCCCGTCCTTCATCGGACGGATGGCTTCGATGTTGCCGGGCACCTTGCCCAGCATGGCCTTGGCTTCGCGGCCGACGGCCTGGATGACTTTCTTTCCGTGGGGGCCGCCTTCGTGGCGGATGGCGACGACCGAGGGTTCATCGAGCACGATGCCCTTGTCGCGGGCAAAAATCAGGGTGTTGGCGGTGCCAAGGTCAATCGCAAGGTCGGTGGAGAAGTACCGACGGAAAGCTCCGAACATTCAAAAATCCTCTCAGGCACGGCATGCACGTCGGCCTGCCATCGCCGGGTGATATTAGGGGGTGTTTATTGGATTTTTTCGCACAATGACCGGCAGTTGGGAGGGTATTGCGGCAAAGCCGGGATAATACCGCATCCCCTGTGAATAACTCCCTCCGGCATGGCCCGGATTTCAGCTTTACATCCGGTTTCCCACCCCCCTTCCCCTATGGCACTGACACCCCAGGACATCGGCCGCATCGCCAATCTGGCGCGGCTCGAATTGAGTTCGGACGACAGTGAGCGCATGCTCACGCAGATCAACGGTTTCTTCGGCATCGTCGAGAAGATGCGGGCTGTGGATACTACCGGCATCGCCCCCCTCGCGCACCCGGTCGCCGCCGTCCAGGTCGTGGCCCTGCGCCTGCGCGAGGACGTCGCCAGCGAACCCGATCAGCGCGAAGCCAACCAGCGCAGCGCGCCGGCCGTGGAAAACGGCCTGTTCCTCGTGCCCAAGGTGATCGAATGAGGGCGCCCCGATGACCACCCACTCCACCACCGCATTGCACGACCTGGGCGTGGCCGCCCTGGCCACCGAACTGCGCGAGCGCCGCGTCTCCGCCGTCGAAGCCGCCCAGCACTTCCTGGCGCGGGCCGCCGCCCACCAGAACCTGGGCGCCTACGTCGCCGTGAACGAAGAAGCCACCCTGGCGCAGGCCCGCGCGCAGGACGCGGCCATCGCGGCCGGCACGGCGGGCCCGCTGGCCGGCGTGCCCATCGCCCACAAGGACATCTTCGTCACGCGCGACTTCCCCAGCACGGCCGGCTCGAAGATGCTGGCCGGCTACCAGTCGCCCTTCGACGCCACCGTGGTCGGCCAACTGGCCAATGCCGGTGCCGTCACGCTGGGCAAGCTCAACTGCGACGAGTTCGCCATGGGCTCGGCCAACGAGAACTCCGCCGTGGCCCCGGTGGGCTTCGATGCGCCCGCACCGGTGCGCAACCCCTGGGACGCCAGCCGCGTGCCGGGCGGCTCGTCGGGCGGCAGCGCCGTGGCGGTCGCCGCGCGCCTGGCGCCTGCCGCCACGGGCACCGACACGGGCGGCTCGATCCGCCAGCCCGCCTCGTTCTGCGGCATCACGGGCATCAAGCCGACCTATGGCCGCGCCTCGCGCTACGGGATGATCGCCTTCGCCTCCAGCCTGGACCAGGCCGGCCCCATGGCCCGCTCGGCCGAGGACTGCGCCCTGCTGCTGTCGGCCATCTGCGGCCCGGACCTGGACCGCGACTCCACCTCGCTCGACCTGCCGGCGCAGGACTTCACCCGCCAGCTGAACGACGGCATCGACGGGCTGCGCATCGGCATCCCGGCCGAGTTCTTCGGCGAGGGCCTGGCGCCCGGCGTGCGCGCCGCGGTGGATGCCGCGCTCCAGGAATACGAGAAGCTCGGCGCGAAACTGGTGCCCATCAGCCTGCCGCGCACCGAGCTGTCCATTCCCGTGTACTACGTGATCGCGCCGGCCGAGGCCTCGTCCAACCTCTCGCGATTCGACGGCGTGAAGTTCGGCCACCGCGCCAGCGACTACACCGATCTGGTGGACATGTACAAGAAGACGCGCGCCGAGGGCTTCGGCGACGAGGTCAAGCGCCGCATCATGATCGGCACCTACGTGCTGTCGCACGGCTACTACGACGCCTACTACCTGCAGGCGCAGAAGATCCGCCGCATGATCGCCGACGACTTCCAGAATGCCTTCCAGTCGTGCGACCTCATCGCCGGCCCGGTGGCACCCACGGTGGCGTGGAAGCTCGGCGAGCACGGCAACGACCCGCTGGCCGACTACCTGGCCGACATCTTCACGCTGCCCGCCTCGCTCGCCGGTCTGCCTGGCATGAGCGTGCCCGCCGGCTTCGGCGAGGACGGCATGCCCGTGGGCCTGCAGCTGATCGGCAACTACTTCCAGGAAGCCCGGCTGCTCAACGCCGCCCACCGCCTGCAGCAAGCCACCGATTTCCACCTCCGCACGCCGGGAGGCCTCTGAACATGACCGCCCCATTGATCCACGGCTACGAAGTCGTCATCGGCTTCGAAACCCACACCCAGCTTGCGACGAAATCCAAGATCTTCAGCCGCGCGCCCACCGCCTTCGGCGCCGCGCCCAACACGCAGGCCTGCGCGGTGGACCTGGCCCTGCCGGGCACCCTGCCCGTGATGAACCGCGAGGCCGTGGCCTGCGCCATCAAATTAGGACTGGCCCTGGGCTCCACCATTGCGCCGGAGAGCGTTTTCGCCCGCAAGAACTACTTTTATCCGGATTTGCCCAAGGGCTACCAGATCAGCCAATTCGAGATCCCGGTGGTGCAGGGCGGCGAGGTGTCTTTCTTCCTGGGTGACGAGAAGAAGACGGTGAAGCTCGTGCGCGCCCACCTGGAAGAAGACGCGGGCAAGTCGCTGCACGAAGACTTCATCGGCCAGAGCGGCATCGACCTGAACCGCGCCGGCACGCCGCTGCTGGAGATCGTGACCGAGCCCGACATGCGCTCGTCCGAAGAGGCCGTGGCATACGCCAAGGAGTTGCACAAGATCGTGACATGGATCGGCATCTGCGACGGCAACATGCAGGAGGGCTCGTTCCGCTGCGACGCCAACGTCTCGGTGCGCAAGCCCGGAGCCCCGCTGGGCACGCGCCGCGAGATCAAAAACCTGAACAGCTTCAAGTTCATGCAGCAGGCGATCGACTTCGAGATCCGCTGGCAGATCGAGCAGATCGAGGACGGCCACGCGATCCAGCAGGCCACGGTGCTGTTCGACCCCGGCACGGGCGAGACGCGCGCCATGCGCACCAAGGAAGACGCGGCCGACTACCGCTACTTCCCCGATCCGGACCTGCCGCCGCTGCAGATTTCGCAGCAATGGGTGGACGAGCAGCGCGCGCTGATGCCTGAGCTGCCCCGCAGCATGGCCGCGCGCTTCGTGGCCGACTACGGCCTGCCCGAGTACGACGCGACCACGCTGACCCAGTCGAAGGCGATGGCGGCGTATTTTGAAGAAACGGCAAGCACCAGCGGCCAATCAAAGTTGGCGAGTAACTGGATCATGGGCGAGGTATCGAAGCGTGTTAACGAAAGCGCTCTAACCTTTGAAGCGATCAAAGTTCCAGCCGCAGCTTTAGGTGAAATTATTAGCAGAGTTAAAAGCGGCAAGCTGAACGCAAAAGGTGGCAAAACAATCTTTGACGGGCTATGGGACGGCAGCTTGGTTTTTGAGAACGGCAAGTTCTATGCAGATGCGGATTTCAAGGTTGATCTCACCATCGACACCTTGATAGACACACTAGGACTGACACCGATGAACGACTCCGGCGCGCTGGAAAAGATCATCGACGACGTGATCGCCGCCAACCCCGACAACGTGGCCCAGTTCCGCGCGGGCAAGGACAAGGCCTTCAACGCGCTCGTGGGCCAGGCCATGAAGGCCAGCAAGGGCAAGGCCAATCCGCAGCAGGTGAACGATCTGCTGCGCGCCCGGCTCGCAGCGGCGTCTTCCTGACGCCCGCCCTGCCCCGGCCACCGGGGCGGGTGGCCTTCACTGCGAAGGCATGGCGGCGGGGCGCTGCCCCGCCCAGAGGCTCTTGAGCTGCACCAGTTCGGCGTCGAACCGCTGGTGCACGCGGCGCTTTTCCTGCTCCTGCCCGGCGATGAACCGCTGCTGCTCAGCCAGGGCGTCTTCCTGCTCTGCGATCTGGCGGCGCAGGAGCATGGGCGCCTTGCTGGGATCGCGGCGGTAGAACTCCATTTCGGTGTCGAGCGCCTTGCGCTGGCGCTGCAGGTCGGCCACGCGCTTTTCGGCAACGGCCGTGACCTCGTTGACCTGCTGGATGGCCGCGGCGCGCTCGGCATCGTGCGAGGCCTGGTCGGGGTAGCGGGCCACCAGCACGCGCTCGCGGCGGCGCTCATCGGCGATGCGGGCGCGCTCCTCGGCCTCCTTGCGGCGCTGGGCCTCCAGGACGGCGCGCTCCTGGTCGGTGAGGCTGGGGCCCAGGCGCTGGCGCTCAGTGCCCGATGGGCCCAGTACCCGCTGCTCGCGGTCCACGCACTCGGCGATGGGCCGGTCCGCCGTGAGGCGACGGCCCTGGGCATTCACACAGGTGTAGATGCCGGCGGTCGAAGAGCCGCTCGGCTGCGCCCCGGCCGGCGTGCCCGCCAGGCCCGACAGGGCGATCAACCACCAGCCGAATCTCCAGGCCGTCTTGCTCAAACGAACTACCCCCCTTGCACGCCGTAGCGCTGGCGGTACGCCAGCACGTGATCATGGTGGGTGTGCACGCCCGGCTCCCCACTCTGGGCCAAATACTGCAATAAATCTGCCAGCTTGGCGATGGTGCATACCTGCATGCCCAGGTGGTCGCGCACGTACTGCACGGCGCTGTGCTCCACGTCCTGGCCGTTCTCGGTCGCTTTCTCCTGGCGGTCGAGGGCGATGGCCATGGCATGGGGCTGTGCGCCCGCGGCGCGGATCAGCGCGATCGACTCCCGCGCCGCGGTGCCGGCGGACATCACGTCGTCCACGATCAGCACGCGGCCACGCAGCGGGGCACCCACCAGCGTGCCGCCTTCGCCGTGGTCCTTGGCTTCCTTGCGGTTGTAGGCAAAGGGCACGTTGCGCCCGTGCCGCGCCAGTTCGACGGCCACCGTGGCCGCCAGCGGAATGCCTTTGTACGCGGGACCGAACACCATGTCGAATTCGATGCCGCTCGCCAGCAGGGCTTTTGCATAGAATTCGGCCAGCCTGCCCATCTTGGCGCCGTCGTCGAACAGCCCGGCGTTGAAGAAATACGGGCTCAAGCGGCCTGCCTTGGTCTTGAATTCGCCGAAGCGCAGCACCCCCGCTTCCACGGCGAATTGCACGAAGTCCTGCGCCAGGCGGTCCTGTTCCACCGATTGCGCCTTGTCTGTCACCATGGATTCACCCCTTTTCAAATTAACGAGCCTCAACCTCAACGGCATCCGCTCCGCCGCATCCAAGGGGGTGGAGGCATGGATCGCCGCAACGCGGCCGGATTGTATTTGCGTGCAGGAGATCAAGGCGCAGTCGGCCGACATGCTGGGCCGCTTCGAACACTTGGCGGGCCTGAAAGGGCACTTTCACTTCGCGGCCAAGAAGGGCTATTCGGGCGTGGGCATCTACTCGCGCCACGAGCCGAGCGACGTGCGCATCGGCTACGGCTCGCAGGAGTTCGATGCCGAGGGCCGCTACGTGGAAGCCCGCTTCGACACGCCCGCGCGCAAGCTGTCGATCATCAGCGCGTACTTTCCGAGCGGCTCCTCGGGCGAAGAGCGCCAGCTGGCCAAGTTCCGCTTCCTGGACGAGTTCCATCCCCACCTCATGCGCACCAAGGGCGAGCGCGAGTTCATCCTCTGCGGCGACATCAACATCGCCCATCAGGCCATCGATCTCAAGAACTGGCGCAGCAACCAGAAGAACAGCGGCTTCCTTCCGCAGGAGCGCGAGTGGATGACAAAGTTGTTGCACATAACTGATGAAGGCGGCGGGCTGATAGACGTTTACCGTCAGTTACAACCAGACGCCACGGACACGGCCTACACGTGGTGGAGCAACCGAGGGCAGGCCTACGCAAACAACGTCGGATGGCGGCTGGACTACCACCTGGCCACGCCGGCCATCGCAGCCCTGGCCCGCACCGAGCACATCTACAAGACCGAGAAGTTTTCGGACCATGCGCCGATCACGATCGGGTATGACATGGTGTTGTAAGCGCAGCACGCAGCTGCGGCGGGCATCCACCCGCTTGCAGGACGACGGCCCTGCCGGGCGGCCGTCTCCCGTTGCGGGCATGGGCCGGTCAGCGGTGAGCGGCTGCGGCCAGTTCGGCCGCGAAGGCCTGGGCCTGCTCCGGCGCCACCAAGGCCTCTTCGTCCTTGCGGATCAGCCCTGCGACTTGGCCGTCATCGGTAATCAGGCGCTTGACGTAGAAGCCATAGCCGGTCTTGCCGTTGTTGGGATACCAGTCGCCCTCGCCCTCGTTCACGCTGTACTTGAAGAGATAGGTGTGCTGCGTGGTGCTGGAGTTGGAAAAGAACTTGACGCAAAACACGAAGCCCACCAGACCGCCGCTGACCTGGTGTTCACACATCAGATTGCTGGACGGCGCGGAGATCGTCCCGCTACCGGTGCTGGTGGCATTGCCCACGGCTGTGAACGTGGGAGTCTCAACGCCCCAGCCCAGCGTGGGCGAGTACGTCGTGAACAACCAGCTGCCTTTCAGGCTTTGCGGTACGGCCGCGTAACCGAAGTTGAAGCGCGAGATGGCCTTTTCGCTCTCGCCGGGGAAGGTGATGAAACCGCTCACGCCGTCGACGAAGCGGATCTTGACCGCGCCCGCGTTGCCCTTTTCAGTGCCCGAGCGGTCTTCGCTGCCCAGGAACCGGCCCCCTTCGTAGGACTTGAGATCGGCCGTGACCTGGTTGTCCACCACATTGCCCACGGCCAGGTAGAACGTGGACTTGCCGGTGTTCTCGTACGCATACATCTGCATCACCAGCGTGCCGTTCTGCACGTCGATGCCGAAGCCGCGGCCGGGCTTGCCGTTGACCTCGGAGGTCACCACCCACGTGCCCGCCTGGGGGATGAACGCATGGGCCACGCCCGCACCGAAAACAAAGGCCGCAGCCACCAGCTTTTTGAACATCGCTCCCTCTCTCTTTCGCATTGACGACAATGGCGCCAGCCCTCCGATGAATGCTGAAGCGCGAACCCGAAATCATCGCCGTGAAGCCTGAATACTAACTTACACGATGTTGCAATATTTCACATTACCCGTCACCGCTTTCCAGCAGAACTGCTCGTTGGTGTGGTGCGACGAAACCCTTCTGGCCGCGGTGATCGATCCCGGTGGGGACTTGCCGGCCATCCTCGCCCAGGCGGAGCGGCGGCAGCTGAAGCTGGAGCAGATCTGGCTCACCCACGCCCACATCGACCATGCGGGCGGAGCGGGCGAGCTGGCCCGCACCCAGGCGCTGCCCATCGTCGGGCCGCATCCCGGGGACCAGTTCTGGATCGACGGGCTGCCGCAGCAAAGCGCGATGTTCGGCTTTCCGCCTGCGGAGTCCTTCACGCCCACACGGTGGCTGGACGATGGCGACACGGTGCAGATCGGCAAGGAGACGCTGGCGGTGCGCCACTGCCCCGGCCACACGCCGGGCCACGTGGTGTTCCACGCGCCCCAGATCGAGCGGGCTTTCGTGGGCGATGTGCTGTTTGCCGGCAGCATCGGACGCACCGACTTTCCCCAGGGCAATCACCAGCAGCTCATCGACAGCATCACGCAGCGCCTGTGGCCGATGGGCGACGGCACGGTTTTCATCCCGGGGCACGGGCCGGAGAGCAGCTTCGGGCGCGAGCGCAAGAGCAACCCGTACGTGGGCGGGACCTGATCCGCGCCCCACGCCGACCCCGGTCGACTCACCCCCGGCGCGCCGCCTGGTACAGCCCCTGCACCCGCGGCACGTTCTGCTCCAGCTGGCGGATGCGCTCCGGCCCGCTGGGGTGGGTGGAGAGAAACGCGATGCCGCCCTGGCCGCTGGTGGCCTCGCCCATCTTGCGCCACAGGCTCACCGAGGCGTCGGGGTTGTAGCCGGCGCGGGCGGCCAGTTCCAGGCCCACCAAGTCGGCTTCGGTCTCGTCGCCACGGCTGAACTTCAACGTGATGAGCTGCGTGCCCAGGTTGGCCGCTGCGTTGCCCAGGTCGCCCAGGCCCAGCAGTTGCGCCCCGAGGGACAGGCCCACGCTGGTGGCCTGGGTTTTGGCCAGGCGGGCGCGGGCGTGTTCGCGCAGCGCGTGGGCCATTTCGTGGCCCATGATCATCGCGGCCTCGTCGTCGGTGAGCTTGAGCTGGTCCAGGATGCCGGTGTAGAAGGCGATCTTGCCGCCCGGCATGCAGAAGGCGTTGATCTGCTTGCTGCCGATCAGGTTGACCTCCCACTGCCACTGGCGGGCCCGGTCGTTCCATTGGGCGGTGTAGGGGATCAGGCGCTGGGCGATGGCGCGCAGGCGCTGCAGCTGCGCATTGTCGGGTCCGGCCAGCGCGCGCTGCGCCTTGGCCTTGCCCATCATTTCGCTGTACTGCTGGTTGGCGGCGGTCTCGATCGTCTCGGCCGGCACCAGCTTGCGCATGCCCGAGGCGGACCCCACGTCCACCTGCGCCAGCGCGGGCCCCGCGACGGAGGCCCCGGCCGCCAGCAGGAAGCCGCGGCGGGCGTTCCAGGCACCGCCGCGCAGGCTGCAGAACCGGCAACAGGCCGTGGCGGAATCGGTCTCGGCAGGCGCCGGAGCGCGGGGATCGGGGGCGGGCAGGTGCGACATGGGCGGCAGTCTAGCCGCAGGCCGGGGGCCCGGTCTGTCAGCCGGAAGCCATCCCTGGGCCCTTTTTCAGCGCGCCGATGCGAGGCGCCGGTCGCCCCCCCCTGCGCGCCTACCGGCGCAACTCTGCGCGGATCACCACCAGCAGGCCCAGCAGCACCAGCCCCAGGCCGCTCCAGGCCGCAAGCGGCTGCCGCTCCCCGACGATCGCCACGGCCAGCACGAAGGCGGCCACCGGCTCGACCAACGTCAGCGTGACGCTGGTCGCCCCAGCGATGTGGCGCAGTCCGCTGGAAAACGCCACATAGGCCAGGCCGGACACCACCACGCCCAGATAGACGACCACGGCCAGCGACGGCAGGCTCCATTGCGGCACGCCGGCCAGCAGCCATGCCATGGGCAGCGCCAGCAGCGCGGCGCCGGTGAACACGCAGAAGTTGACCCAGCCGGTGGAGGCCCGCGCCACCAGCCGCTTGTTCACCAGCGCGTAGCTGGCGTATGACAGGCCGGCCAGCAGGCACAGCGCCAGCCCCGGCCAGGACGGCCCGGCCCCCGCGCCCTTGCTGAGCACCATCAGCACGCCGCCGGCCACGCTGACGGCGGTGCCCAGCCACCACAGGCCGATCAGGGGCGCGCGCAGCAGCACGGCCTGGATCAGGCCCGCCCAGATGGGGCCGCTGCCGATGGCCACCGCCGTGCCCACGCCCACGCCGGTGCGCTGCACGCCGGCATAAAAGCAGATGCTGTAGCCCGCCACGCCGGCCGACGCCAGCGCGAGCCAATGCGCGGGCAGGCGGTCCGAGGGGGTGGGGTCCGGTGCCGGGCCGCGCCGCTGCGCGCGTTGGCGCGCCAGCCCGCGCGCAGCGATGAGCAGCACCGAGAAGAAGGCGCTGGCCACCGCCAGTTGCGCGGCCCCCACCCAGAAGGGCGACAGGCCGCCCGCGCCCAGGCTTTGCGCCGTGCCGGTGGTGCCCCAGAGCGTGGAGGCGAGCAGCACCAGAGCGATGCCGCGGGTGGAATGGGGGGAAGGGGTCGTCATGCCGCCATGGTGCCGCGGGCGGGCGGCGCAAATGTCGAGCAACGCGCGAAGTGCGGGTCGGCAGGCCATGCGCCGAATCGGCCTCCACCGCAATCAACACTATGGCGTGCAGCTACAAAAACAATAGCGCTTGATTCAGGCACGCAGCGCGCGGGCGCCGGTGCCCCGGTCGCGGCGCAGCGCATACGCCAGGGCGCTCGCGCTCGCATAGCCGGTGCGCAGGGCCACGGTGTCCAGCGGAACGCCCTGGGCCAGCTCGCGGGCGGCGGCATCCAGGCGCTCGCCGCGCAGCCAGGCCTGGGGCGTGCGGCCGGTCAGCGCCAGCCAGCGGGCATGAAAGCGCTGGGGGCTCAGGAAACACAGGGCCGCCATGCGCACCGTGGGCCAGTCCTCGTGCAGGGCGGCACGCACGGCGCGCTCCAGCCGCTCCGGGGCGATGGCGCGGCGCGCGAGCACGCGCGGGGCCTGCAGGATCTGGGCGAGCCGCAGCGCGGCATCGTCGCTGGCGGCGAAGGCCCGGTGCTCGGGCGCGATGGCGAAGCGCCGCACGCGCGCGACGCTGGGCTGGTCGGGCGCGTCGATCACGAACATCCGCGCGCCGGGCGGGGCCAGGAACGCGTGCGCCGTGCCGGCCGGAATGACCATGCCGCAGGTGGTGTCCACGAAGGCGGCGCGGCCCGCCACCTCCAGCTCCATGCGCCCGTGCAGCGCGTAGAGCACCTGCGCGTGGCCGTGCGCATGCGCGGCGTGTTCGCCGCTATAGCAGCGCACCGAGCAGGTGGGATGGAGGACGGCGGCGTGGCCCATGGCGCGCATCGTAGCGGCACGGCGCACGCACGGCCGGCGCGCCCCCGGGGAAGGGTGCGGATAATCCCTGCGATCCCCCTACCCGGCCCGCCCCCGCCCACCCCTTCCGATGCCCCCAGACCACGCCCCCGCCACCGCCCCCCGCCGCAGTTGGCGCGAGGCCTGGCTCGTCTACCTCGAACCGGCCAGCCTGCGCATGCTGGCGCTGGGGTTCTCCGCCGGGCTGCCGCTGCTGCTGGTGCTGGGCACGCTGTCGTTCTGGCTGCGCGAGGCGGGCCTGGACCGCACCACCATCGGCTACCTGAGCTGGGTGGGCCTGGCCTACGCGTTCAAGTGGGTGTGGGCGCCACTGGTGGACCGCATGCCGCTGCCGCTGCTCACGCGCTGGCTGGGGCGCCGGCGCGGCTGGCTGGTGGTGTCGCAGGCGATGGTGATGGCGGGCCTCGTGGGCATGGCGTTCAACGACCCGCGCGTGGCGCTCGAACCACTGGTGTGGTGCGCGCTGGCCGTGGCGTTCGGCTCGGCCACGCAGGACATCGCGCTGGACGCCTTCCGCATCGAATCGGCCGACGCCGACCGCCAGGCGGCGCTGGCCGCCACCTACCAGACGGGCTACCGCCTGGCGATGATCTGGGCCGGCGCGGGCGTGCTGTGGGTGGCCGCGCGCGCCGAGCTGCCCGGCCTCGCCGGCTACCAGCACGGCGCCTGGCAGGCGGCCTACCTGACGATGGCCGCCTCGATGCTGGTGGGCACCGCGACCGTGCTGCTGTCGCGCGAGCCCGTGCCGCGCCCGCTGCCGCCCGCACGCAACCCGGCCGAGTGGCTGCGCGGCGCGCTGGTCGATCCGTTCGCGGACTTCATCGGGCGCTACCGCTGGCAGGCGGCGCTGATCCTGGCGCTCATCGCCGTGTACCGCATCAGCGACGTGGTGATGGGCATCATGGCCAACCCGTTCTACGTGGACATGGGCTACACCAAGGACGAGGTCGCCGCGGTCACCAAGGTGTTCGGCGTGCTGATGACGCTGGCCGGCGCCTTCGTGGGCGGCGTGCTGTCCATGCGCCTGGGCGTGATGCGCGTGCTGATGCTGGGCGCAGTGCTCAGTGCCTGCAGCAACCTGCTGTTCGCCTGGCTGGGCCTGCGCGGGCACGACGTGACCGGGCTGGTCTTCGTGGTGTCGGCCGACAACCTGGCGGGGGGCATCGCGTCGGCGGCGTTCATCGCCTACCTGTCCAGCCTCACCAACGTGCAGTATTCGGCCACGCAGTACGCGCTGTTCAGCTCCATGATGCTGCTGGCGCCCAAGTGGATCGCGGGCTTTTCGGGGCGCTTCGTGGACGCCTTCGGCTACACCGAGTTTTTCGTGGGGACGGCGCTGCTGGGACTGCCGGTGCTGGTGCTGGTGCTGGTGGCGCCCAGGATCGAAACGCCCCCACGCCGGTGATTTTCATGCCGGCATAACTATCAATTCAGTAGCATACGGAGCACGCCACGCCGGCCCGGCCTGCGCGGCCGCAAAATGGCCCCGGCTGGGAGGATGCCCCTGGTTTACCTAACTTTACGGGGACTTCAACGCAACGACGCCCCCCGGCGCGACGATGAAGCCTCCCCCAAAGGACACCCGCCATGAGCTCTCAACTGTTGATGATCGAAGACGACTTCCGCCTCGCCCAGATGGTGGGGGAATACCTCGGCCAGTCGGGCCTGGAAGTGACGCACATGGCCGATGGCAAGAGCGGCATGGCGCGCCTGCAGGGGGGCGATGCGGGGCCCCTGCCCGACCTGGTGATCCTGGACCTCATGCTGCCGGACATGGACGGGCTCGAAGTGTGCCGCCGCATCCGCTCGCTGCAGGGGCCGGCGGCGCAGGTGCCGGTGCTCATGCTGACCGCCAAGGGCGACCCGATGGACCGCATCATCGGCCTGGAGCTGGGCGCCGACGACTACCTGCCCAAGCCGTTCGAGCCGCGCGAGTTGCTCGCCCGCATCCGCGCCATCCTGCGCCGGCGCACCGACGGCGGCACGCCCGCCGCGCAGGTGCTGCGCTTCGGCTCGCTGGAGATCGACCGCGACGCGCGCACCGTCACCGTGAGCGGGCAGGCGGCCGAACTCACCTCCTACCAGTTCGACCTGCTGGTGGCGCTGGCCGAACGCGCGGGCCGCGTGCTCACGCGCGACCAGATCATGGAGGCCGTGCGCGGCCGCGAGCTGGAAGCCTTCGACCGCTCCATCGACGTGCACATGGGCCGCATCCGCGCCGCGATCGAGCAGGATGCCAAGAACCCGCGCCGCATCCTCACGGTGCGCGGCGTGGGCTATGTGTTCGCCAAGCAGCAAGATTGACCCCCATGTCCAACCCGTTTTCCCGACGCCTGTATCTGCGCATCTGGCTGGCCGTGGTGGTGGGCGTGGCCGTGCTCACCCTGGCCGTGGGATGGGCCTGGCGCATCGCCTCGGACCAGAACGCGCAGACGCCCCCCACCCCGCCCGCCCGCGAGATGGTGCTGATCAACGAGCGCGGCGAGCCGGTGCTGCGCGGGCTGGCCACGCGCATCCCGAACGGGCCGGCCGAGGGGCTGGAGTTCCGGGTGGAGGCCGAGGGCGGCGAGGTGTTCTCGCTGCAGATGGCGCCGCGCCCGAAGCCGCCCGGCCCCGACCGGCGCGGCGAGGTGGCGTTCTGGACCCGCCCGCCGTTCGGCTTCCTGTGGATGCTGGGCCTGGTCGGCGTGGCCGTGGCCGTGGGCGTGTTCCCCATCATCCGGCGGCTGCTGCAGCGGCTGGAAACCTTGCAGCGCGGCGTGCAGCGCTTCGGCGAAGGCGACCTTTCCGTGCGCGTGGCCGAGACCGGACATGACGAAGTGGCCGACCTGGCGCGCCAGTTCAACGCCGCGGCCGCACGCATCGAGACGCTCGTCAAATCCCACAAGTCGCTGCTGGCCAATGCCTCGCACGAGCTGCGCTCGCCGCTCACGCGCATCCGCATGGGGCTGGAGCTGATGCAGGGCTCGGCCCCGTCCCCGGCGTTCCGCGACGAGATCCTGCGCAACATCGCCGAGCTGGACCAGCTGGTGGACGAGATCTTGCTCGCCAGCCGCCTGGATGCGCGCGAGGCGGACATGGGCACCGTCGAACTGGTGGACCTGCTGGGCCTGGCGGCCGAGGAGTGCGTGCGGGTGGATGCCGAACTGGAAGCCGGCGCCGCCGACGCGGACGGCCTGGAGGTCAACGGCGTGGCCAAGCTGCTGCGCCGCGCCCTGCGCAACCTGCTGGAAAACGCCCGCCGCTACAGCCAGGGCGACATCACGGTGGGGCTGCAGCGCACCGGCACCCACGCCGAAGTGCGCGTGTGCGACCAGGGCCCCGGCGTGCCGCCGGCGCAGCGCGAGCGCATCTTCGAACCCTTCTACCGGCTGCCCGGCGCCAGCGAGCGCGCCGGCGGCGTGGGGTTGGGGCTGGCGCTGGTGCGCTCCATCGCGGAACGCTCGGGCGGCACGGTGCGCTGCGAAGACCGCCCGGACGGGGAGGGCGGTGCCTGCTTCGTGCTCAGCCTGCCGTTGGCGAGCGCCTGACCTCCTTGCGAAGGCGCGGCTCGCGCCGCACCTGCACTGGTACACGACTGGGGCCGCAATGCAAGGGCATGCGCCCGCTGTTGCGCATGGTCACATCTGTTTCGTTCGGTCAGCGGCTTGGCCCCGGAATCCGGGTGGCTTCGGAAGGCGGTTTCCCTTATCCTGTATTCCGCCCAACGGAATACAAGACCGAGGCGTCCATTTTGCACACCGATCCACCCAGTTCCACCATGGCAGTCAAAGACATCCGGGTCATCCACACCCTCGGGCCGGCCGGCACCAACTGCGAAGCCGCAGCCCACGAATGGTTCCGGCGCAACGGCCGCAAAGGCACCGTGCACCTGCACCCCACCTTCGAGATCGCCGCCCAGGCGCTGAATGACGATCCGGCCATCGCGGTGCTGGGGTGCGTGGCCTATCCCGACCTGCACAATCTCGTGTTCTCCAACCTGAACCGCTTCCAGATGGTGGATGTCTTCGTGATGCCCACCTTCAACATGATCCTGGCATCGCGCACGGGCGAGGCGCCCCGCACCATCTCGACCCATCCCGCGCCGCAGCAGCTGGCGCCCCCCGGCACGGAGCTGTGCTTCGTCAACAGCAATGCGCAGGCCGCCGTGGAATGCCGGCACGGCCGCACGGACGGCTGCATCACCACGGCCAAGGCGGCCCATTCGCTGGGGCTCAAGACGATTCAGGACTTCGGGCCGGTGCCGATGGGTTTCACGATCCACGCGGCGGTGTGAAGCCGGTCAGCGACAACGCACAGATGCGGCCTGACTTTTCTACGGCCCCCGATCACCGGTTGAAATAGCGAGAAATGCATTGTCGGCCGCCTGGCGTCCACGCGCCACAGCGCCTACCGCGGGCAAGGCGCGCCGCATTCAGGAGGAATATTTTCAAAGATGATGTCCATTCCAACCGCCACTGTGGACGATGAATCCATGTACCACCGTGCATCCCCATTCAGCCACAGATCAACCACGGCACTCTCGCCCAAAAGAATTTCGGGCTCTACGCGATAGAGACGCACGAAAGAGGGAATTTTCAGATCATGGTGAAGCATGCGCTGAAATAGCGAAGCGTCGTAGTAGTCCACTCGGTACACATGGCGAGGACTGAAATCGCTTCCCTTGAATGCAGGCTTGAAAAGCAACCATCCTGCTCCGGCCAAGCAGGCAAAAAGCAGCGTCCAGAAAAAAATCCGTTTTTGATGAATGCTTATGACAGATTTCATTGAAGGTCAAACCTCAGAGGGAATGCAAGGCGGACGCGGTGGACATCAGAAAGCACCATGAAATCCCCACCTCTACCTTGCAGAGCGCTCCAACGCCGGAAATCGTTGTTCTGCACTTCGTATTTCGTTGCCGCGACGTCGGCTGCGTCCGTATGCACCCATTGATCTGAAATCGGTATGTCTCTGCGAAGTTGGAAATGACGCTCCACTCCCGTTGCTCCCCAAAATCCTAACGGTTGGGACATCAAAGGATTGCTATCGTTGAAGTCATAGGAATCTCGCAGATAGAACGCCAGTTCATCGATATCTACGGTGCCAGAACCGTTACTTCCCGTTGAAACGAACCCAGACGCTGCCACTTTTAATTGCGCTTCGCCCATCGCCCCGTAGAAATCATCCATAGGGTCACTCAGTTTTCCGAACGTCAAATAGTTCACTTGGCAAGTGGCATCCAGCACCTTCGCAGATTGATTGAAATCACCAAATCTCCACCGCTTCAGCGTTTTTCCAAAGCTCTGATCTTTGATTTTTTGCCTCAGTTCTTTAATGCCTTTGGCGGTCGCCCATCCGCTTTGCAGTGTGGCCATCGCGGTCTGGACACGGGCGAATCGAAGGGCCCAGGACATCGTGACAATGCTTTCTTCCAGGTGCACAGAACTGAGTTGATTCAAACGATGCGGAGAGCGGCTCTCTTTCATTTCTGCCGGCATGCGAAAAGCGGCCCCGTTAAACCACCGCTCCATCAAACCTGCCGCGACAGGCCACCCCATTCGCGAGCGCATCACCCCCGGTATATCTTCGAGTTGAAACAGCCGAACCTTAGGCGGTAACTTCTTCTGCAATTGCGCCCGAAGACTTTCCTGATCCACTTTCACCAGGCGCTGTTGCACAAATCGAATTGCAGACGGCATGACCCCAACCCCAGACGGACCTATGCCACAGCAGTCACCGACACGGTGTGAGGACGGCCGATCTGACTGAACCGATTGAGCAAGGCCACGCGGACATGCAGCTCCACAACCTGGCGGTCGAACGTGCGCGCGATCACCCGTTCGCCCAGTCGCTTGAAGCAGTGCATCTTCGTCTCCACAAGGCTGCGCCGGTGGTAGCCGCTCCACTTCTTCCAAATGCCGCGACCCAGGCGCTGGCACGCCCGAATGGCCTCATTACGATGCGCCGAGCCCGGACTCGACTTCTTCCAATGGCTGGCGTTCTTGCGGGGCGGGATCACCGCCATCGCGTGCCGCTCGGCAATGGCGTCCAGGCAGGCGCGCGTGTCGTAGGCGCCATCGGCACTGACGCTTTCGATGGATTCGTCAGTGGGAATCTGAGCCAGCAACCCGGGCAACATCGGCGCATCCCCAATGGCGTTGCTGGTCACCTCGATGGCGCGTATTTCCAGCGTCTGCGCGTCGATGCCCAGATGGACCTTGCGCCATTCGCGCCGGTATTCAGCACCATGCTTCTTGCGTTTCCACTCTCCTTCGCCCAGGAACTTGATGCCGGTGCTGTCCACCAGCAACTGCAGCGGCGAGTTGGTTCGCTGGTAGCTCAGTTCGACCTGCAAGGTCTTTTGGCGCCGGCAAACAGTGCTGAAGTCAGGTACCGGCCAGTCCAGCTTTGCCAGCCGCAGCAGGCTCTGCACCATGCCCAGCGCCTGTCGCAAGGGCTGGCCGAACAGGCACTTGATGCTCAGGCAGAACTGGATTGCTGCGTCCGAGAAGGTTCGGCTGCGTCCACGCCTGCCGGTCGGCGTGCCAAACCACTGCATGCCCTCATCTAGTGTCCTGTCCCGTTAATTCGCCCGCATAGTCTGGCGAGTTTTTCGAGGATGGAGTCTGCTGTAGCTGTCCAAGTAAACGGCTGGCAGGACTGGTTGTAATTCGCGATGAATGTGTCGATCTTGTTGATCAGATCCTTCACGCTGGTGAACGAGCCACGGCGGATTGCCCGCGTGGTGATGATCGAGAAGAAGCGCTCGACCTGATTGAGCCAGCTTGAATAGGTCGGAACGAAGTGCATGTGCCAGCGAGGCCGCTCGGCCAACCAAGCGCGCACCTTTGGATGCTTGTGGCTGGCGTAGTTATCAGCTATGCAGTGCACATCCAGTTCGTCGGGCACTGCCTTGTCGATGGCGCGCAGGAAGGCAAGGAACTCTTGATGACGATGCCGGGGCCGGCACTGCGCGATCACTTGGCCATTCATCACGTTCAGGGCCGCGAACAAGGTGGTGGTGCCGTGGCGCACGTAGTCGTGCGTGACACCTTCGACATAGCCAAACCCCATTGGCAGCATCGGCTGCGTACGCTCCAAAGCTTGGCATTGGCTCTTCTCGTCCACGCACAGCACCAGCGCGTTGTCAGGTGGGTTCAGGTACAGCCCCACAACGTCGCGCAGCTTCTCGATGAACAGCGGATCGGTCGACAGCTTGAAGCTGTCGGCCCGGTGCGGCTTGAGGTTGAAGGTCTGCAGATAGCGCGCCACCGTGCTCTTGCTGATGCCCGTATCGGCGGCCAGCGTGCGGGTGCTCCAGTGGGTACCCCCATCAGCAGGCTTGGTGTGCAACGTCTTGGTAATCAACTCAGCAACACGCTCGTCATCTACCGTGCGGGGGCGACCCGGGCGCAACTCGTCGTAAAGCCCTGCAATGCGATGGCGCGCATAGCGCCCGCGCCACTTGGTGACAGTGCTACGACTGATCCCCAGAGCCTGCGCAACCGCGGTGCTGGCTTTATCTGTGCCTTCGCAAGTCAGCACGATGCGCGCCCTGAGCGACAACGCCGCTGGCAGCGAACGTGATCGCGCCATGGACGTCAGTTCCGCGCGCTCCACTTCACTAAGCGCAATTTCTGTTCGGGTCGTTGCATTGGGCATGGCGGCACCTCAAGGATGGCCCGAAACCATGCAGCTATCGTGCCTGCGAATTAACGGGACAGGACACTAGCCACATCGTCAACGAGCCTCGCGCTTTCAGCGCCGCGTTGTACGCCTTCCAGTTCGTCGTGCGGTACTTGCTCCGCTGCCTGTTCTTCGTCTCTGTCACGCAGTCAGTCTACGGGCATCAGCATCGCGATTTGTGCAACAAAGCCCTTTCACCACGCCATCCATGGATTGCCCTCCCTGATTTTTGAACAGGCATTTTCAATGGCGAATCCACTCAAGGTTAAGTAATGACATATTTATTCGTAACCAATAGTCACACCGGGGCGCGTCCAACGACGCAATCAGTTGCGCCAGGCGAGCGAGCGGGCCTCGCCCTGGATCACGGGCGCCTGGGCATTGAGCGTCTCGCCCGCCAGCACACGCTCGTACATGCGCAGGTAGTCGCGTGCCATGCGCTCGGCGCCGAAGTGGCGCACGGCATGGTCGTGGCAAGCCCGGGGGTCGAAGCGGTTGGCGCGCACCGCCTCGGCCAGGGCACTGGCGTTGTCCGCCAGCACGCCGCATTCGGCGGGCACCAGTTCCGGCAGCGCGCCGTAGGGCGTCGAGAACACGGGGCAGCCGAAGTACAGGCTCTCGATGACGGCCAGGCCGAAGGGCTCGTGCCAGCGCACCGGAAAGATCAGCCCGCGCGAGGCGTTGAGCCGCTCGGTCTTCTGCGCGCCGCCCACCATGCCGAAGAAATGGATGCGGCGCGACAGCGTCCACCGGAAACCCCGGCGGAAATTGATGCGGTCGCCGCCCAGTACGTCCAGCTCCACCCCGGCCAGCTGGGCCACGCGGATGGCGCCGCTCACGTTCTTCACGCGCCACGCGGCCTTGCCCAGGAAGTGGTAGTGGTCGCGGGGCCGGGCGAAGTCCACAGCGCCGTAGCTCTCCCACTGCAGGCCGTTGTAGACGAACTCGGTGGAGCCGTAGCGCGCCGCATGGTCGCGCGAGAGGAACACGGTGTTGCGCGGCAGCGGCTTGGGCTTTCGGGCATTGCCGTGCTCGGTGACCAGGTAGGGCGTGCCGATCTCGGTGCGGGGGTTGAACTGGAAGTGCGTGATGTCCACGTCGGCGGGAATCTGCGAATCCCACGGCGCATCGGGCCGGATGGGCAGCACCGCGCCGAAGTCGCAGGTGGAGCCCTCGGGCACCAAGTAGCTCACGCGGTGGCCCAGGCGCACCAGCATCTGGCCCAGGTCCCAGATGACGCGCTCGGTGCCGCCATAGCCGTAGACCGGGATCGGGGAGTTGTTGACGAGCAGCACGTGCATGGCGAAACCTTCTTGGCGGTCAGGAGGAGGCAGCGGCGGGCCGGCCCGGGCCCGGCGGCACGGCGGCCGGCGCCGCCCGCTGCCGCAGTGCATCGCGCTCGCGGCCCTGCAGGATGGCCAGCACCAGCATGCACATGAACAGGTAGAACATGGTGCCGCTGTTGTGGCCCAGAAACACCTGCGTGAGCCCGAAGCCAATGTAGGCGATGGGCAGCAGCACGCCCACCATGCGCAGGCACAGCACCTGGGGGTCCATGGTGCCGTGCTCGGTGGTCCGGCAGACGCGCTGGCGCGTCGGCCAGAAAAGCGCGAGCGGCACCGCATAGAACAGCAGCAGCACCGCCACGCCGGGCAGGCCGCGCTTGGCGAAGATGTCCAGCACCTCGTTGTGCGCATGGCTGAACCGCAGCACGAACGGATGGGCCTGCCCTGCGGCCACGCGCCGCTGCTTCTCGGCCTCGTAGCCGTAGCGGCCCCAGCCGGTGAGCGGCCGGTCCAGGCCCATGGACCAGGCCAGTTTCCAGTGCGCGAGCCGCTGGCCGACCGAGCTGGCCGCATCGCCCTTGGATTCGTACTGGGTGATCTCCTGGCGCGCCTCGTCCACGCGGGAGCGCACGTCGTGCGCCTTGAGCGCCATGAGGCCCGCCATGCCGGCCAGGATCAGCGCCGCCCCGACCATCGCCAGCCGGCGCTGGCCGCAGCGGGCCTGTAGCCACGCGCACACGGGCAGCGCCAGCGGCAGCACGAGCCAGCCCCCGCGCGACTCCGACAGCAGCGAGCCCTCGAAGCCCAGCAGGATGCACACCACCCAGCCCACGCGCTGCCAGGGTGCCCAGCGGCCCCACTGCACGAGCAGGGCCGCCGAACACATCAGGCCCAGCAGCAGGCTCAGGCCGCCGAACTGGATCGCATTGGTGTAGCCGTTGGCGCGCAGCAGGTGCAGCACGCCGGTCTGGTAGATGCCGATGAGCCCCGCGCCGCACGCCCCCACGGCGAGGCCCCACCACAGCCAGACCGCACGCGGCGGATAGGCCAGCAGGTAGAAAAGGCAGGGCAGTGCCAGCAGGTACTTGGACGGCCGGTCCAGGTTGGACCAGCCGCCCTGGGCCGGGTCGAAATCGAGGGCCCACACGAAGCCCATGGCGACGATGGAGGCGAACAGCCACCAGGCCTCGCGGCCCGGGGGCCGGCGCAGCCACACGCCGGCCGTGGCCAGGCTGCACAGCAGCAGGACCACCGCGCCCCACGAATAGCCCGAGCGCAGCCACAGGGCCAGGCCGGGCACCATGAAAGCCGCCACGTCGGACAGGCGTGCGAAGACATCCGAAGGTTTCACCGGCGCACGCTCTCGCTCAGGCGGTCGCTGTCGTACTCCAGCGCGGCGTACCGGAAGAACGCTTCCAGGGCCACGAACAGGCAGTAAAGGAAACCGGCACCGCCGCACAGGAACCCGAGCCGCAGCACGTACAGCCGCACGAACATGCTCGCGCCCGAGGCCAGCCCGCGCCCCACGCCGCCGCGCTTGCCGGCCGCCGCGCGCTTGGCGGCGCCCAGCATGGCGTACTGCGTGAGCTTTTCCAGGCTGCCGCGCACGGTCTCGCGCGAGTGGTGCAGCAGCCGCGCGCGCATCACGTGGCGCGGCACGCCGGGCTCGGTGAGCACGGCCTCCTCGTGGACCACGCCCATGTACTCGCGCAGCATGTCGCGCCGGAACAGGCGCTCCACGGTCGAGGTGGTGCGCAGGTAGCGCAACTCGTGGCCGAAGGCCACCATGCGCCAGCGGATCTTCCACACCGCGCGCTCGCCCGAGCGCACGATGGCCTGCAGCTCCTCGCGGAAGTCGGGGCCCATCACCTCGTCGGCGTCGAGAAAGAAAACGTAGTCGCCCGTGGCATGCGCCAGCAGGCGATTGCGCTGCACGGCAAAGCCCTGCCAGTCGGGATACACATGCACCTGGGCACCCAGGCGCCGCGCCACGGCCACGGTGTCGTCCGTGCTGCCGCTGTCCACCACCACGATCTGGTCGGCAAACGAGGCGCTCGCCAGACAGGCCTCGATGCGGTGGCCCTCGTTCAGCGTCAGCACCGCCACCGTGAGCGTGGGGCGGGCCGCGCTGCCGCGTTCAGCCGGCATCAATCAGTGGCCGGAGTGGACGCGTTCTCCCGCCTTCAGGCGGTACACCGTGCCGCAATAGGGGCACTTGGCCTCGCCCGTGTGGGCGACGTCCAGGTACACCTTGGGGTGGGTGTTCCAGATCTTCATGTCCGCCTTGGGGCTCGGGCAGAAGACACCGCCCTGGGGGTTGAGGTCTTTGGCGACCAGTTCGACGATGGCTTGCGACATGTTCTTCAGACCTTGGTGAGCCAGTGGGCGTATTGGGGATTGCGGCCGTTCACGATGTCGAAGAAGGCGCTCTGGATCTTTTCGGTGATCGGGCCGCGCGAGCCGCTGCCGATGGCGAGGCGGTCGAGTTCGCGGATGGGCGTCACTTCGGCGGCGGTGCCGGTGAAGAAGGCCTCGTCGGCGATGTACACCTCGTCGCGGGTGATGCGCTTTTGCACCAGTTCCAGGCCCAGGTCCTTGCAGATGTGGACGATGGTGTTGCGCGTGATGCCGTTGAGCGCGCCGGCCGACAGGTCGGGCGTGTACACCACGCCGTTCTTGATGATGAAGACGTTCTCGCCCGCGCCCTCGGACACGAAGCCGGAGGCGTCCAGCAGCAGGGCCTCGTCGTAGCCGTCGTCCAGGGCCTCCATGTTGGCCAGGATCGAGTTGGTGTAGTTGCTCACCGCCTTGGCCTGCGTCATGGTGATGTTGACGTGGTGGCGCGTGTAGCTGCTGGTCTTGACGCGGATGCCGCGCTTCATGCCCTCTTCGCCCAGGTAGGCGCCCCAGGCCCAGGCCGCCACCATCAGGTGGATCTGGTTGCCCTTGGGGGACACGCCCAGCTTCTGCGAGCCGATCCAGGTCAGCGGGCGCAGGTAGCACGATTCGAGCTGGTTCTCGCGCACCACGGCCTTCTGGGCCTCGTTCACCTCGTCGCGGGTGAACGGAATGGTCATGCGCAGGATCTTGGCGCTGTTGAACAGGCGTTCGGTGTGCTCCTCGAGGCGGAAGATCGCCGTGCCGTCGGCCGTCTTGTAGGCACGCACGCCTTCGAAGGCGCCGCAGCCGTAGTGCAGCGTGTGGGTCAGCACATGGATCTTGGCGTCGCGCCAATCGACCATCTGGCCGTCCATCCATATCTTGCCGTCACGGTCGGCCATCGAGGGAGCTACGGGACTCATGGGGTTCCTTTGGAATTGCTGGAAGTCGCAAAACCCGCGATTTTACGAGTCTGCGCGGGCAGGGGCCGCCACATCCGCCGGCGCCTGGGGCGCATCCTCCTGCGGCACGGGCCGCACGAGCGCCCATTCCACCAGCTTGCCGGCCCGGAATTCGCACGTCACGTGCGACTGCGTGCCGTCGGTCCAGCGGTAGCGCTCGGGCTCCTCGCCGTCGGCCGACAGCGGCTCGCCCAGCGAGCGCGTCATGGCCACCACGTGCATGAGATTGACCCCCTTGCGCAGCTTGGCATTGAGCATGACGGCGCTGCCCACGTGGCCGATGGGCCGGTCGGCCGCCTTGCGCATGACGTTCATGAGCCGGGTGAAATGCAGCAGTGCCCACATCACGAGCCCGCCCCCGACCGCCATGACGCCCTGCCAGCCATAGGAGCGGTGGGCCGCGAAGACCAGCACCGCGATGCCGACGGGAATGAAGAGGTTGCGCAGATTCATGGGGCGAGATTGTCCTATGGCGGCCGCCGGGGCCGGGTGTGGATGGTGCGTAGGCGCGGCATCGCCGCCCGGCGGGCGGCCTTCAGCCCATGCCGCGCACCACCTCCATCGCCTCCTCCACCCGCTCCACCGCATGGATGGTGATGCCCTCGATGGGCTTCTTGGGCGCATTGGCCTTGGGCACCACGGCCACGCTGAAGCCCAGCTTGGCCGCCTCCTTGAGCCGCTCCTGACCGCGCGGGGCCGGGCGCACCTCGCCGGCCAGTCCCACTTCGCCGAAGGCGATGAATCCTTTGGGCAATGGCTTGCCGCGCAGGCTGGAGGTGATGGACAGCATCACCGCCAGGTCGGCCGCGGGCTCGCTGATGCGCACGCCGCCCACGGCGTTCACGAACACGTCCTGGTCCATGCAGGCCACGCCGGCGTGCCGGTGCAGCACCGCCAGCAGCATGGCCAGGCGGTCGCGGTCCAGCCCCACCGACAGCCGGCGCGGGCTGGGGCCGCCCTCGTCCACCAGCGCCTGGATCTCCACCAGCATGGGCCGCGTGCCCTCCAGCGTGACCAGCACGCAGCTGCCGGGCACGGGCTCGCTGTGCTGGCTCAGGAAGATGGCGCTCGGGTTGGTCACGCCCTTGAGGCCCTTTTCCGTCATGGCGAACACGCCGATCTCGTTGACCGCGCCGAAGCGGTTCTTGATGGCGCGCACCAAGCGGAACTGGCTGTGCGTGTCGCCTTCGAAGTACAGCACCGTATCGACCATGTGCTCCAGCACGCGCGGGCCGGCGAGCGCCCCCTCCTTGGTGACGTGGCCCACGAGGATGATGGTCACGCCCGAGGCCTTGGCCGCCCGCGTGAGGTGCGCCGCGCACTCGCGCACCTGGGCCACCGACCCGGGCGCGCTCGTGAGCTGGTCGGAGTACACCGTCTGGATCGAGTCGATCACCGCCACGGCCGGCTGGGTGGCATCGATGGTGGCGAGAATCTTCTCCAGCTGGATCTCGGCCAGCACGTTCACCTGGCTGTGGTCCAGGCCCAGGCGGCGCGAGCGCAGCGCCACCTGCGCGCCGCTTTCCTCGCCCGTCACGTACAGCGTGGGCAGGCCCACGCGCTGCAGCGCATCCAGCGCCTGCAGCAGCAGCGTGGACTTGCCGATGCCCGGGTCGCCGCCGATCAGCACCACGCCGCCCTCCACGATGCCGCCGCCCAGCACCCGGTCCAGCTCGTCGATGCCGCTCGGCGTGCGGGCGATGTCGGTCGCCTCGATGGCGGCCAGCGGCATCACCGCCTGGGCCTGCGCCAGGCCCGAAAACTGCGGCGCGCTGAGGCGGTTCTTGCCCGGGCCGGCCTCGGCCACGGTTTCGACCAGGGTGTTCCAGGCACCGCAGGCCGGGCATTTGCCCAGCCAGCGCGGGCTGGTGCCGCCGCACTCGGAGCAGGTGAAGAGGGTTTTTTCTTTGGCCATGGCAGGGATCGGGAAACGGGGCGGCAAGGTGGTCGCAGCGGGGAGCATGCCCTGCTGGAGGCCGCCCCACGGGGGCTCCAAGCCGGGCGCCGGCGGGGGTGCGCGGCCTGAAAGTAAGCAATTGCGATGTCAACCCTATCCTACCCCGCGCTTGCCGGAGCCTGCCTAGCATGCCCATTCCAGCGGCAGTCCGCCGCACGCCATTCAAGGAGATACCCCCATGACCCAAACCACCATGAACGCTTCGGCCACCCCTTCCCGCCGCTGGCTCGCCGCCGCCCCGCTGATCGTCGTGTCCGCCCTGGCGCTCACCGCCTGCGACCGCAACAAGCCGGCCGACACGCCCACCAACACGGCACCCGTCACCACCCCGGCGCCGACGACCCCCGCCACCCCCGCCCCTGCCATGCCGGCCACGCCAGCGTCGGACGCCGGCATGTCCTCCACCCCGTCTTCCTCCGCCCCGGCCGGCGGCGCCGTGTTCGGCGGCAGCACGCCGGCGCCGGCCACCGCCGCCTCCGAGCCGGCCAGCGACGCCAAGTGATCGCGCGCTGACCGCGCCCCTGCCTCCGCCCCCGGCGCACGCCGCGGGGAGCGCTTAACATCCACCGCTTCGCGGCCGTTCGGCCGGTCACTGCAGAGGCGGATGTTTCGATGAAGGCATGTATCTATGGCGCGGGCGCCATCGGCGGCTGGCTCGCCGTGGCACTGGCGCGTGCAGGCGGCGATGTATCCATGGTGGCGCGCGGCGCCACGCGGCAGGCCCTCGATGCGCAGGGCCTGCGCCTCGTTCAACCCGATGGTTCCGTGCACGCCACGCCGGTGCGAGCGCACGACGATCCGGCCGCCCTGGGCGTGCAGGGCCTGGTGGTGCTGGCCGTCAAGGCCCCGGCCCTGCCCGACGTGGCCGCACGCATCGCGCCGCTGATCGGCCCCCACACGCTGGTGCTCACGGCCATGAACGGCGTGCCGTGGTGGTTCCTCGACGGCTGCGGCGGCCCCGCACAAGGCCAGGCGCTGCAGTCGGTCGACCCCTCGGGCGCCATGGCGCGTGCCGTGCCGGCCGGCCAGGTGATCGGCGGTGTGGTCCACACCAGTTGCTCGCTCGATGCGCCCGGGGTGGTGCGCCACCACTTCGGCAACCGGCTCATCCTGGGCGAGCCCGCCGGCGCGCCCACGCCGCGGCTGCAGGCACTGGCCGACACGCTGCGGCGCGGCGGCATCGAGGCCGAGGTGTCCTCCCGCATCCAGCAGGACGTGTGGTTCAAGCTCTGGGGCAACCTGACGGTCAACCCCATCAGCGCCCTCACCGGCGCCACCACCGACCGCATCCTCGACGACGACCTGGTGCGCACCTTCATCTCCAACGTGATGCGCGAGGCCAAGGCCATCGGCGAACGGCTGGGCCTGCCGATCGACCAGCAGCCCGAAGACCGCCATGCCGTCACCCGCAAGCTGGGCGCCTTCAAGACCTCGATGCTGCAGGACGTGGAGGCCGGCAAGCCGCTGGAGATCGATGCCCTTGTGGGCGCGGTGCATGAACTGGGCCGCCTCACCGCCGTGCCCACGCCGCACACCGACGCCCTGCTGGGCCTGGTGCGGCTGATGGCGCAGGTGCGTGGCCTGCACTGATGCGCGCGGACGGGCACATCAAAAACCATAGCAAGATGCCCTAGTACTCATTGCCTTCCCGCGGTTTTTGGCTTGAAACCACCAAGCCGCAGGCGGCGGCAGTCCTTTTCCCATCGCCAACCCAATGGAGCCCCCATGGCCTCGCTGACCCTCTACTACGCCCCCGGCACCTGCGCGCAGGCCGTTCGCATCGCGTTGAACGAAGCCGGCGCCGACCACGCGCTGGAGCGCATGGACTTCAAGGCGCAGCAGCAGCGCACGCCCGAGTACCTGGCCATCAACCCCAAGGGCCGCGTGCCGGCCCTGGCCACCGGGCAGGGCGTGCTGACCGAGACGCCCGCGCTGCTGGCCTATGTGGCCCAGCGGTTCCCTGAAGCGCGGCTGGCGCCCACCGATCCCCACGGGTTCGCGCGGATGCAGGAGTTCAACAGCTACCTGGCCTCCACCGTGCATGTGGCCCATGCCCACCGGCCCCGCGCCAGCCGCTGGGCCGACGAGCCCGAGGCCATCGCCGCGATGCAGCGCAAGGTCGGCGCCAACATGACCGAATGCTTCGCGCTGATCGAGCAGCAGCTGCAGGGGCCGTGGGTGCTGGGCGACGCCTATTCGGTGAGCGACGGCTACCTGTTCACCATCGGTGGATGGCTGCAAAGCGATGGCGTGGACATCGCCCGGTTCCCCAAGGTGCATGCGCACGCGCAGCGCGTGGCGGCGCGGCCGGCGGTGCAGCGGTCGTTGGATTGATTTCCTGCGGGGGGGGGGGCGGATGCCGCGCGAGGCGGCGCCCCTCCAGAAAAAGCCCCGGGGCCGGGCGGCCCACGGGGCGGTTCGTGAAGGCCGGGCGCGATGACCGGCAACGATATGGCCTGGCGGCTCAGTTGACCTTCAGCAGGCGCCAGTCGATGCGGTTGTCCGCGCGGTGGATGATCTCCACCTTCTGCGAGGCCGCCCAGGGGATCACCTGGTTGTACAGCGGGATGTGCGAGATGAGCTGGTGGTCCTGCACCAGCGCCTGCTCGATCAGGCTGTTGCGCGTGGCGGCGTCGGTTTCCTTCTTGATGCGCTCGATCAGCGCGTCCTGCTGCGGGTCGCTGAAGCGGCCCAGGTTGAAGTTGCCGTCGCCGCCGGCACCGGGCGAGCGGATCAGCGACTGCAGCGAATAGAACGCATCGAACGTCGGCACGCCCCAGCCCAGCAGGTAGATGCTGGCCTCGTTGCGCTGGATCATCGGGAAGTAGGTGGCGAACGGCAGCGAGCGCAGCCTGGCTTTCACGCCCACCTTGGCCCACTGGGCGGTGATGGCCTGGCACAGCTGCTCGTCGTTGATGTAGCGGCCCGCGCTGCAGGCGAAGTCCACGTCGAAGCCCTGCGGGTAGCCGGCCTCGGCCAGCAGCTTCTGCGCGGCGGCGGGGTCGTAGGGCCAGCGCACGTCGGCCTTCGGGGTCCAGCCGTTCACCTGCCGCGCGATGATCGCGCCGGTGGGCTGGGCCAGGCCGCGCAGCACCACGCGCTGGATGGCGTTGATGTCGATGGACTGGTAGAGCGCTTTGCGCACGCGCACGTCCTTGAGCGGGTTCTTGCCCTTCACGCTGGAGTTCTGCAGCTCGTCGCGGAACTGGTCCAGGCCCAGGAAGATGGTGCGGTTCTCGGCGCCGTCCAGCACCTTCAGCTGCGGCTGCTGGCGGATGCGCGCCACGTCCTGCAGGCTGGGGTCGAGCACGAAGTCCACCTCGCCCGACAGCAGCGCCGCCGTGCGCGTGGCATCGGACTTGATGGGCGTGTAGACCACGTCGGTCACGTTGCCGCCGAATTTCCCCTTGCCCCACCAGTGGGGATTGGCCGCCAGCACCAGGCGCTGGTCGGGCGCCCAGGACTTGAGCACGAACGGGCCCGTGCCCAGCGTGTTGCGGTGCGTGTAGGGCTCATCGCTGGTCTTGATGTCCTTCGGGGCCGTGGCGTTGTTCTTCTCGGCCCAGGGCTTGCTCATGATGCGCAGTTCGGTCAGCTGGTTGACCAGCACCGGGTTGGGCACCTCGGAGAAGATGTCCACGGTGTTCGCGTCCACCACTTCCACGCGGTCGATGCCCTGCGTGTACACGGCGTAGTTGGAGGTCTTGGCCTTGGCGCGCTCCAGCGAGAACTTCACGTCGTCGGCCGTGAGGGCGGAGCCGTCGCTGAACTTCACGCCCTGGCGCAGCGTGATGCGCAGCTGCGTGGGGCTGACCCGCTTCCAGGCGGTGGCCAGCTGCGGCTCGGGCTTGAAGGTCTTGCTGTTGTATTCGACCAGCGTTTCGTACACGGCCGAATGCAGCGCGTTGTTCACGCCCACGTTCTGCGCGTGGATGTCCCACGAGGACACGTCGGCCGGGCGGGCGAAGCGGAAGGTGGCGGCCTGCGCGGCCAGCGGCGTGGCCATGGTGAAGGCGGCAGCGGCCAGGGTGGCCGCGAGGGAAAGCGAAAAGCGCATGGTGCAAAGGCCCTGAAGCAACGAAGAGTGCGGCCACTATGCCCGCGGCCCTCCGCGCGGCGAACGACTTTGTGGTTCTAACGTTATGCAGGCCGCTGGGCCGGGTAAATTCAGGGCCCGGCCCGTTGCCTTCCAAACCTCACACCACTGGCCATCCATGGGCTCCATCGATCCGCAGGAAAGCACCCCGCAGCTGCTCAACCGGCTGCGCATGCGGCAGGTCGCGCTGATGCTGGCCATCGCCGAGCACCGCACACTGCGCGCGGCCGCGGGCGCGCTGGGCCTGAGCCAGCCGGCCGCGACCAAGATGCTCCACGAACTGGAGGCCGCCCTCGGCCAGCCGCTGTTCGACCGGGTGGGCCGCGGCCTGCGGCTGAACGCCGCGGGCGAGCGGGTGACCGGCTACTTTCGCAGCATCCGCGGCAGCATGGAAGCGCTGAACCGCGAGCTCAGCGAGATGCGGCTGGGCAGCGCGGGCAAGCTGTCGGTCGGCAGCATCATGGCGGCCTCGCCGGGCCGGCTGACCGACGCGCTGCTCGGGCTGAAAGCGGTGTTCCCGCTGCTGGCGCTGGAGATCGCCGTGGACACGAGCGACCGGCTGCTGGCGCAGCTGCGCGAGGGCGTGCTCGAAGTGGTGGTGGGCCGGCGTTCCGGCGATTCGGGCCGGGACTGCACCTTCCAGCCCATCGACGGCGAAGGCCTGGCGGTGGTGGTGCGCAACGGCCATCCCCTGGCGAGCAAGGCGCGCGTGGGCTTCGCGGCGCTGCTCGATTTTCCGTGGGTGCTGCAGCCGGCCGGCAGCCCCATGCGCGACCTGATCGCGCAGGAGTTCAAGGACCACGGCGCGGCGCTGCCGCAGGGGCTGATCGAGACCGGCTCCATCCTCACCACCATCAACCTGGTGCGGCGCTCCGAACTGATCGGGGTGATCCCGGAGGCCGTGGCGCAGCGCGATGCAGAGCACGGCCTGCTGCACGTGCTGCCCTACCGCTTCCAGCACACGCTGGAGGCCTACGGCAGCCTGGTGCGGGCCGACCGGCCGCTGAGCCCGCCGGCCCAGGCGTTCCTGCGGCTGCTGCACGCGCCGAAGTAACGCCCGGCTCCGCGGGCTTCAGCGCGCGCGCAGCAGGTGCACGGCCTCGGGCAGGGAGTTGGCCTGCGGCAGGAAGCGGTCGATGGCCGCGCCCAGCACCACCGCGCACAGCAGTGCGCCGAGCAGCGGCTTCCAGGTCAGCCGCACCGCGGCCGAGAGCCAGCCGGCCCGCTCCACGCCCATCGCGGCGCGCGCGGTGGCGTACGAGAACGCCAGTTCCACTGCCACGGCCAGCAGCACGTCGAAGCCGAAGTACAGCAGCGCGAGGGCCCCCGCGCCCAGCACGATGGCCGCGCCGATGAGGAAGATGGCCACCACGGGCACGATCACCACCGCGCCCTCGTCCGCCCCGCTGGCGGCCTCCAGCGCCCCGCCGGCCACGTCGCTCAAGCCCTCGCCCAGGCCGCTCCCCAAGCCCTCGCCGAAATCGCCGCTCGCCCCGCCGCCACCGAAGTCGCCGCCGCCCCCGCTGCGCGGCACGGGCACCCGCGCACCGCCGGTCGGCAGGTCGATGTCGGACGGCAGGTCGATGCCGTCGGTCCACCCACTGTCGTCCCGCTGGCGGGGCGGCCGCACCAGCCAGGCCGCCCAGGCCCGCAGCACCAGCAGGTAGGCGACGTAGCCCACGCCCAGCGTGATGCCGTAGCGCAGCGCGAGCGAGTCCACACCCATCACCTTCTGGGTGTGCGAGGTGGCCCACATCAACGCCATCATGAAGGCGCCGATGCACCAGCCGTGCACGTGCAGCCGGTGCCGCTGGCGGAGGGTGTGCACCAGTTCGCGGTCGGGCGCCTGCACCCGCCGCCAGGTCGAGCCCTTGCCGGATCGGGCGGCCGGCGCGCGCTGCCCCGGGCGCATCAGGCCACCGCCACGGGCACGCGCGGGGCCAGGGCGCACATCAGCTCCCAGCTCACCGTGCCGGCGGCATGCGCCACCTCGTCGATCGACAGCACGGCACCGCTGGCGGCGCGCCCCCAGAGCGTGGCCTCGGCGCCGAAGCCCGCCTCCACGCCCGCCGCGATCACGGGGGAGAGGTCCACCGTGATCATGTCCATGCTCACCCGGCCCACCACGCGCGTGCGCACGCCGTTCACCAGCACGGGCGTGCCGGTGCCGGCGTGGCGCGGGTAGCCGTCGGCATAGCCGCAGGCCAGCACGCCGATGGTGAGCGGGGCGTCGGCCGTGAAGGCGGAGCCGTAGCCCACCGTGTCGCCGGCCTGCACGTGCTGCACCGCGATCACGCGGGCCGAGAGCGTCATCGAAGGCTGCAGGTTCCAGTGGGCGGCGTCGTGCTCGGGGTGGTCCGGCGCGCCGCCGTAGAGCACGATGCCGGCGCGGATCCAGTCCCCGCGCACGCGCGCATCGACCGCATGGCGCAGGGTGGCCGCGCTGTTGCACACGCTCTTCTCGCCGGGCAGGTCCTGCGTGGCAGCCTGGAAGGCCTGCATCTGGTGCGCGATGCCGCGGGGGCCGTCGGCGTCGCTGAAGTGGGTCATGTACGAGATCTCGTCCACCTGCGTGAGCGCATTGAGCCGCGCCCAGGCCGAGCGGTAGCGCTCGGGCGTGAAGCCCAGGCGGTTCATGCCCGTGTTCATCTTGAGGAAGACGCGGTGCGGCGCCTGCGTCTTGTGGGCGGCCAGCCAATCGATCTGCTCGTCGCAATGCACCGCGTGCCACAGCCCCAGGCGCGAACACAGCTCCAGGTCGCGCGGCTCGAACACGCCCTCCAGCAGCAGGATGGGGCCGCGCCAGCCCAGGGCGCGCAGGCGCTCGGCCTCGGACAGGTCCAGCAGGGCGAAGCCGTCGGCCGCGCGCAGCCCCTCGAACACGCGCTCGATGCCGTGGCCGTAGGCATTGGCCTTCACCACCGCCCAGGCCAGGGCGTCCGGCGCACTGGCGCGGGCGCGCTCGAGATTGTGTTGCAGTGCAGCAGTGTGGATGGTGGCTTGGATGGGACGCGGCATGGGGTGGATCTGCGGAGCGAAAAGGAAGGAATTCTGGCATCGCCCTCTAGAAACCGCGTGATATAACCGCCAGTCACTTGCAGCGGGTTTCGATATTTAACAGGGCATCAGGCGAACTGATGCACCCAACAGCCATTCGATGAAGCGCGGTTTCTACACCATCATGTCGGCGCAGTTTTTCAGCTCGCTGGCCGACAACGCACTTTTCGTGGCCGCCGTGGAATTGCTGCGCACCAACGGGTCGCCGGAATGGCAGCGTGCGGCGCTCGTGCCGATGTTCGCGCTGTTCTACGTGGTGCTTGCGCCGTTCGTGGGCGCCTTCGCTGATGCGATGCCCAAGGGCAAGGTCATGTTCTTCAGCAACGCGATCAAGGTCGTGGGCTGCCTCATGATGCTGTTCGGCTCGCACCCGCTGATCGCCTACGCCGTGGTCGGCCTGGGCGCGGCGGCCTACTCGCCCGCCAAGTACGGCATCCTCACCGAGCTG
The DNA here is from genome assembly GCF_028473645.1 of Acidovorax sp. GBBC 1281. Taxonomy (NCBI): domain Bacteria; kingdom Pseudomonadati; phylum Pseudomonadota; class Betaproteobacteria; order Burkholderiales; family Comamonadaceae; genus Acidovorax; species Acidovorax sp. GBBC 1281. The sequence goes on from NZ_CP097269.1 coordinate 5,252,812, forward strand.
CTGCCGGCCTCGCAGCTGGTCAAGGCCAACGGGTGGATCGAGGGGCTGACCATCGCCTCCATCATCCTGGGCGTGCTGCTGGGCGGCCAGCTCGTGGGGCCCGCCATCGCCGGCCTGCTGCTGTCGGTGGACCTGCCCTTCGTGGACACCGGCGTGGACACCGCGGCCGAGGCCGCCATCGCCGCGCTGATCACGCTGTACCTGGTCGCCGCGTGGTTCAACACCCGAATTCCCCACACCGGCGTGGAGATGCGCCCGCTGCCCTCCAACCCGCTGGCGATGCTGCCGGACTTCTGGGCCTGCAACAACCGCCTGTGGCGCGACAAGCTGGGCCAGATCTCGCTGTCCACCACCACCCTCTTCTGGGGCGCGGGCGGCAACCTCAAGTTCATCGTGCTGGCCTGGGCCGCGGCCGCGCTCTCCTACAACACCACGCAGGCCTCGGCCCTCACCGGGGTGGTGGCCATCGGCACGGCCGTGGGCGCGGTGGTGGCCTCCATGCGCATGCGGCTGGACATGGCCACCAAGGTGATCCCACTGGGCATCGCCATGGGCCTGCTGCTGGTGCTGATGGTGTTCATCAAGAGCATCTGGGTCGCCATTCCCTTCCTCATCCTGCTGGGCGGCCTGGGCGGCTACCTGGTGGTGCCGATGAACGCGCTGCTGCAGCACCGGGGCCACAACCTCATGGGCGCGGGCCGCTCCATCGCGGTGCAGAATTTCAACGAGCAGGCCTGCATCCTGGCGCTGGGCGCGTTCTACAGCCTGTCGCTCAAGATGGGGCTGTCGGTGTTCGGCGCCATCACCGCGTTCGGTCTCGTGGTGGCCGGGGTGATGTGGCTGATCCGCCGCTGGCACCAGCACAACTGCGTGCGCTACCGCGAAGAGGTGGACCACCTGCTGCACCTGGCGCGGCACGATCACCACCACTGACCGCCGCCGGCCGCCGCGGCGCGCCCCGGGCGCCACGCGCGGCCGTCTGCCGGCCTGCGCAATGGAAAGTACAACTTAACCACAGCCGGACATGGAACTGCCTTCATCCGAGGGCCGAAAATCATGCCGATGCTGCGGCCCCTCTTTTTCCGTGCCCATCCGACTGCGAAGCGGAGGCACCCCTGCCGCACCACGACGCTACATGCCATCGCCGCTGCCCTATTTCGCCCTGCTGTTCAATGCCTTCGTCTGGGGCCTGGCATGGTGGCCGTTCCGGGTGATGCACGGGGCGGGGCTGCACCCGCTGTGGGCGACCGCCGTGATGTACAGCGCCATCCTGGCCGGCCTGCTGGCGCTGCGCCCGGGCCTGTGGGCACAGGTGCGCCAGCACCCGCAGCTGTGGCTGCTGGCCCTGAGTTCGGGGCTGAACAACGTGGCCTTCAACTGGGCGGTGACCGTGGGCGACGTGGTGCGCGTGGTCTTGCTGTTCTATCTGATGCCGGTCTGGGGCCTGCTGCTGGCCTGGCGGGTGCTGGGCGAGCGGCCCACGCCCATGGCGCTGCTTCGGCTGGCGCTGGCCTTCACCGGCGTGGTGCTGGTGCTGCTGCCCGAGGGCACCTCGCCGTCCCGGCTGCTGCAGAACCTGTCGCTCGCCGACGGGCTGGCGCTGGCGGGCGGCTTCCTCTTCGCGCTGACCAACGTCACGCTGCGGCGGCTGCATGCGGTGCCGGGACAGGCGCGCATGTTCGTCATGTTCGGCGGCTGCATGCTGATGGCGCTGGTGGTGACCTGCATCGGGCTGCAGGCCGGCGTGGTGGAGCCGTTTCCCCCGGTGAACGCCACCTGGGTCGCCACGGCCGCCCTGCTGGCGGTGGCGCTGTGGCTGGGCAACGGGGCGCTGCAGTACGGGGCGTCGCGGCTGGCGGCGGGCACCACGGCGGTGATCCTGCTGTCGGAGGTGGTGTTCGCCAGCGTGTCGTCGGTGCTGCTGTCGGCCGCGCAGCTGCAGCCGCGCACCTTGCTGGGCGGGGGCCTGATCGTGTTCGCCGCCCTCCTCGCATCGCTGCGGCGCTGAGCGCCCGGCGGGCCGCCGCGCAGGGGCCGCCCCGCCGCAGGGCCGGGGCCCAAACGCCCTTGGCCGCCATGGAAATCAAGGCTCTCCCGGCCGGTGCTTGCGTGCCCGCGGGGCGCCGGTATAGTCATTGCAAGTTACGCCACCAGCGTACGCCGTTGTCATGCATCCGCAGGCCGGCGCTGCGCGCTTTCGGAGATTCGGTATGAAACGTCGTTCATGGTGCGCGCTCTTCATGGCGCTCGGTTCTTTGGCGCTGCCCGGCGCCGCGTCGGCGCAGGCAAAGTGGACCCTCGCCACGGGCTACCTGCCCGAGGTGTTCCACACCGTCAACCTGCAGCAGTTCGCCCAGGAGGTGAACGACCGCACGAAGGGCGCGCTGGTGATCGACGTGCGCCCCGACAACAGCGTGGCCCGGCTGTCCGAGATCGCCGGCCAGGTGCGCGCCGGCAAGATCGCGGCGGGCGAGGTGCTGCTCAGCTCGCTGGCGGCCGACACCAAGCTGGCCGGGGCCGACGCCATTCCCTTCATCGTGGACAGCTACGACGACGCGCTGCGGCTGTGGAAGGCGCAGCGCCCCGTGCTGCAGGAGGCACTGGACCGGCAGGGCCTGGTGCCGCTGTACGCCGTGCCCTGGCCGGCCCAGGGTCTGTTCACCATGCGGTCCATCCGCCACGTGAGCGACCTGCGCGGCGCCAGGATGCGCAGCTACAGCCCCAGCACCGTGCGCATCGCCCAGCTGATGGGCGCCACGCCGGTGGACGTGCCCACCAAGGGCATCAACCAGGCCGTGCTGGACCGGCAGATCGACACGCTGTTCACCTCCCCCGTCACCGGGGTGGAGAACAAGGTATGGGAGCTGCCCATCAAGTACTTCTACAACGTGCATGCCTGGTACCCGAAGAACCTGGTGCTGGTCAACAAGGCCCAGTGGCTGGCCCTGCCCGAAGGCACGCGCAAGATCGTCGAGGAGGCCGCCGCCCAGGCCCAGGTGCGGGGGTGGAACGCGAGCAGCGCCGCGTCCACCGCCTCCATCGCCGAGCTGGCGCGCAACGGCATCAAGGTGGAGACGCCCGACTTCGAGCTGCGCCGCGAGCTGCGGCGCCTGGGCGAGCAGTTCTCGCTCGAATACATCCGCGACACCGGCGCCGACGGCAACCGCATGATGATTCCGTACTTCTCCGGCGAGAATGCCGCTGCCGCCGCCAAGACCCGGTGAACCCCCTGCCGGCGTGGCGGCGCCCGATCGATCCGATCCATCCACCTTTCTTGCAAGGGATGCCCGCCATGACCAGCGTCTACGACTTCGAGGCCCGGCAGATGAACGGCCAGACCGTGCCCCTGCGGCAGTACGCGGGGCAGCTGCTGCTCATCGTCAACACGGCGAGCGCCTGCGGCTTCACGCCGCAGTTCGCCGGGCTGGAGGCCCTGCACCAGCAATACGGCCCCCAGGGGCTGGCCGTGCTGGGGTTTCCCTGCAACCAGTTCGGCCGCCAGGACCCGGGCAGCAACGACGAGATCGCCAGCTTCTGCCAGCTCAACTACGGCGTGAGCTTTCCGATGATGGCCAAGATCGACGTGAACGGCGCCGACGCCGACCCGCTGTACCGCTGGCTCAAGGCCGAGGCCCCGGGCCTGCTGGGCACCCAGGCGATCAAGTGGAACTTCACCAAGTTCCTCATCGGCCGGGACGGGCAGGTGCTGCGCCGCTACGGACCGCGGGACACGCCGCAGTCCATGGCGGGCGACATCGAGGCCGCCCTCAAGCGCTGAGCCTGGCCTACACGGCGGCCACGGGCTTTTCGAGATCGATGATCTCCATCGGCACCTTCTTGTAGGCCAGGTAGTCCCACTTCAGGTACAGGAACTGCCCGCCGTCCGGTTGCGGAACCATGCCGTAGAAAGCGGGGCGCGGGGCTTTGGCATTGGTGACGATGAACTGCGCGGCGCGGATCAGATCTTCCGTCTTGACGACGGCCGCCGAGCGAAGGCGGCCCCCCTGGCCGGACAAGAAAGCCTGCACCGTGAGGTGCGGGAACACATAGCCCTCCTGCCGAGCATTGAGCGCCATCAGCCGCTTCTGGTATTCGGTCTCCGCACCCGACGGGCGGGCATAACGGATGGTGAAGCTGCGGTGGTTTTCCTCGGTCCACTGCACACGGCTTGCCAGACCCCGTATCGCTCCGGGCTGGTTCATCACTTGCCAGGCATCAATGCCCGCCAAAAGATCGAGTTCGTCCTTGAAGTCGCGCGCCGCATTGGCCTCAACCGGCCGGATCTTGCCGCCGCCCACCAGCGGGTAATGCTGAATGGCAGGCCAGACGGTATTGACGAAGTCCGCGGCACTGGCGGACAGGTTTTTGAGCAACATGGTTCTCCTCCGCAGGAAATCTTAGCCTGCAGGGATTCGACGAACGGATGCGCGCAGGGCAATGCCCCCCTTGACCGCTTTCAGCGCTGCGGCTGCGGATCGCCGCGCACCACGAAGTGCCTGGAGAACCCCAGCGCCCGCGTGACGCCCCGGGGCTCCGAGACCAGCGGCATGCGAAAGCCCGGGCTGGGCAAAATCTCCACGCTCCAGTCGGTGTCGCCGATGAAGCGGAACCGCACGGTGTGCTCGCCCTCCAGCCCGATCAGAGAAAAACGCCCGGTGGTGTAGGCCCCGCCGATGGTGGCGGCGTCCAGCGGCTGCCACTGGCCATCGAACAGCGTGATGTGCAGCAGGTCTTCCTGCGGCACATCGTCGGTGGTGAACAGCAGGTGAAAGCCCCGGCACTCGAAGGCCGCCTCCAGCACCAGCCCGTCCACGCGGGCCTGCAGGGGCAGACCGCCCTGCACGACCCGGCTTTGCATCGGGGCCTCGCCGCCCTCGGCGGGCAGGGGTGCCAGGGAAATGTCGGCGGGGGTGAGGATGCGCATCGCCGGCCCGCCGCTCACCACAGGAAATCCACGCCGAAAGCCGCCAGCGCGCCGCCCACGAACGCCCCGATGGTCACGCACACCGGCGCGCCGGGCCCGCAAGCCAGGCCCGCCAGCGCGCCCCCGGCGATGCCGCCGCCGATCCCCGCCCCGGCCACGGCGAGTTCCTTGCCCGCTGCGGCGGTCTTGTCGTCGGCCGTCGCCACGTTGTAAACCGACAGGGCGATGGACAGCACGATCAGCCCCCGGCCCGCGCGCGACAGGCCGCGCATGGTCTGCGTGACCTTGGGGTTGGAACGGCCGGCGGACTGGACGATCTCGCCGTACACCGCGTTCTGCTGCGCCGCCGTGAGCCGGTCGAACTGCACGGTGGGCCCGTGGATCTGCTGGGCCTTGCGGGCGATGAGCTCGTTGAGCGTCCGGCCCTCGGCCTTCAGGCTCTGCGCCATGGCGCGCCCGATGGGCGTGCTGCGCCCGCGGATGATCTCCATGATGGTGTTGCGCGCCACCTGGGCCTGCTCGGCCGCCTGGGCCCAGGTGATGCGGCCGCTCATCGCCTCGAACTGCAGGTCGTTGGCCATGGCCTGGATCTGCCGGGTATAGGCCAGCCGGGCCGAGGCATCCAGCGAGAGGTGGGCCCCGGCGTTGGCGATCTCCGCCTTCAGGGCCTGGATAGCCGAGTCGAAGGCGGCACGGTCTTTCGGATCGTCGTTCTGCATGCGTTGTGGTCTCCTCGTCTGGATGGGAAACGGCGCTGTTTTGCGTTGTGGCCGCCGGCCGCGCGCAGCAGGGGCCGCGTCGGGAGGCTTGGGTTTTTTTCGCACCGGTGCATGGCGGCATGCACGCGCCGAAAGTAACCGCCTGAGCGGCGATCGGGCGAAACCATCGGTCAAAGAGGTTTCAATACGTAGGAAAGTGTCGGATCGACCGAGGGGCGCAACCCCGCGCCACAGCGTCTTTCGCCCCGCCGGGCGGGCTTGTCAAAGCCCACACCCCACCATAGGGGGGGATTGGCAGGCCCGTTGGATTTGTATCTATTACGGGTCTTCGGCCCCCATTCCATATGCCGGAAGGAACTTTTCACATGCCTTGTCCTGCGGCGGTGAAGATCACGCTGAAGGTGGGGGGATACGGACTTTTTTTGGAGAAAAAGGCCTGCAGCGCATGATTTTCTAGGGCATATCGCTACAAAAACAGGAGCAAATCCAAAACCGGGTGATGAGGGCGCCGGACCGCCTTTCCCCGGCAGGGTCGCGAATGGCATCAGCCAGCCGGATCCCGCTTTTTTTCGCAGAACTGCCGCCCGCCTCGACGGGGCTGGCAGGCATTTCGCGTCGGGCCGGTTGCAGGCCAAGGCACCCTGATTCCAATCCAAGGAGGAACTTCCCGCATGTCCCGCTTCGCAATGACCAAGACACTCGCGCTCTGCGCCGGGGGCCTGATCCTGGCCTCTTCGGCCTGGGCGCAGACCACCACCCCACCCAATGCCGAGCCGGAACCGGGCCTGTGGGCCTTCGACGGCGAGTTGAACGGCCAGCCCGGGCGCAGCCTGCAGATCGATACCGAGCAGGGCCGCGCCCTCATCGTGTCCTACCTGGGCTACCGCGCCGACGGGTCGTCCGTGTTCCTGCAGGCCAGCGGCCTGCGCGGCGGCGACAGCTCGGCCTTCCGGGGCCCGCTGCAGGAGTTCCGCAACGGGCCGCCCGTGATCGGCGGCGGTGCGGGCAACGGCGAAGTGGCGGGCAGCCCGGGCGAGATCCAGCTGGCCTTCGACTCGCCCACCTCCGGCACCGTCACGCTGCCGGGCGACGTGACGCGCCGCATCTCGCGCTTCACGTATGGAGTCCCGACCAGCGGCACGCAATACACCCTGCAGACCTATTCCACCCGCCTGTCAACGACGCCCGCCGCCTCCTACCGCGTCGAACTGCGCGACGGCAATTTTCTGATGAGCCAGCTGACCACGTCCGACGGCCGCCTGTGCTCCTACTCGGGCACTTACCAAAAGCGCGGACAGGGCATCGAGTCCGACGGCACCGCCAGTTGCGTGGCCCCCTCCGGCACCCAGCAGCGCAGTCCGTACCGGATCGAGCAGTTCGCCGTCGACGCTTATGGCCTGGCCACCGGCACGCTGCGCAAGGATGGGATCGAATCCTTCTTCATGGGCGCCTGCCATGCGGGCGCCGTCATTCTCGGCAGCCCGGGCACCTGCGCATGGGGCGCTTCGCCATCCGACATCGTGGTGCAGCCCGGCATCTGGGCCTTCGACGGCGAGTTGAATGGCCGACCGGGCCGCAGCCTGCAGATCGACACCCAGAACGGCAGCCGCGCGCTGGTCCTGTCCTACCTGGGCTACCGCACCGACGGCTCTTCGCTGTTCATGCAGGGCAGCACCGCGAACCGCGACACCAATGCCCAGTTCACGGTGCCCTTGACCGAATTCCGCAACGGCCCGGTGATCGGTGGCGCCATCCGCCCCGCGGAGGTGGCCTCGACCATGGGTGCGGCGACAATCGTGTTCGACAGCCCCACGACCGCGACCATCACGCTGCCCTTCGACACGCCACGCCGCATTTCGCGCTTCCGCTACGGAGACCATCTGGTGCGTTTCAACAAGGCCTTCTCCGCCCAGGTGTATCCGTTCTGGTCACCCACCCCGACCGCCACCAGCATCGACATGGTGGTGCGCGACGGCATCTTTCGCATGGACACGCGGACCGCGGACCTGCTGACGGCCTGCGAGTACCGCGGCACCTACCGCCTGTCGGGCGAGGGCCTGGACTCGGAAGGCACGCGCACCTGCACGGCCCCCAGCGGCACCACGAGCGAGGCCTACCGAGCCGAGCAGTTCACGGTGGACCGCAACGGCCTGCTGCGCGGCCTGATGCAAAGCGCGTCGGGCGCCCGGACCCTGGTCCTGGGGGCCTGCTGGAACGGGCGCCTGTGCACCCCGCCCGAGCTGGAACTGCCGCGCTGACAGCCGCCGGGGCGGCCAAGGGCCGCCGCAGGGCCTGCCGGCGGGCGGCCCTCAGCCGCCGCCGGGCCCGACCCCGGGGCGGCCCCACACGTGGCGCAGCATGTCGGCCAGCGAGCGGCCGGGCTCCACGGTGAAGCGCTCGTCCAGCACGTCGAGCGAGACGATCCGGTCCACGCGAAAGCCGCGAAAGTCATCGCGCAGCTCGCACCAGGTGGACAGCGTCCAGACCTTGCCCCAGTAAAAGCACCCCAGCGGCCGCACCCGGCGCTCGCTGGGGCGCCCCTGTTCGTCGGCATAGTGCAGCCGCACCACATGGCGGGACTGCACGGCCTCGCGCAGCGGGCGCAGCAGGGCCTGGGTGCGCGGGTCCACCGCCACGGCCGGGGCATAGAGCGCCTGCGCCTCGGCGGCCGCGCGCGCCGCGGGCGGCAGCACCGAGAGGATCTTGCCCAGGGCGCTTTCCACCTCGCCGGCCAGGCCGGTGTCCAGCCAGGACTGCGCCAGCCGGGCGGCGGCGACCAGCGCATTGGCCTCGCCCTGGCTGAACATGAGCGGCGGCAGGTCGAAGCCCGCGCCCAGGCGGTAGCCCACGCCGGCCTCGCCCTCGATGGGCACGCCCTGATGCTGCAGGTCGGCCACGTCGCGGTAGATGGTGCGCGCCGAGACCTCCAGCCGCTTCGCCAGGAAGTCGGCCGTGGACAGGCGCCGGCCCCGGATGAGCTGGACGATCTGGAACAGGCGGTCGGCGCGGCGCATGGGTGAGGCAATCGGGGCAGGATCGGGGCGTGGGCGAGGATTGTGCCCTGCCCCGCACAGGGCGCGTCAGCCCTGCACGCCGATGCAGACGGCAACCTGGTCGGGGCCTTCGTAGGCTTCGAAATCGACGTCGAAGCGGCGGAGCGGCACGGGGTGCTGCCCGAAGTGCGCCCACACCGCACCCCAGGTGTCGATCACGGCCTGCGGCAGCGCGCCCTGCCGGCGGAACACGAGGTAGGTGCCGGCCGGCACCTGCACGCGCTCTAGGCCGGGCGCGGGCGCGGCACCGGCGCCGTCCAGGGCCACGCCCGCGAGCACGTCGAATTCGCCCTCGTGGTCGGACGCATACCGGCTGTACACGCCCACCACGCGGGGCGGCGCCAGGCCGGGCTGCTGCAACCGCTGGGCCACGCCCTCGGCGGCGAACCGCTGCCACAGCGGGCCGATGCGGGCCTGGGCAGGGTCGCGCTCCTGGCGGTTGCAGGTGCGCGTGGTTATGCCGGCGACGGTGAAGGCGCCGAAGGTTTCCAGGGTGGGGGACATGCGGCTCGCCCCTTCAGCGCGCCATGGCGTGCAGGCCGACGGTGTTGCCCTCGGTGTCGCACAGGTGCGCGATGAAGCCGATGCCGTTCGGCAGCTCGATGCAGGCATCGATCACGCGCCCGCCCGCCGGGGCGATGCGGTCGACAGCAGCGTCCAGGCCCGGGGCGCAGTCGAGGTAGATGCGCGTGCCGGCATCGGGCGCCACGCGGCGGCTCGGGCCTTCGATGAGGCAGCCGCCGGTGGCCGGCCGGTCGTAGGCGAAGACGGCCAGCGGATCGCCGCCCATCGTCTGGCGTTGCATGGGCCGGCCCAGCACCTGTTCGTAGAAGGCCTGGGCGCGGCCGAGGTCGGCGCAGGGGATCTTGAACCAGCTGATGGCGGAAACGGAAGAAGCGGGGGCAGAAGAGGTCATGGCGGAAAGGTCCTTTCGGTCGTTGTTGCGAAGGACGCCATGGTGCGGGGGCCCTCCTGACAGCGTCGTGTCAGGAGGCTGCGCCGGCCCGGCCGCGCGGGCTCAGGCGGCGGGCTCGGCCGGGGGTTCGGACGGCGCGTCGGCGGCCGGTGCGGCAGGAGCCGCCACCGGCGCGGCGCGCAGCTGGCGCGCGCGGTGCAGCGAGCGTTCGGCCGTGCGCGGGTCCATGCCGTACATGTCGGCGAACTGCGCCACCGTGCTGCCGCTGGCCTCGAAGGCACGCAGCAGCGCCTCGGCCTTGGCGTCGCGCTCGGCCACTTCGGCGAAGGCTTCGTCGAGCAGGGCATTGGCGGCCTCGTCGCGGCCCCGCACCAGCGCGTCGTACGCCTCGCGGGTAAGGCCCGAGGCCTCGTAGGCCTGCGCGATGCGGCGGCGCAGCTTGGCGGTCATGTCCTCGCCGTCGCGGGGCTTGCGGCGGCGGAACACTTCCAGCAGCGCATGGTGCACATGCTCGGGGGCCATGGCCTCCACGGCATGGCCCTGCAGGTCGTGGCGCTGGCGGCCTTCGGCCACCACCTGCAGGTAGCGCGTGGAGCGGGTGTGGATGCCCAGGGCGAGCTTGAGCGCATCGCGCTCGAACAGATCGGGGTGGGCGGCCTGCAGGTCCTGGAAGATGCCGCGCTTGAGCGGCAGGAACTGCGCGCCGAACAGGTGCGGGTACAACGCGGCCAGTTGCTCCAGCGCGGGATGCGTGCGGCGCGGGCCTTGCGAGCCTTGCGGGCCGGCGCCCTTGCCGTTGCGGGGCGCGGCCTGCGCTGCGGGCGCGGCGCCTTCGGCGACCGGGGCACTGCCGGGCTTGCGGCGGTTGCGGCCGCCGCGGCGCGAGGCGGGGCGGTCGGCGCGCGGCGCGGCCTCCTGCGGCCCTTCACCCGCCTGCGGGCCATCGGCCGCGGGCGATGCCGTGGCGGCAGCGGCGTCGGTCACCACCGGTGCGCTGGAAGCGTCGGTCACGGCCGCCGAGGTGGAGGCCGGCGCGGGGACGTGGTTCTGTTGTTCTTGTGCGGTCACGGAGTCGGTCATGGCAGAGGAAAACGCGGTTGGTGCGCGTCAGCGCGGCGGTCAAAACCCACCATCATGCCAGCCTCGGGACCGGCAGGGTCAGCGCGCGGCAGGCGACAGCGCCTCGTCGAGCACTTCCACCCAGTGGCGCACCGGCAGCGCCGTGCCGCTTTGCAGGTGGGTGATGCAGCCGATGTTGGCCGACAGGATGGCCCCGGGCGGCGGCTCGCCGAACGCCTCGCCCAGCGCCGCGAGCTTGCGGTCGCGCAGCGGATAGGCCAGCTCCGGCTGCAGCACCGAGTAGGTGCCGGCCGAGCCGCAGCACAGGTGCGCCTCGGTGCGCGCCACCCGCACCCGAAAGCCCAGGGCGCTCAGGTGCGTCTCGACGCCGCCACGCAGCTTCTGGCCGTGCTGCAGGGTGCACGGCGGGTGGTAGGCGAACAGCGTGTCGGGCGGCACCACGCGGCCGCGCAGCGTGCCGGCCAGCCCGGCCAGCAGCTCGGGCAGCCACTCGGACAGGTCCTGCGTCAGCGCGCTGATGCGCGCGGCGCGCTCGGCATAGGCCGGGTCGTCCCGCAGCAGGTGGCCGTAGTCCTTGACGGTGACGCCGCAGCCCGAGGCATTCATGACGATGGCCTCGACACCGCCCTGCTCCACGAACGGCCACCACGCATCGATGTTGGCGCGCATCTGCGCCTTGCCGCCCGCCTGGTCGTTCAGATGGAACCGCACCGCGCCGCAGCAGCCGGCCTGCGGCGCGACGACGGTCTGGATGCCCGCCGCATCGAGCACGCGCGCCGTGGCGGCGTTGATGTTGGGCGCCATGGCGGGCTGCACGCAGCCGGCCAGCAGGAGCACCTTGCGCGCGTGCTCGCGCCCGGGCCACGCCCCGGCGTCGCGCGGCGCCGGCACCTTGGCGCGCAGGCCCTCGGGCAGCAGCCCGCGCACGGCCTGCCCCGCCTTCATGGCCGGGCCGAACCAGGGCGACGGCAGGCCCTCCTTGAGCGCCCAGCGCAGGGCGCGCTCGCCCAGCGGGCGCGGCACCTTCTCGTCCACGATCTTGCGGCCGATGTCCACCAGGTGGCCGTACTGCACGCCGCTCGGGCAGGTGGTCTCGCAGTTGCGGCAGGTCAGGCAGCGGTCCAGGTGCAGCTGCGTCTTGCGCGTAGGCTGCTCGCCCTCCAGCACCTGCTTGATGAGGTAGATGCGCCCGCGCGGGCCGTCCAGCTCGTCGCCCAGCAGCTGGTAGGTGGGGCAGGTGGCGGTGCAAAAGCCGCAATGCACGCACTTGCGCAGGATGGCTTCGGCCTCCTGCCCTTCGGGCGTGCCCAGGAATTCGGGGGCGAGCGTGGTTTGCATGGCGTGTCTCGGCGGTGGGGTGTCAGGGGCCCGGGGGCTCGGCGTGCGGCGCGCGCTGGGCCAGCGCGCGGCGGGCGCGCCAGAGCCGGGCCAAGTGTTCGAAATCGGCCGCCAGCGGCGGCAGCGACAGGCCCAGCAGGATGGCGGCCAGCGGCACGACCCAGATGAAACCCACGTGCTTGAACCCGGCCGCGCCCACGATGCCCCCCACGGTGAACATGGCCAGCAGGCTGGCGAACAGCCGCAGCCGCGACTGGTTGGCGTGCACCTGCGCCTCGGGCGGCGTGCCGTTGCGGTTCCAGTACAGCATCTTGCCGATCTCGATGCCCAGGTCGGTCGCCACGCCGGTCATGTGCGTGGTGCGGATCTGCGCCGAGGACATCTTGGTGACCACCGCGTTCTGCAGCCCCATCAAAAAGGCCAGCAGCAGCACGGTGAGCGGCACGGAAAACGGCGTGCGCCATTCCAGCGTGATGGCGCCCAGCAGCCCGAAGACCAGCAGCAGCACGGCCTCCAGCAGCAGCGGCAGCGCGAAGCCGCTGCGCAGCCGGTGGTGGCGCGCCCAGTTGACCAGGATGGCCGTGGTGCCCGCGCCCGACATGAAGGCCCACAGCGTGCCCACCGCGCCCAGCACCAGCGCCATGTTGCCCAGCACCAGGTTGTCGGCCACCATCGACAGGAACCCCGTCATGTGCGAGGTGTACCGGTGCACCACCAGAAAACCGCCCGCGTTCACCGCCCCGGCGTTGAAGGCCAGCAGCAGGCCGAGCAGCCGGTTGGTGGACGGGGTCCGGTGCCGGCCGGTGAGGTGCCGCAGCAGCCGCATGGCGCTACCGCCCCGGGCCCATCCGGCCGGGGTTGAAGATGCCCGCCGGATCGAACGCCTGCTGCAGCCGCGCATGGATCTGTGCCAGCGTGCCGGGCAACACCGGATCGAAATGGCCCGATGCCCTAGTACCGATTGCCTGGTCTGCTACAAAAAGAGAAGCACTCCCGCCCACGGCCTGCGCCGCCTCGTGCAGCGCCGCGCCCGCGTCCGGCGGGGCCTGCACCCATCGCAGGGCGCCGTGCCATTCGATCAGCGGCGCCGCCACACCGGCGGGCAGCGCCAGCACCGGCGCGGCGGCAGGCACCGACAGGCGCCACAGGGCCAGGTCCGGTCGCTCGGCCCGGGCGGCGAACCACGGCAGGGTCTGCTCGCGGCAGGCCTGCCAGGCGGGCGCCGCAGCGGCGGTGTCCAGGCGCTCGCCCCCCATGCTGCGGCAGGCGGCCTCGACGGCGGCCACGGCCCCACGCAGCCGCACCCACATCGTGCCCGTGCCCCCGGGACCGCCTTCCCAGCGGCTGGCGTTCAGGGGCAGCGGCTGCCCGCCCCAGGCCTGCAGCCGGCGCAGCGCGTCTGCGGGGTTGGCATCGAAGCGCAGGGTGGCCTCGGCCGGCGGCACGGGCAGCACCTTCAGGCTGACCTCGGTGAGCACGCCCAGCGTGCCCCAGGCGCCCACCATGAGGCGCGAGACGTCGTAGCCCGCCACGTTCTTCATCACCTGGCCGCCGAAGCGCAGCAGCTCGGCCCGGCCGTTGACCAGCTCCAGCCCCAGCACGTAGTCACGCACCGCGCCCACGCTGGCGCGCGCGGGCCCCGACAGGCCGGCGGCCACCATGCCGCCCACGGTCGCGCCCGGGCCGAAATGCGGCGGCTCGAAGGGCAGGCACTGGCCGTGGGCCGCCAGCGCGGCCTCCAGCTCGGCCAGCGGCGTGCCGGCGCGCACGGTGGCGACCAGCTCGCTCGGCTCGTGGTTCACGATGCCCGACAGGGCCGTGGTGTCCAGGCACTCGCCCTGCAGCACGGCGCCGCCGTGGAAGTCCTTGGTGCCACCACCGCGGATGCACACGGGGGCCTGGCGCTGGACGCTGTCGCGCACGCGGTCGATGATCTGGCGGAGGGCGGAGTCCATGGCGTGGATCGTACCGGCCCCCCTTCGCCAACGGGTGCCGGCAGGGCTCGGCCGGCCGTGAATTTTTTGAACGCCGGGCGTGAATCCACCGTCCCGGCTGCAGGCCATCCGGCGCGGCGCCCCAGTGCTCAGGCGAGGCCTGCGGGCAACTGCCCCTCTTCGTACCAGTTCACCGGCCGCCCGGCCACCGGCAGGCGCTCGCCGGCGACCAGCAGGTGGCCCGAATGCGGCTCGCGCGCCAGTTCGTCGGCCGGGCGCCCCTGGCGGGCCGAAGTGACGAACAGCGTGGCGCCTGCCTGCCCGTCGCCGCCCAGGCAGGGCATGGTGGGGCACTGCGCGGGCACGGGGAGGTCGGCCACGATCTCGCCGCCGGGCGACAGCCGCAGCACGCGGCCGCCCTCGTACATGGCGCACCAGTAGTGGCCCTCGGCATCCACCGCCGCGCCGTCGGGCCGGCCGCCGTAGCCCGGCTGGCCGGGCTTCCAGCCATCGGGCTTGGGCGCAAAGGCATGCAGCACGCGCGGCGCGCCCACGGGCTCGCCCGAGGCATCGCACGCCCAGGCCCGGATGGTGTGCGAGGGGGTATCGACCCAGTACAGCGTGCCGCCATCGGGGGACCAAGCCAGGCCGTTGGCCGTGGCCACCCCGTCCAGCATCCAGCGCACGCGGGGCGCCCCGTCGCCGCGCCCGTCCACGCAGTACAGCGCGGCCACCGGCTGGCGGGGGCCCGCGGCGGGCTCGTGCATGGTGCCCACCCAGAAGCGGCCCAGCGCGTCGCACTTGCCGTCGTTGGCCCGCTGCGTGGCCGGATCGATCGGCAGCCGGGCCACCGGCACCAGGGGGCCGCCCCAGTCCTTGGCGCGGTAAAGGGTGTCGCGCAGGGCGATCACCAGGCCGCTGGGCTGGCCCGCGGTGCGCGCGGGCGCGATGCAGCCGGGCTCGGACGGCATGGCCCAGCGCTCGGCCCGGCCCGAGGCCGGGTGCAGCCGGCACAGCGCGCGGCCGGCGATGTCCACCCAGTACAGGCGCGATTCGACGGGGTGCCAGAAAGGCGATTCGCCCAACTGGTCGGGCTCGGAAGTGGCGGGACGCCAGTCCATGGGCATGGGAGGTCTCCTGGGAAGGCGGTGGAAGGGGCCGGGCACGCCACCGCTGGCGCGCCGGTCTGCCCCATCCATTATTCGCGGGCGGTGGCCGCGGGCCAAAAAAAAGGCCCACCTTGCGGCGGGCCCAATGTCCAGGAGGAATATCTCGCTTGTTGTCGCACCGCCGCGATGCCACCAGTCACCGCGGCAGGGATCTCAGCCGATCAGCGGTTGTAGGCGGTCTCGCCGTGCGAAGTGATGTCCAGGCCTTCGCGCTCGGCTTCTTCCGGCACGCGCAGGCCCACCAGCAGGTCGGCGATCTTGTAGGCGATGAAGGCCACGACGCCGGACCACACGATGGTGATCAGCACGCTCTTGAGCTGGATCCAGACCTGTGCGCCCATGGCGAACGTGTCGGGGGTCAGGCCACCCGTACCGCCCAGGCCTTGCGATGCGAACACGCCGGTCAGGATGGCACCGATGATGCCGCCCACGCCGTGCACGCCGAACACGTCGAACGCGTCGTCGGCGCCCAGCATCTTCTTGAGGCCACCCACGCCCCAGAGGCAGACTACGCCGGCGATCAGGCCGAGCACGATGGAGCCCATGGGGCCGACGAAACCGGCGGCCGGCGTGACGGCCACCAGGCCCGCTACGGCACCCGATGCAGCGCCCAGCATGGAGGCCTTGCCCTTGTGCAGCGACTCGCCGGCCAGCCAGCTCAGCGTGGCGGCGGCCGTGGCCAGGACGGTGTTGATGAAGGCCAGGCCCGCAGCGCCGTTGGCGGCACCGGCGGAGCCGGCGTTGAAGCCGAACCAGCCCACCCACAGCAGCGAGGCACCGACCATCGTCAGCGTCAGGCTGTGGGGCGTGAGCGCTTCCTTGCCGAAGCCGATGCGCTTGCCCACCATGTAGGCGCCCACCAGGCCGGCGACCCCGGCGTTGATGTGCACCACGGTGCCGCCGGCGAAGTCGAGCGCGCCGTCCTTGCCCAGCAGGCCGCCGCCCCACACCATGTGCGCCATGGGGATGTAGCTGAAGGTGAACCACAGCACGCTGAAGATCAGCACGGCGGAGAACTTGATGCGTTCGGCGAACGAGCCCACGATCAGCGCCACGGTGATGGCCGCGAAGGTGCCCTGGAAGGCCACGAACACGTACTCGGGGATGGTCGGCAGCGCGCCCGAGAGCGTGTCCGGCGCGATGCCCTTGAGGAAGATCTTGTCGAAGCCGCCGAAGAACGTGCCTTCGCCGCCGAACGTGAGGGTGTAGCCGTACACGGCCCACAGCACGCTCATCAGCGAGAAGATCACGAACACCTGCACCAGCACCGACAGCATGTTCTTGGAGCGGGCCAGGCCGCCGTAGAACAGGGCCAGGCCCGGGATGGTCATGAGGATCACGAGCAGCGTGGAGGTCAGCATCCAGGCCGTGTCGCCCGAATCGAGCTTGGGCGTGGGGGCGGCGGCGGGCGCTGCGGCCGCGGCGGCTTCCGCCGGTGCGGGTGCGGCCGCCACTGGCGCAGGGGCTGCGGCCGGAGCGGCGGCGGGTGCCGTGGCCGATGCGGGTTCGGATGCCGCGGGCGTCTGGGCCAGCACGGCGGTGCCGGAGGCCATCAGGCTCAACCCCAGCAGGGAGGAAGCAAGCAGTTTTTTCATGGCAGTTTCTCTTGGGTGTCTGGTGACAGGCGCGGGGGGCCGGGCCTTACAGGGCTTCCTTGCCGGTCTCGCCGGTGCGGATGCGGACGACCTGCTCCAGGTGGCACACGAAGACCTTGCCGTCGCCGATCTTGCCGGTGCGCGCGGCCCCCTCGATGGCTTCGATGACGCGGTCCACCAGCTCGTCGGACACGGCCGCCTCGATCTTCACCTTGGGGAGGAAGTCCACCACGTATTCGGCGCCGCGGTACAGCTCCGTGTGGCCCTTCTGGCGGCCGAAGCCCTTGACCTCGGTCACCGTAATCCCTTGGACCCCGATGTCCGACAGGGCTTCGCGCACCTCGTCGAGCTTGAAGGGTTTGATGATGGCTGTCACCATTTTCATGTTGCTTTTCTCCATTGGAGGCACCCCTCGGCGCCCGTTGTCTTACAGGGTTTTCGTGAGCGCGACGATCAGGCGCGACTTGTTGACCGGGCCGAAGAAGGCTTTCTTGTTGGCGCCCACCACGGCGGCCGACAGGGACAGGCCCGAACCGAAGTCATAGGCACCGCCCACGCTGTAGTCCATGTAGTTGGGCACGCCCAGGTCCTTGATGTCGCTGGCGAAGCGCGTGAAGCCGACCGACGCCTTCAGCGTCGTCTTGGGGGCCACTTCCTGCGCGTAGGCCAGGTTCAGGTAGCCGGTGTTGCGGCCCTTGTTGCTGGTCGTCTTGGCGGAAGCCCAGCCGAAGTAGTCCTTGGAGATGGTGTGCGAGTACTTCGCCGTCAGCGGGCCGTAGGTGGCCGCGCCGTAGAGTTCGGTGGTGTTGCCGACGGAATTGCCGGGGTAGGCATAGGTCAGCGCGCCCAGGTCCAGGTCCACGTCGCCGGCCTTGAATTTGTAGCCGCCGTAGAAATCCATCTCGATGGAGTTGCCCGGCAGCCAGTCCACGCTGGAGTTCCAGTTGCCCAGATACCAGCCGCTGTCGCCGAAGCTGTAGTCGAAGCCGCCCTGGATGGCGGGCTTGACGGCCTTGACCCGGCTGGCGTCCTGGTCCTGGCCACGGAACTTGTAGTTGGTGGTCAGGCTGACGTTGCCCGTCAGTTGTGCGCTGGCCAGCAGAGGCAGGGCGGCAACGAGGGCGACGCTCAAGGACTTCATGGATACACGGGACATGGTTCCTCCGGGGGTGGCTGATTAGGGATGTCCACGCTCCAAGCATGGACCGTGCCATCTCCCTCGCACGTTGCCATCCGGGCCTGGGCGCCGGCCTGGCAGGTATGCCGAAAGTGGTTACATGCTATGCGCCCGCGTTACTTTTTGCACCATTGCAGTGCCATCCAGGCCACAATTCGCCGCGATCGCACGGCCATGCACCACCATGGGGACAGGGCGGCGGGACACACTGCGTTGGTGCATCCCGCCGCCCCTCCGGGGCCGATCGCGCCGTTTTGGGGGGGAAGCGCTCCCGCCGTCAGCGCGCCGAACGGGCCTTGAGCCACTGCGCCGGAGGCTCGTCCGGCGGGGCGGGGGGCGCCGCCTGCGGCATGGAGCGCAGTTCGACCTGAATGCCGCGCTCCTGCGCATGGGCCATGAAATCATCCAGCGCCTCGCGGATGTCGCGGTCCATGAAGCCGCAGTTGCAGCCGTCGATGACCAGCGAATGCCCTGGCTCCACCCGGTTCAGGTGGTTGCGCAGCGTGGCCTTGCTGAAGAACGAGACATCCTTGCTGAGCCGGATCAGGTGGACGTTGCCCTCGGAGATCATCGTCAGCGCGCCGCGCGTGTTCGCCTGGATCAGGAAGAGCATGCTGCAGGCCAGTCCGATGAGGATGCCGATGAGCAGGTCGGTCGCCAGGATCGCGCCCACCGTCACCGCGAACGGCACGAACGCCGACCAGCCCTCGCGCCAGACCGCCGCGATCATGGCCGGCTTGGCCAGCTTGAAGCCGGTGTGCAGCAGCACGGCGGCCAGCGCGGCCAGCGGCACCCACTGCAGGAACTCCGACAGGAACAGCACGCTCGCCAGCAGCAGCACGCCATGGAACACCGCCGACAGCCGGGTGCGCGCACCGGACTGGATGTTGGCCGAGGTGCGCACGATCACCGCCGTGATCGGCAGCCCCCCCAGCAGGCCGGCCAGCATGTTGCCCACCCCTTGCGCCTGCAGCTCCCGGTTGGGCGGCGCCACGCGCTTGAGGGGATCGAGCCGGTCGGCCGCCTCCAGGCTCAGCAGGGTTTCCAGGCTGGCCACGACGGCGAGGGTGAAGGCGATGGTGTAGACCTCCGGCCGCGCCAGCGCCGACCAGTCGGGCGAGGCGAGCTGCGACCACAGCGCGGCCAGGCCGTCGCCTTCGGGCAGGGCCACGCGCTGGTGGTCGGGCAGCGCGACGGACGGCTCGGTGGCCATGGCCACGGCCTGGTACCCGATGCCCCAGAGCACCGCCAGCAGCGGCCCGGGCAGCCGGCCGATCAGCGGCAGGCGCTTGGCCCAGGGGGAGTCCCAGGCAAACAGGATGGCCAGCGCACCGGCGGCGATGATCACCGCACTGCCGGTGACGGCGCCGACCAGTCGGCCCAGGTCATCGAAGCCGTCGATCGTGCGGGGCACCAGGCGCATGGCCTGCTCGCCCGACACGAAGCCGAACGCCACCGGAAGCTGCTTGAGGATGAGGATCAGCCCGATCGCGGCCAGCATGCCCTTGATGACCGGCGAGGGAAAGCAGGCGCCCAGATCGCCGGCCTGCAGGCGGCCGAACAGCCACTGCAGCGCGCCCGCCACCATCACGGCGACGAGGAACGCCTCGAAGCTCCCCAGCTTGGCGATCGCATCGACGACGATCACGACCAGACCGGCCGCCGGCCCGCTCACGCTGAGCTGGGAGCCCGACAGCCAGGCCACGACCAGCCCGCCCACGATGCCGGAGACGAGCCCCGCCATCAGCGGCACGCCGCTGGCCAAGGCGATGCCCAGGCACAAGGGCAAGGCCACGAGGAAGACGACGACGCCCGCCGGCACGTCGCTGCGCCAGTGGGACAGAAGACCGGCGGCCGACGCGCCGCCCGGGTTGCGAAGGGTGGTTTGCATGGTGGGCACTCCTTCGCGTCAGGCCGCCGCCGCCAGCTGGATGCTGCTGGCATCGAGGTCCAGCACCTGGCGCAGGCGCCCGTCGCGCAAGGCGTAGACCCAGCCCAGCAGCTGCAGGGGCTGCCCCCGCTGCCAGGCGCGCTGCACCTGGGGCGTGGCCGCCAGCGTGTGCACCTGATCGGCCACGTTCAGCTCCACGAAGCGGCCCACCCGGGCGGCGACTTCATCGGCATCGTCCGGGTCGGGGACGGTCTGGCCGTCGATCTCGCCCGCACGGCGGCGGTACAGGGCCCGCAGCGGGCGAAGGTGCTCGGCCAGGTAGTCGCCCCGCGCCGGCATCGCGCTGTCGGCCGGCATCAGCGCGGCTCGGACGCCGCCGCACCCTTCATGGCCGCAGACGATCACGTACCGCACCTGGAGCACGTCGAGGGCGTATTGCAGCGCGCTCATGATGTTGGGATCGTCCGGACGGACCAGGTTCGCCACGCTGCGGTGCACGAACAGCTCGCCCGGCAGGGCATTGGTGATGCTTTCGGCGGGCACGCGGCTGTCGGCGCACCCGATCCAGAAGACGCGCGGCTGCTGGCCGGCCACCAGGTTTTCGAAAAAAGCCGGGTCGCGTGACGTCATTTCGTCAGCCCAGGCTCGGTTTTGAAGCATGAGTCGCGTGGTCAGGTCCATGGAAACCTCCGTGTTGTTGATTCGATGTTGCAGTGCAGCACGGTATTAGGCTAAATCAAAAACCACCGCCATTTTTAATATGGGGTTTTTATGTTTCATTTGCTTGCGTGTGATTCGATCAATGGCCCTGGGGCCATGCTTTTTTCCCTCACAACATAAGGAAATTTTATTTAACCCATCGAGTGAAAATAATATTCAAAGCGAATATAGTACGGAGTTGTACATTATTAAACCGCCGTTTATCTTTTCTGATCCGACCTTTCCATGGCATTAATCTCCGGCTTTGCCGGCCCTGATTAACCCAGGCAAACCAAGGCATTCAAAAGAGGACCGCAACGGCGGCGCGCGGAGGCCGATCGATGGCGCGATCCCGCGCCCCGGCGCGGCCAGCCTGGGCGCCCTCTGCACTGGTTCTCCACCGCTGCTATGCCGGGCGGGCCGCGATTGCCGATATCCTCGCCCTTCGAAATTCAGGCGCTGGCGAACAGCCGGCTTTACAACGAGGGAGAAAATCAACCATGGGTCTTGCTTTGGTGCAGAGCCGGGCATTGCTGGGACTGCAGGCCCCGTGCGTGACGGTCGAAGTGCATCTGGCCAACGGATTGCCCAGCTTCACGCTGGTCGGTTTGGCGGATGTGGAAGTGAAGGAGGCGCGGGAACGCGTGCGCTCGGCACTGCAGAATGCCGGGCTGGAGTTTCCGCACAACCAGAAAATCACGGTCAATCTTGCGCCGGCCGATCTGCCCAAGGACTCCGGTCGGTTCGATCTGCCGATTGCACTGGGGATTCTGGCGGCCAGCGGGCAGATCGACAGCGCACGCTTGGCGGGCCATGAATTCGCGGGGGAGCTGTCGCTGTCCGGCGAGCTGCGCCCCGTGCGCGGCGCGCTCGCCACCAGCCTGGCCCTGCGTTCGGCCGGCGTGGTCGTGCGCATGGTGCTGCCGCCCGGCAGCGCGGAGGAAGCCGCCCTGGTGCCCGGCACCGAGGTGTACCGGGCGCGCCACCTGCTCGACGTGGTGCAGCACTTTCTGCCCGTCTCCGCCCATGCGCCCGCCGAGCCGGCCGGCGAGGGGTTCGTGCGGCTGCAGGCGTCACCGCTGCAATCGGCTGCGCCGCAGGCGGATCTGGCCGACGTGAAGGGCCAGGCCGCCGCCAAGCGGGCGCTGGAGATCGCCGCTGCGGGCGGCCACGGTCTGCTGCTGGTCGGCCCGCCGGGGTCGGGCAAATCGATGCTGGCGCACCGCTTTGCCGGGCTGCTGCCTCCGATGACGGTGGACGAGGCGCTGGAGAGCGCTGCCATTGCGAGCCTGGCCGGCCGCTTCGGCCCGGAAAGTTGGGGTGCTCGGCCAACCGCGTCCCCCCATCACACCTGCAGCGCGATTTCACTGGTGGGTGGCAGCTGTGAGTTTCTATAATTAGTGAGATGTTGCAGCAATAGGTGAGACTCGCCACTGAATCGCCCCGGAGTTTGAAGAGGCTTCAACTCTTGAGGATGAAGCTTTGAAGAAGTCGAACAAATTTTTGCCCGAGGTGCGTGAGCGGGCAGAGGATGGTGCAAGAGCGCCATGGAGAGTACCCGTCGCTGTGGGCGGCCATCGAGTCCATCGCACCCAAGATTGGCTGCGTGCCGCAGACCTTGAACGAATGGGTCAAGCGCGCAGAGGTCGATGCTGGCATGCGTTAAGGAGTCACGACCAGTGAGGCCCAGCGGGTCCAAGGAGTTGCGCCGGGCTAACGAGATATTGAAGTTGGCCAACGCGTTTTTCGCCCAGGTTGAGCTCGACCGCCGACTGAAGTCCTGAAGGGCTTCATTGACAAGCATCGCGCTGCCTTTGGGGTCGAGCCGCTCTGCAAGATCTTGCAGATTGCCCCTTCGACGTATCGGCGGCGTGCGGCGCTGCTGTGCGAGCCTCACAAACGCTGTGCTCGGGCTGGGCGTGACGGGGTGCTGTGCCCGAAGACTAAACGGGTCTGGCAAGCCAATATACAGGTCTACGTTGCAGAAAAAGTGTGGCGGCAACTGGCCCGCGAAGGCGTTACTGTGGCCCGTCGCACAGTCGAGCGGCTGATGCACAAACTCGGTGTAAACGTGTCCAAGACCCTCCATCACGGGGACGACGCAGGAGCCCAACGATGGTTGCAAGATCGGATGGCCGGATAGATACAACACAAGCATCACTGGCCTTGCTTCACAGGCATTCCGCAGTCTCGTCCCGCCTCGTCTATTCAGAAGTTAGGAGGATGCCTCTCTCTTGCTGGTTACCGGATTGCATCGATTGCCTGCAGGGCGGGGTAGGAATGCAAAGCTGGAAAGCGCCCACGGTGGTAGCAGTTCCAGTAGCTAATAGCCCGCCTTTCGGTCGTGGCCATGAACTGCGGATTTTCCAGAGCGAACGCAGACAGCAGTTGAGGTGCTGCAAGGGAAAGGGTCGCTGTAGCCACTTCGACGATCTCGATCACGTACTCGTCCAAAAGCTGAACTACGAACGGTACAGCCCATGGTCGATCAATGCTGACAATCTGTTTCAGGCAGTGCTCACGCACGTAACCATTCCAGTGCCTGGTTCCCAGGCAGAGCGCTAGCAATCGAACGTCGCTTCCCGAGCAAGAGATGACGGATTGGAGGTTTGTCGGTTCGTAGTAGACGCGATATGGAACAGACAATTGTTCACCCTGCACCAAGACAGTAAACCCCTCCGTCGCTGACAAGCGCTCGTCTTTTGAAAGCTCACCCAGAAGCCCGGATGCGATAAAACGCAACGCAGATGGGACCATAGGGCGGCATGTCATGACCACTAATTCAACGTGGATACCCGAGGACGCAAGCGGGGCAAGCTTTCAAGCCGACGAAAGCACATCAAGGTCGACCGCCAACGGTCTGTTCTAACCATACAGCTGCTCCATCTCAGACAACAGTCCTGCCAAGCTTTTCGGCCAGCACACGGGAGCTACTTGTTCACACGGCCACGCGAGACAGTCGCAGTCGCCCGAACACGGGTAGGTCTTTGGTTTTGGGGAAGGATCAACAGATCCCTGACATCGATCGCAAACGCTCCAGCGATCTGATGAAGCATGGTGAGCGTCGGATTCGCCTGCCCCGACTCAATCCGACTCATGTAGGTGCGGAAAAGTCCACTGCGATCTGACAGTTCTTCTTGCGTGAGACCGTGCTCCACACGCAGTTCCTTGATACGCAGGCCCAGGCTCTTGCGCGGGTCGAATTCGACGCGACGCTTCTTGGCTGGGGTGGACGGGCTCTGCGATGGCACGTCCGGAACTCTCTGCTATGTATACTCATTGATACACACACTGATTCGTACATTTGAGATCTGAACGGGAGTAAGAATGAGCCTCAAGCCTTGGCAACCACAGGTGGTACACGACCAGCTCTTGGAAGTTGGCACATCCACAAGCGATGTGGATGCAACCAAGTTCAATTACCTTGAATTCCGCGATGCTGGGCGTGTTCGCAACGTCACGGTGTTTGCGGATTTACTGACCAAGCTGCGGGCAGCCCAGGGCGTGGAAGGCTGCTCCTTCCATCTGGTATCCGGTCAGCATGTTCAGAGCGGTGATGTGGCGACCGTGCTGGTCGCGGTCGGCAGACCGAATGAGCCGACGTTTGGAATTGATATGAAGGCGCGCGGGTCGCAGGACACCGTCGCTCACATCGAGAAGGCCCGCAAGATGGGCAAGCTGATGCATTGGGGCGGCATCGCCATGATCATCATCGGGATTCCGCTCATCCTTGTTTTTGTGGGCATCCTCATCATCGGCGGTGGCGTCATATTGCGACGCACTGGCAAGAACATGGTCAGAGGCATGCAGTACCAACTGGACATGTTGGAGCAATGCTCCGCCACGCTGAAGCGCATTCCCGGGGTTCGGCTGGTTTGAGACGTACGTTGCCGGTTGACCCCCCTCTGGACACTGCCGGGTCTGCTCGCTACGCTTTTCCATCAATTAATGAGCCAAACGATGCAAGCTCAGCAGACGCTGTTCGGCACTGAGGCGTTTGTGTTGATGGGTCACTGGTTCTCGACTGGAGGAAAGCGTGATGAACAGCAAGACGCAAGAGAAACCGAAGGATTTGATCGACGCTCTGATCTGGCTGGTGGGATCTGAAAGTAAAGAGATCCGGAAGAAACACCTTCAGGGGCAGCATCTCGTCAACTTCGATGGCAATCACCCGGACCGAGCGTGGAAGACCTCTCCCGATGGCTCAGTGGTCCATGGACGGTTGCTCGAAGATGGAACGTTCATTCCCGATGAAACGGGTGCAGTTCCACATCAACGGGCCAACAACGCTCAGTGAGAGCGCCGCAGTTCAGGGTGATCGCTTGTACGGCGCTCCTGGCGACGAATCTCTTCGATCATCGGCCAGCTCGAACAGGCACTGCATGTAGGGCTGGACATCGGTCCAACCCGCGCGCTCTTCGTAGAACTGCACCAGATTGCGCGTTGCCTCGATGGCATCTGGCCAGCGATCGGCCGCGCTGACTTTGGTCATCGCCTCGCGACTGTCTTGCTCGTCGTGCAGCGCTCCATCTTGCGCTCCGTAGGTGTGAAACTCCACGATCCGGCGCGGGGCCTCATAGGCCGTATCTGCGCACATGCCACCAGGCAGTAGCGCTTCACGAGAGACATGGGCTCCAGCAAACGAATCCTGCACAGTGTGGAGCACCGAACCAAAGGCCACCTGGTGCAAATACCGCCCCAGCTTGTCTTGTTGACCCAGGATGTAGAGGTCGACAACGCGCCATTCTGTGCATCCAAAGTGTTCTTGTACGGTCGGGATCTGAACGTCTCGCAGGAAGGTGTCGGACTTAATCTCTCGCGACGAAGCCTTCCAGGCGAATTCCAGCCAATCGAGTACCTTGGCGCGGGTCGCTCCAGGATGCACGCCTTCCTGGCTCGCCATCGCATGCAGAAATTGCAGATCCCCAAAATGCGAACGCGTCATCACGTTCCCCTGAAGCGCGCCTTTCTCTTTGCTGCATCCCACGATGGCGCGGCTTTGCGCCTTCTTCTCCGCATCCTTGAAAAGGCAGTACCAACACAATGGCTGTGTAGAGAATCGGATGGTCTGCGCCACATTGCACGACTTCCCAAGGTAAGTGCAATTCCCTTCATCCGGCGACAGCCGAAAGGGCGGCAGATCGTTCCATCGAACGCCGTAGATGACATACGCCGAGGCAAAGGGGCGATCTCGCAAACCACAGGTCTTATCGGAAGCCAAGCTGGATGGATCGACTGGACAGCCCATTCCAATCTGAGTGATCTCTTCGTGAACCCGGCCTTTGATCATGATGCCTAGGCTGTCCGCGGTTCGCGCCAGCGATGCTTCGGATTCGTTGGTCAACCGCGCCTCGAACTCGGAGCCCATCGGGGAGATCTGGAATGCAAGGGAAGCACTGGAAAGAAGGCACGCTGACAGCACTGCCAGCATCTGTCTTAAGACCTGCCCCGAAGTGCTTCTCTCCGAGCAAAGTCTGAACAGACTGGTTGCGCGATGGCGACGTAATGTGATCATTTTCCCCTCCCTGCCTCTGTGTGCTTAGGAAGAACATTCTGCAACATATCGCTTGGACATGGTCGCAGAAGTCGACGCGCGGGCGTCAGTGCTCCGTAAGCCCTATGGCACCATCCAAGGGTGTGCTCCTGGTGAGTGCTTTGCTTTTTGAGAGGCCCTTCATGCTTAGCCGTTCCACGCTTTCACTTTTGCAACAGGCCGGTGAATCACTCTATGCAGCCCAGCAAGCCATGGCTCAGGAGGTTCAGTCCGGTGCCCAGAGCGTGGTAAATACCGTAGCAAGCCTGCCATTCAGTGCTGAGGCTGACCGCGCCTATGCCCAACTTCGAACCGTGGCCCGCCTGTCCCACGAACTCCAAGCCATCGAAGAACAACTTCGCACGGCTTATCAAACTGCCGCCTCTTTGGCTCAGAATGACTTGCAATTGCTGCAGGCTTTGCCGCTGCGGAGATCACCTCAGATTTCGCCTGGTCAGCAGGCCCAGGCAGAGGACGCAGTCGTCAAGCCCACTCCAGTCAAAGGCGTCAGGGCCAGTTCCAAAACCAAAACCAAGACCCAGTCATCTGGAGTGCCCAATGCCCAATCTCTCAGTTCCAACGACGACAAGGTCTTAACTTACCTCGAGCGAGTACTGACTCGCAGCGCCTGGTCACAGATGACGCAAGCCTCGATCGCAGAAGGTGCGGGCATTCCGAAAGGCTCAATCGCTGTCGCGATCCATCGGCTGAAGCAAATGGGCCGTTTGAAGGAAGGTGCGCGTGGGCAATACCGTTTGAAGTGACTGGGCTTGCAACCCGAACAGCTTTGCAAGCATGGTGAAGATCTTCTGCACAATGGTCGGGGGAGGGAACAAAAGTGCAAAGACTTCTATGGCTCGCCCTGTTGCCCCTGGCCGCACAGGGGCAGCAGGCGGTTTATCGATGTGAGCAAAACGGGAAGGTGGGGTACTCGCATGAGCCTTGCGTGGGAGCAAAGGTGATCGATGCCACCCCAACCCAAGGTGTGAACAAAATGACTGGCGTCACTCGAAAAGGCGCCGAGGTTCAGCGTGAGGAGCACCGCAAGCTGCTCGACGATGGCTTCCGCCCTCTGACTGGCATGTCGCACGAACAAATGGATGTGGAACGCCGAAGGTTCAGGCTTTCATCCGCAGAGAAGTTGCAGTGCAGGTCTTCGGACCTTCAGCTGCCTGAGTTGGAAAGTCGTGCTGCTGCGGCCAATCGAGAGATGAGATTTCGCGCTGAGGCAGAGCTATATAAGGCCCGGCAAGAGTTTTATTGGCTTAAGTGCTGAATACGGATGTCGATGGGCGTATTCGTTTCAAGTGTGGTGCGCCTCGTTAGGCACTGTCTAAGGTGATTCTGTAGATTGATGCGAAGTCAGCTCCAGGCTGGTTGCTGCCGCTCAACACGCATTCATTGAGCTACTGCTGCGATCGAGAGCAGACAATAAAGAACATCACTGGGAGTGCTTCTGCATTGCAAACCCAAACTTTCAACCTCAGCTTCCAACTTCGATGAAATCTGCGCTTTCCGTGAACGCCGCGCTTGATGGACTGGCGACCTTGGTGGGCCAGAACATCGCCTTGGTGGGCATCCTGTGCTTCGAGTTCGAGCGGACGGCCCTAGACCATTTGCCAAAGTCAGAGCGCCGCAATGCAGAAGACGATGGGCCGCTCGAGCCATCGAGCGTGTGGCTAAGCGTCGGGTCAGGCTCCCTTGAGTTCAACAAAGAGCAGCTTCGGCGATGGCACGGAAAGCGTGTCACGGTACTTGGCACCTTGCTAGGTCCCGATGAAAAGCTCGGAGGGTGTGGCCATTTCTCAGCGTTTCCCGCCGAGATATTGGCACGCTCCATCGAGCGGCTTTAGCCGGCCAGAAGCGGACATCGAGGGAGTGAGGAACGTGAGTGCATCGCAGATACGAGACGAGCTACTGAAGGCTGAGCGTCTACTCAACACTGAGTTCTCATTTGACTTGGCCGAATCGATTTATCGGCGCTGCCTGAACGTTATCAAATCCACGCCGCAGGATCAGCAGGACATAGAGCAGCTTCTCGTAGACCTTTTTCGAACAAAACAGGTTAGCAGTGAGCCTCTTGCTTACCTGATGCACCTGCTTCGGTGGGAAGGCGTACGTTTGGCTATCGAGATGGATCTGAGGACGCTCGATTCTCCCATCGCAACAGGTTCGGAACACGCGAAGGTGCTTGCCGCTTTCGAGCCTGATTGGGAGAACAGGGAGTTCTACCGGTTTGCTTGAGTAGCGCTAGTGTCCTGTCCCGTTAATTCGCCCGCATAGTCTGGCGAGTTTTTCGAGGATGGAGTCTGCTGTAGCTGTCCAAGTAAACGGCTGGCAGGACTGGTTGTAATTCGCGATGAATGTGTCGATCTTGTTGATCAGATCCTTCACGCTGGTGAACGAGCCACGGCGGATTGCCCGCGTGGTGATGATCGAGAAGAAGCGCTCGACCTGATTGAGCCAGCTTGAATAGGTCGGAACGAAGTGCATGTGCCAGCGAGGCCGCTCGGCCAACCAAGCGCGCACCTTTGGATGCTTGTGGCTGGCGTAGTTATCAGCTATGCAGTGCACATCCAGTTCGTCGGGCACTGCCTTGTCGATGGCGCGCAGGAAGGCAAGGAACTCTTGATGACGATGCCGGGGCCGGCACTGCGCGATCACTTGGCCATTCATCACGTTCAGGGCCGCGAACAAGGTGGTGGTGCCGTGGCGCACGTAGTCGTGCGTGACACCTTCGACATAGCCAAACCCCATTGGCAGCATCGGCTGCGTACGCTCCAAAGCTTGGCATTGGCTCTTCTCGTCCACGCACAGCACCAGCGCGTTGTCAGGTGGGTTCAGGTACAGCCCCACAACGTCGCGCAGCTTCTCGATGAACAGCGGATCGGTCGACAGCTTGAAGCTGTCGGCCCGGTGCGGCTTGAGGTTGAAGGTCTGCAGATAGCGCGCCACCGTGCTCTTGCTGATGCCCGTATCGGCGGCCAGCGTGCGGGTGCTCCAGTGGGTACCCCCATCAGCAGGCTTGGTGTGCAACGTCTTGGTAATCAACTCAGCAACACGCTCGTCATCTACCGTGCGGGGGCGACCCGGGCGCAACTCGTCGTAAAGCCCTGCAATGCGATGGCGCGCATAGCGCCCGCGCCACTTGGTGACAGTGCTACGACTGATCCCCAGAGCCTGCGCAACCGCGGTGCTGGCTTTATCTGTGCCTTCGCAAGTCAGCACGATGCGCGCCCTGAGCGACAACGCCGCTGGCAGCGAACGTGATCGCGCCATGGACGTCAGTTCCGCGCGCTCCACTTCACTAAGCGCAATTTCTGTTCGGGTCGTTGCATTGGGCATGGCGGCACCTCAAGGATGGCCCGAAACCATGCAGCTATCGTGCCTGCGAATTAACGGGACAGGACACTAGCTACGGGACATAAGCTCAGGCCCGTTACGATACATTCCGCAGGCCGAACCCGGCTAGAAGCAGACGCTTGCCCTTCCACCCCGGTTACTCAAAAACCGCTGCTGTAATCCCTCACATGCCACGTCGCGCTGAATTGCAAGGTGTAGCCAACGACTTCGTGCATTGGTTTTTAAGTCGAAACAATGACGCTGCCGGATACTGGGCGGTGGGGAAATTGCGTCTCTTATGCGAGCAGAACGATTTCAACACTTTGAACCTAAGAATTTGGCCATACGCCATGCTCCCCAGTGCAGAGCCAACCTCAGATTGGGAGCAATCATATTCACAGGTTCTATCGGCTCTCATGGCTGGACATAGATTTCCAAAGAATTGGCTTGTATCTGGTTTGTTGGCTCTTGATTTTGAGGCGAGGAATGGGATGCGTGCAGTGGGCAATTCAGAGGCTGGGACGAGATTCCGATCAACCCTGGAATTGTTCACCGACACTGGTAAAAAATACTGCGCGTCAGGCGTTGGAAATTGCCTACCTCACAATCCTAACATCGAGCGCAGAAGAGCCTTGTAGCCGAACTAGGAAGCTTCAGAACGACCGAATGGAGCAGCCTAGCTTTCGGCCACAGTCGGCCAACAGCGGACACCTACCTTCTATGAAAAAGCCGGCTCAGTACAACGACCTTGCTGCCTGCTTTCGATGGCATGAGAAGTGGGCCCCTCGCCTGCAAACCCTGGCGACAGTCGCTTTTTTCGCGGCAGGGCTCGTGCCTCTATTTGTTGGCCTTTATGGCCTTGGAACGGGCGTGGTGCCCACAATGGCGAAGCACAATTCGAATCTCGTCCGAAGCTTTGAAGAGCCAATGTTGTACTGGCTCTTTGTGTGCTTGTGGCTTGGAGTCGCCACCCTGTTTTGGACCTTTGCGATACGCCGTGTCATTTGGGTAAAGAGACAAAACAAACGTTTTTGGTGACAGGCCGCTTTGGGCCCACAGGCGACATCGAGGATAGCATTGAGGCGCGCCTAGTGGCAGACATCTGCCAAACTATGGGGCAGCTATACGCAAGCCACTTTCAAGTGGAATCGGTGTTCAGGCTATGCCGCCCGATTCAGTTTATCCGCCAGGTTTGAGGTCTAAATCACGTTGAACGTCATTAGCACCAATGCGCTACTTCATCTACCTCTTTTTCCTTTTATCTATGTCTGCTCATGCTGGAAATTTCTTCCCGCCCGAATACAAAACCTTCCCGTTCAAGGAAGGGGACTTGCTCGTAAGCAAGCGGCAAGACGGGATGTTCTCTGTCAACAAAATTCTAAAGGTCGATCGCTTTGATTTCAGGAAAGGCTCGGCTATTAACATTCAGGGTCAGAAGTTTGTAGCAACCGAGGATGACTTTCTGCTGATCATTAGTGCGGCATATGGAGAGAGCGAGTTCAAATCCTTCGAGGACGCGAGTGCTGCAGCAAAGGCGGGCAAGTGGAAGGTGAAGATGGGGCACACTCCAAATCGCTCCCCGGGAGCGGCTGCGGGACAAACGCTCGTCGGGCACAGCCCAGTTCAGGATCTTGAACTTGGCGGGTACCGTCAGTGGAGACAAGCCTTTGAGCGCGGCGATGCTGGCGTTTTTTGATGTGGTGCCGTTTAACCTTTCGCTTCAGCGGACTGCTTCGCCGCACCTTGATCTGGAACGCTGAACGTCCGCTTTCATTTGCAATGACTGGCTGCTCCTGGCCGTCTGCAGCCCGCTATCGTCAGTTGTGAAACCGTATCATGCATAAGTGCGTCAAGAAGAACCGCGATTCGTAATCGGCCGTTTATGCGTTGCCCTGACACCGAGATTGAAGTCAAGCCGCATTGGGCTGTGATCGTTAGCTATCCCCCGGTGGACCTGCTTTGTCCTGAGCAGGGACACTTCGCTTCGCTAACTTCGCCGTTTTGAGCGTCGCGTCCGCCTCTTCTGGGGTAGGCAGTGTCCGCGCCACCACCGCTCTGTGAAACGCCCCGCAATGCGGATCCGAGCACCCGCAGACCACCGCGTATACCGGGTGATTCGTGCCATTGCGCTTTTGCATGGCATTGGTCCTCTCAGCGCTCTTGATGGTGCTGATCATCGCGTCACGCCCCATGAATTTTCCGGCCATCCGCCCCCCTGTTTGATGTCTATGCGCCTCAGCCATTCTGAGCGAATTCCACGCCAGGGTGGTTGACGGCGCAAGGCTGGACTACCGGAATTGCGGTCGCACCCATATACTGTGCTTTCATACAGTATTTGCGATGCTTATCCGGTGTCCCACCCATGCCAGTGCCTGCCTCCGTCCCTGGTGCCTTCGGTCTAGATGCACTCCCGCGCCACGTGGCCGAGGCGGTGTGGCGCGGTGCGGAAGTCGGCAGTTCGGTCTCCCGCACGGTCCCGACGGGCTTTGCCGCCCTTGATGCCCAGCTCCCCGGAGGTGGCTGGCCGACCCACACCCTGACCGAGCTGCTCATCCCCCAGGCGGCTCTATGCGAGTGGCGCCTGCTGGGTCCATCGGTCCCTTCGTTCCTCAATGCCGGTGGGCGTGTCTACCTGGTTGCGCCCCCGAAGCAGCCGCACGTGGGCGGATTGGTACAACTCGGCCTGGCGCCCGACCAGGTCGTCTGGATCCATGCCAGCGCCCCGGTAGACCGCCTCTGGATCACTGAGCAACTCGTCAAGTCCGACCCTGCCGGTGCCGTATTGGCATGGTTGCCTCAAGCCCGGCCAGAGCAGATCCGGCGCCTGCAGATCCACGCCCAGTCCTGCGACGCCCCGGTGTTTCTGCTTCGCCCCATCACCGCTTTGAATGATGCCTCGCCCGCTCCGCTGCGGGTCGCAGTGTCGCTCGCTCCTGGCTGGCAGCTGGAAGTGCGCATCCCCAAGCGGCGTGGCGGGTCGCTGGAGGACGCCTTGTATCTGGAGGCCATGCCTGCCAGCTTGGCGGCAGTCATCCCGCCGCGATTGAGGGTCCCGCAGGCGATCCCTGTGGCACGCTCCCACAAGGAGGCCTCCGATGCTCGGGCATTGGGCCGCGTTGCTCCCGATCCCTTTGCCCGCCAGTCCATCGCCCATTGATGTGACTGCTCTCGGCATCTGGGCCTTGCAGTTCACTCCCCGGGTGGCATTGCTGGAGGATTGCGTCGTCGCAGAGGTGTCGGCCAGCGCGCGGCTTTTTAGCGGGATGCAGCCATTGCACGATCTCGTGGAGGCAGGCGCCATGGAACTCGGCGCCCGCATCGCCTGGGCGCCCACTGGCACCGCCGCGGTGGCGCTGGTGCACCATGCCTCAACCCCCGAAGACTGTGACGGGTTTCGCGCTCCGCTGGCCCAGTGGCTGGATCCACTGCCGCTGGCCGCGATCACGGCAGTGGCTGCGCACCATGCCACCTTGGCGCGGATCGGTTGCCTCACGCTCGGGGATGTTCGGGCCTTGCCTCGGGGCGGCCTGAGCCGCCGCTTTCATAAAGCCTTGCTGCAGGCTATGGACCAGGCGTACGGGCTGCGGCCCGAGGTGTACGACTGGATCACACTGCCCGAGACCTTTCACGCCAGGCTGGAGTTGATGTCGCGCGTGGAGACTGCACCGGCCTTGCTGTTCGGCGCGCGGCGCCTGCTCTTGCAGATGGCCGGATGGCTCGCGGCAAGGCGATTGGGCGCCACGGCCTTTACGCTGCGCTGGTGCCACGACGTGATGCGCGCCAAGGATGCAGGCACGGGTGGCGAGCTCACCGTCCGCACGGCGCACCCCACCCAGCATGTGGAACACTTCTCCCGCCTGCTGGCTGAGCACCTGGCCAAGGTGCCACTGCTGGCGCCTGCCGGCGACATCGAGTTGCTGGTCTCGGAGGTGGCGCCCATTGTCGAAGAAAGCCGATCGCTGATCCCGGATACGATACGCAAGGGCAGCAGCACCGACCTCACGCTCGAACGCATCCAGGCCCGCTTGGGAGAGGGCTGCGTCCGCCGACCGATCCTGTGCGAAGACCACCGGCTGGAGTGGATGCAGTGCTGGGAGAGCGGTGTGCTCAAACGCCGCAAGGCGACGGAGCCTTCGTACGGGTTGCCGCTGCCCACCTGGGTGCTGGAGGAACCACTGCGCTTGATCGAGCGCGACAACCGCCCCATCTACCAAGGCCCTCTACAACTCTTGCTCGGGCCCGACCGGGTCGAAGGTGGCTGGTGGCACCGCGGCGAGGCAGGTGAAGGCGGTGGTGCGAGCGGAGGCGGCCAAGACGCGAAGCCGTTGCACGTGCAGCGTGACTACTGGCTCGCGCTGAGCCCGCACGCTGGCGTTCTGTGGGTATTCCAGCAGCGCCTGGCCGGTGACCAGACGGCGTGGTTTCTCCACGGTCACTTCGCGTGAGGGCGAACGATGAATCGGCCTACCCGCGCGATCCCGGACTATGTGGAGTTGCGCTGCCTGTCGAATTTCAGCTTTCTGCGCGGGGCGAGCTGGCCGGACGAACTCGTGGAGCGAGCCAGGGACCTCGGATACCGGGCCCTGGCCCTCACCGATGAGTGCAGCATGGCAGGGGTCGGGCGCGCCCACGTCGCAGCCAAGGCCGCAGGCCTGCCCCTGATCCTGGGCTCGCAGTTTTGCATCCAGCCGCGCAGTGCCACCGAGGCGCCGGCCACGGTGGTGGTGCTTGCGCAGAACCTCAACGGCTACGGCAACCTCTGCGCGTTCATCACCAAGCTGCGCCGCGCTTCCAGCAAAGGGACCTATCACCTCACGCTGGACCAGATCACCGGCGCGGAGCTCGCCGATTGCCTGGCCTTGCTTTGCCCGGACCGCAAGGCTAGCGATGCGCAACTGGAAGCGCTGGCGTTGTGGACTTTGAAGCAGTTTCGGGGCCGCTGCTGGATCGGGGTGGACCAGCTGCGCCAGCTGGACGATGAGCTTTGGCTGCACCGCATGCGTTGGCTCTCGGAGTTGACGGCCTTGCCGCTGGTGGCGGTGGGCGATGTGCACATGCACGTGCGCTCCAGGAAGCCGCTGCAGGACGTTCTCACGGCCACACGCGTGGGCAAACCGCTCACGGAATGCGGACACGCCCTGCAGCGCAGTGCCGAGCGGCACCTGCGCACCCGGCTGCGGCTGGCGCAGACCTATCCTGCTGACTTGCTGGCCGAGACGTTGCACGTGGCGTCTCGGTGCAGTTTCAGCCTGGATGAGCTCAAGTACCAGTACCCCGATGAGGTGGTGCCGCGCGGCCTGACCGCGGCGCAGTATTTGAGACAAATGACCTATGAGGGCGCCGGCCGGCGCTGGCTGTCTGGCATCCCGGTCACCGTGCAATCGCAGATCGAGCATGAGCTGGCCCTGATCTGCGAGTTGCGCTACGAGCACTATTTTCTGACGGTGTACGACATCGTGGCGTTCGCGCGCTCACGCCACATCCTCTGCCAGGGGCGTGGCTCGGCCGCCAACAGCGTGGTCTGCTATTGCCTCGGGGTGACCGAAGTGGACCCTGCGCGCATGTCGGTGCTGTTCGAGCGCTTCATCAGCCGCGAGCGCAATGAGCCACCGGACATCGACATCGATTTCGAGCACCAGCGGCGCGAAGAGGTGATCCAGTACCTGTACGGCAAGTACGGCCGAGACCGAGCAGCGCTCACTGCCACTGTGATCAGTTACCGGCCCAAGTCGGCGATCCGGGACGTAGGCAAGGCGTTGGGATTCAGCCTGGAGACGGTGGAGGCCCTGGCCGAGGGTCAGAAGTGGTTCGACGGAGAGGACATCCGGCTGGAGCGGTTCGAGGAACTGGGCATGTCGGTGACCGATCTGGCTGTTCGCCAGCTCATCACGCTGACCACCCAGTTGATGGGGTTCCCGCGGCATCTGTCGCAGCACACGGGTGGTTTCGTGCTGACGCGGGATCTGCTGTGCCGCATGGTGCCGGTGGAGAACGCCTCGATGGCCGATCGCACGGTGATCGAATGGGACAAGGATGACCTGGATGCAGCAGGCCTTTTGAAGGTCGACGTGCTGGCGCTGGGCATGCTGTCGGCGATCCGGCGGGCCCTGGACATGATCGGCCAGCGCCGCGGCTGCGTGATGGGGATGCAGGACATCCCGGCCGAAGACAGCGAGACCTACGACATGGTCTGCAAGGCCGACACGATCGGCGTGTTCCAGATCGAGAGCCGCGCGCAGATGAGCATGCTGCCGCGCCTGCGCCCGCGCTGCTTTTACGATCTGGTGGTCGAGGTGGCCATCGTGCGGCCCGGACCGATCCAGGGCGGTATGGTGCATCCGTACTTGAACCGGCGCCAGGGCAAGGAGCCGGTGACCTATCCCAGCGAGGCGCTCAAGACGGCGCTCGGCCGCACGCTGGGGGTGCCGGTGTTCCAGGAGCAAGTGATGCAGATCTCCATCCTGGCCGCGGGCTTCACGCCCGGCGAAGCCGATGGACTGCGCCGCGCGATGGCGGCCTGGAAGCGCAAAGGGGGTCTGGGCAAGTACTACGACAAGATCGTGGACGGCATGACGTCGCGAGGATACGAACGAGCGTTTGCCGAGCAGATCTTCGAGCAGATCAAAGGGTTCTCGGAGTACGGATTCCCCGAAAGCCATGCGGCCAGCTTCGCCTTGCTGGTCTATGCGTCATGCTGGATCAAGCGGCATGAACCGGCCGCGTTCCTCGCTGCGCTGCTCAATAGCCAGCCCATGGGCTTTTACTCCCCGAGCCAGCTGGTCCAGGATGCCCGCCGCCATGGTGTCGAGGTGCGGCCGGTGGACGTGATGTTCAGCGATGTAGAAACCTCGCTGGAGGACCTGCCGGACGTCCCTGCCGTGCGGCTGGGCCTGCACATGATTCGTGGCCTGCAGGCGGCGAGTGCGCAGCGCATCATGGCTGCGAGGTGCGAGGGCCCGTTCGATAGCGCTGAGGAACTGGCCCGGCGCGCTAGGCTCGAACAGCACGAGATGAAGCTCTTGGCCGCAGCGGGGGCACTCGCCACGCTGTCTGGCCACCGGCGCCAGCAGGTCTGGGATGCCGCTGCGCTGCACGCTCCGCCCGAGCTGCTGCAGGACGCGCCCGTGGACGAGGACTACCTGGAGCTGCCCGCGGCCCCGGAAGGAGAAGACGTGGTCTGGGACTATGCGTCGGTGGGCCTGACCTTGCGCACCCATCCAATGGCGCTCTTGAGAAAGAAGCTGGACAAGTACCGGCTGAAGACTTCTGCGGAACTGCGGCGCATCCCGAACGGTCGTGTGGTCCGTACGGCTGGGATCGTGACACTGCGCCAGCAACCGGAAACCGCCAAGGGGACGATCTTCGTGTCCCTGGATGACGAACACGGCGCCACGCAGGTCATCGTCTGGCGCGGCGTGCGGGACGCGCAGCGCGAGGTGCTGCTGGGCTCCAGATTGCTGGCCGTGAAGGGCCGCTGGCAACGCGAGGGCGAGGTGTGCAATCTGGTGGCAGACCGGCTCGCGGATCTGTCGCCGCTGCTCGGACGGCTGGCCACCGAGAGCCGGGATTTCAAATGAGGAACAAGTGATGATGCAGGCGCATCTGTTTGGCGAGGCTCCCATCGAGTCCTCCATCCAAGGGCTGGTCTATCAGACGCAGTTTCTGAGCGAGGAGCAAGAGCAGGCATTGATCGCCACCATCCGGTCGCTGCCGCTGCATGCGGCGCAATACAAGCAGTACCTCGCGCGGCGCCGGGTGACGAGTTTTGGTGGCTCGTACGACTTCGATGCCAACCGGCTGCTGCCGGGTGTGGACCTCGATCCCCGGCTTCACCCGTTGCGGGACCAAGTAGCGCAGTGGGCCGGCGTCGCACCACAGGATCTGGTGCACGCGCTGGTCGCCGAATATGCACCCGGCACGCCGCTGGGCTGGCACCGCGATGTACCGGACTTCGAGACCATCGTCGGAGTGTCGCTTGGCGGGCACGCGCTGCTGCGGTTCAGGCCGTATCCCGACGATCCTGCGACACGCAAGGTCGTGCAGTTGGATGTGGCGCCGCGATCAATCTACAAGATGGCGGGCGAGGCACGGTGGGGTTGGCAGCACAGCGTGCCACCGACAACAGAGCTCCGCTGGTCGATCACGTTTCGCACGCGGATGAATCGAGGCGGTAACGGCAGTTGAACACAGATCTCCATCGCAGCACCCCTGTGTGAAAGCACCTGTAAAACCCAGCGCATTCGGCCTCCGGACTTCGGAAACAAAGCCGTCGAATGCTCCAATCGGCAGTCCCATTTTTTTGCAGCCTGATCGCAGTGATTCTGAAATTTTTTTGGTCGCCCCGAGTGCGTTTTTCTTATGCGCTGGTCCTGTCATTGGTTGGCGCCTTCTCAAGTGTTTCGTCCGCCCGCACGCCTCAATTCGACAGTGCGGCGCTGCTCACCCCGCAGCCCACCAGCTTCGCGCAGTGTCCGCAGTTCTTTGCGGGCGGCAAGCCTCCCGCGATCAAGCCACGGCGGGAGATGCGTGAGCTTTGCTACGAGGCGTTTGCGGTGCTGCACAGCGGCTCGACGCGGACACCTGTCTACGTGGCTCAGCGGCTCAATCGCCAGAGCATCGAGGATGCCAACGAAAAGCGCGCCAAGCGGTTCTTTGCGGATGCCCGTTTGCCCCGGGGAGAGCGGGCGGAATTAGAGGACTACAAGAACTCGGGGTACAGCCGTGGACACATGGCGCCCGCAGGCGATATGCCGACGCCGACCGGCATGGCGCAGAGCTTCAGTCTGGCGAACATGGTTCCTCAGAATTCACAACACAACGGAGGTGCGTGGAACAAGATCGAGCAGGACACGCGCCGCTATGTGCTGCGGGCCAAAGGGGATGTGTATGTGATCACGGGGCCAGTGTTCACGGACAGCGGTCCAACGATTGGTGCGAATCAGGTGAAAGTACCAACGTACCTTTACAAGCTGGTTTATGACGCGACCACGCAGCGGGCTTGGGCGCATTGGCAGCAAAACAAGGCAGGAGAATCGGTTGGCCAGCCCATCAGCTATCAGGAACTGGTCAAGCGGACCGGGGTGGAGTTTCTGCCGAGGATGGCAATGCAGCACTGATCTTGGAGTGCACCCTAGGAGGCTGCTTTGCAGCGATTGCAGTCATCCGCTCTTCGTCGCCGAACGCGTACTATCGGCCAGGAACCGTCATTGGTGACAGGCGGCTTCCTGGAATCTCGGCACACAAAGGAAATTCATCTCCCTCGGAAACTACCGGTACAGCCTTGATGGCAGCCCAACGTCTAGTGTGTTCGTCAACGAGCGTATCTGGGCGACGCCACCATGGCAGCCACCATCCTGGACTGCCTCATACACCGCTGCAGCATGCTGGAGTTAGAGGGCAAGAGCTAGCGGCTCAAGGACGTTGCCAGATGCATCGTCAGTAGCACTGAAACGTCATCATCCGGCTGTCTTGCCTGGGGGAATTTGAACTGGCCATCGGGGGGCCGGACAGACCCATTCCCCACCAGCAGCTTCGCGAAGACCTGAGCAGCGCTGTCCTTCTTAAGCTGTCCGACGACGGTAACATCATCGAGGAGCAGTTCTCACTCAGCAAGGCGCTGATGGAGCCATCATGGATGCCTTTTAAGCTCACCCGATGATGAGCTCGCAGGCGCTTGGCTCAGCGAGGGTCCCAGCGAGAAGGGCTGCGCGACATTCTTTTGGGACCTGCGGAGTTGTAGGAGGCGCTGCGGGCCCGAGCGACGGAATGAGCAAGCAGAAAGCACGTTGTTTCGTGCATTGAGAGGGAGGAAAGAAATGCGATGGATTACGGCTCTAAATCTGCAGCAGTGGGCGGACACGCTTGCAGCTCGAAGTGTTTTCCCAGAAATGGTCGCCGACTTGATTCGGGCATCCGCAAGAGACATCTCGAACATCAGGTTCCCCAACGGTGACAAAGGGCAGGTGCGCGGATTTGACGGCGTACTGGAGGCTGCCGGTGTTCCTCCCTACGTGCCCGATGGCCAGTCAATTTGGGAGTTCGGCGTCAACGCTGGCGCCGCAGCCAAGGCCGAGTCCGACTTCGAGAAGAGGACCAAGGAAGTCGACAAGGCGAAGCGCATGGAGACGTCCTTCGTCTTTGTGTCTCCGCGGACTTGGGACAACCCGAAGAAGAAGCTGGCTGACTGGGTAGACGACAAGAAGAAGCTTGGTGAGTGGAAGGACGTTCTTTACCTCGACGGCGCAATGGTCGAGGACTGGCTTTGCCGTGCTCCCGCGGTCTCAGCCAGGTTCGCCAAGTACGAGTTGAATTGCTTTCCAGCTGCTGGAGTACGGAGCACAGACGAGTTCTGGGATGAATACTCCACTAGGTTTGGACCGCAACTTGTGGAAGCTGTGCTCTTGGCCGGTCGAGTGCAGCAGGCCGAGGACCTCGTTCGAAAGCTCAGCGAGGGCGTCAGCAAACTGCCTTACGCGGCCGACTCACCTGACGAGGTGGTTGCCTTCGCGATTGCTGCGATTCGCAGCGCCCCGACCGATGTCCGCTTCTTCCTGGAGGCAAGGACTCTTGTCGTGGACACCGAGGACGCCGCCCGTCAAGTTGCTACGTCAGGGTTGTCATTCCTCCCTCGCTCGCAAGCACGTCAGTTGGCCGGCCTCCTAGCCCAAAAGGGTCCGACAGTGGTCAGCGCGGGAGCAGACGACAAGAAGCATGACCATGAGGTGCTACGCCGCCCATCGAGCACCGACCTCGGGCACGCACTCGAAGGGATGGGGTTCAATTCCAAGTATGCCTACGCGATGGCGCGAAGTTGCGGACGCAGCTTGGCTGTGCTTGCGCGTCGAATTCCGAGCGGTACTGCGCCAAGGCCGGAGTGGATAGAAAAAGGCGCGATGCTTTTGCCAGCCTTGCTGGCTGGTGCCTGGCATGTGAGGAGCAAATCTGACCAAACGGTCATCTGTGGTCTCGCGTCAGTACAAGACTACGCAGCTTGCGAGGCGCCGCTTCGGCAACTCGCGAAACTGCAGGACCCACCTATTGACTACGTCACGGACGTCTGGGCGCTTCGAGCCTCTGTTGATGCTTTCGTGAATCTGGGCCACCTTATTGGGGCAGAGCACCTTGAAAGGTTCTCGGCAGCTGCACGTGAGGTGTTTGGGAAGGCGATTGAACCGCCAAAGGCGGATGAGGTCTACAGGCCCGCAGAGCAGAGAGGTGCCGACACACATAGCCATTGGTTGCGCGACGGGATGATGAATACCCTGCTCCATATGGCTGTCCTTCATGAGCAAGCCGAGTTTGTAGTTCCTGGCACTACTCCTCAGGACTATGTCAATGGCATTGTTCGAGGCCTTCCAGGCCTTTCACGAGACCACCGGCTATTGGTCAGTCTGCAAGACCAGATGGCACTGTTGGCGGAGGCCGCTCCCATCCCTTTCCTTGAAGCCCTCGAGCGTTTGCTCGAGGGCGACGCCATGGCTATCCGGCCAATCTTCGAGGAGCAAAAGGGTCTGGTTGGGTCCCACGCCTACTACTACGGTGTTCTTTGGGGCCTTGAGGTTGTTGCCTGGGACCCGCGGCTCCTCCTGCGTGCATCAGTCTGCCTTGCCAAGCTGGCCAAGATTGACCCCGGTGGTACCGTTTCAAATCGACCCATCAATAGCCTAAGAGCAATCTTCCTGTCTTGGGCTCCGAACACAGGAGCCAATGCTGCGCAGCGCAAGGGTGTCTTGGCGCACGTCTTGAATACCGTGCCGGAGGTTGCGTGGGACCTAATGGTCAAACTCCTTCCTCGGCCACATGACCATTCAAGCCCGACGCAGGCGCCAGTCTTTCGAGAGTTCGATGAGACGGAGGTTCTGACATACGCTGTCGTCTGGGACGCTCAAGACTTTGTTGTCGAACAAGCAATCGCGCGTGCGGGAACCGAGCCAAGCAGATGGACGACGCTCATAGATGCGATGAGTCAGTTCCCAAAGGATGGGTTCGAGAGGATGGTTGCTGGGTTGGACCTCGTGCTAAGCAGTTCTGCCGGCGAGGCTCGATTCACTGTTTGGGACGCACTTCGGAAGGAAGTGAATAAGCACCGGACGTACGCTGGAACTGACTGGGCAGTTTCGGAGGAGGCATTGGCCCGCATTGACCCCCTACTCGCCCAATTTGCCCCTCAGAGTGCGGTAGAGAAGTCCATCTGGCTTTTTGATGACTGGATGCCAGATGTGCCCGGCAAGGTTGACTCTGACGACCCCACTGAGGCGATTGATGCGGCCCGGCACGAAGCGGTCTTGGACGTGATGAGGGAGTCAGGCAGACAAGGGCTGATTGAGCTGGCCCAGCGGTCAAAGCAACCGCAACACGTTGCTATGGCCGCGAGGAGTCTTGAATTTGGCTTCGATGAGCTTGGGCAGTTCTTCCTTCAGGTTCTGCGCGCAGCTCCGAGCGTCGATGTCGTTGCCGGTTCTGTGCTGGCGGAGGGCGCCACTCGATTCCAGGGACAATGGACTCACTTCGCACGTGAGACTTTTGTCCTTGAGCGGGTGGCGCCTGAGCGGGTGGCCCGAATCCTAACAGCGCTGGATGAATCGATTCAAACTTGGAACTATGTGCAGGAATACGGTCCAGAGGTAAATGATGCTTATTGGCGCCTGAAACCTTCGTACTTTGTACGTGGGGATGCTGATGAGTTGCTCTTTGGAGTTCGGCGCTATCTCGAGTATGGGCGTCCCCTTGCGGCGCTGGATGCTGCAACACGCAGGTTGGGTGAGTTGCCAACGACGCTGGTTGTCCAGCTACTTGACGGCGCAGTGCCTGAGCTTAATGCGTCAGCACGGGGCGGTGGGAACCTCAGTATTTACAACATTGAGCATGCCTTTGATGAACTCCGCAAGCGGGGCGACATCACCCCTGACGACATAGCTGCTCTGGAGTTCAGGTACCTGCCGGTCTTTCATTTGCGTCGGCAGCCGCTCGTACTCCACACTCTGTTGGTGCAACGGCCTCAAATGTTCATGGACGCGATTTGCGCAGTGTTCAAGCCGGCGAATCGGGAGCCAGAGCCTGTGTCGGAGGGGGCTGAGAAGCTCGCAGTTGCCGCGTACGAGCTTTTGACGGGCTTGCAGGTGCTTCCAGGGCAGAACGGCGCAGAGGTCGACTACTCCGCACTGTTGGCTTGGTGCCAAGAGGTTCGACTGATTGCGGATGAAGTCGACCGCGAAAAAATTACGGACCAACGCATTGGCGCCCTGCTCGCACATGCACCTTTCAACCAAGCAGACGGAGCTTGGCCTCACGAGGCCGTTCGGGCCGTTATTGAGCACCTCGCGTCTGAAGAGGTGGAGCGAGGGCTTGCCATCGAGCGATTCAATATGCGGGGGGTCTACAGCAAGGCGTTTGGAGAGGGAGGGCAGCAGGAGCGGGTGCTCGCAAAACAGTGCCAAGACTGGGCTACAGCGATGCCGGCATCACCGCGAAGCTCGGCCATGCTGATGGGTATGGCGGAGAGCTGGCTGCGAGAAGCCGAGCGGGCGGACCAGTCGGCTGCGAAGGAATCGCTCCGCTGGTGAGGGTTGCTCTCGGGCGAGAACTCTCCAATAGCTGCCTGCGGATGTACGCAGAAGTCTGCGCAGCGCCCGTTGATGAGGCGCTCATATACGCGCGTTGGCTTGCAAAGCGTTTGCTCGCGGAGCTGCATCGTCCTCGACAAGCTCAGCTAGCTCTACGTTAAGCGCCCGCTTTCGGGCAGCAATTCAGGTCAAACGGAAGTCCGCTCCGGGCCCTGAGAGGACTTTGCGTCAGCCAACCTGAGTGACCGCTTTGCAGCGTTTGCTGCCTGTGGAGTTAGGGCTCGCTACATCCGGTCTCGGTAGCAGTGCAGTCGTTCGCGCGACGAACGTAGCTGCCGCGGCAGCGCTGTGCATGACTCCGTCCAAATGCATCGTCTGCAGCAAGCCAAACCGGCAGGGACTGAGCATCGACCTGAGCACTATCGATCGTCGCTGAGGTTCAATAGGCGCGCAGCTTGCCGGTTGGGGAGGTGGCGGGCTGTCGTAAGCTCTTCAAAATGCACGCAACTCGTATTGCCCAAAATCTGCTTAAGACCCCATGGTCCGTCCGCACAGTTGCGCTTCGCGACGAGGCCGCGTGGTTCGCGCAGAACAGCTGCAGACGCCGTCTGGCGCTGTCCAAGTTGGAGCGGGATCTGCTACTCGCTGGCGAGCATCCTTTGCGGTTTGCTTTCTCGCTGCTGACTTTGCAGGTCGCGCTGCTGGTGTTCGCTGCAGTGCTTCCACAGGGCTGGTTCGCCCCCGCTTGGCTCAAATGGGAGGCCGCAGAACAACTGAGCCATTTCTCTACTGTGTGGACCATCCAGGCGACGCTGGCCGCGCTGGTCTACCCGATAGTGATCTCGTTCGTAGCCGTCTACTTGCAACGCAGGCCGGCGGCGGAGGCCTTCATTCACCTTTACATACTCGACTCGGGTGGGCTTGCAGCCGGTTTGTCGTCGTTAGGATTGGTTATCGTGATGGGTATCCAGTACCTGATGTTGAGCGCATGGGGAACTGCATGGCTTCCAGGCTGGGCGGCGATCGACACCGCCTGGTTCATCTTCAATGCCGCGCTGACGACGTTTTTTCTGTTCAGAACGGTGGAATTTCTCCGGCCAGAGGTGCAAGCCAGGGTCATTCAGCGCTACACCGTCAACGTGGCGCTGCCCAGAGACGTGCAGCGCTTGAACTCATTTCAAGTGTTGGCTGGTGGCATTGCGAAGGGCTGGTTTCCCGTGCCGTCATATGGGGACGACAAGGCACCTGAAGGACCGCGCCTGCTGGTTGGCAGGGGGTTCCCGGAGGGTGATATCCAAGGAGAATTGCGCCTGCGGGCGCAGGCGCGATTGGTGGACGTTCGCATCTGGGTTGTTAGGCTGGTCGTCGAAACGTGGTATCGCAGTGCACTGACATCGCCTAGGCCTGACAAGCCGGAAGCGTTTGGTGTCAACAAGTCCTGGCCATTGCTCACGTTGCCGATGAGTCCGGGTACGGTCTACGAAGGCGATTTGCCTCTCGCCATGGTGGCGGACGGCCCGGAGCTTGCACCTTGGCAGCGCTGGCTGCTGCGCTGGTCGGTGGTGGTGCAGCCGACATCTCGTGAGAGGTATGGCATCCGGGTTGAATCCATCCTTGGTGAGTTGGCTGCCGATGCGCGAAACATGGCAGCCAAGCCCGACAACGAGGGGTTTGAGCGCGCTTATAGCGCGCTGATCGACTTGCACGGTCTGCTGCTTG
Organism: Acidovorax sp. GBBC 1281; assembly: GCF_028473645.1. Lineage (NCBI taxonomy): Bacteria > Pseudomonadati > Pseudomonadota > Betaproteobacteria > Burkholderiales > Comamonadaceae > Acidovorax > Acidovorax sp. GBBC 1281. The sequence goes on from NZ_CP097269.1 coordinate 5,297,463, forward strand.
CGGCCTGCCTGGACAAGATGGAGTCCGGCGAGCAAGGCAGCTGGGCGCTCCTGCCCGATCCGCAAAGCTTCTTCGATCGAACCCTGCACAAAAACTGGAGCAACGTTTATCGCGGCATCTTCGAGGCTGCGATCGAGGGTATGGTCCGAGACACCAGGCCACTGCGTCGCTTGTGCCATCTGCTGCAGCATCTCGATGCCGACGAGCTTCGCGCATCGCCCGTCGAGATCCGGGAACACCTGCTTCGGCTGCCGCCGCTGATGATGTACCAGCTCAGCAACTGGTGGGCCTTCAGGGTCGAAGAGCAGGGGATCATCGAGCACAGTCACAAGCAGATGGTGGTGCTACGACCGCCGCTCAATCGTGTCTACGACGAGGTGCTCTCCACCTTCGTTGCAGGATGGGAGAACGGGCGGCCCGACAAGCCTAGGCGAAATCGAGACGCGCATGCATTGGACTGGGCAACCTTACCAAGATTGGCACGCCTGAACGTCAAGCACATCGAAGAGACGGCTCGGATGCTGCTCGCGGCCGTGTTGCGCGGCGATCAGGCTGCCGCCGAATGGTTGGCTGACGTGCTCAGCAAGTGGTGGGGCACGCTGGACTTCGATCACGAGCCGTACCAGCTCTACGACAAGACGACGTTCATCACGATCGAAGACCTTGGGTTGGATTGGCCTGACTTTTGCACGAAATTTGGCCTTGAAGCCGACCATCCTGAGTTGCAGGAACGATTGAGACCAAAGTTGCAGCAGGGCGCCTTCCAAGCGGCACTGCGAAATTATTGGACCGATGTGTGCTTACTGACCATCGAGCTGATGCTCGACTGGGTCCGCGCCGTGCCGGCAGCATCTGCCAGCAGTTCGTTGGCGTTCGAGATCGCCGGCGGGCTCTTGACAGGTAAGCAGTGGAAGAGCGGCGGTCAGGCTGTCGACTCGCTCAGCAACTTGTCGCCGCCCGAGTACCTAGTTGCAAAGGTACGCCAGTTCGCGGCATCAGGCGAATGGCGTGGCGGCTATGTGGGGCGCTTGGACGGATTCGTTGAACGAGTGAAAGACATGCGTAGGCCCAACATGGTCAGCTCGCGTGTGTACTCCTTTGGTGGCGCCGACGATGTGGAGTCGCTCCAGGAGTCTCAACTCGAACTGTTTGCCGTTCTGGCCACTGGAACCTGGAGCTTGCCTCGCTCGCTGCAGCGGCAAATGGATGTCTGGTTCGATTCCCGCTTTGATCAATACAGCAGCATTGACATTCTTCGTGGCCGACTGACGAGCTGGCTAGAACGGTTGGACGCACAGACTGGCCTCTCGGTCGAGCACATCGAACTCATTAAAGCGCGCGTCAAGCCCGGAGTGCCGGCGCAGACGGCCATCGACCAAGTGAAGGCCGGCCTTCTTGCGGCCCAGAAGGCGTTGGAGGATCGGCGTGAAGAGACTCTGGCCAGCCAGCCGATTGACCCAAATCGACTTCTGGAGATCGGGCGGTATGCGTCTACCGCAGCATTCAGCACAGAGAAGGGGCGCTTCCCGGTCCACTTGTTCCCGATCGGAATCACAGCCGAGAACTTGGAGGAATTCACTCTTACCCTCACACAGGTGCGTCGCGGCGAGCTGACAAAGCTGCAGATGGACCAGCGAGCGGTGAACGAGGCAGAGTACTTCGCTGATGCCATGGCCCAGCAGGTTGCCATCGTCGTACTGAACGATGTCCTGTGCCAATCGGATATCAAGGAGATCGTGGTCCGGGACGGTAATGCCTACTGGAAAGCGTTGCAGGCGCAGGCCGACCTCATCGTGACAAAGGGCGGGACGCCAATCCTTCTGCTGGACAACGCCACCCGCCCCGACTGGGTGTGGGACTGGCAGCACGCGGATTTCGATGCCATGCACAAGCGGCCAGAGGATCTCCAGGTCAGGCACCGTGAAGGGCAAGGCGCTGGGTATCAGTGTGACTTCAACCAAATCGAGGTCTACGTGGCGCCGCTTCCGATTGGCCAGTCGGTCTTGCTCTCCAGTGAGGTGTTCCGCACCCTGACGTTCACCGACTACGGTGAAGGTCGGTTTGTACGGGTTGAGTCGGTACAACTTGAAGGTGTCAAAAACTTGGTTGACCTCAAACTCACCTTCGCCCGACGCGTTGAGGTCGGTGAGTCAACGGTCGTCAAGCTGGCCTATTCGCAGAACCTGTGAACAACATCTAGGGGCACGTCCACCTATGCGTGTTGAGTCCAACAGCTGGTTGCGGCAGATGCCGCCGTTCGATCGCAGTAACCGAGCGACTGGGTTCAGCCTGAAGCATTCGTCGAATATCGCTTCCCGAATGGCCGCTTATGGCCGATAGTACCCATTCGTGACCGAGATGCGAATGGCAGCAATCGCTGCAAAGCAGTCACTCAAGTTGGCTGACGCAAAGTCGGCTCAGGGCCCAAATGCAACGCTCCCGCTTGTCTAAAGCTGACATTGGCCGAAATTGGAATTTATTCGTTTCATTAAATTCACTCCCGTTTCGGCGCCCTGCCGACGTTGCTTCACGAGCGCTGGGGGGACTTGCTGCTATTTAAGCCCGAGCTTCGACAGGTTTTCAGGGAAGCCACGTCAATCCATGGTTGAAACCAGAGACGGCCTGTCTGGTTGCATCAGTCGACCATCTCGTTGGAGTTGCGTGTAGTCCACTACGGTGGCCATAAAATAGGCTTGAAATGTCGATGAATTGCCGGGGCCGAGTCGACCGGCCTCAGCGCCTGCGACTCAACTGTAAAAGTGCTGGATTAACTCCCAGGGATAGGCATCAGACTGATGCCAGGCTCTCGGCCGCATGATGTGATGGGCGCCGAGTCTGACAAACGTCCGCTATCGGCATAAAGAGGAGCAGGGGCGCCGCACTTAGGGCACTCCCATGCGCTGCCGTCGAAAATGTGCCCGCAAGTCTTGCATGTGATCCTTACACCCGATTGATGATGGTGTCTCCAGAGTCGTTTCCCCGCAAATCGCTCCATCTTTCGTGCCAGCAAAAGACGTGCGCTTCTCACGGTAAAACGACGGTAAAGCCCCATTTCGATCACAGCTAAGCGCTTAACCACGCGGGTTCGGGCGGCTCGTTGATGATTGAGTGCTTCATGCATCTTGTCCGCCCCTGCTCGCAAACGGCTTGGCAGCCAACACAAAGATGAAGGCTAGGGCGTTCTAGAATTCCTAATCAACGACAGCGCTCGCTGCAGATCCGCTGCGACCAGTCGTGACAACTCAACCTCCTGCGATCCTCACGCGAAGTCCGGTAATGAGCAGATCGAGGCCTAGGTCAAATCGCGCATCAAAATCCGGGTTAAACAAATCACCCATAGCCGCTAAGGCATGGGGATAGCTGTGGGCCGCCAGCGCCTCGAACGAACCTCGGTGACTCTCGATGTTCAAGGGCTTTGCGTCCGGACGAACCAACGGTTGCTCTTCCATCACGAAACCCATCACGTAATACAGGATGCTGAAGGCCCCCCAAGACGCCAAGCGAGTGGAGGCCCCAGCCTCGCGCAAAGGGCCTATCAAGGCCTCGGCAACGCGGAGGGTGTTGCCGGTGGTGACATAGGTGCCTGCGTAAACGCGCGCACCGTCACGTCGCTTGAGCAGCGCGCGGCGGATTTCATGCGCTGTCATGCTGACCGCAATGCACCACGTGGTCGAAGTGGAGGGTTCGGCCAGATGCTTGTGTGCAACCCCTTCCATCAAAGCGTCCGCTATGCCATCCATCAAGGCCTGCTTATTGGTGAAGTGCCAATACAGCGACGCCGCTTTGATTTCCAGTTCCTGGGCAAGACGGCGCATCGTCAGACCCTCTATGCCTACCTCGTCCAGCAGGCTCAAAGCAGTGGCAATTACTGCTTCACGTTGAATTTTCATGCATTTCCCATTTGACAGACTAACGACGTTAGATTAGCATAAAGCTCATGACTAACACCGTTAGATTGGAATGTGAATGAAAAATGACAATGGGGATGTGATCGTGGTGGGCGCAGGCCCTGTGGGCTTGACTCTGGCATGCGAGTTGCGGCTGGCAGGCCTGCGCGTCACCGTACTGGAGCGCCGTGCCAAGCCGGTGGCGCAGTCGCGCGCTTTGACCATGCACGGTAGGACGGTGGAGATGCTGGCCCAGCGCGGCGTGGCCGACCGCTTTCTAGCGGCCGGCATGAAAATTCCAACCGGGCACTTCGCAGGTCTCGGCACCCGCCTCGACTTTTCGGTCATCGACACGGCCTTCCCCTTCACTCTTTTCATCCCACAGAGCGTGACCGAGCAACTGCTAGAGGCATGGGCACATGAACTGGGCGTTGACGTGCGCAGAAATGCCACTGTGGAGAGCATCGCCGAAGTGGCCGATGGCGTCTCCGTGTTGGGACAACAAAGCGGCACGCCTTTCGATATTTCTGGCAGCTACGTGGTCGGTGCAGACGGCGCGCGCAGTCTGGTTCGCCAGCACGCTGGCATCGCGTACGACGGCCTGCCCGCCACGAAGACAGTAATGCTGGGCGACGTTCGTCTGAGCGCGCCACCGTCTACGCCGGGACTCAGCGTGGGCAACATGGTGGGCGGCTTGATGGTGGTTCCTCTGGGTGGCGGCTTGTACCGGGTTATCGTCATTGATGCCGACCGGATGGACGTGCCTTTGACCAGGCCCGTCACGCTCGAAGAGTTGTCTGATTCAACCCGCCGAGTGGCGGGACAGGACTTCGGTCTACATGCGCCGGAGTGGCTGTCGCGCTTCTCGAACGAAACCCGTTTGGCGAGTGCCTACCGTAAAGATCGCATGCTGCTGGTTGGTGATGCTGCACACATCCACCTTCCCGCTGGCGGCCAAGGCATGAACGTGGGCATGCAGGACGCGATGAACCTGGGCTGGAAGCTGGCGGGCGTGGTGAACGGCCGCGCGCCCGAGTCGCTGCTCGAAAGCTACCACCAGGAGCGTCATGCAGTGGGTGCCGCGTTGTACCAGAACACCTTGGCGCAGAGCGCGCTCATGATGAATTCGTTCGATGCCCCAGGACAGGCGCTGCGGGAGATGTTCAGCGAGCTGATGAAAATCCCCGCACTCAATGCAGCGCTCGCGCATGATTTGTCCGGCTACGGAGTTCGATACCTGGCCCCGCTCGCCGCTGTTCCGCAGGGATGGGCGCTGCTGCCCGACTGGACGGGGCGGCGGCTGTCTGACTGGCAGTTGCAACTGGATGAGGGTGGCCGAGCCTCGCTGTTCAGTTTTCTGCGCAGTGGCCTTTGGCTGCTGCTACAACTCACGAACTCCGAGGAAGGCAAGGATGGCAACTACACGCCTCAGCTTGACGCGCGATGGGTCGCTACGGTCAAAGCTGTTCCCGCGGATCGCCAGGCAACACTGGCAGGCGTGCATGCCTTGCTCATACGTCCAGACGGCTATGTGGATCACGCCGTCGCACATCAGGAGGTACGCGTGACAACCACGGTCAAGCCGAATCTGGATGCACTGCATACGGCATGACTCATCGGCCAGTAGTCTATGGGGAGTTCATCAGCGGCATCTATCGCCGCAACAACCTGTACTTGCCTTGTGTTCTCGAGCAGACCAGGGACGGGCCGACCGGTGTCGGCTGGGAAGAGTCAACGCGGGCTCGAACTTAAGCATGTAAATTCTGGGCGTTCCGCCTTTCTTGGCCTGCCGGATTGACTCTGACCCGCAGCGCGATCAGGAGCGCCGCGAGCAGCATCAAGATACCAGCCGCGACGAACACCCCCGCGATGCCGCTGACGCTGAACATCGCGCCCCCCGCCGCTGCACCGGCGGCAATTGCCGACTGTACCGACGCCACCACCATGCCCCCGGCGCTTTCCGCTTGATCCGGGACGGCCTGAGCAACCCAGTTCGACCACGCCACAGGCACAGCGCCGAAGGCCAAGCCCCAAAGCGCTAACAGCAACGCCTGCCCGGCCACCGTAGCGGGCAGTCCCACCAGGGCCAGCGCAGCCACGCCGACCAGCGCAGGCATCAGTACGAGCGTAACCCGCACACTGCGGTGCAGCATCCAGCCGGCCAGCAACGTGCCAGCGAAGTTCGCCACGCCAAAGCCCAACAGCATCAACGCCAGCCCATCTGGCCCGATGCCGGTAGTGCTTTCCAGGAACGGTCGGATATAGGTGAAAAGCGCGAAGTGCCCGGTATGCACCAGCACGCAGCCCAGCATGCCCACGCCGATGCCCGGGCGCAGTAGCACCTCCAGTACGGTCCGCAGACGTGCGGTCTTGGTGGGTGCGAGCCGCGGCAACGTGAACCACTGGAAGGCTAGCGTCACCATTCCGACCGCGGCCGCCGCGAGGAAAGCGCTGCGCCAGCCGTAGCGCCCTCCCAGGTAGCTGCCGAGCGGCACCGCCACGACGGTCCCCACCGCGATGCCGCTGAAGATGATCGACAAGGCGCGTGGCAGCAGCGCCGTCGGCACCAGGCGCATCGCTACCGCGGCCGCCATGCTCCAGAAGCCGCCTAGCGCGATGCCTAGCAGGATCCGCATCAGCAGCAGCACCGCGAGGCTCGACGAAGCGGCCACCAGCAGGTTAGAAGCGACCATCAGCGCCGAGAAGCCCAGCAGCACGACCCGCCGGTCGAGCGCCCGCGTCAGGCCCGGCACCAACAGACCAGCGAATAGGGCCACGACGGCCGTCACGGTCACCGCCTGCCCCGCTAGGGCTTCCGAGACACCCAGGTCCGCCGCCATTGGCGTCAGCAGGCTGGCAGGAAGGTACTCCGCCGTAAGCAGTCCGAAAACACCCATTGCCAACGAGAGCACCGCCGTCCAGGCTGGCTCGGCAGGAGCGCCGCTGGGCGCGTACTTTGGTCCGGAAAGCCGCGCGGGATCGCAAACAGCATCATTCATCACACGTCCTTGAAAGCATTGAAGTGGCGACTGTAGGCGTGAACTTCAGGATGATCTATGATGGGTTATCTTGAATTTTTGATCCAAACACCTGAAATCCAGTGCCGCCACCTTTCGCACTTTCTTCCGGCCTAATCAGCGAACTGCTGACGGGCATGCGCCTGCGCGGCGTGCAGTACCGACGGGTGCAGACTGGTCCGACGTTCGGCATCGGTTTCGCAGCCCGTCCTGGGCATGCATACTTCCACTACCTCGCGGTCGGGTCCGCCATCCTGCGTACCGAAGACGGCACGCTGCACGCGCTCTCGGCCGGCAATGTCGTTTTGCTACCGCAGGGCGGGGTGCACCAGCTCCTGTCGAGCCCGGACGCGTCCGTGCAGGACATCGGCAGCTTCGCCGCGCCGCCGCTCGGCGACGGCGTCTACGGAGTGGATGACTGCCCCAGCACCAGCCCCCTGCCCAGCGCAATCTTCTTCTACGGCTGCCTAGAGTTCGACCTCGGAGGCATGCAGGCCCTCGGCCGGCTGACGCCGGGGCTGATGCTGGTGGATGCCACGGGCGAGCGTTACCCCGGCCTGCCGTCGATCCTCGCTTCAATGAAGGGCGAGATCTGCTCCGGGCGTGTCGGCTTCGCCGGCATCCTGGCGCGGCTGGCCGAGGTGGCAGCGGCAATGATCGTGCGCGGCTGGGTGGAGTGCGGGTGCGACAACGCCGCGGGCCTAGTCACAGCGCTGCAGGACCCACGGCTGGCGCACGCCATTCTTGCTCTGCACAGGCAGCCGGGGCGCGACTGGACGGTGGCAGAACTGGCCGCACAGTGCCATATCTCGCGCTCCGTGTTCGCGGAGCGCTTCCAGGCCACGATCGGCATGCCGCCGCTGCGCTACGCGACCGAGCTGCGCATGCGACTGGCCAGCCAGTGGTTGACGCAGGACCGGTTGTCGATCGACGCGGTGGCAGAGCAGCTGGGCTACACATCGCAGGCCGCCTTCAGCCGCGCTTTCAAGCGGGTCATTGGCAATCCGCCAGGGCAGACGCGGCGACTTCGAACAGCAACGGAACAATGAGGCGGGTGACTTTAGCTACAACTTTTATGAGTACGGCTATGGCAGATTGGGCCAGTCGGACAAATTCTCATTTAACCCCCGAGATTTGCCTTTATTCTCAAATAGCGTTGACGATTACACGAGGTCCACACCCGGCAGCAGCCGGTTGGCATCGAAGTCGTACGAGCCACCAAAACTCGTCACCCGGCGCCGCGCGAGGTACTGCTTGTATTGCGCCGCATGCAGCGGCAGCGACCGGATGGTGGCGATCAATGCCTGCTCTTGCTCCTCGCTCAGAAACTGCGTCTGATAGACCAGCCCTTGGATGGAGGACTCGATGGGAGCCTCGCCAAACAGATGCGCCTGCATCATCACTTGTTCCTCATTTGAAATCCCGGCTCTCGGTGGCCAGCCGTCCGAGCAGCGGCGACAGATCCGCGAGCCGGTCTGCCACCAGATTGCACACCTCGCCCTCGCGTTGCCAGCGGCCCTTCACGGCCAGCAATCTGGAGCCCAGCAGCAACTCGCGTTACGCGTCCCGAACGCCACGCCAGACGACGACCTGCCTGGCGCCGGGTTCGTCCTCCAGTGACACGAAGATCGTTCCCTTGGCGGTTTCCGGTTGCTGGCGCAGTGTCACGATCCCAGCAGTGCGGACCACGCGGCTGTCCGGGATGCGCCGCAGTTCGGTGGAAGTCTTCAGCTGCCTAGTCACATGCACAGTCCTGTTCTATCTCACTGCAGAATCGGCCCCCAATAGCTGCCGGATCAGGTGATTACGTCACTCGGGAATACATCCGACAGCCCATAGGGGTGAACATACAATTGCGCGCCCGTTGCTACCGATGTAGCATTTAAAGTCCACATCCCAAGGATCAGGAGCCTGATATGCCGTTTGATCACCAAGCTTTTTTTGGCGCCCAAGCCGCAGTGCAACGCGACATGTACAGTCATCAGGTAACGAGCAAACGCACTCAGCAACGCAACCACACGACTGAGAAGCAGACAGCGAACAACGCAGCGCAGCCAGCTACCCGCGCTCTGAAACCTGCGTCAAGAGCGAAATCTCACGCCAAGACAGCAATCGCTGTTTAGGTCCAATCGAAGCCACCCTAAATGGGTGGCTTTTTTGTTGCTCCACATGTATACCAATAAAGACATCGCACGCATCGGGGGGGAGAAGGAGAAAGAGGAATGGGGTAGGTCCCCTTTTCGACGGGACTATGGCAGGTTGCTGCACTCTCCATCGTTCCGCCGGCTTCAAGGCAAGACCCAGCTTCTCCCAGGATCTGAATCCGATTTCTTTCGCAATCGGCTTACGCACTCGCTGGAAGTCGCACAGATCGCCAAAGGCATCGCGCAGATGCTGAATGCGAAAGATTCCGTCCTTGGGACGGGAGAAGATCGGGTTCGTATCGATGAGGACCTCGTCGAATTCGCTGGTTTGGCGCACGACCTAGGTCATCCTCCATTCGGGCACAACGGTGAACGTGCCCTAGACGCTTGCATGAAGAAGTATGGAGGTTTCGAGGGCAATGCTCAGACACTGCGGATCCTCACCAAGGTAGAGCGTAAGGTCTACGCGGGCCATCTGGATCCTTCCTTCATCCACGGCATCGATGCGGAAGGCCACGACGCTAGGCTGGGCTTGAACCTGACCTACCGATCACTTGCCGCAATCCTCAAGTACAACAAGCGCATCCCACTGAAACGGGGGCCCAAGGCTGATGTCGTCAAGGGGTACTACGCCTCTGAAGCTGACATCGTTCGCCATATCAAGAGTCATGTCGCGCCGGGACATACAGGCGAATTCAAGACTCTGGAATGCCGGATCATGGATATCGCCGACGACATCGCGTACTCGACCTACGACCTCGAAGACGCCATGAAAGCGGGTTTCACCTCCCCACTTGACCTAATCAGCCGCGCCGATCACGCTCCCTTCCTGGAGCAGCTGAGAAAGAAAATTACTCCCGTCATCCCAGATGTCACCGATGCGGAGATCCTGGCGGCACTAGCTAGCACTGTTGGGTACAAGCTTCCCGAGGAGGGCAAGAAGTTCGACAGTGGCATCGTCGATTTCAAAATCTCGCGCCTCGCTGCGGAGAACTCTCACTTGCGAACCAAGCTGTCGTCCTCGCTGGTACATGAGTTCATGATGGGAATCAGCATCAGGCCTACCGATAACTTGGCAATGGCCAGTCTCAACATAAAAAGAGACATTCTTCTCAAGATCGAAGCGCTAAAGCATTTCACCTACCTATCGTTAATCATGTCTCCTCGGCTGAAGGTCGTGGAGCACCGGGGAGGGGAGATAGTCACAAGGCTGTTCGAGACGCTCTCCACCACCCACAGCTTGTTGCCACAGGACGTCCGCATAGTGGTCGATCTTCTCCATGATGAAAACGAGAAGATGCGGGTTATCTGCGACTTCGTAGCGGGAATGACCGATCGTTATGCCGTGGATCTATACAACCGCTTATTCGGCAACGCAGCATCCCTATTCGTTCCTCTATGAGCACGAGCTTTTGACGCCACGCAAGCCACAGGCAACAACATCTAGCGATCGCACGCTGAGGCGAGGAGCGCCTTGGACCTCGGACTTCAGTATCAACTTCCCCTATGCCAAGAAAGTTTCTCACCGAATCCACCCCCCTAAAAAATGCACCGATAGACCTCAATCTAGTGCGAGGTCGAGACTTCGTGGTCATTTGGTACGGCGGCATCAAGTCGCTCTATGCGGGCAAAGTGCCTCAGATTGTTCTGTTCTTCAAACAGTTGGAACCCGATGGATCGCTCAGCCAGGGAAACATGGAGGCAACCGTTTCCATGGCTTATCTTGGACAGTTCAGGATAGGGTCAGTTTGGCGAGACGGGTGTTCAACACGGCAGTTGGTTTTCGAGGAGTTCTTCATCGAATGCACTTACTCATTCGAAGAACACTGGAAGCCTGAGCAACGGGAACACATCAGCGTAAAGAACTTCCCGCACCTCATCCCACCAGACGACTACCAGCTCAAGTTCCCACGAGGGGATCGCAGCCCAATGCTCCGGTTCACGGTAAACGGCAAATCTTTATTGCTGCCTTGTACAGAGTATTTAGCACGATGCTATGCCAGCAACTTCGAGGTGACAAGGGTACTCATCACCTATGAAGACGCCGACGTGACCGACCGTCTGCTGCTCCAGGAGCCTATTTCACCCGAATCTGATGCATGGCCCGTTTGGCTACCTGAGCGTTGTCCGCCTACCGATGGATTTCTTCTCGCTCACTTACGCTACGGCAAAGCCTCTTCGAAGAAAGTCAAGTCCATCAAGGCACAGATCGATCAACAACTGAACGGCGACAAGCAGTCTCATGCGTTTGTCTGCGCTGGCCCATGGTTCGAAGGCAAGGCACGACTGGAGGTCCAGGGCATTCTACTGAGAACCGGAGAATTTCTAGGCCTGCGTGTGGTGGGCTACTCGCTGCCGACAACACCGCCAGTCAGCACGTACAGGAAGGTGAGTGATCAGCCCTCCGAGGGAGAGATGGGCAAGTTCCTACGCCCGCAACGAAAGACCATCGATATCCCCGAAGGGGAGACGGTACCAACCGCCCAACAGCTCGTGTCGGACACTGACACCGATATCCATGCAGTCGAAGACTCCTCCATCAGGATCTTGGGAACACACGCCAAACTGACCTATCAAACCGTCAGCCGCGATACCAGCCGCCCCACCATCCGGGTGCCATCAGCGCCCAGCGACGTCAGCGCGCCAGGCGACAGCAGTGGCACGAAAAAGGGCGTCGGCAAGGCCGAGTTCATTGCGAACGCCATGCTCGAATCGGAAGGGGCCGTGCATGATCTGTGGGAAGGCCTGCATCAATCACTGGCCGACAATCCCTCATTGATCCAATCGGTGGGATGGTGCAACGCCGAAGGCGAATTCGAAACAGATCCGCACTCTGAGCCTGGATACCTCCGATTGCCCGATCCGCCACCACACTACTACGATGCAAAGAAGATTTACGCTTGGCTGAACAAGTCAACGCTCAAGTCATCCCGCGGGGTTTTCATCTCGCGAATCGTCACGACGTCGTTCACTGGCTATCTCTTTGAAGTCCAGCGGGCGCCCGTAAAGGCAAAGGACGGCGCTGACCCTAATAAGGTATCAGAAGAGTCATATAGCGGCTTGGCGGCAGTGCCACCCAAAGATGCCAACGTGAGCGAATGGATTGCAAACGTGATGGCCGCCATTACTCTTGCCAAAGGCATCATGAGCACAGCTTTGCGTATTTTCAAATATTCGAGTGGTGACTTTTACCATCGCTCCATCAAAACCGGCGATCAGATGCCCGGGTACAGAACCGCGAATAGAGCACTGGAGAAGCTAGGCGTCGACGGATTATTGTACTCAGGTGGATTTCAGCAAAGCGACTGACATAGATCGCTTACACAAGCCTGACCCCCCAGTAAAGAAGTAGCGATTATTCCGACCAACATTTCCATCGCTTAGTATCAATTTATTACTAAAGGATTTGCATATGTCTGGCTCTAGCGGAGGTGGTGGTGGTGGTGGTGGTACCGATGATGAAGTGATCGCATGTGATGTTTTGCGATTCGAAACTCAGATTGCATCGCCAAATTCGGAGGTGGTTCCTACTCTTAAGATCGGCGATGAGCTGCAAGTAATTATTGCGTCTGCGTCTAAGACGCAGGAGATCCAAGTTGTCACTACTGGAGGTCAACTTGTTGGCGGCCTCCTAGCAGTCAAGGTCCAGCGAATGCGTGAGTGCATGCTGGAGAGTCATACCTACAAGGCAACCGTCAAGTCCGTCAATGGTGGTCAGGTGCGTGTGCTGGTGGAGCACGCCTGACATGACCATCCATGTCACAGGCGGGTTCTACTATGAACGATGCATCCGACCTTCGTGGGATGAGGCCTATGGTTCCGGTGGCCGCGCCGCCGTAGTCATTGCCACCTGCGGTTCGGACGTAGTGTTCCACACATACACGAGCGACAATTCTGCAAAGCATCTGCAGATGTATACGCACATGTTCGGCAAGCTGACGACGCACACGGCATCCATCGACAAGGCCGTCTCGTTCTACTACCTGCACGATCTGGGGGATCCCCAGATCGACCACGTGCCCACGACGCCTTCAGCTCCTTTGCAGGTTAGGGGTAAGCACGTGGTGCGATTTGGGATGCTGGAAGGCGATGCCATCGTTGATGCTGACTGGGCAGTCTATGACCCTCAGAACCAGGGCGCGCCCGTTCCCTTCGATGCCAACGGATCGAAGGCCAAGCATCTCGCGTTGGTGCTAAACAGCTGGGAGGCTAGGCAGATGGCGGCTCTGACCGAGGGCTCTGCACAGCAGTGCGCCGAAAAGATCGCACGAGAGCAAAACGCCGAGGTCGTCATCATCAAACAAGGGGCGCAAGGCGCTCTCGTGTGGACGGCGTCAGGCACGTCACAGGTGCCGGCATACCGAACGGCTAATGTCTGGAAGATCGGATCGGGTGACTGCTTCGTCGCCTACTTCGCCCAGGCCTGGATGGAGGACGGCCTTGCGCCAGCTCTGGCAGCAGACAGGGCCTCTCGCGCCACCGCCTACTACTGCGAGACCCAAGGCTTTGCCACGCTGCAGCAGATTGAGCACGCCAAGCATGCACCGATCATGTGCAAAACGATAGAGCAGAGCGCGAACAAGATGGTCTATCTCGCGGGTCCATTCTTTCACCTGGGCCAGATCTGGATAATCGAACAGGCACGCACTCTTCTCAAGAGTGCAGGGCTAAACGTTTTCTCACCGTTTCATGACATTGGCCTGGGAAGCGCATCAGATGTCGTTCAGAAAGATATCGATGCGATTAAAAAGTGCGACCTCATGTTCGCTATCGCCGATGGCCTGGATCCAGGCACGATCTTTGAGATCGGGTACGCCCGAAGCATCAACAAGCCGGTTGTTATTTACAGCGAGCTGCACAGCGGCGAGGAAGCCCTGAAGATGATGGATGGCACCGCGTGCGATATCTATCAGAATTTCACCACTTCTATCTATGCGACTCGATGGAAGGCGGTGGAAACATGAAGACGGCACTGCTCCTTTCAGGCGGAATGGATTCTCTGGCCATCGCATGGTGGAAGCGTCCCGACGTAGCCATTACCATCGACTACGGTCAAAAGGCTGCGGAGGCAGAAAAGCGTGCCTCCGCAGCAGTCTGCCAAGAGTTGGGTATCGAGCATCACCTCCTATCCATAGACTGTAGCTCTCTAGGATCCGGGGACATGGCAAACGCGGCGCCTGCTGCCGCTGCTCCGGCGAGCGACTGGTGGCCCTATCGCAACCAGATGCTCATCACCTTCGCTGCGATGAAGTGCATAGGGCTTGGCGTCAAGAAGCTGCTCATCGGTACGGTGCTCTCTGATGGCAGCCACATTGACGGAACACCTGAGTTCGTACGGCTGGTGGACCAGCTCCTTCAACTGCAAGAAGGTGGCCTGCAGGTAGAAGCACCAGCCATCGGCGTGGCCACTGCCGACCTTATCCGTCAATCGGGTGTGCCGGCAAGCATGCTTGCCTGGGCTCATAGCTGTCACAAGGCCAACACGCCGTGCTGGAACTGCCGCGGCTGCAACAAGTACCGAGAAACCTATGACGAGGTCAGTGCCACACTGGCGTGATCTGGGCGATCCTCGCCCTAAGCGAGCTATGGACCGATACACACCTGTAGCTTGGCCGCAGGGTGACTGCCGTCCCCTTGACACCACAGGTGCTTACTTAGCACCCCACCTCGCCGCAATCCTGGCGACACGCAGGTCGCGGCGCGATTTTGTCGCTCCAGCCACCAAAGGAGATCTGTCCGCGCTGTTTGACCTAAGCGCTCGGACACAGGAAGCGCGGATCAGCGATCTGGGGTTTGACCTTGAATTCAGGCGGCACCCTGCCTCCGGGGCGATCCACAGCATCCACTGCCTCGTCCAGGAACGCAGAGGAGAGGAATGGAATAGGTATGACGCGAAGCGCCATGAACTGGTGACTCTTCGGGGTTCTTCGGATGCTGCTCAAGCAATTCGGCTTGCGGCAGACGAAGTGGTGCCCACAGGCAATGCTTCGCTGATCGCGTTTATCGCAGAACCTGGTAAGACAGCCGCGAAGTACGACTGTCCAGAAAGCCTCATCTGGCGCGATGCGGGCGTGATGCTGGGTTACATCAGCATTGCAGCCGAGGCCCTGGGACTGGGGTTTTGCCCATTGGGGATCACCGGAGATCCTATGATTGCAAACACACTAGATCAACAGGGACGCCTGCGCGGGGTTGGACTGGCGCTGCTTGGCAGGCTTCACCTTGGGTGAAGGCAGGGGGTTGCCCAACAGCACCTGCGTAGACAGCGGTGAGCGAGCCATCTCGTACCAGATTACTGCGTCCAGTTCGGATGCGCGGACACCCATCTTTTCGCTGAAAGAGAGAAACAGCTCTTCCAGAGCGAAGTAGTGCCTCTCCACCGTGAGGTTTTTAGGGAACAACCCAATCGCAGCGCCCACACGCAAGATATGAATGTCGAGAATCGCGACATCGTCGGCTCGCAACCAGTTGCGAGCGATCCAGGAAGCCGTCTTGCTCCCCACTCCAGGCAGCTGCAATAGCCAGTCGCGCAGCGCACGTCCCGTTTCGACGGGCGGTGTGTTGGCAGACAAATGGGCCAGTGCCTCGCTCAGGTACCGCGCCTTTTGTCGAGCGAACCGGTAGTGAATCTTCCGCCCTTTGACCGTAAGCGGTGCCTGCAGCAGTTCCAGTAGTTGTTGCTCCGAGGGAGTACCCTCCAAGAAGCCCTGGTCACGCAGGCTTGCATATGCAGCGAGGCCCACTGCAGCGGGAATGCCATGGCCCCCGAGCAAGCAGGCCGCGACTTCATGGGACAGGGTCTTTCCAAGCTTGTACTCGGGCGGGCCGCCTAGCACTCGTTTGGACATCACTTGGTAGGCCCAGTAAGCAGGCGTCGGAAAAGCGCCGACACGACCCCAGGGCACGCCAGGAAGAAGCTGTTCATGGGCCGGCGGCAGTTCTAATTGCATGACCCCTACAGGGCCCAGTATTGCGGCGGTTTGCATCAAGACACCTCCCCTGTCTGAAACGGATACTGCTCGCACATCCATTGCATGAACACAGTTCGCTCGATGGGATCCATGGACGCCACCTTCGACTGCAAGCGCTGCAGTCGGCGCTTTGTGCTTTGCCGTTCACGAAAGTCGGCGCCTAGGTATCGGGCGTCGTGCAACTGTGTGGGCTGCTGGAAGTTGAACCATAGACTCTCCTCACGCACACCGTTGTGGGTCGCGGCCTCGAATTGCCTACGACTCCAACCAGTCAGCATGGCATCGTACAGAGGGTGCGCGTATCCGGACAGCAGCACCTTGCAAGGCAAAGCCGCGAGGATCTCCAGTAAATCGACATGGTCGCGCTCGTTGTAATCGTGCCGGTATACCCGCTCTTGTCGACGTGTTGCGGGGTGATATGGCGGATCGCAGTACACCAACTCAGAACCAGTGAATGGATAGCTACTGAGGAAGTCCTCGGCCTTCCCGTGCACCAACTCCACAGAACTGCCTGACATAGCCTTCCACGCATCAATCACACGTTTATCCAAATCGATGCCAATGCTGCGAATCGCAGCGCGCTTGTGACGCATGACAGCGCCGCCGCCCAAATGGGTCTCAATGTAGACGCTATGAGGCGGCATGAGATTCACTACATGCTGATACGTCTTGCCTTTACCACCCGGATATCTCATGCACCGAATCATCGTCAGAAATGACGATGAAGTCAAATGCACTTTGGTATGGTCTTGGGCGGATTCGGAACCCAGTACCTCTTTCCGTCGCGCACGACCTCGTAACCATCAATATGCTCAACGCGCGAGCCTGCCGCCCACAAGGCATGCGCTTGCGTTGGCTTCAAGCGATGAAGGAACTGCAAGGCAGTGACGCCCCATTGGCGAGGAAAGCCTTCATCTCGCTCCTTCACACGAGCCAAAGCCGCTAAGTCATTGCCAAGCTCTCGCCCTCGCGCAGTGAGCGCTGCAGCAACTGCTTGTGAGGTGGACAGTTCAACCTGATAGCGCTTCTTTAGAAAGCCCAGAAAGGTAGACGCCGCGGCTCGCTGACCAGGAATGTCTGTAAGCAACCTCTCCAGCGTACGCTGATCTGGAATGGCCTGCCACGGCGGCTCCGAGCGCTCTAGCAGTTGAACGGCAGGGCGCAGTGCCATGCGCAGAGAATTCGCCTTAATTTGCCCTGCGCCCAGCCTAGCCCGTAGTTCAGAGCCGAACTCAGCCAGCAACTCATGGGCCTTGGAACCAGCAGGGGCACGATCAAGCAGACCAGCGGCTGAGCGCAAGGCTGCGGACTCACCCTTCGCAACCTCGCTCAGGAAAACGCCGCGCTCCTGAGCCATCCACCGCACTGGCAGTTCGAATTTTCGGAGCATGCCCGTTCCAAATGTCTTCAGAAGGAACTTAGCATCCCATGTTTGACTGGCGTTTTGGTCGAGTAGATCGAAAAAATCCGTATGCTTGCGAACGGTCATGCACAGCCGCTTATGGTCAGCCTGAGACATGGCCCATGCCGTATAAGACCCAAATGCCTTCCGCGTTTTGAGCGAGGAAAACAGTTCCTGCAGCTGTATGCAAGTGCGCTCGCATCGCGACTGCCAATAGCAGGCTTCACAGCGCTGTCCACCACCAGGCGGGATCGGAGCGGAGCACCTTTCGCAGGCCCCATCCGGCTGCTGTTCGCACTTCTTGCAAAGCCATGACCCATCGGGAAGCGGCATACCTTCGCGGTGCTTCCTGCACCGGCTGCAGGTCCGGCACGCGCTGGGAGTACAGCCTGTGCAGAC
The DNA here is from genome assembly GCF_028473645.1 of Acidovorax sp. GBBC 1281. Classification (NCBI taxonomy): domain Bacteria; kingdom Pseudomonadati; phylum Pseudomonadota; class Betaproteobacteria; order Burkholderiales; family Comamonadaceae; genus Acidovorax; species Acidovorax sp. GBBC 1281. The sequence goes on from NZ_CP097269.1 coordinate 5,315,283, forward strand.
GACATCGTCATTGCCATACAGGCGAGTAAAGCGGCGCGTCTTCTTGTGACACACGCTGCAGTCCCGTAAGCGCCGTCTCAGCCCCCCTCTTGACGCGGGATCGACGGAAGAACTACAGCAGGTCGCTCTCACCGTCGCGACGCACGAGCATGGCCAGGCAGTTGCTGCCATCGGCGGCCGTGGCGACGCACTCGTGCGGTGGCAGCGCACCGATCGTGATGTCGCCGCCGTCCTCGATCAGGGCCTTGATGTAGTTCGTCCGAGACATCGTCGCTCAGACCTTGATCGCGGCGAGCCGGTCGTTGATCTCGATGCTGTCGAAGGCCAACGGGTCCCAGGTATCGGCACCGATCCATTCGACCAGGTTGTCGTGCTCGGGATCGTCAGGGTTCGCCATGGCCCGCACGAACTCCGCATAGCCCGGTGCGCCTCCGCAATCCTCCGGCGGCGTTGCACAGGCACCGCCGGCACAGAACGGGAGCACGAACTGCGGCATCGGTGCGATCTTCTTCTCGACCTTGATGCGGTGGTCCCAGTAGTCCCCGAAGTCGTAGACGTAGCTCAGCGTCGACCGGTTCAGGGCAGTGGTCAGTCGCGTGCTTTCGCTGGTGATCGAGCCAGGCTCGTCGTGCATCGGGTCTGGCGTGCCATAGCGCTCGCCGTCGCCAGCGATGAACTCGTGCAGATGCGAGTGGCCCCAGCCGAAGGCAGCCTGGACCACAAGATGCAGCTTGGCCAGGGTGATCGTCTCTGGCACCAGGACGCGGCGCCAGACCTTGGGCTTGGTGCCGCGCAATTCAATGTGCAGTTGCAGGATCGCCGCTGGTGCCTTGATCCGTTGGACCTTGCTCGCCATGCTCAAGCTGCTTGTCGTTGGTCTTCGGCGTGTCGGCCGATGTTCCACGGCAGCAACTCGTCGATGCGATTGATCGGATGGTCCGCAATGCGCCCGAGCACATCGCGCAGGTAAGCCTCGGGGTCGAGCCCGTTCAGCTTGGCCGTCTCCACCAGGCTGTAGATGGCCGCGGCGCGCTCGCCCCCAGCGTCCGAGCCCATGAACATGAAGTTCTTGCGGCCCAGGCTCACGCCGCGCAGCGCGCGCTCGGCGGCGTTGTTGTCGATCTCGATGCGACCGTCGTCACGGTAGCGCGTCAACGACCGGAGCCGTGTGAGCGTGTAGCCGATGGCGCGTGCGAGTTCCGACTTGGCACACACCTGCCCGAGCATCCCTCGCAACCAGGCGAACAGTTCCTCGAGCAACGGCCCGGCTCGCGCCTGCCGCTCCCGGCAGCGCTCATCCGGTGGGCGGCCGCGGATGTCGGATTCGATCGCATACAGCGCACCGATGCGCCGAAGGGCCTGTTCTGCAACCGAGCCCTGCGCCCGCCCCTGGCTCTCGTGCAGATCCCAGAATGGTCTGCGCGCATGCGCCCAGCACGAAGCCTCGATGACGTTGCCGTTTGCATAGAGCTTGGCGAAGCCGGCATACGCATCGGCCTGCAACACGCCCTTGAAGTTCTTCAGGTGCGCCTGAGGATGTTCACCCTTGCGGTCGGGCGAGTAACGCAACCACGCCGCGGGCGCGTCTGCACTCGCAGATGACCGATCGTCACGCACGTAGACCCAGAGCCGCCCGGTCTTGGTCTTGCCCCGCCCGGGCGAGAGCACCGCCACTGGCGTGTCGTCGGCGTGGAGCTTGGAGCCCGCCAGCACGTAGCGCCCGAGCGCTGCGACCAGTGGGTGCAAGAGCTTCTCGCTCTGGCCGACCCAGCCAGCCATCGTGGAGCGCTCGATCAGGACGCCCTCGCGTGCGTAGATCCGGCTCTGGCGGTACAGCGGTTGGTGGTCGCAATACTTGGCGACCAGCACGTGGGCCAGCAGCCCGGGGCCGGCCACGCCGCGTGCGATGGGCCGGCTGGGCGCTGGCGCCTGGAAGATCGATTCGCACGCCATGCAGGCGAGCTTGGGGCGCACGTGGCGGATCACCTTGAAGCGCGAGGGCACGTACTCCAGTTGTTCCGAGACGTCCTGGCCGATCTGCCGCAGCCGACCACCACATGCGCTGCAGCCGCAGGCCTGGCCGGCGGCATCGCGCCGCGCATCCGATGTCTCGGGCCGGTACACATGGTTCTCCCGCGGCAGGTGTGTGGGCAGGCTGCGGTCGAAGCCTTCGCTGTTGGCCGCTTGCGCCTTCGGTGTCTTGCCGACCGGTGCGAGTTCATGCAGCGGCAGACCTTCGATCAATGCGATCTGCGGATCGTCCAACTGCTCGCTGGAGGCGCCGAAGCGGGCGCGGACCTGGCGCAGCAACTGCACCTTGAGCTTGTCGACGAGCAGTTTGAGCAGGGCGACTTCCGCGTCACGGGCCTGCACGACACGCAGCAGCGAGTCGACGGTGTGGGGTGCGTTGGCGGTGTTCGGCACGCCATCTACTATGCCATCGGACCTACCCGGAATCGACCGCGACCAGCGCGTTCAGAAGACGAATTCTTGAGCCCAGTTCAAGCTGCGAGCGCAGGCTGATCTGTGCGCATCGGCATGCGCCAGTCGATGCCTTCGAGCAGCATCGAGAGCTGTGCCGGCGTGAGCGAGACCTTGCCGCCTTGCGCCTGCGGCCAGACGAATCGGCCGCGCTCCAGGCGCTTGGCCAGCAGAAGCAATCCCTGGCCATCGAACCACAGCACCTTGAGCATGTCGCCGCGCCGGCCGCGGAAGACGAAGACGTGACCGCAGAAGGGGTTGGCCGCCAGCGCCGTCTGCACCATCGCAGACAGGCCGTTGAAGCCCTTCCTCATGTCGGTGTGGCCGGCAACGATCCAGACGCGGGTGCTCGTGGGAAGGCCGATCACGCCAGCGCCTTGAGCGTCTGCAGGACATGGCGCACGCTGGCTTCGTCGACTGCACCGCGCAATCGCACCCTCGCCCCGCCGACATCGATCTCGATGGTCCCGCCAGGCTGACGAGGCGCCGCCGCCGTGGGTGAAGGGCATGGCGCAACCGGAGCAGCTTCGATGGTGACGGGCAGCAACATCGGCGAGGGCTGCGGCGGCGCTGGCGTCTGGGGCTGCTCTTGCGTGCTCAGGTGCATCCGGCGCCATGCGAACAGCAGGTTCGAGTTGATGCCGGCCTGCAGCGCGACGGCGGCCACTGACGCGCCGGGCACCAGGCTTCGTGCGACCAGCTCGCGCTTGAACATCGGGCTGTGCTCGCGCCGACGGCGCTTGCTCGGGGTGTCTTGATCGTTCATTGATGTGCATTAGCGGTTCTTCATGCACACCATCGCAGCGTACATGGACCACCGATCCTGCACATCAGCCCTCAGCAAAAACAGAGGGTACTGAGAAGACGCTTACGCAGTCCCTAGGGTCGCGGAAGTAGGGATAGCAGGAGTTGCAGACCGGCCCCTGTGGGAGCATCAGACCCAAAGGCCGACCAACTCGGTCGCAGCGCAAGCACGGTTTTGCCGACATGCAGTTCTTGCACACGGCATTGGGGTTGCTGGCGAGCAACCTACTTACGTTCCCGCAGCCTGGACAGAGATGACGCTTGAAGCATCTTTGATAGCAGGTATCGCAGAACTTGTGGCCACCTTCCACACGCTTGGCCTTGGACATTTCTCTACCGCATTCGTCGCAGCACAGCGCCTCCTCCTGGTGAATCACCACATCCGGTTCCTTCTCAGCCAACGTGCCCATTGAACCCGTACCTTATGTTCATCAACGGACCCAGTGGTAACCGTCTGGGCAGGCGCCCTGGCTTTGTATTGAATCAATTTCCGCCTTGTTGCCGAAAGCTCACCGGTGGAGTTTGACTCCAGGAGTTCAGCGAGTATTGACAGGCGAGCTTCCCGCTCCACGGGACTTTCCATCTCCAAGGGCAGATCGGTAGGGCGTATCACCATCTCCGCTTGGTCCGCAGGAGAAAGTGGACAACGCTGTGGGGTGGCCATGCGGCGCATAGCGCTGAACCAACTGGCTGCGGGCACAGCGCGTCCCTGCCACAGGCCTTCACCAGATCGCAGAACGTTCATAGCGAGGCGCTGGAGCGTTAGGGCGCGCTCTTGCACATTCACGCAGACAGAGTCTGCCAAGCGCGAGTGACAGGCAAAGCACAGGCCAATGTTGCCCACGTGTGATGTGCACAAATGCGGAGCAATGATGCATTCGCATGCAGGGCAACGGTCGATTAGACGCACTCTGTGCTTCTCGCATCCGACCACGAATGCCAGCCGCCATAGTCTTCGGAAGTATGGCTGCACATCCTCCTGCAGACATTGTGGGCAACAGGGAACACCCGCGAAGCGCTGGCGGTTACGGCATCCCATCGAGATGATCCAGGGGATTGAAGCATGGTCGCGAGCGCCTGCACCATGAATACGTTCGCTGTATTGCAGCAACGTCGTTGCGTGCACCAGCGCCTCATCACAACGCATCCAAGCAGCCAGAGTCATACAGCGGCTTTGAGACAGGCCACGATCAACATCGGTAGACCATACACGCCAACCTGGCCAGATAGTGGCGGTGACGTTCAGAGGATCACAACCGCCGCGCACCGCCACCCTCGCAAGCCAGGATGAAAGGAGTTCGTCGGGGCAGGGCTGCGTCCAGGTCGGTTGGAAAGTCACGGAACCAGTTCTCGGATGCCTTTCGTTGGCCGCACCCAAGACTTCGCCTCGACGATCTTCTTGGTAATGCGCTCTTCGCCGCTCTCGATAGCCTCCTTCGCGCACTCGACCAGCAGGCGATGCAGATCGCCGAGGTTGCCGTCACAGACGGTATGCAATACCGTAGCCATCTCCGGCTCGGATAGCCTGGAGGCCTGTTTCAGCGGCAGTACCTTCTCGAACCCAGCCAAAAGCTTTTGAAAGTCCTGATTCAACTCCCACAAAGGCAGGGAGACGACATCGAATCTACTGGCATGCTGTGGATCGGTGTGCAAGACGCGCACTGCGTCGCGGGTGCCAACTCCCACTATGGGAATACGCAGTTCATTGCACAGGAGCTTGATGGTGTTCATCACTTGGCGCTGCTTCACGGGAGGTCCAATTAACAGCGAGTGAATCTCGTCAAGAATCAGCATTTGGGCCTTGCAATTGCGCAAGCGGTTGATGACGTCGTACCTCAACTCATGTGCCGTACCACTCTTCTTGTATGGAGCCCAGAACTGGCTCAGGATGGAGAGGTACAAACCTTTCTCATCAGCCGTTGGGGGGGCCTCCGCCAGAATTACCGGCCGAATCGACTCCGACTCATCATCGACGTATCCCTGGCCACACAATTGGATGAACCGGTCGATGACCGTGGTCTTGCCGTTGTTCGACTCGCCCACAATGAGCAGGTTGGGCATACGCGGCCTCTTGGGCTTATTCATCAAGCCCACGAGGTGATCCAGCACGAATTGCGCACGCTCGTAGCCAATCCACCGTGGCTCATCCAGGAAGGCAATGCGATCGGCATCGCTCAAATTGACGAGGTAGCTGAACCTCTCATGTATATGTGCCGCGAAGCACATTGCATCCGGATTGTCCGCAACAATTGGGGAGGTATCAGTCATGCGATGTCATCCGAAGCTGCGACAGCACTGGCTAACTCGTTACTCAGCAGTTTGCTGAATGCTTTCCCCGGCCGAGGTGCAAGGTCTCGGCTGTTCTTCTTTGAAGCCACTGCCGCTGCAATCTGGCCCGTGGACTTGGCATGCTCGACCCGTCGCTGAGCTTCTCGCCGAGTAGCCTTGGTGCGAGCCGATGATTTCTGCACGAGCTCGCGCCGAGCAGTAATGGACCGTAACACCGCACGTTCATCCGAAGGGTCAAAGCCTGCCTTCTTCACGTCCTCTTGGGCCTTCTGGTGCTCCCAGACGCTGCAGGATGGGAAGGACTGATCGGCCGTGGGAATCCTAAAATATTCCTTGATGTCCGGGTCATAGAACCAGATCACCGATATGTCCCGGGGATCTCGACGGAATATGTGCTTGCGGGCCTTGCCTGTGTCACCGTCTTTGGCGCCAATCCATTGCCGCAGCACATCTGCGTAGTAGCGCAACCCGTCTATGCTCACGCCATCGTTTTGAACCGTTCTTTCCAGCATTGGAAGGAAATCCAAATACACCGTTGTCCGATCCGCGGGGCGAGGAGCCACGCCTGAGCCCGAGCTTCCGGTACCACCAAAGATTCCCAACTCCCACTTGCGCAGAGGAGGCATGCCAATTGAAGCGTGCGGCCTGCGGTGATACTCATTGCAAATGAGCATGAGCAGCTGGTGTTCCAACTCGGACTTCGTCAATACCGCGCGACCCTCGGAGTCGTACTCTCCGCGAACTTCCGTTGAAGAGAAAGTCGAGCCAGGCAGATCATGCAACTCCCGCAAGAGAGTGCCCTGCAACCGCTCAACGTAACCTCCATATCTAGGAACCTTCACGGGTCTGAACTCGAGATCAATGGCGTACTGAGAGCAGGATCGGCGCACGCTCTCCGATCGGAAGTCTGGCCCGTTGTCACACCGCACTTTAGTTGGGCGGCCCCATACAGGCCAAGGCGACTCAATGCCATTCGCCATCAGGATCGCATCCTTAGGCAACATCACGTTCGCAAGACACATCCCGACCGAAGTCATGGACGGAGCATCAAATGACAGGTGAAATCCCACGGTCATGCGGCTGTACTCGTCGATTGCGACCGTCAGCCAGGGCCTTCCAATAGGCAATCGGTGCTCATCGTCCACGACGATGACATCAATGGGATGTGTGATCGATCTGGATGATTGCCAGTGGGTAGTTTCCCCCAGGAGTAGAACCTGGCGTGGCCAAGAACTTGTTCTTCGCCTTCTCGCGCTGACCCCTGGCCTGCAACCGCAGCTTCTCGGGAATGCTGTCGATGCGAGCACGGATCGCCGTCGCGCTGGGTTTACCTACGCTGCGCATTTCACATAGCCTATGCACTTCCCGAACCACCTTCTGAGATGTCGGCCGCTCAGGCGTGAGGTAGAAATTCACGATGACTTCCTGAATGATGGCGTCAACAGCAGAAGGAATCCGGCCCTTGCCCGCTTTCCAGCCGCGCTTGTATGGAATCAGTCCAGAGACCGCATCCAGCGACCTGTAGCGAGCTAGCCAGCGATACAAAGTTGCGGGGCTAACCCCCATCTGCATGGCGCGCTCTTCAACTTCAGAGCGTGACTGCTCACTCGATTTGATCAGCGGCTGGATCGCTGCATATCGGGCCTGGGCCACACGCCAGTCGTCCTCAGCTATGGCATTGATATCCACATCGGACATCGGCTGTGGTGCGGGATCCACCTCCTGCAACTCACCAATGCGCAGCACACGCACTCTGCCAGTCTCCACGCTAGTCGCAGTGACAGTGTCGAAATCGAGAACCTCGTCAATCCGAAAAACTCCGTCCGCATGGCGGACCAGTGCTCCGCTGCAGATCTGGATCCGGCGTCGAGATGGCGCGATCGATGTGCTTTCGCCATCTGGTATGTTGATTGGATCAATAAGCATTAGGGCACCCACACTTCCGTTTGCAAGCTGAGCTCATCACAGATATCGCACTCAATACGTCTCGTCGCCAGCAAGTGCCACATGTGAGCAACACCTTCCGCTCTGAACCCCGCAGGAAAGTGCTTTGCGAGCAAGTAGTCCACCGATACAGCGCCAAGTTCACGTAGATCTTCAATGACCGCCATGGAGTCCTCTTGGTCGAACTGATATGCCCGGTATCTGCGGAGGAAGTTGATGTTGTCCAGTGCTAAGGTACGAATTCGGGACTCGTCATAAACATGGAAGATCCACCCGCGCTCTTGCGCGTATCGCCTGGCAGCGTTCCACTTAGGTGTCCACTCTCGCCAATGCCGTACCCAGTCCAATTTTGGTTTGACCTCAATCAGCATGGGCCGCCGCTCCCTACCAACGGGTTCATCACGAACCGTGTAGATCACGAGATAGTCCGGGGTGTAGTGCCCCACATTCCCCTCGGAAGTCGCATATGAAACCCGGCAAGGCTGCGCCACTACTGAGGCGACACCCAGACTGAACTCCTGACGGAGAACGAAATCACGCTCCAACTGTGATTCGTACGGAACAGATTCATTCCCGCGCCAACTTACGAAGCCAGTTACATGCCTTCTGTTTAACGGAATCTTCCGCACCGAGCGTACTTGCTCAGGATGGTCGCATCTAATCAACAAGATTTCCCCCTTGGTCTCACCTAATCAAGGAAGTTGATCGCGGCTAATTTGACAAAAAGCCACTCAACATCTTGATTTGTCTGGGAGAGTGTCTCAAGAAATCCGGTATTTCACAGCAGCTCTCCCCCACGGCCCGGCGAGATCTCGCTCGCCCACCATGGCGTCCTTTTTCTCGATGAATTTCCGGAGTACGCCCGCAGTGCGCTGGAAGCCCTGCGCGAGCCGCTGGAGACCGGCCGCATCACCATCGCCCGTGCGGCACAGCGGGCCGAATACCCTGCCCGCTTCCAGCTGGTGGCCGCGATGAACCCCTGCCCTTGCGGCTTTCTCGGCTCCGGCCAGCGCACCTGCCGCTGCACGCCCGACCAAGTGGCACGCTACCAGGGCAAGCTCAGCGGCCCGCTGCTGGACCGCATCGATCTGCATGTGGAAGTGCCCGCGCTGCCCCCGGGCGAGCTGCTGCAGGCCCCGCCCGGCGAGGCCACGGCGGCGGTGCGCGAGCGCGTGGTGCAGGCCCGGCAACGGGCCATCGACCGCCAGGGCCTGCCCAACCAGGCCCTGCAGGGCCAGCAGATCGACACCCACCTGGCGCTGGACGATGCAGCCACGCGCTTTCTGCAGGCCGCCGCGACCCGGCTGGCCTGGTCGGCCCGCAGCACGCACCGCGCGCTGAAGGTGGCCCGCACGATCGCGGACCTGGCGGGCAGCGCGGCCATCGCCCCGGCGCACGTGGCCGAGGCCGTGCAGTACCGGCGGGTGCTGCACCGCGGCGCGGCGTGACCTGAGGCTTACAGGAACATGCCGCCGGACGCCTCGATGCGCTGCGCGTTGACCCAGCGGCTGCCGGGCAGCAGCAGCGAGGCGATCACGCCACCGATGTCGTCCGGCTGACCCACCCGGCCCAGCGCCGTCTGGGACGCGATGAACGCGTTCATCTGCGCGTTGTCGCGCACCGCACCGCCGCCGAAGTCCGTCTCGATGGCACCCGGGGCGACCACGTTCACGGCGATGCCGCGCGGGCCCAGTTCCTTGGCCAGATAGCGGGTCAGCACCTCCACCGCGCCCTTCATGGCCGCATAGGCCGCGAACCCCGGCAGCGCGAAGCGGGCCAGGCCGGTGGACACGTTGACGATGCGCCCCCCGTCGTTCATGAGCGGCAACAGCTTTTGGGTGAGGAAGAACACGCCCTTGAAATGGATGTCGACGAGCTGGTCGAACTGCGCCTCGGTCGTCTCCATGAAACCGGCATGGATGCCGATGCCCGCGTTGTTCACCAGGAAGTCGAAGCGCTCCCGTTGCCAGCGGCCCGACAGCACCTCGCGCACCTGGGCCGCGAACGCGGCGAAGCCGGCGCTCTGCGAGACGTCGAGCGGCAGGGCCACGGCGCGCCGCCCCAGGCGTTCGATCTCGGCCACGGTGGCCTCGGCTTCGGCCGCCTGGCTGCGGTAGGTCAGGATCACGTCGGTGCCCTGCCGGGCGATGTGCAGCGCGGCATTGCGGCCCAGGCCGCGGCTGCCGCCGGTGACCAAGGCGATGGGCGCGCCGGCTTCCGGCGAGGACGCGGTGGAGGATGGGGAGGGAAGAGAAGCGGTCATGGCAGGCCTTTCAATGGGATAGCAACGGAATGCCTGGCAGTCTATTGAGCAGACGTCCCCCCATAAATCGGCAAAAATTGATCAGTTTGTTCACCCTATAACGACAATGAACCCCCTCGACCGCATGCTGGTGTTCGTCCGCGTGGCAGAGCTGTCCAGCTTCACCCAGGCCGCCGATGCGCTCGGCATCCCGAAAGCCGGCGCGTCGATGGCTGTTCAGCAACTCGAAAGCCAGCTCGGCACCCCGGCTGCTGCACCGGACCACGCGGCGGGTGCAGCTCACGCAGGACGGCCAGGCCTACTACGAGCGCTGCAAGGACCTGCTGGCCGATGTGGACGAGCTGCAGTCCATGTTCCAGCAGCCCGGGGGCGAAGCGCTGCGGGGGCGGGTGCGCATCGACATGTCCACCGGCATCGCGCGCCGCGTGGTTCTGCCGCAATTGCCCGAACTGCTGCAGCGCCACCCGCGCCTGGAGATCGAGATCAGCAGCACCGACCGCCGCGTGGACTTGGTGCGCGAGGGCTTCGATTGCGTGGTGCGCGTGGGCACGGTGTCGGAGCCGAGCCTGGTGGCGCGGCCGCTCAGGCAGTTGCGCATGGTCAATTGCGCCAGCCCGGGCTACTTGGCGCGGGCCGGGCAGCCGCAATCCGTGCAGGACCTGGCGCACCACCACCTGATCCACTACGTGACCACGCTGGGCGCCAAGTCCGGCGGGTTCGAGTACCTGCATGAGGGCGAAACCGTGCGCCAGCCGATGGCCGGCCCCATCACCGTCAACGGGGCCGAGGCATACCAGGCCGCCTGCCTGGCGGGGCTGGGCATCGTGCAGGCGCCGCTGATCGGGGTGCATGCGCACCTGGAGCGCGGCACGCTGGTGCAGGTGCTGCCCGACCACCCGGCCCCGCCGATGGCCTTGACCTTGCTCTACGCCCACCGCCGCCACCTGCCCCGCCGCGTGCGCGTGGTGATGGACTGGATGGCGCAGGTGATCGAGGCGCACGTGGCGCGCATCGATGCCTTCGCCTGAGCCCGCGTCAAAGGCCATGGGCCAGCGGCGCGCGCGGCGTGCCCGGCGCCATGCCGTCCATCAGAAACCCAAGGCAGGCGTCCACATGCCGCCGGTACCCGGCCGGATCGGTCTCCTCCACCGGCTCGGCCAGCACGCTGCGTCCGACGGCATGCAGGCAGCGCGCCGCCAGGGCCGGTTCCAGCCCCTCGCGCAGGTGGCCCCGGCGCGCCGCGACGGCCAGCGCGGACTCCAGGTGGCGAACGGCCGCCGCCTGGGCCACCGCCGCGCGCGGTCCCAGGCCCTCCCACTCCTCTGCCTCACCGGCTTCGCGCAGCACCCATTGCACCAGCGGCCATTGCACCGGGTCTTCACGGCACTCGCCGATCTGGTGGGCCAGGCAGCGGTGCAGGAGCGACAGGGGCTGCGCCGCGCTCTGGTAAGCATCGAGGCGGGCGCCGATGTCCAGCGGCCACCGCAGGCGGCCGAGCAGCTCCTGCAGCAGCGCGGTCTTGTCCGCGAAGTGCCAGTAGATCGCGCCGCGGGACACCCCCGCCTGCCGAGCCACCTCGCCCAGCCCGGCGCCTTGCACCCCATGCCGGGCGAAGGCCTGCAACGCAGCGCTGACGATGCGCGCCCGCGTCAGCTCCGCTTCGGTCTTGGTGTGCTTGGCCACGGTGGCAGGCGATCAGGCCCCGTCAGGTGCCCGGCCGGCATCAGGGTTTCGCGGCGCCGACGGCAGCCACCGGCGTTCCGGTCGATTCCACCCACCCGCCGCCGAGCGTCTTGTAGAGCGTGACGAGGTTGGTGTAGCGCGACAGCCGCGTGCCGATCAGGTTCTGCTGCGCGGTGTAGAGCGAGCGCTGCGAGTCCAGCACGGTCAGGTAGCTGTCCACCCCACGCTTGAAGCGCGCATCCGACAGGCGGTAGCTGTCGGCCGTGGCGTCCACCAGCGACTGCTGGGCCTCCAGCTGGCGGCCCAGCGTGCTGCGCTGGGCCAGCGCATCGGACACCTCGCGGAACGCGGTCTGGATCGCCTTCTCGTACTGGGCCACGTCGATGTCGCGGTCGGTCCGGGCGATGTCCAGATTGGCCTGGTTGGCGCCGCCGTCGAAGATCGGCAGCGAGATCTGCGGCGCGAATGTCCAGCTTCCCGAGCCGCCCTTGAACAAGCCCGACAGGTCCGCGCTGGAGGTACCGGCCGACGCCGTCAGGCTGATGCGCGGGTAGAAGGCGGCGCGGGCCGCACCGATGCTGGCGTTGGCGGCCCGCAAGGTGCGCTCGGCCTGCAGGATGTCCGGGCGGCGCTGCAGCAGGTCCGATGGCAGCCCCGGCGGAACCTGGGCCAGCGGGTTCGATGCGGCGCTGGCATCGCTGGGCAGGGCCTGCGGCAGCCACTCGGGCGGCACGTCGGCGCCCACCAGCAGCACCAGGGCATTGCGGTCCTGCGCCACCTGGGCGGTGTAACGCTCCACATCCACCCGGGCCGAATCCACGCTGGTCTGCGCCTGCCGCAGCGTGAGGGCCGAGGCCACGCCCAGGTCGAAGCTGCGCTGGTTGAGGGCAAAGGCATTGCTCTGGTTGGCGAGCGTGTCCTGCGCCAGGCGCAGCCGGTCCTGGTCGGCCGCCAGCGTGAGGTAGGCCGACGCCACTTCGGACACCAGGCTGATGTGCGTGCTGCGGCGGGCTTCCGCCGTGGCGAAGAACTGCTCCAGCGCCTGCGCATTCAGGCTGCGCACGCGACCGAACAGGTCCAGCTCGTAGGCGCTGAAGCCCACGGTGGCGCTGTAGCTGTGGGCCACCACGGGCCGGCCCGCACCGGACAGGTCTGCCGGCGTGCGGCTGCCGCTGCCGCCACCGCTGGCGTTGACGGTCGGGAACAGCGCCGCGTCCTGCACGCGGTACTGCGCACGCGCCCGCTCGATGTTGAGCGCCGCCACGCGCAGGTCGCGGTTGTTCGCGATGGCCATCTCGATCACGCGCTGCAGCGAGGGGTCGGTGAACACGTCGCGCCAGCCGATGTCGGCCACCGGCACCGCGGCGGGCGTGCCGGCATCGCCGGCGAAGGTGGAGGCTACGGGGGCCGCAGGCTGCACATAGGCCGGCATCAGGCTGCAGCCAGCCAGGGATGCGGCGGCCAGGGCCAGGGGAGCGAGGAGGAAGCGGGACATGTCAGGCACCTTCCGAAGCGGGGTGTGGCAGCGCACCGTGCGCGACCTGGGCGTTCGGGGCGGCCGGCTTGCGCCGGAACAGACCCACGATCAGCACGAAGAACAGCGGCACGAAGAAGATCGCGAGGACGGTTCCGGACAGCATGCCGCCGATCACGGCCGTGCCCAGCGCATGCTGCGCGCCCGCCCCGGCGCCACTGCCCAGCACCAGCGGCAGCACCCCCAGGATGAACGCCAGCGAAGTCATCAGAATGGGGCGAAGGCGCATGCGCACCGCCTCCATCGCCGACTCGACCAGGCCTTTGCCGCCCTCGTACAGCTCTTTGGCGAACTCCACGATCAAGATGGCGTTCTTGGAGGCCAGCCCGATGGTGGTGAGCAGGCCCACCTGGAAGTACACGTCGTTCATCTTCCAGGTCAGCATGGCCCCGAGCAGCGCGCCGAACACGCCCAGCGGCACCACGAGGATCACCGAGAACGGAATCGCCCAGCTTTCATAGAGCGCCGCCAGGCACAGGAACACGATCAGGATCGACAGCGCATAGAGCAGGCCGGTCTGGCCGGTCGAGGCCTTCTCCTGCCAGCGACAGCCCGGTCCACTCGAAGCCGATGCCGGGCGGCAGCTTGGCCACCGCCGCCTCGACGATCGCCAGCGCCTCGCCGCTCGATGCCGCGCCCGGCATCGCCATGCCCAGGATTTCCATGGAGGGCACGCCGTTGTAGCGCTCCAGCCGCGGCGAACCCGATGCCCAGCTGGCCTTGGCGAACGAGGTGAAGGGCACCATCGTGCCGGCGCTGTTGCGCACATACCAGCGGTCGATGTCTTCGGGCAGCATGCGAAACGGCGCGTCGGCCTGCAGCATCACCTTCTTCACGCGCCCCTTGTCGATGAAGTCGTTGACGTAGCTGCTGCCCCAGGCGGCCGAGAACGTGTTGTTGATGTCGGCCATCGACAGCCCCAGCGCCCCGGCCTTGTGCGGATCGATCTCCAGGCGGAACTCCGGCGTGTCCTCCAGCCCGTTGGGGCGCACCGCCACCAGGCGCGGGTCCTTGGACAACTCGCCCAGCAGCTGGTTGCGCGCCTGCATCAGCTCGGCATGGCCCAGGTTGGCGCGGTCCTGCAGCATCAGGTCGAACCCGGTGGCGTTGCCCAGTTCGGACACGGCAGGCGGCGCGAAGGCGAACACCTGCGCATCGCGGATCGTCGCGAAGAACGCACCGGCCTTTTGCGAAACGCCCGACACGCTCAGCGCCTCGCCCTTGCGCTCGTCCCAGGGCTTGAGCTTGACGAAGGCGAACCCCGTGTTCTGGCCGCTGCCGGCAAAGCTGAAGCCGGACACCGAGAACACGCCCGCCACCGCATCCTTCTGGTCCTCCAGGAAATGCTTCTCCACCTGGTGGATGACCTCTTCGGTGCGCGCGTTGGCGGCACCAGGCGGCAGTTGCACCAGCACGAACATCGTGCCCTGGTCCTCGTCGGGCAGGAAACCCACGGGCAGCTTCATGAAGCCGAACACCACCGCCGCCAGCAGCACCGCATACAGCACCATGTAGCGCCACCCCTTGCCGAGCATGTGCCGCACGATGCCCTGGTAGCCGCGGTTGCCGCGATCGAAGGCGCGGTTGAACGCGCCGAAGAAGCCGGTCGTCGCCATGGCGTGGCCCTTGGGCACCGGCTTGAGCAGCGTGGCGCACAGGGCGGGCGTCAGCACCATCGCCACCAGCACCGAGAGCGTCATCGCCGAGACGATGGTGATGGAAAACTGGCGGTAGATGACCCCGGTCGAGCCGCTGAAGAACGCCATGGGCACGAACACCGCGGCCAGCACCAGGGCCACGCCGACGAGCGCTCCGGTGATCTGGCCCATCGACTTGCGCGTGGCCTCTCTGGGCGACAGTCCCTCCTCGGTCATCACCCGCTCGACGTTCTCCACGACCACGATGGCATCGTCCACCAGCAGCCCGATGGCCAGCACCATCGCGAACATGGTCAGCGTGTTGATCGTGAAGCCGAACGCCGCGAGCACGCCGAAAGTGCCCAGCAGCACCACGGGCACCGCAATGGTGGGGATCAGCGTGGCGCGGAAATTCTGCAGGAACAGGTACATCACCAGGAACACCAGCACCACGGCCTCGACCAGGGTCCGCACCACCTCCTCAATGGAGATGCGCACGAACGGCGTGGTGTCGTAGGGCTTTTGCACCTTCATGCCGGGGGGGAAGAACTTCTGCAGTTCGTCCACCCGCGCGTCAATCGCGCGGACCGTGTCGAGGGCATTGGCGCCGGTGGCCAGCTTGATCGCCAGGCCCGCGGCCGGTTTGCCGTTGTAGCGGCCGACGGTGCTGTAGTTTTCACTGCCCAGCTCGATGCGCGCCACATCGCGCAGCCGCACCTGCGAGCCGTTGGTCAGGGTGCGCAGCAGGATCTCCTCGAACTCCGGCGCCGTCTTCATGCGCGTCTGCGCGGTGATGGTGGCGTTGATCTGCTGGTTGCCGGCCGCGGGCAGCGCGCCCAGCTGGCCGGCCGAGACCTGCGCGTTCTGCGCCTGGATGGCCGTCTTCACATCGAGCGGCGTGAGGCCGAAGTTGGCCAGCTTGTCCGGATCGAGCCAGACCCGCATGGCGTACTGCGAACCGAACAGGGTCGTGTCGCCCACGCCTTCCACGCGGCTGATCGCGTCCTGCACGTTGGCGGCCACGTAGTCCGACAGGTCGGATCCATTCATGCTGCCGTCTTCGGAGGTGAAGGCCAGCACGTTCAGGAAGTTGGTGGCCGACTTGGTCACCGTGACGCCCTGCTGCTGCACCTCTTGCGGCAGCAGCGGCGTGGCCAGCGACAGCTTGTTCTGCACCTGCACCTGGGCGGTATCGGGGTCGGTGCCGTTGTCGAACGTGAGCGTGATGGTGACCTGGCCGGACGACTCGCTGGTCGAGGCCATGTAGCTGAGCCTGTCCAGCCCCTTCATCTTCTGCTCGATGACCTGGGTGACGCTGTCCTCCAGCGTCTTGGCGGAGGCGCCGGGGTAGTTGGCCGTGATCGCCACGGCGGGCGGCGCGATGCTGGGGTACTGCGCGATCGGCAGGGTGAAGATCGAGAGGGCGCCGGCCAGCATCACGATGATGGCCAGGACCCACGCGAAGATGGGGCGGTCGATGAAAAAGCGTGCCATGGGGTTCTTTCGCGCGCGTCAGTTCGCGGGGTTGGCGGCACCCTCGGGGGCGGTGGCCTGCGCCACGGGCGCGGCCGGGGCCTTGGGTGTCCAGGGCTGCGCCTTCACCACGGCGCCGGGCGCGGCCCGCTGCTGTCCGTCCACCACGAGCCGGTCGCCGGCCTGCAGCCCGGTGCGCACCAGCCACTGGTCACCCACCGTGCGCTCGGTCTCCAGGGCCCGCCGCTGCAACTTGTTGTCGGCGCCAACCACATAGGCCATCGGCTTGCCGGTGCTGTCCCGCGTGACGGCCTGCTGCGGCACGAGCAGGCCCTGCTCCTTCACGCCTTCCTGCAGCACGGCGCGCACGTACATGCCGGGCAGCAGGTCGGCCCGCGGGTTGGGGAACACGGCGCGCAGCGTGATCGCGCCGGTGCTCTGGTCCACGGTGACGTCCGAGAACTCCAGCTTGCCTTCTAGCGGGTAGGCGCTGCCGTCTTCCAGCATCAGCCGCACCTTGGCGGCATTGGCGCCCGCCTTTTGCAGATCGCCGCGGGCCAGGGCCTGCTTGAGGCGCAGCAGCGCGGCGCTGGGCTGCGTCACGTCCACGTAGATCGGGTCCAGTTGCTGGATGGTCGCCAGCGCCGTGGCCTGGCTGGCGGTGACCAGCGCGCCCGGCGTGACGCTCGACTTGCCGATGCGGCCCGAGATGGGCGCATCGACCCGCGCATAGGCCAGGTTGATGCGGCTCGTTTCCACGTTCGCCCGGGCCGATGCCACGTCGGCCTCGCCCTGGCCCAGCGATGCGGCCGCGTCGTCGTAATCCTGCTGGCTCACGGCCTGGATGGCCACCAGTTCCTTGTAGCGGTCGGCCTTGAGCCGGGTGGTCTTGAGGCTGGCCTGGGCCTTGGCCAGGGCGGCCACGTTGCTGTCGTAGGTGGCCTGGTAGGTGGCGGGGTCGATCTGATAGAGCGCCTCGCCGGCCTTCACATCGCTGCCCTCGCGGAACTTGCGCGCCTTCACGATGCCGCCCACCTGAGGCCGCACGTCGGCGACCAGGTAGGGCACGGTGCGGCCGGGCAGTTCGGCGCTCAGCGCCACAGGCTGCGGCTGCACGGTCATCACACCGACGATGGGCGTGCCCTGCGGTGCCGGCGGGCCGCCCGGGGGCTTGCCGCAGGCGGCGAGCAGACAGGCCATGGCAGCTGCGGCCGACAGCGTGAGCAAGGGGCGATGAACGGGTCGCATGGGCAATCTCCAAAGAACAATGCGTCGATGATATACAAACCGTACTGTACGGTAAAGTAAATTTGACTTCGATTCTTCGCCCATCAATACTCGGACGCATGAATACAGAAAACGGAAGTCGGTAGATGCGCGTCAAGACGGAAGCCAAGCGGGACGCGATCGTGGAAATTGCCTCCCAGGTTTTTTCGGAATCGGGGTTCGAGGGGGCGTCGATGGCGGAGATCGCCGCCCGGGTCGGGGGCTCCAAGTCCACGCTGTATGGGTATTTCAGCTCCAAGGAAGAGCTGTTCCTGGAGGTCGCCATCGGCGCGGCCAAGCAGCACATCGAATTGTTCTTTCTCGCGCTCGAGCAGGACGAGAGCGAACTGGAAACCGCGCTGAAGACCTTCGCCGAGAAGATGCTGGCCGTGATCTGCAGCGAGCCGGCCATCCAGGCCAAGCGCGCCTTCGTCGCCGAATCGGGCCGCAGCGACATCGGCAAGCGTTTCTTCGAACTGGGCCCCCACAAGGGCATTCAGGCCCTGGGTTCGTTCCTGGAAGCCCAGATGCGCAAAGGCCTGCTGCGGCAGGCCGACCCCCTGACCGCGGCGCGCCACTTCATGGCCCTGATGGAGTCGGAGACGGCCACGCCGCGCCTCTTCGGCCTGGAGGACAGCCTGTCCAAGGTGAAGATGCGCCAGGCCATCGGCCGGGCCATCGACGTGTTCTTGCGCGGCTACGCGGTGGACCCGGCCGACGGCGCCTGAAGCGCCCGGCACCGCCGATCGCGGAAGCGCCCCGGCGCCCCCCAGCCCCCACCGGGCCCGGCTGGCATAAGCACATGCGCAGATGCCATAAGGCCGCGGGGCCGGTTTGCCCGACAATGTGCAGGTTTGCCCGCATGGCAGGGGGCAGCCCAGTTCGCGCAATGCGCCCATCCGCCACCGGCCCTGCCCCTGAAGGCTTCTTTCGTCTCACACCCAATCTGCACCATTTCCATGAGCGCATTCAACGAAGAACGAGTCCTTTCCGTCCACCACTGGACCGACCGCCTGTTTTCCTTCACCACCACGCGCGACCCGGCGCTGCGGTTCTCCAACGGCCACTTCACCATGATCGGCCTCAAGGTGAACGACAAGCCGCTGCTGCGCGCCTACAGCATCGCCAGCGCCAACTACGAGGAGCACCTGGAGTTCCTGTCAATCAAGGTGCCGGACGGCCCGCTGACCTCGCGCCTGCAGAACATCCAGGTGGGCGACTCCATCGTGGTGGGCAGAAAGCCCACGGGCACGCTGCTCATCGACTACCTGCTGCCCGCCAAGCGCCTGTATTTGATCTCCACGGGCACGGGCCTCGCGCCCTTCCTGTCGGTGATCCGCGACCCCGACACCTACGAGAAGTTCGAGGAAGTGGTGCTGGTGCACGGCGTGCGCCAGGTCAAGGAGCTGGCCTACCACGACTTCATCACCGAAACGCTGCCGCAGCACGAGTTCCTGGGCGAGACGGTGTCCAAGCAGCTCAAGTACTACCCCACGGTGACCCGCGAGCCGTTCCGCAACCAGGGCCGCATCAACGACCTGATCGAAAGCGGCAAGCTCTTCACCGACCTGGGCGTGCCCCCGCTGGACCCGCTGGTGGACCGCGTCATGCTGTGCGGCAGCCCCGAGATGCTGGCATCGCTCAAGGCCATCCTGGAGCACCGCGACTTCGAGGAAGGCAACACCACGAAGCCTGGCGACTTCGTGATCGAACGCGCGTTCGTCGAGAAATGAAGTGACGCGCCGGGCGCGGGTGGGCCCGGGACGGCAGGCGGTCCACCGCGCGAGGCACTGGCCACGCGGAGCGCCGGACCATCGGCAAGAACCCCTCGGATGCTATTAAATTAATAGCACAATACCGTAGTACTGATTGCACTGGAGGCACAAAACACGAGTACTGCCCCGGTGGCCGGCGGCCCCGGAACCGCCGCCCCCAATGGCAACGGGCGGCCGAGGCCGCCCGTGGGACAGTGAATGAGGGCAAGGAGCCTGCGCAGCCCCGCCGGTCAGTAGCCGTTGTTGGCCACGCGCATCGACTGCGCCCCCTGCGTGTAGCCGGCCTGGCCCTGCGGCCGGTTGTCCACCCGGAAGCTGCGGCCCTCCACGCGCACCGGCGTGCCCTCGGCCACCGGCTGCGAGCGCGTGAAGGTGCGCACCGAGCCGTCGTCCATGCGCACGCGCATCTGGTAGGCCGTGGTGGTGCGGGTGCGCTGCTCCACCGTGTGGCCCAGGTAGCCGCCGCCCACCGCGCCCAGCACGGTGGCCGCCGCGCGGCCCGAGCCCTTGCCCACCTGGTTACCCACGACGGCCCCTAGCACCCCACCCGCCACGGCGCCCACGCCGGACGCGGGAGCGGCCTGCTGCACCGTCTGCACCGACTCGATTCGGCCGCAGGTGCTGCACACCGGCGCCTGGGCCGGCATGGCCACCGGCCGGCCGGCGTCCGCGGAGGCGTCGTACCCACCGCCCGACCCGCTGCCGTACTGCGGCGAGGCCGGGGCCCGGTTCACGATGTTCTGGGCCAGGGGCTGCGGTTGCCGTGCGGGCTGGGCGCCCGCCCGTTCATTGATGACTTCGGCTTCGGGCGTGCGCGTGGCACCGGGGGCCAGTTGCGCGACCTGCGCGGCAGACTCGGCGGGGGCGCTGCCGCCGCGCTGCTGCATGACCAGGGTGGCGCCCAATGCCAGCACGCTCACGCCCAGCGCACCCACGGCCGCCCACAGCCATTTGACGGATGCGCCCCCGGCGGGAGCTGCGGAGGCGCCGAGCGCCGGCGCGAGGGAGGGATTGTTTCGAATGATGAGACCCATGGTGTTCTCCTTTTTCAGGTGTTTCGAAGGCAGGGTACACGCGGGTCCGCTTCACACAGCAGGGCGTTCTGTAAACGAAGTAAGTAGCTGTTTGCCCAAAGGGTCTGTGCGAATGCGCCTACCACCAGGCGCGCCGACGGGCGGTGGCGGGAATGTCGGCCACACACCACACTGGCGCCACGCATGCCACCCGGCGTGCGTGAAGGAAGGAGGCACGCAGATGGCTGCACAGATCCGCATCGGGGTGTCCGGCTGGCGCTATGCGCCCTGGCGGGGCGCGTTCTATCCGGAAGATCTGGTCCAGGCGAAGGAACTGGCTTTCGCATCGCACCAGTTTCCCGCGATCGAGCTGAACGGCTCGTTCTACGCGCTGCAGCGCCCGTCCAGCTACGCCCGGTGGGCGGCGGACACGCCCGAGGGCTTCGTGTTCACCGTCAAGGCGCCGCGCTACATCACCCACATCCTGCGGCTGCGCGAGGCGCGGGCGGCGGTGGCCAATTTCATGGCGTCGGGGTTGTTCGCGCTGGGCGCGAAGCTCGGCCCCATCCTGTGGCAATTGCCGCCGAGCCTGCCATTCGACGCGGCGTTGCTGGAGGAGTTTCTCGCCCTGCTGCCGCACGATACCGACGCTGCCGCCACGCTCGCGCAGGCGCGGGAGGAACGCATGCACGGCCGCGAACTGCTCCAGCCGCACCGCCCCTGGCGCCTGCGCCATGCCCTGGAAGTGCGGCACGCCAGCTACTGCACACCGGAGTGCATCGACCTGCTGCGGCACCACCGCGTGGCCCTGGTGGTGGCCGATACCGGCGGGCGATGGCCCGAACTGGGCGATGTGACGGCAGACTTTCTCTACCTGCGGCTGCACGGCGCGCAACAGCTTTATGCCAGCGGCTACAGCGACGCGCAGATCGCGCAGTGGGGCGAACGCATCCGCGCCTGGGCCCACGGCCAGGCACCGAAGGGGCTGGAGACAGCCGCGCCACCGGACACGGCACCGAGTCGGACCGAACGCGACGTGTTCTGCTTTTTCGACAACACCATGAAGATCCACGCGCCCGAAAATGCCCTGCGGCTCGCACGCTACCTGCAGCTGGGCACGCACCTGCAGGCCGCCCCGCCCCGGGCCTGACACGGCGGCCCGGTTTGCGAACGCCCCTCGGCCGCCTCAGCGATGCCGGGCCGGCGGCCCTTCCAGGTTTTCCTCCCGCACCTCCTGGAAGGCCCGCGCGCAACTGGCCGAAAACAGCAGCACGGCGGATGAAAAGTAGATCCACATCAGCACCACCACCAGCGAGCCGGCAGCGCCATACGCCGATACCACCGCCGCGGTGGCCAGGTACAGCGCCAGCAGCTGCTTGCCCACGGTGAAGAGGATGGCACCCACCACCGCCCCGAACACCAGGCAGATGAGCGGCGGCTTCTGGCCGCCGCCGATGCGCATCAGCCCCACGAACAGCAGCACGGCGATGCCGAAGGCGACCAATTCGTTCGCCAGCTGCAGCAGCGGGCCCGTGGCCATGGGCAGCCGCGCGCTGGCCCAGGTGGCCACCACGTGGATCACGGTGGACACCACCAGCGAGATCAGCAGCAGGAACCCGATGGCCAGCACATAGGCCAGCCCCCGCACCCGCAGCGACGCCATGCGCCACCACGCCTTCTGCTCCGGCACCGGGGCCGAATCGCGCGCCCACAGCCGCTCCAGCGCGGATTGCAGCTCCACGAACACGCCCGTGGCGCCGGACAGCAGCAGCACGAAGCCAACGATGGAAGCGATCCGCCCTTCCGACGGCGCCCGCGCGCTGGACAGCGCCAGTTGCACCACTTCGGCCACGCGGTCGCCCATGACGCCGCGCACCTGGCTGACCATGGTGCTTTCCAGGTAGGACTTGTCGATCCACCAGCCCAGCACGCCCACCAGCAAAAGCAGCACCGGCGCCAGGCTCAGCAGGCCGTAGAACGACATCGCCGCGCTCATGCGCAGGCCGTCCGCATCCAGCCAGAGATTGGCCGCCCGCACCAGCGGCATGATCGGGCTGGCGAGCGCTTTCGCGCGCTCGATCCATGGCGTGAGGAACGATGGGGACATGGCGCCCATTGCACACCAAGGCCGCGCGGCCAGGTGTCGGAACAGTTCGCCAGTGCGCCTGCGGCCTCAGCCAGGGTGGCCCATGGCAGGGTCGGACACCGAGTCCTTGCCGGTCTCGATGCGGCCGGCGAAGCGGCGCTGGAACGCGGGTGCAGCACTGCAGCGCACCACGAAGTCGTACCAATTTCCGCTGTCGCCCAGGGGCCAGGCGAGTTCCTCCACGGCGCCGGGCGCCACGCTGCGCGTCCAAGGCCCGTCGGCGCGATAGGCCCGCGCCTCGGCGGAGAACGTCATCGCGCTGCTGCTGCGGTTGTAGAGCTTCACCCGCACCTGCGGTGGCTCGCACAGCTCGTAGCAGACCTGCACCTCGGGGCCGCCGGTGGCCCCCTGCTGCTGCAGGTCGCCGATGAACTCGCGGTGGTAGCCGTTGGGGCCGAGCACCCACAGGTCGTACCGCCCGCCATCGGCCGCGGCATTCCAGACGCCGCTCAGGGCTTTGCCGGCCTCCACGACGTAGCGCCGCGGAATCCGGTCGAGGTGGTTCTTGTCGTACACGTGGAACACTGCCGCCGCAGTGCCCGCCTTGCCGGTGTGGGCGAACAGCAAAGTGACCGTGCCGGCACCGGCGCTGGCCTGGGCCGTGGTGTGCAGCTCATAGGGCAGCGCCCGCGAGGGCCGCACGCCTTCGGCCTGCACCGGCAGGGCGGCATCGGCCGTGGCCGTGGGCTGGGGCAGCTTGGGCGCAGCGGCCTGCGCTGCCACCCGCGCGTCCACCGCAACCTTGTTGGTGCGGCCCGTGAGGGTCGGCAAGGTCTCGGTGTTGGGATTGACGAAGTTGAAGCAGCTCGTCAGGTCGCCGCAGACCGCGCGGCGGTAGGGGCTGACCTGCGGCTCGGCCACGCCGAAGCGCTTTTCCAAAAACAGCAGGGTGGAGGTGTGGTCGAACACCTGCGAATTGACCCAGCCGCCCCGGCTCCAGGGCGACACCACCCACATCGGAACTCGCGGGCCCGGGCCGTAGGGCTTGCCGTCGGCCGCCGGCTGGCTCGGCGTTGCGGGCTGGAAGTCGTGGTACTCCACCGCCACGTCGGCGGCGGACAGTGTGCAGGCACCGGCCAGGCTGCCATCGGGATTGCGCGACGGTGCGGCGGGCGAAGGCAGGTGGTCGAAGAAGCCGTCGTTCTCGTCGTAGTTGATGAGCAGCACGGTCTTGCTCCAGACCTCGGGGTTGGCCGTGAGCGCATCCAGCACCTCCTGCACGTACCAGCCGCCCTGTGCGGGGCTCGACGGCCCGGGGTGCTCGCTGTAGACCGAAGGCGGAATGATCCACGACACCGCCGGCAGCGTGCCCTGGCGGATGTCCTCTCGGAAAGTCTCCAGAAAGCCCTGCGGCATGGTGTTGCCGAAGCCCTTGGCCAATGGGCTCAGCGGATCATCGATCCTGGCGTTGTAGAACGACCCGGCCAGATCGACCGGCTGCGTGATGTCGGTCTTGGCGACGTAGATCGGCTTGCGGTCCGCGGGCATCTTCTCGATCTCGGCGCGCCAGTGGCGAAAGCCCATCATCTCGTTGCAGCCGAAGTTGTCGATCAGGCTCTGATAGACCTTCCATTTCACGCCCGCTTTTTCCAGGCGGTCGGCGTAGGTGGTCCAGGTCCAGCCATCGGTGGAGGCGCCGATGTCGTTGCCGCCGTTGAACTGGTTGTTCAGGCCCGCGACACGGACCCTGGAGCCGTCGATGGGGCTGACGCCGTTCGGGCCGTTGGTGCCGGTCCAGTAAAAGAGGCGGTTGGCGATGGTGCCGGTGTGCATGCCGCAGTGGTAGTGGTCGCACAGCGTGAAGGCCTCGGCCAGCGCGCGCTGCAACGGCACCTCCGCCGTTTCGTAGTAGCCCATCGACAAGGGCAGCTTCGCGTCGGGCCACTGGGACATGCGCCCGTGGTCCCAGGCCGCCTGCGAGTCCACCCAGGTGTGCGGCGTGCTGCCGGCGCGCTGGGCATTGCCCTTCGCTTCGTCCAGGCGATAGGGCACATAGGTGCTGGGCGGCGACGTCTTGGTGTAGGTCTGGTAGAAAACGTTGCGGCCGTTGGGCGTCGGGATCGGGAAGCGGTCACCGAAGCCGCGCACGCCCTTGAAGGTGCCGAAGTACCCATCGAACGAGCGGTTCTCCATCATCAGCAGGACGACGTGCTGCACGTCCTGGATGGTGCCGGTGGCGTTGTGGGCTTCGATGGCCAGGGCACGCCGGATGGCCGGTGGGAAGGCAGTGAGCGTGGCCGAAGCCGCGCCCACGCCGAGCGCGGTCGTGAGGAAATTGCGTTTGGAGGAATCGACGGTCATTTGGAGGAGTCTTTCTTGTCCGTGGGCGGGGTTCGGGAAGGCCCGTTCAGGGCTTGGGCGCGCAGTGCGTGTCCGGACTGGCGCATGTGGCCGCCGCCGCGGCGGGAACGGTGGCATCCGAGCCACCGCTGCCACCGCAGCCCGCCAGCAGCAGGGCAAGAAAGAGCGCGCTGGCGCCCGGCAACGGGCGGCCGATCAGAGGCAGCGGCGAGCGCTGCAGAGGGATGGTCATGGCGTGGGAAGAAGGGAAGGAATGAAGTCCTTCATTCTTCCCGCCGACTGTGGCGCCAGAGTGACGTCCGCGTGAC
This sequence comes from Acidovorax sp. GBBC 1281, assembly GCF_028473645.1. Classification (NCBI taxonomy): domain Bacteria; kingdom Pseudomonadati; phylum Pseudomonadota; class Betaproteobacteria; order Burkholderiales; family Comamonadaceae; genus Acidovorax; species Acidovorax sp. GBBC 1281. The sequence continues at coordinate 5,340,200 of NZ_CP097269.1, forward strand.
GCGGCGGGGGCACCGCCGTGACGCTGCCGCCCGTCAGAGGTTGGGTGCGAGCAAGCGCTGCAGGATGCCTTCGTCCATGCCACGCCGCGTGGCCAGGTCGTGCACCTGGTCTTCGCCGATCTTGCCGACGTTGAAGTACTGGCTCTCGGGATGCCCGATGTAGAAGCCGCTCACGCTGGCGGCGGGCGTCATGGCCAGGCTTTCGGTGAGGCCCATGCCGATCTCGCCGCACTGCAGCACGCGGAACAGTTCGCTCTTGGCGCTGTGGTCCGGGCAGGCCGGATAGCCGGGCGCGGGGCGGATGCCCTGGTACTTCTCGGCGATCATGTCGTCGTTGCTCAACTGCTCGCCGGCCGCATAGCCCCACAGGTCGGTGCGCACGCGGTGGTGCAGGCATTCGGCAAAGGCTTCGGCCAGGCGGTCGGCCAGGCTCTTGAGCATGATGGCCGAGTAGTCGTCCAGCGCATCGACGAAGGCCTGCTCCTTCTTCTCCACGCCCAGGCCCGCCGTGACGGCGAACAAGCCCGCGTAGTCGGCCACGCCGCTTTCCTTGGGCGCCACGAAGTCGGCCAGGCACCGGCTGGGGCGCGGCACGCCATCGATCACGTGCTTTTCGGTCTGCTGGCGCAGGCCGTACCAGGTCATGGCGACCTCGGTGCGCGATTCGTCGGTGTAGAACTCGATGTCGTCGCCCACGCTGTTGGCCGGGTACAGCGCCAGCACGCCGCTGGCACTCAGCCAGCGGCCCTCCACCAGCCGGCGCAGCATGGCCTTGCCGTCGGCGAAGACGCGCGTGGCCTGCTCGCCCACCACCTCGTCGGTCAGGATCGCAGGGTACGGGCCGGCCAGGTCCCAGGTCTGGAAGAACGGGCCCCAGTCGATGTACCGGGCCAGCTCGTTCAGGTCGAAGTTCTTGAACATGCGCCGCCCCAGCAGGCGCGGCGTGGCCGGGCGATAGGCCGACCAGTCGATGGGCGTGCGGTTGGCGCGGGCTTTCGCCAGCGGCCACAGGGGCGTCTGCTTCTTGTTGGCGTGCTGGGTGCGCACCTTGTCGTAGTCGGCGTTCAGCTCATCGACATAGCTTTGCACGCCGTCGCCCAGCAGGCTCTGCGCCACGCTCACGCTGCGGGACGCATCGGGCACGTAGACCACGGGGCCTTCGTAATGTGGCGCGATCTTGACGGCGGTATGCACGCGGCTGGTGGTGGCCCCGCCGATGAGCAGCGGGATCTTCTTGATGCGAAAGTGCTCGTCCTTTTGCATCTCGCCGGCCACGTATTGCATCTCTTCCAGGCTGGGCGTGATCAGGCCCGACAGGCCCACGATGTCCGCGCCCTCGACCTTGGCGCGCGCCAGGATCTCGTGGCACGGCACCATCACGCCCATGTTCACCACCTCGAAGTTGTTGCACTGCAGGACCACGGTGACGATGTTCTTGCCGATGTCGTGCACGTCGCCCTTCACGGTGGCGATGATGATCTTGCCCTTGCTGCGCACGTCGCGGCCGGCCAGTTCGTCCTGGCGCTTCTCTTCCTCGATGTAGGGGATCAGGTGGGCCACGGCGGACTTCATCACGCGGGCGCTCTTGACCACCTGCGGCAGGAACATCTTGCCCGCACCGAACAGGTCGCCCACCACGTTCATGCCGTCCATGAGCGGGCCTTCGATCACGTGCAGCGGCCGCCCGCCCTTGGCGACGATGGCCTGGTAGGCCTCTTCGGTGTCCTCGACGATGAAGTCGGTGATACCGTGCACCAGCGCGTGCGACAGGCGTTCGCCCACGGTCTTCGGATGCTCGGGCGTGCCGCGCCATTCGAGCCGCTTGCTTTCGTCCTTGGCACCGCTGCGGGCCGTCTCGGCCACCTCGACCAGGCGTTCGCCGGCATCGGGGCGGCGGTTGAGCACCACGTCTTCCACGCGATCGCGCAAGGTGAGTTCCAGATCGTCGTACACGCCGACCATGCCCGCGTTGACGATGCCCATGTCCATGCCGGCCTGGATGGCGTGGTACAGGAACACGGTGTGGATGGCCTCGCGCACCGGGTCGTTGCCGCGGAAGCTGAAGCTCACGTTCGACACGCCGCCAGAGACCTTCGCGCCCGGCAGGTTCTGCTTGATCCAGCGCACGGCCTCGATGAAATCGACCGCGTAGTTGTTGTGCTCTTCGATGCCGGTGGCCACCGCGAAGATGTTGGGGTCGAAGATGATGTCCTCGGGCGGAAAACCCACATCATCGACCAGCACGCGGTAGGCCCGCTCGCAGATCTCGATCTTGCGCTCGTAGGTGTCGGCCTGTCCCACCTCGTCGAAGGCCATCACCACGGCGGCGGCGCCGTAGCGCTTCACGAGGCGCGCCTCGTGCTTGAACTTCTCCACGCCCTCTTTCATGGAGATGGAGTTGACGATGCCCTTGCCCTGGATGCAGCGCAGGCCGGCCTCGATCACGTCCCACTTGGAGGAGTCCACCATGATCGGCACGCGCGCGATGTCGGGCTCGGAGGCGATCAGCTGCAGGAAGCGCACCATGGCCGCCTTGCTGTCGAGCATGGCCTCGTCCATGTTGATGTCGATGACCTGCGCGCCGTTCTCCACCTGCTGGCGTGCAACGGCCAGGGCCTCTTCATACTGGCCGTTCAGGATCATGCGGGCGAAGGCCTTGGAGCCGGTGACGTTGGTGCGCTCGCCGATGTTGACGAACAGCGTGCCCTCGCCGATGGAAACCGGTTCGAGGCCCGAGAGCTTCATGGGAGGCGGGATAAGGGGGGCGGACATCAGGCTCACCTGCGCAATCGGTAGTTGGGAACAGGCGAGCGTCGTTGGACAGTGGGGCCATCGCCGCCCGAGCCTGACGCCTGGTTGAGCCGGTTGATCGGCAGGCGCTGCAACGCTCCTCGGGGGCGGCCGGATTTTACGCGCCCTGCGCCCGGGCCATCACCGCGCCCAGCCTCCTGAGCGGGTTCTCCGGACAGCGGCATGGAAAGTGCTTGGCCGCTTCCCAGGAAGGAGCCCTCCCATGCAATCGCCCTTCGATGGTGCAACGCCCAGCCTATGGGTCGGTGAGATTCTGCAACGACGCCGCCTGGTGTGCGGCTCCATTCTGGCCCTCGGCCTGTCGGGCCCGCTGGCGGCCGCCGAACATCGCGATCAGCTGGAACGCATCCGCTCCGCCCGGGTCCTTCGCGTGGCGGTCCCGCAGGACTTCCCACCGTTCGGCTTTCCGCAGGGCAGCGAGCTGGCGGGCTTCGACATTTCCATCGCCAAGATGCTTTCGATGCACCTGGGCGTGTCGCCGCAGATGGTGCCGGTGCCCAGCGGGGACCGGCTGGCGGCACTGCTGGAAGACCGCGTCGACATCATCATCTCCAGCCTGGGCAAGACGCCCGAGCGCGAGAAAAGCATCGACTTCTCCAGTGTCTACGCCCCGACCTACCTCGGTGTCTTCAGCCAGCAGAAATTGAGCCGCGACGAATTGCTGAAACTGCCAGCCCCGGTCGTCGGAGCGTCGGAAAACAGCCTGGAGGAATCCCTGGTCCGGGCATTCCTGCCGACCGCAAAAATCCAGGGGTTCAAAGGCAGCGCCGCGTTGCTGGACGCCTATGCCGCAGGCCATTTCGAATTCTTCGCGGGTGGCAACGTGCTGGTGGAATCCATCAAGGATGTCGGTCTGCGGACCCGTGTGCACCAGGTGGCGCTCCTCAAAGAGAGCCCATACTATATCGGCCTTCGGCAAAACGAGGCACGGCTGAAGGACGAGATCAACCGCTTTCTGGCAAACATCCGTTCGTCAGGCGCCCTCATGGTCAACGCCATGAAATGGTTCCGCCAGAGCTTCTCGGCCGATATGTTCAAGTGAGCAGCACCGGAAACAGCGCCCACCGCCACCCTCTGATTCATCGCACCGGCAAGAACTGCAGGAAAGAACCGCCCACCAGCCCCTGCACATAGGTGATGGCGGCGCGACGGTACTTTTCGGTGGCCACTGCCGACAGCAGGTCGAGCCGGCCGATGATCTTGCCGAACTCGCGCTCGAAGCTCAGGTTGCGCCCCTGCGGACCGATCTCGTCGGCCAGCAGCAGCGGCTGGCCCGCCGCGGTGCGGCGCTGAGAAAGCATCCACACGGCGATCTCCACGTTGCGCGCCGCGTTGTACAGGTGCTGGGCATCCAGGCTGTCGAGCAGGAAGAACTCGATCTTTCCGTCGTGCGCGGTGATCAGCATGTCGGCCGTGGCGTAGATGAACGCCGCCACTCGGTCGCCCGCGAATTCGGGCGCCAGGGCCGCGGCCATCGCCGCGATGTCGCGCCGCCCCTGCAAGGGCGCCCAGACCCCGCCCTTCTCGATGGTGGTGCGGACCTGCTCCATGGCCTGCTCGCGGCCCACGGCGCTGGTCTTGCGCCATTCGGCAGGGTTGCGGCGGTAAAGCTTGTCCATCAGCCGGTAGAGACTGTCCAGGTTCTCGCGCATGGCCAGCGTCGCCAGGCGGTTCACGTCGGACTGCCCCAACTCGCTGCCATTCGCAGACGCGCCTTTGACCTCGCCATGGGGCGCGGGCGGGCTGCTGCAGCCGGACAGGGTCACCATCGCGCAACAGGACAGGAGGAGCGGAACGAAAGTCGATCGCATGGCGCCGCATTATCGACAAGGCTGGAAAGCACCCGGGGGGTTCCTGAAACTGCCGAGGCATTCCTTGCGTATCTGCACCGGCCTCGCAGGATCGCCTGGGCAGGGGCACCGACTGGTGGCAGTTGCCGCCCACGGGGCTGGATGTCCACTGTCACTGCGGTTTCCGACAGTCATCGGACAATGAGGAGCAAAAAGAGCTAAACGAGGCCGCATTCCGCCAAGGCAGGATATTTTCACGCCGAGTCGTCGTACAACTTGTGCAAAATTCACCTTTTTGGGGCACCACCCCGTCTGGAAAGAAGCCATGTCGCCCCCCATCTCCCCCTTAGCGCAACGCAGGAACGTCTTCCTGCTGGCGTTGTTTTGCTGCCTGCTCTGGGGCAGTTCGTACCCTGCGATCAAGAATGGCTACGCCCTGTTCGGCATCGACAGCAGCGACACCCCGTCCAAACTCGTGTTCGCCGGCTGGCGCTTCGCCCTGGCGGGCCTGGCGCTGCTGGCCTGGGTGACCGCCAGCGGCCGGCAGATCGGCGGCTGGCCGGCCCGGGCCTGGGGCCAATTGGCGCTGCTGGGCCTGTTGCAGACCACGCTGCAGTACATCTTCTTCTACATCGGCGTGGCGAACACGACGGGGGTGAAGGCCTCGATCATGAACGCCACCGGCACCTTCTTCAGTGTGCTGCTGGCGCATTTCCTGTACCACAACGACCGCATCAGCCATGCCAAGGCCTGGGGCTGCATCGTGGGCTTCGCCGGGGTCATGGCGGTCAACCTCGGCGCCGGGTTGGCCGGGACGCTGAGCGACTTCGAGTTCGCCCTGCTGGGCGAGGGTTTCGTGGTGATCGCCGCCCTGGTGCTGGCGCTGGGCGGCGTCTACGGCAAGCGCATTTCCCAGGGGATGGATCCCATCGTGATGACCGCCTACCAGTTGACCATCGGCGGCCTGGTGCTGCTGGCGCTCGGCTATGCCACGGGCGGCGCGCTGGGCGAGGTGACCTGGGCCTCGTCGTCGCTGCTGGCCTATCTGGTGGTGCTGTCGTCCCTGGCGATCTCGATCTGGAGCCTGCTGCTCAAGCACAACCGGGTGAGCCTCATCACCGCGTTCAACTTCATGGTGCCCGTGTTCGGCACGCTGCTGTCGGCATGGTTCCTTGAAGAAAGCCTGCTCGAATGGCGCAACGCGGTGGCCCTGGTGCTGGTGTGCGGCGGCATCTGGCTGGTCACCCGGGCATCGGCACAGCGCGCGTGAGCCTGCAGCAGCGCTTCGAGCGGGCACCCCTTTCATGCCCATGATCGGGCGCGTGGGCACCTGCCCCGAACGGCGCTGAGGGGAATCTGTGCCGACTGCCTTCAGAAAGCGCGAAAATCACCGGCTGATCTGTCACCCCTTCCCAAGGAACGCAAGCGAATGAGCACGACGCAACCGACCATCATCTACACGCTGACCGACGAAGCCCCCGCCCTGGCGACCGCCGCCTTTCTGCCGATCGTGCGGACCTTCGCGGCCCCAGCGGGCATCCACGTGGAGACCAGCGACATCTCGGTCGCTGGCCGCATCCTGGGCCAGTTTCCCGAGCGCCTGACCGAGGCACAGCGCGTGCCCGACAACCTGGCCGCCCTGGGCAAGCTGACGCTCTCGCCCGACGCCAACATCATCAAGCTGCCCAACATCAGCGCATCGGTCTCACAGCTGGTGGCGGCCATCAAGGAGTTGCAAGGCAAGGGCTATGCGATTCCCGACTACCCCGAAAATCCGACGACCGACGAAGAAAAGGACATTCGCGCCCGTTACAACAAGTGCATCGGCAGCGCGGTGAACCCGGTCCTGCGCGAAGGCAACTCCGACCGCCGCGCACCCAAGGCCGTCAAGGAATACGCCCGCAAGAACCCGCACAGCATGGCCGAATGGAGCCAGGCATCGCGCTCGCACGTCTCGCACATGCACCATGGCGACTTCTACCATGGCGAAAAGTCGATCACGCTCGACAAAGCGCGCGACGTGAAGATGGAACTGGTCGGCAAGAGCGGCAAGACCACGGTGCTCAAGCCCAAGGTGTCGCTGAAGGACGGCGAGATCATCGACAGCATGTTCATGAGCAAGACGGCCCTGCTCGAGTTCTACGAAAAGGAGATCGAGGACGCGCACAAGACCGGCGTGATGTTCTCGCTGCACGTCAAGGCGACGATGATGAAGGTGTCGCACCCGATCGTCTTCGGCCACGCCGTGCGCATCTTCTACAAGGAGGCGTTCGCCAAGCATGCGCAGCTGTTCGAAGAGCTGGGCGTGAACGTGAACAACGGCATGGTCGATCTGTACAACAAGATCGCCACGCTGCCGCAGAGCAAGCAGGACGAGATCAAGCGCGACCTGCACGCCTGCCACGAAAACCGCCCCGAGCTGGCGATGGTCGACTCTGCCAAGGGCATCACCAACTTCCATTCGCCCAACGACGTGATCGTCGATGCCTCGATGCCCGCCATGATCCGCAACGGCGGCAAGATGTGGGGCGCCGACGGCCGCCTGAAGGACACCAAGGCGGTGATCCCCGAGAGCACCTTCGCCCGCATCTACCAGGAGATCATCAACTTCTGCAAATGGCATGGCGCCTTCGACCCCAAGACCATGGGCACCGTGCCCAACGTGGGCCTGATGGCCCAGCAGGCCGAAGAGTACGGTTCGCACGACAAGACGTTCGAAGTGCCTGAAGCCGGCGTGGCCAACATCGTCGATCTGGCGACGGGCGAAGTGCTGCTGAGCCAGAACGTGGAAGAAGGCGACATCTGGCGCATGTGCCAGGTGAAGGACGCGCCGATCCGCGACTGGGTGAAGCTGGCCGTGACCCGCGCCCGCAACTCCGGCATGCCCGCCGTGTTCTGGCTGGACCCGTACCGCCCGCACGAGAACGAAGTCATCAAGAAGGTGAAGACCTACCTGAAGGACCACGACACGACCGGCCTGGACATTCAGATCATGAGCCAAGTGCGCGCCATGCGCTACACGCTGGAGCGCGTGATCCGCGGCCTGGACACGATCAGCGTCACCGGCAACATCCTGCGCGACTACCTGACCGACCTGTTCCCCATCATGGAACTGGGCACCAGCGCCAAGATGCTGTCCGTCGTGCCCCTGATGGCCGGCGGCGGCATGTACGAAACGGGCGCTGGTGGCTCGGCGCCCAAGCACGTGCAGCAACTGGTGGAAGAAAACCACCTGCGCTGGGATTCGCTGGGCGAGTTCCTGGCCCTGGCCGTCAGCCTGGAAGACCTGGGCCTGAAGACCGGCAACCAGCAAGCCACCCTGCTGGCCAGGACGCTGGACACCGCCACCGGCAAGCTGCTGGACAACAACAAGAACCCCAGCCCCAAGACCGGCCAGCTGGACAACCGCGGCAGCCAGTTCTACCTGTCCCTGTACTGGGCCCAGGAACTGGCCGCGCAGACCGAGGACACGGCCCTGGCCGCCAAGTTCGCCGGGCTGGCCAAGACGCTGGCCGACAACGAGCAGAAGATCGTCGGTGAACTGGCGGACGTGCAGGGCAAGCCGGCAGACATCGGCGGGTACTACCTGCCCGACCCGAAGAAGACCGAGGCCGTGATGCGCCCCAGCGCCACGCTGAATGCGGCGCTGGCTGCCGTGACCGCCTGATCCAGCGCGAAAACGCCGGCCCTTGCGCACGGGCCGGCCACCTGCCCCTGAAGCGCCTGCCCACTGCGATGCGGGCAGGCGCTTTTTTTATCCTGGCCGCCGGATCGGACCGCCTCTACCGGGGGACGAACAGCAGCTGTCCCTCGGGCGTCGGACGATAGCTGAAGCGCCCGTCGAGCACGACCTTGCCACCGATGCGCGCCACCCAGGTGTAGTCGCCCACGCGGGTGCCCGCGTTGCCGAAATCGCTGGGATAGTGCACGGTGCCAGCCCGCTCGCCGCCCCCTTGGGGCTCGGCGGTCGCAGTGGTCGTCTTCCCGTCCGGCATGGTCACGGTGAACTCCACACGCGGCTGGCGGGTCGCCATCTTGTCGCTCACGCTCAGCCCGATGGCCGGGCGCGCGGTGTACAGCACGCTCTGGGCGAAAGCCGGGGCCGCTGCGGCCATGACCGCCATGCATGCAGCGCTGCGAAAAGAAAATGCCATCTGTGCTCCTTTGTCTTGCGGGGGGTCAATCACCACACCGCACCGCCCGAAGTGGCGGAACGGAGGCCGGTTCCCAGGGCGCGCGGCCGATCTGCGTGCCACCACCCCAACCGTACTCGAAGGGCTCGCCCTGCGGCGACGTGCCGAACGCACTGATGCGCCCTTTCCCCACGTCCAAACCCCAGGCCTGTTCCAGGCGCGTGATCTCCAGCGGCGTCCCGGGCGGCAGCGTGCGGACCCGCTGCAGGCCGTGAAAGCGGTCGTTCGCCGTATCGCGCGGATGCGGTGAGAGCACGAGCGTCGGCGCATCGCGCACCTGGTAGAGGCCGGATTCCTGCAGCAGCACCACACGGGCCGGCGCACGCAGCGGCAGGCATCCGCTGGAAGCCAGATCATGACGGCCTTCACAGCCGGCCAGTGCCGCGAGAAGCGGCAGCCACGCCAGTCCAGCCCGGCGGCCGCAAGCCGACAGGCGCCAGGGCTCAACCCACCTTGCAACACGATTTGCCATGGGCGAAATGTGTCGCAACAGGCACTGCCCAGGGGTAAGACAACAGCGCAGCTGCGCTTTCTGTGGGCCGCGGCCCCCGTCATTTTGGTCATGCGTGGGCCATGGGGCAGTACCCCACGGCTTGCCTACGTCCCGGTCACCTAGTGGCTGATCATCCAGGGCCGCTTGGACGGAAACGCCTTCGCTCCGCTCGCCGCCGTCACCGCGGCGCTGCGCTTGCCAGAGCCGCAGCAGCCGCACCCCGCCGGATGGCGCATCCGCCCGTAACTGCCTTCGTCACCGTTGCGGGAGGAGCGCGGCGCATGCTGCGCCCGCTCGTTGGTGTCGAACGCACGGCGCTGCTCCGGGCTCACGCAGGCCAGCCGGGGAGCGCTGGCGAAGACGCGGGGGGAGGCAGCGCTGCACCGAGGGCAGGCAGCGGGCTCGTTGCGCAGCGCCAGGCTGCGCAGGGCATCAAAGCCGCCACACGTGGCGCACTGGTAGTCGTAGGTGGGCATGGCGCGGTGTCCTGTGGTGGAGGGAATCAGACGAGGTCGGGCGACAGCGGCATGTCGATGCTGCCGTCCAGCATCTTCACCGGGCCGCTGGCGTTCGGGTTGATGTCGAACTCGAAGATCTGCGTCGGCAGCCACAGCGTGGCGCAGGCGTTGGGCACATCGACCACGCCGCTGATGTGGCCCTGCACCGGGGCCGTGCCCAGGATCGAATATGCCTGGGCGCCGCTGTATCCGAACTTCTTCAGGTACTCGATCGCGTTCAGGCAGGCCTGGCGGTAGGCCACGTTCACGTCCAGGTAGTACTGCTTTCCCGCCTCGTCGACCGAGATGCCTTCGAAGATCAAATAATCGTTGTAGGTCGGCACGATGGGGCTGGGTTTGAAGATCGGGTTCTTGATGCCGTACTTGGCCATGCCGCCCTTGATCAGCGTGACCTTCATGTGCACCCAGCCGGCCATTTCGATCGCGCCGCAGAACGTGATTTCGCCGTCGCCCTGGCTGAAATGCAGGTCGCCCACCGAGAGGCCCGCGCCGTCGACATAGACCGGGAAGAACACCTTGGAGCCGCGCGAGAGGTCCTTGATGTCGCAGTTGCCGCCGTGCTCGCGCGGCGGCACGGTGCGTGCGCCTTCGGCCGCGGCCTTGGCCTTGGCTTCGCCGGTCAGGCGGCCCATGTGAGCGGTGCCGGCCGAGGGGGGGTTGGCCAGGCCAGCAGTGGGATCGGTGTCGATGAGCTTTTGCTCACGCTCGTTCCAGAGGTCGAGCATTTTCTTGTCGGGCAGGCAGCCGATGAGGCCGGGGTGGATCAGGCCGGCGAAGTTGACGCCCGGGATGTGGCGCGAGCTGGTGAACATGCCCTTGAAGTCCCAGATCGATTTCTGCGCCTCGGGGAAATGCTCGGTCAGGAAGCCGCCGCCGTTCTTCTTGGAGAAGAAGCCGTTGAAACCCCACAGGCTGTCCTGCTTGGCGCCGATGTCGAGCAGGTCCACCACCAGCAGGTCGCCCGGCTCCGCGCCCTTGACGCCCACCGGGCCCGAGAGGTAGTGCACCGTGGTCAGGTCGATGTCGCGCACGTCGTCGGCGCTGTCGTTGTTCTTGATGAAGCCGCCGGTCCAGTCGAAGGTTTCCAGAATGAAATCGTCGCCCGGATTCACCCAGCAGGCCATTGGAATGTCGGGATGCCAGCGGTTGTGGATGTTCTCGTTCTGGGTCGGCGATTGGCTCAGATCGACGTGGATGAGGGTTTCAGCCATGGCGTGCTCCTGGAAAGTGAAGGGAAGAGAAGGCGAGTGGGAAGGAACGGAAATCCGTCGCGGACCGTGGCCGGTCACACGGACAGGTAGGCCTTGATGCGCTGCTGGTCGGTGTCGGCGCGGGCGGTCTCGTGCACCAAGCGGCCGCCTTCGATCACGAAGAGGCGGTCGGCCACGTCCATGGCGAACGAGAGCACCTGCTCGCTCACCACGATGGTGATCTGCCGCAGCTTGCGGATCTCGTTGAGGGCCTTGGCGATGTCCTTGATGATCGAAGGCTGGATGCCCTCGGTGGGCTCGTCCAGCAGCAGCACCTTGGGATCGGTCACCAGCGCACGGGCGATGGCCAGCTGCTGCTGCTGCCCGCCCGAAAGATTGCCGCCCTTGCGCCGGCGCATGTCCCACAGCACCGGGAACAGCGCATAGATCTCCTCGGGGATCTGGCGGGTCTTCGAGTTCTCCAGGCCGGTCTGGATGTTCTCCTCCACCGTCAGCGTGGGGAAGATCATGCGGCCCTGCGGCACGTAGGCGATGCCTTTGGCCACGCGCCGGAAGCTCTCGTCCCGCGTCACCTCCTGGCCGGCCACGCTGATGCAGCCGCTCTTGACCGGCATCACGCCCATGAGGCTTTTGAACAGCGTGGTCTTGCCCATGCCGTTGCGGCCCATGATGGCCACGGTTTCATTGGCGCGGCCCTCGAACGAGATGCCGTGCAACGCTTCGCTCTGCCCATAGGCGACGTGCAGGTCTGTGACTTTCAGCATGGATTGAGGCTCCAGAAAACTCAGGGCATGGGCAAAGGACAGCAGCGCGTCTCAATGGCCGAGGTACACGTCGATCACCTTGGGGTCGTTCTGGACCTTGTCCATCGATCCCTCGGCCAGGATCTTTCCCTGGTGCATCACGGTGACCTTGTGCGCGATGCGCTTGACGAACTCCATGTCGTGCTCGATCACGATCACCGCGCGGTTCCTGCAGATACGCTGCAGCAGTTCGGCCGTGAGCTCGCGCTCGCGCGCGCTCATGCCGGCGATGGGCTCGTCCAGCATCAGCAGCTCGGGCTCCTGCATCAGCAGCATGCCGATCTCCAGCCATTGCTTCTGGCCGTGCGAGAGCAGGCCGGCCTCGGTGGCGAGCAACCCGCCCAGGCCGATGTCGTCGGCCACGTCCTGCACCCGCTCCTTCACTGCGCTGATGCAGCGAAAGGCCAGCGCACCGAACACGGTGCGCCCGGTGGGATAGGACACCTCCAGGTTCTGGAAGACCGACAGGTTCTCGTAGATGGACGGCGTCTGGAACTTGCGGCCGATGCCCAGCCGCACGCGCTTGTGCTCTGCCATGCGCGTCAGCTCCTCGTTCTTGAACTTGATGCTGCCGCTGGTGGCGCGCGTCTTGCCGCAGATCAGGTCCAGCAGCGTCGTCTTGCCCGCGCCGTTGGGGCCGATGATCACGCGCAGCTCGTTCCTGTCCACGTACAGCGTGAGGGTGTCGATGGCCTTGAAGCCCTCGAACGAGACGGTCAGGTCTTCCACGGCCAGGGCGAAGTCGGTGTTGCTCATGGGAGGTGCTCCGGTTGCGTGCGCTCAGGCGCTCTGGCGGCGGGTGCCTTCGGGCAGGCCGGGCCCGCGCGCCGCCGGCTCGGTATCCACCGCGGTGCTGCGCGCCGCGGCGGCCTGCGGCGCGGGCACTGCGGCCTGGCGCAGGGCCTCGCGGCGGCCCTTCCACCAGGGCACGATGCGGCTTTCCCACAGGCCGGCCAGCCCCAGCGGGAAGGCCATGGTCACGCCGATGAACAGTCCCGCCATGAGGAACAGCCACAGGTCGGGAAAGCTCTCCGAGAAGTACGTCTTGCCCGCGTTGACCAGCAGCGTGCCGTACACCGCGCCCACCAGGCTCATGCGGCCACCCACCGCCGCGTAGATCACCATCTCGATCGACGGCACGATGCCCACGAAGCTCGGCGACATGAACCCCACCTGCAGCGTGAACAGCGCACCCCCGATGCCCGAGAGCGCCGCCGCCAAGCAGAAGGTAAACACCTTGAAATTGGCGACGTCGTAGCCCGAGAACCGCACGCGGTCTTCCTTGTCGCGCATGGCCAGCAGCAGCGTGCCCAGCTTGCTCGTCTGGATGAAGCGGCACAGCACGATGGACGCCACCAGCAGCGCCACGCACACGTAGTAAAGAATGTATTTGGCGCTGTCAGTGCGCGTGTCCCAGCCCCACAGCGTCTTCAGGTCGGTCATGCCGTTCACGCCGCCCGTATAGCCCTGCTGGCCGATGATGAGCACGGTGCAGATCAGCGCCACGGCCTGCGTGATGATCGCGAAATACACGCCGCCCACGCGGCGCTTGAACATGGCGAAGCTCACCACCCAGGCCAGCAGCGTGGGCGCCACGATCACGGCCGCCAGCGAGAACGGCAGGCTCTTGAACGGCACCCAGAACGCGGGCAGCTCGGTGATCTGGTTCCAGTCCATGAAGTCCGGAATGCCCGGTGTGGACTGGATCCTGGTGCTCATGGGGTCGGAGGCTTCGAGCTTCAGAAACATCGCCATGGCGTAACCGCCCAGGCCGAAGAAAACGCCCTGCCCCAGGCTGAGCACGCCGCCATAGCCCCACACCATCACCAGGCCGATGGCCACGAAGGCATAGGTGAGGTACTTGCCGACGAGGTTCAGCCGGAAGATGTCGAGCGCCAGCGGCAGCACCACGGCCAGCAGCACCGTGAGCAGCACCAGGCTGGCCAACTGGTAGCGCAGGATCCAGGCTTTGAGGGCATTCATGGGGCGACTCCGGTGGGTGCAGCGTGTGGACAAGGCGATGGAAGCGATGGGGGCGCGCTCAGCGGCGCACCTTCGAGGCGAACAGGCCCTGCGGCCGCACCATCAGGATCAGCACGATCAGCGACAGCGTGATCACCTTGGCCATGGAGCCGGCGAGGAAGAACTCAGTGATCGATTGCGTCTGCGCGATGCCGAAGGCGGACACCACCGTGCCCAGCAGGCTCGCCGCGCCGCCGAAGGTGACGACGAGGAACGCATCGACGATGTAGAGCGAGCCCGAGGTGGGCCCCGTGGAGCCGATGGTGGTGAACGCAGCGCCCGCCACCCCAGCGATACCGCAGCCGATGGCGAAGGTGAGGCGGTCGGTCTTCTTCGTATCGATGCCGATGGCGTTGGCCATCACCCGGTTGCTGACCGTGGCCCGCACCCGCAGGCCCCAGCGGCTCTTGTGCAGCGCGAGCAGCACGCCCACCGTCACCACCAGAGTGAGCGCCAGCACGAACAGGCCGTTGATGGGAATGTCCAGCCCCTCCGCGGGCGCCCACGATCCCAGCAGCCAGTCGGGCAGGGTCGGACTCACCTCCTTGGGGCCGATGAAGGTGCGAAAGCACTGCTGCAGCCCCAGGCTGATGCCCCAGGTGGCCAGCAGGGTGTCCAGCGGGCGCTTGTACAGGTGGCGGATCAGGCCCCATTCCACCAGCCAGCCCGCAATGAACGCGAAGCCGAAGGCCGCGGCGATGGCCAGCGGGAAATAGAACGGCATCCACTGCGGCGCGTGCGTGGACGCGAGCGTGGAGCCCAGGTAGATGGTGTAGGCGCCGATGGTCATGAACTCGCCGTGCGCCATGTTGATGACGCCCATCTGGCCGAAGATGATCGCCAGCCCCAGGCCCATGAGCAGCAGCACGGCGAACAGGCTCAGGCCGGCGAAGCCCTGCATCAGGCCGATGTTCATCATTTCGGAAAAGGTCATGGTGCAGCTCCTGCGTGCAAGCCCATCAAAGAAAAAACCCGATGCGGCAGTGCCGCCCTCACAACGGTCCGCACCAGGCACGGGACTGACGACCGGCGTGGCCTCATGCCGGGGACACCGAGGAAGGGCCGCCCCGCACCGAAGGTGTCGTCCCCCTCCCGCGCAGCGAGAGAGGGGGAAGGCGCGCAGCGCCTCAGGGGGTGGTCACTGATACCCCTTGGGGAAGGGATCGGGCTTGATGAGTTCGGGCGATTCGGCCACCACCTTGAACGTAGCGTCCGGCAGTCCCTGCGCGATGCGCGACTTGCTCCACAGGTGGTGGTTGGCGTCCACCTTCACGTAGCCCTCGGGCGCGGTCTTGAGTTCGATGCCCGGCGACGCGGCCACCACCTTGTCCACGTCGAAACTCTTGGCCTTCTCGACGGCGGCCTTCCACAGCCAGGGGCCGAGATAGCCCGCCTGCGTGACGTCGCCGATCACCGCGTTGGGACCGTACTTGGCCTTGAAGGCGGCCACGAATTTCTTGTTGTTCTCGTTGTCCAGCGACTGGAAGTACTTCATCGACGAATAGAAGCCCGCGAAGTTCTCGCCGCCCACGCCGGTCATCTCGTCCTCGGTGACCGACAGCGTCACCAGCAGCTGCTTGTCGCCCGTGATGCCCGCCGCCTTGAGCGCCTTGTAGAACGCCACGTTGGAGCCGCCCACCACGGCGACGAACAGGCAGTCGGGCTTTTGCACCTTGATCTTGTTCATGAGCGAGCCGAAGTTGGTGCTGCCCAGCGGGTAGTACTCCTCGCCCACGACCTTGCCCTTCTGGAAGTTCTCCACGTGCTTGCGTGCGATCTTCATCGAGGTGCGCGGCCAGATGTAGTCCGAGCCGATCAGGAAGAAGGTCTTGGCCTTCTTCTCGGTCTTGGCCCATTCCAGGCTGTACAGGATCTGCTGCGTGGCCTCCTGACCGGTGTAGATCACGTTCTTGGACTGCTCCAGGCCCTCGTAGAACGTGGGGTAGTACAGCAGGCCGTTCTCCTTCTCGAACACGGGCAGCACGGCCTTGCGCGAGGCGCTGGTCCAGCAGCCGAACACGGCGGCGCAGTGGTCGTTGATGAGCAGCTTCTTGGACTTTTCAGCGAACGTCGGCCAGTCGGAGGCGCCGTCTTCCTTGATGACCTTGATCTTGCGGCCCAGCACGCCGCCCATGGCGTTGATCTGGTCGATGGCGAGCTGCTCGGCCTGGATCGATCCCGTCTCCGAGATGGCCATGGTGCCAGTCGCCGAATGCAGCTGGCCCACGGTGACCTCGGTGTCCGTCACCGCCAGCTTGGTGGTGTTGACCTGCGCCGTGGGCTGCGCGAAGGACCATGCGGGCAGGCCCGCCACCGAGGCGGCCCCCATGGCCTGCAGCAGCCGGCGGCGGCCCGCATCCGCGGCCAGGAGGGGGGAGACATTCGGATCGAGGGGGTGCTTCATGGGAGCGCTCCTTGCAACAGGCAATACGGGGTGGTTGGACGGCGTCGGTGGTTCCGCGCTGGGGCCAAGATTAGGGACAACCCTGCTGCGCGCCCATACGTCAATTGACGTAGCCGGCCGCCCGGCGCCGGCGTGCGGCGCGGACAAGAACGTTTCTTGCATGCAGGCCCGGCATGGCCCCGATCGCACCGCCCACCCCCCAGACCGCGCCGCAGACTATTTTTCGGTTCCGCCGCGAATACAACGCCTGGGTGGCCGACGAGACGATGGAGGACTACGCGCTGCGCTACACGCCCAAGGGCTTTCGGCGCTGGAGCGAATGGCGCGTGGCCAACACGGCGTTCGGCTCGCTGTCGTTCCTGGCGCTCGAAGCCATCGGCGGCGCCATCGCGCTCAACTACGGCTTCGCCAATGCGATGTGGGCCATCCTGGCGGTGGGCGTGCTGATCTTTCTCACCGGCCTGCCGATCGCCTACTGCGCGGCGCGCTACGGGCTGGACATGGACCTGCTCACGCGCGGCGCGGGCTTCGGCTACCTGGGCTCCACCATCACCTCGCTGATCTACGCGGTGTTCACCTTCATCTTCTTCGCGCTGGAGGCCGCCATCATGGCGCTGGCACTGCAGATGGCGGTGGACTGGCCGCTGCAGTGGTGCTATGTGCTGTCGTCCCTCGTGATCCTGCCGCTGGCCATGCGCGGCATCACGCTCATCTCCCGGCTGCAGGCGTGGACGCAGCCGCTGTGGCTCTTCCTGCTGCTGCTGCCCTTCGTGTGGATCGCGCTCGCGCAGCCGCAGCTGTACCGCGACTTCGCGGGGCTGTCGGGCCTCAAGAGCGGCAGCAGCCAGTTCGATCCGCTCATGTTCGGTGCCGCGGCGGCGGTGATCTTCTCCCTGGTGGTGCAGATCGGCGAGCAGGTGGACATCCTGCGCTTTCTGCCCGAGCGCACCGCCGCCAACCGCTGGCGCTGGTGGGGCGCGGTGCTGGTGGCCGGCCCGGGCTGGATCGTGATGGGCATGCTCAAGATGGCGGGCGGCGCGTTCCTCGCCTTCGCCGCGCTGCAGTTTGAGGTCGGAACGCACCGCGCGGCCGAGCCCACGCAGATGTTCCTGGCCGGCTTTCAGCAGGTCATGCAGGCGCTGGGGCTGCCGGGCCTGGCCGTGGCGGTCACGGTGGTGTTCGTGGTGGTCTCGCAGGTGAAGATCAACGTGACCAATGCGTATGCGGGCTCGCTCGCCTGGTCCAATTTCTTCGCCCGCATCACGCGCAGCCACCCGGGACGCGTGGTGTGGCTGGTGTTCAACGTGGGCATCGCCACGCTGCTGATGACGCTGGGCGTGTTCGGCGCGCTGGAGAAGGTGCTGGCCGTGTACAGCAACGTGGCCATCGCCTGGGTGGGCGCGCTGGTGGCCGATCTCGTCATCAACAAGCCGCTGGGCCTGTCGCCCCGGGGCATCGAGTTCCGGCGGGCGCATTTGTACGACTTCAACCCCGTGGGCCTGGGGGCCATGGTGCTGGCGGCCGCCATGGCCTGCTGCGCCTACGCCGGCCTGCTGGGCGACCATGCGGCCGCGTTCTCGCCCTTCATCGCGCTGGCGCTGTCGATGGCGCTGTCGCCGCTGCTGGCCTGGGCCACCGGCGGGCGCTACTACCTGGCCCGCATGCCGGACACGCTGTGGAAGCCCGGCGAGTCCGTGCGCTGCGCAGTGTGCGAGAACCCGTTCGAGTCCGAGGACATGGCCCGCTGCCCGGCCTACGGCGCGCCCATCTGCTCGCTGTGCTGCTCGCTCGAATCGCGCTGCCACGACCGCTGCAAGACCGGCTCGCGCGCGGCCGACCAATTGCGCGCGGTGGCCGCGCTGCTGCTGCCGCGCACCTGGGCGGCCCGGGTGAACTTCCGCCTCGGCCAGTACCTGATGGTGCTGGTGTCGCTGTGCGCGGTGATGGCATTCCTGGTGGGCGTGGTCTACGTGCAGGAGGGGCTGGAGACACCGGCCCAATTCCTGCGCACCCCGTTCCTGAAGGTGTTCGCCCTGCTGTCCCTGCTGGCGGCCGTGTGCGCCTGGTGGGTGGTGCTCAGCACCGACAGCCGGCGCATGGCGCAGGACGAGTCCGAGCGGCAGACGCAGCTGCTGCTGCAGGAGATCGAAGCCCACAAGCGCACCGATGCCGAGTTGCAGGCCGCCAAGGACCGGGCCGAATCCGCCAGCATGGCCAAGACACGCTACGTGGCCGGCATGACGCACGAGCTGCGCTCGCCGCTCAACAGCATCCTCGGCTACACGCAGATCCTGCTCAAGAACCCCGAGACCGACGGCTGGATGCGCGAGACGCTGTCCACCATGCAGCACAGCGGTCAGCACATGCACGCGCTGATCGATGGCTCGCTCGAGCTGGCCCGCATTGAGGCGGGCCGGCTGAGGCTGGACCTGGCGCCGCTGCCGCTGGCCGAGCTGATCCGCAACGTCGAAGGCATGCTGCGCCCGCAGGCCGAGGCCCGGGGCCTGGCCTTCGTGGTGGAGACCCTGGGCACCATGCCCGACTGGATCCGGGCCGATGGGAAGCGGCTGCGCCAGATCCTCATCAACCTGTTGTCCAACGCCGTGCGCTTCACCCAGCAGGGCGAGGTGCGCCTGCGTCTGGACTTTCGCCCGCACGTCTCGCGCATCGAGGTGATCGACACCGGCATCGGCATCGAGCCGCAGGATCTGGAGCGCATCTTTCTACCGTTCGAGCGCGGCAGCGCCGGGCGCCGCGCGAGCGAGGCGGGCACGGGCCTGGGCCTCACCATCACACACCTGCTCACCGAACTCATGGGCGGCCAGCTCACCGTGGCCAGCCGGCACGGCCAGGGCAGCACCTTCACCGTTCGGCTGTACCTGCCCGGCATCTCCCCCGACCCGGCCTGGCGCCCCACGCACGCCGTGGCCCTGCGGCCCGTCATCGGCCACATCGCGCCGCGCCGCACGCTGCTGGTGGTGGACGACCAGCCGCTGCAGCGCCAGCTGCTGGCCGGGTTGCTGGTGCCGCTGGGGTTCACCGTGCGCGAGGCCGCCAGCGGCCGCGAATGCCTGGAGATCGTGCGGCAGGCGCCCCCCGACCTCGTGCTGCTGGACATCACCATGGACGACCTCGACGGCTGGCAGACGGCCGCCCTGCTGCGGGCGCTGCGCCCGGCGGCAGCGCTGCCGATCGTCTTCGTCTCGGCCAACCAGTTCGACAACGAGCCCGCGCGGCTGGCCGCCGCCCAGTGCCAGGGTTTCGTGGGCAAGCCCATCATCGAATCGGAGCTGCTGCAGGCCCTGCAGGCCGCCCTGCAACTGGAATGGGTGCACGACAACACGCCGGCCAAGGCCCCTGCCACGCCGGGACCGCCACCCGCCAGCCCCGCGCCGCCGCCCCACACCCTGCCTGCCGACCTGCGCGAAGACCTGAACCGCCTGGCGCGGCAGGGCCAGGCCGCCGCAGTGCGCGAGCGGCTGCGCAGCGCACGCGACGGCCTGCCTGGCCATGCCGCTGCGCTGGCGCAGCTGCAGGCCTGCGCGGACCGCTTCGACTTCGATGCCCTGGCCCACCTTCTGCGAGAACCCGAACATGACGAACTCCCCTGACAGCGTGCAGGCCGCCGCCCCGCGCCGCGTCATCCTGGTGGTGGACGATGCGCTGGACACCCTGCGCATGCTGTGCGATGCGCTGGCAGGCGAAGGCTATGCCGTGCTGGCCGCGCGCGATGCCGACGAGGCCATCGAGCGCTTCGAGGTGACCGTGCCCGACGGCGTGCTGCTCGATGCGGTGATGCCCGGCACCGACGGCTTCGCGTTGTGCCGCCGTATCAAGGCAACGCCGCCGTGGGCGCACGTGCCCATCGTCTTCATGACCGGGCTGTCGGAGACCGAGCAGATCCTGCGCGGCTTTGCCAGCGGCGGCGTGGACTATGTGGTCAAGCCCCTGCGCATTCCCGAGGTGATGGCCCGCCTGGCCACCCACGTGGCCAACGCGCAGGCGGCCCGGCTGGCGCGCGAGGCCGTGGACGTGGCGGGCCTGGGCGTGGTCGTGCTCGACGGCCAGGACCGCATCGCCTGGCGTTCGCCGCAGGCCACGCGCTGGCTGGAGGCCGCCTTCGGCGGGCACGGCGACGCTCCCGCGGGCGACCCCGCGCGCTGGCTGGCGCATGCCCAGCGGCAGGGCGAAGCCAGCACGCCCCTGCCCGGCGGCTTCCAGCTGCAGGCCCGCCACCTGGGCGCGAGCGGCCTGGCCGAGTCGATGCTGCTGCTCAGCCAGGGCCCGGCCGCAGGCACCGCCGCGCCGCGGTTGCCGCCCGTGGCGCTGACCCCGCGCGAGACCGAGGTGCTGTCGTGGCTCGCCAAAGGCAAGACCAACCGCGACATCGCTGACATTTTGGGCATGAGCCCGCGCACGGTGAACAAGCACCTGGAGCACATCTTCGAAAAGCTCGGCGTGGAAACGCGCACCGCCGCGGCGGCGCTGGCGGGGCAGCTGCTGCAGGACTAGGGCCGGGCCACGGCGCCCTTCGACAACGCGCGCCTCGCTCCCTGCGTGGCCGAGGCCAGTTCCTTGCCGGAGAGCACGTAAGCGGGGCAATCGAGCAGGCGAGCGATCGCAAGGTCCAGGAACGCCCGCACCCGCCTGGGCTGGGCGGTGCGGTTTCCGTAGTAGATGTGCAGGCCGATGTGGGTGCTGAGGTGCGCCACCAGCACGGGCACCAGCCGCCCCGCCCGGATATGCGAGGCCGCGGAGAAATTCGCGAGCTGCCCGATCACCTGCCCCGACAGCACGGCCTGCAATTCCAGTTCGGAATCATTGGTCGCGAACGCTGGCGACATCTGCCGGTGCTCGACCTTTCCATCGACGGTCAGATACCAGGCGGAGACCTTCCCCGTGGCCGGGTGGCGGTACACGCTGCATCGGTGTGTGGCCAGATCCTCCAGCGTGTGGGGCATGCCGTGCGCAGCCAGATAGGCCGGAGCGGCGCACACGATCATCTGGATCGGAAACAACTGCCGGCCGATCACCCCCTCCTGGGGCGATGCCCCGATTCTGAAACCGATATCGACCCGGTCTTGCACCCAGTTGCCAATGCCGTCGTCCAGGTGAACGTCCGGTTGAATGCCGGGATGGGCTTGGCAGAACTCGTCCAGCACCGGCATCAGGATTTCCGCAAAGGAGGTCCTGGGTCCGACGATGCGCAGGGGGCCGGCAATGCCCTCCTTGCTCTGGCGGGCCGAGGCCAGGGCCCGGTCTAGCGCCGCCAGGGCCGGCTGCGTGCTCTCCAGCAGGTTCTGTCCCTCTTCGGTGAGCGCGAGATGGCGGGTCGTTCGGTGAAGCAGCCAGACACCGAGGTGCTGCTCCAGTTGGGCGATGGCCTGACTCGCCGCCTGCGGAGAGACCCCTTGCGCCAGGGCCGCCTGTCGAATGCTCCCCAGTTCGACGGCCTTGGCGAAGGTGGAGATCGCCTTGAATTCATTGATGGGCATGGTGGGTGTGACCGGATGAGAACACGCTGTCGGGCGCACCCCAGTATCAACCTTTACTTGCCACTGGTGCAAGCTGAAGCGGGCTAGTGGCTTGCAGCCCCACTGCCTAAAGTCCGAGGCAAGGGTGGAACGCTGCGCAGTCGCGATGACAACGATCCGTTGCCAGTCGCAGCGTGCGCAGCCACCCGGATTCCACAACGCTTTCTGGACAGGAGCCTCGCCCATGATTCCCAACCCATTGAAAACCACGCTTCTTGCGGCGATGGTCGGCATCGCCGGCGCAGAGGCCGTCGCGGCGGACCATCAGAAGAACCCCTTCACCCTGGTCTACGAAGGTGCGATCACCAGGAACGAGCCCGGCAAGGTTCAGATCCACCCCGTCAGGTACGTGCTCAATGGCCTGGACATTTCCGCGAACGTCTACACGCCGGCCCATTTCGATCCTGCCAAGGCCTATCCCGCCGTCGTGGTCGCGCATCCGAACGGCGGGGTCAAGGAGCAGGTGGCAGGCCTGTACGCGCAACGACTGGCCGAGCAGGGCTACATCACGATCGCGGCGGATGCGGCCTACCAGGGTGCCAGCGGCGGGCTGCCTCGCAGCGTGGACAAGCCCGCGAACCGCATCGAGGACATCCACGGCATGGCGGATTTCCTGGCGCGGTATGCCGGGGTGGACCCCCAGCGCATGGCGCTGCTGGGCCTGTGCGGCGGCGGTGGGTATTCGCTGGCTGCGGCCCAGACGGACAAGCGGTTCAAGTCGGTCGCGACGGTCAGCATGTTCAATTCGGGACGGGTGCGCCGCAATGGCTATGCGGATTCCCAACTCCACACCGTGCCGCAACGGCTGCAGCAGGCTTCGGCGGCCCGGGCGCAGGAGGCCGCGGGCGGAGAAGTCCTTTACGCAGGCGATGCCAACCTCACCGACGAGCAGATCGCAAAGCTGCCCTTCGACCTGTACCGCCAGGGCTACGCGTATTACTGGAAGACGCACGCACACCCGAACTCGACCTTCAAGTACACGATGAGCAGCCTGGTGGACCTGATGCGCTGGGATGCGACCGACCATATCGACCTGATCGAGCAGCCCTTGCTGATGATCGCCGGCAGCCAGGCCGACAGCCTGTACATGAGCGAGGACGCCTTCGCCAAGGCCACCGGCGCCAAGGACAAGGAACTGTTCAAGATCGAAGGGGCCACCCACATCGAGACCTATTGGGTCCCGCGCTACGTGGATGCGGCCATGGCCAAGCTGACCGCGTTCTACGCAAAAACTTTGTGAGGTGAACCCCATGGAAAAACGTCAACTGGGCCAATCCGGCCTGCAGGTGTCCGCACTGGGCCTGGGCTGCATGGGCCTGAGCCATGGCTATGGGCCGGCGACCGACCGGCAGCAGGCGGTCTCTCTCATCCGGGCCGCGGTGGAGCGCGGCGTGACCTTCTTCGACACCGCAGAGGTGTACGGCCCCTATCTCAACGAGGATGTGGTCGGCGAAGCCTTGGCACCGATGCGCGATCAGGTCGTGATCGCCACCAAGTTCGGCTTCACGTTCGGGGACGACGGCAAACAGCAGATTCTCAACAGCCGGCCCGAGCACATCCGCCGGGCGGTGGAGGGTTCGCTCAAGCGCCTGCGCACGGACGTGATCGACCTGCTCTACCAGCACCGGGTGGACCCCGATGTGCCGATCGAGGATGTCGCCGGCACCGTGAAGGCGCTGATCGCCGAAGGCAAGGTGCGCCACTTCGGCCTGTCGGAGGCCGGGGCGCAGACCATTCGCCGTGCCCACGCGGTGCAGCCGGTGACCGCCTTGCAGAGTGAATACTCCCTGTGGTGGCGCGAACCGGAGCAGGCGATCCTGCCAACCCTGGAAGAGCTGGGGATCGGCTTCGTACCGTTCAGCCCCCTGGGCAAGGGGTTTCTCACCGGGGCCATCGACCCGACCACGCCCTTCGGCCAGGACGACTTCCGCAGCATCGTGCCCCGCTTCAGTCCGCAGGCGCGCCAGGCCAACCAGGCGCTGGTCGAGTCCTTGGGCGCCATTGCGCAAGCCAAGGGCGTGACGCCCGCACAGGTGGCCCTGGCGTGGCTGCTGGCGCAAAAACCGTGGATCGTGCCCATTCCCGGAACGACGAAGCGGCACCGTCTGGACGAGAACCTGGGCGCGGCATCCCTGGCGCTTTCCGCCGACGATCTCCGCAGTATCGCGCGCGTGCTGGCCGAAGTGCCGATCGAAGGCGACCGCTATCCCGCAGCGCTGCAGGCGCGCGTGGGACGTTGATGCACAGGCGCTCGCATGGCATTCCCACCAGCACCTGACCGGCGTGCGCTGATGGCCTCGCTGGCGGGGCTGTCGCTCGGCGGCCCGGCAGGTGCCAGCACCCGATCGGAGGGGCCGCGCCCAGGCCCATCGCCGACCACGCTGGTGGCCTGCTTCTCGCGCACCGGCAACACGCGCGTCGTGGCCGGCCTGATCCAGCGCGCCCACGGTGCCGATTTCTTCGAGATCCAGACGGCCGTGCCCTATCCCGCGGAATACCTCGCGGTGGTCGAGCAAGCCCGGAAAGAGCGCGACAGCGGCCTTGAACCCGCGCTGCATGCGCAGGTGCCGGGCATCGGCCGCTACGACACGATCTTCCTGGGCTTTCCGATCTGGGGCGAGACGGCACCTCCTGCCATCCGCTCGTTCCTCTCCACACACGATCTTGCAGGCAAGACCTTGATTCCCTTCGTCACCCACGGGGGCTACGGATTGGGCAACAGCCCGTCCGTGCTCGCCGCCCATGCGCCGAAGGCGCGGCTGCACCGCGGCTTCGCCATGGAGGCGGACCAGGAGCGGCGCACCATGAACCAGGTGACGCAATGGCTGCAAGCCCATCTCCCGTCCACCACACGCCAAGGAGGCACACCATGAAACCCATCGCAGCCGCTGCGCTTGCGTTCTCGATGCTGAACACCGCCGGCGCCGCCGAGCCGGAAATCCGGATCTCCCGCGCGGCCTCGCGCCCGGTGCAGTCGGCACCGGCGCAGAACTTTACCGGCACGGTCCAGGTCGAGATGCTTTTCACCCCCGACGGCGGCACCCGCACCTCGGCGGGCAAAGTCCGCTTCGCCCCCGGTGCCCGCACCGCGTGGCACACCCATCCGCTGGGCCAGACGCTGATCGTGACGGAAGGGGTTGGCCGCGTGCAGCGCTGGGGTGGACCCGTCGAGGAAATCCGTCCGGGCGATGTCGTGCGCATCCCGCCCCATGCACGCCACTGGCACGGCGCCGCACCGGACAGCGCCATGGCGCACATCGCCATCCAGGAAGCGCAGGACGGCAAGACCGTGGACTGGCTGGAGCAGGTCAGCGAACAGGACTACCAGGCAAAGCCGCGTACGGACACGTCCCCGACCCCCTCCGCTTCTGCGGCCCAGCCCTCCCGTGCCCAGCAGTTGCTCGGCGACGTCGCGCCGAAGCTGGCCCAGCTCACCGACGACGTGCTGTTCGGCGATGTCTGGGCCCGGCCGGGCCTGTCGCCGCGTGACCGGAGCCTGGTCACCGTCAGCGCACTGATTGCGATGAACC
This sequence comes from Acidovorax sp. GBBC 1281, assembly GCF_028473645.1. Classification (NCBI taxonomy): domain Bacteria; kingdom Pseudomonadati; phylum Pseudomonadota; class Betaproteobacteria; order Burkholderiales; family Comamonadaceae; genus Acidovorax; species Acidovorax sp. GBBC 1281. Next base: position 5,365,509 of record NZ_CP097269.1, read on the forward strand.
GCCCCGACCAGCTGCGCTCGCACATGGCGCTGGCACGGCAAAACGGCGTCACCGAGTCGGAACTGGTCGAGGCCCTGACACACCTGGCGTTCTATGCGGGCTGGCCGAACGCCGTGACGGCTGTCGGCGTGGCGCGGGACGTCTTCAAGGCCCCTGTCCAATGAGAAAGCGCAAAGCCCCGACCCCGTGGAGGAACACCATGCAACGCCATCTCTGCAAGACCCTGACCGCGCTGCTCGGCGGCACGGTCGTTCTTCAAGCCCATGCCGCGCCGCAGGAGACTGCGGCTTCTGCACCCATTGCCGTCCAGGCGCAGGGCAGTTTCGCGGTCGGCGGCACCGTCGTGCAAAGTCCTGGCACCTACGTCCTCGGACAGCCGGGACCGGCCGGGCAGACCTTGCACGGCGACCATGCCCGCGTGACCTACCAGATCCCGGTGAACGCGCGCCAGCTGCCCCTGGTGATGTGGCACGGCTTCGGCGTGTTCTCCAAAACGTGGGAGACCACGCCCGATGGCCGCGAAGGGTTCCAGACGATCTTTCTGCGCCGCCGATTTCCGGTCTACCTCGTCGATCAGCCGCGCAGAGGGGGTGCCGGCCGCAGCACCGTGGCCGGCCAGATCACGGCGGAGCCCGACGAGCAGCGCTGGTTCAACGTTTTTCGCCTGGGTGTCTGGCCGAATTTCTATCCGCAAGTGCAGTTTCCGGGCGACCCGGAGTCCTTGAACCAGTTCTTTCGGCAAATGGCGCCCGACACCGGCCCCCTGGACAACCCCGTGGCCGTCGATGCCATGTCCGCGCTGTTCCGGCGCATCGGGCCCGGCGTGCTGGTGACGCACTCCTACAGCGGCTGGCTCGGCTGGAAGGCCGTCATGGACAACCCCGCCATCCGCGCCGTCGTCTCCTACGAGCCCGGAAGCGGCTTTGTGTTTCCCGAACGCGAAGTGCCCCCCACCCTGCCCAGCCTGACCGGCCCGCTGAACGGGGTCGCGGTGCCGATGGCGCAGTTCAAGGCGCTCACGCGGATTCCCATCGTCCTCTACTACGGCGACAACATCCCTGAAGCGCCGAGCACGGACCCCGGACTGGACAACTGGCGCGTGCGGCTGGCAATGGCACGGCTGTGGGTCGAGGCCGTCAACCGGCATGGCGGCGACGCGAAGCTGGTGCTTCTTCCCGAGATCGGAATACGCGGCAACACGCATTTCCCGTTCTCCGACCTGAACAACGTGCAGGTGGCCGATCAGATGCAGCAGTTTCTGTCCAGCAAGCGGCTGGATCGATAGGGTGATTCGACAGACGGGCAGAGCGCCTGCTTGCAGGGAAAGCCTTCGGACACGAGTTCGCGTGGCAAAGACAACAGCCTCTCCACCGGCTTCATATCTCGCCCAGAAACCGCCTCAGCCAACCCGTGACGGCATCGGGGCACTCCAGGGACGGCAGATGCGCCACGCCGTGCGACGCGATCCCCTGTGCATTCGGCATCTGGTCTGCGGCCATCTGGGCGCGCTGCTGAACGTGGGGGAAATCCAGGTCTCCCCAGACCACCCGGGCAGGCAATCGAATCTCCGCGAGCCGGCCGTACACCGGCACGTTGTCTGTCTCTCCGCCCCGGAGCCTGTTCGCGATGGCGATCGCATTCATCGCCAGGAACAGCTTTCGCGCGTCACCCCCCACCCGGAGTTCGGGCGACAGGGGGCCGTCCAGCCAGAGGCGTGCCTTGATACGGTTCAGTGCCACCCAGTCCTGCGCCTGCTCCGCGAGTTGCTGCCCTCGCAGCAGGCTTTCGATCTCGGGGGGATACGCCGGCGCCGGGGCGCCGCTGAGCGAGGGGGCGATCAGAAAGAGGCCCCGCACCCTGGACGGATGCGCCAACGCCATCTCCAGCGCGATGCGGCCACCCTGGGAGCAGGCCACCACGACAGCCGGTTCCGTCACGCCCAGGCCCTCCAGAACGGCCAACCCATCCGCCATCGATGACGAATCGACCGTGCGCAGGGGCGAGTCACCGAATCCGGGGCGGTCATAGGCCATCACCCGGCAGGTGCCGGCCAATGCGCCCATCTGGGCCGCCCACATGCGCCTGTCGCAGACCGCAGCGTGGAGGAGCACGACGGGCAGGCCTTGCCCCATGGCCTGCACCGACAGCAGCGATCCTTGCGACGGGAGGGTCCTCGTTTCTGTCATCGCGCTCTCCAGGTGATCGCATGGCGTTGGAATGGGCTACCTTGGGTGGTGGGATCTCCGGCGGCGGCTGTGCGCATTGTCATCGGTGCGCGAGCGTCAGGACGGCAATGGCGCCCCACCCAGGCGCTCGGCCAGAAAGTCGATGAAGCTGCGCAGCTTGAGCGGCATCTGTCGCCGGCTGGCATACACCGCATACAGCGTGCCCACGAACTCCGCATCGCCCGGCAACTGCACCAGCCGCCCGCTGGCCAGGTCGTCGTCCACCAGCCATGCGGGCAGGAAGGCCGCGCCCATGCCTGCCACCACGGCGTGGTAGCTCAGGGTGCTGTCACTGGACTTCATCACGGCGTCGATGTGCCGGTGCATGCCTTCCTGCAGGGCATTCTTGAGGCGCTCGAGTTGCACGTAGTTGGGCATGACCATCGGGATGGGCCGGGGCGCACCGCCCGAATCAACGCCCTCGTCGGGGCCGGGCTGGAAGCCGGGCGCCGCGACCAGATGGAACGCCATCTGGCACAGGGGCCGCGCGATCAGCTGGGGCGCGGGCTCGGCGGTCATGCGCAGCGCCACGTCGAACCCCTCCGAGACGAGGTCCACCATGCGGTTGTCCAGGTGCAGGTCCAGCCGCACCTCGGGGCATGCCCGGCGATAGTCGGCCAGCAGCCGGGCAAAGCGCGGCGTCGCACACCACACGGGGGCGCTGATGCGCAACTCGCCCCGCGGCCGGTTCTGCCCGTGGCCCACCGAGGCCGCGGCGGCGTCGAGCAGTTCCAGCGCCTGCCGGCCCTGCTCGTAGAAGGCCGTGCCGGCCTCCGTCAGGCTCATGCTGCGGCTCGTGCGGTGCAGCAGGCGCGCGCCCAGCGTGCGTTCCAGCCGGGCGATGTGCTTGCTCACCATGGGCGGCGCCATGCCCAGGCGGTCCGCGGCGGCACTGAAGCTGCCGACTTCGACGATCGCCTGGAACACGCGCAGGCCGGTCAGTTCCAGGTCTGCAGGGTTCATGGTTGCCAAAGAAGGAAAGGATGCCATCACTCTAACGCCATCGATTTCCTTTGGGGGAAATCTTAAATTGCGTCCAGTCCCATCCCTTTTCATCGCCACGCGCTGTGGCCCCTTTGGAGAACCGCCATGCCCGCCACCCCGTATTCGCCCACCGCCTCCACCCCGTCCGCGGGCCGAGCGCTGCGTATCGGCCTCTGGATCGCCCAGGTGCTGGTCGCCGCGGTGTTCTGCGCCTCGGGCGTCGTGAAGCTGACCACGCCCATTCCCGAACTGAGCGCGATGATGCCGTGGACGGGGCAGTACCCCGTCGCCTTCGTGCGGGCCATCGGGCTGATCGACATCGCGGGCGGCCTGGGCATCCTGCTGCCCGCGCTGACGCGCATCCTGCCCCGGCTGACCGTGCTGGCGGCCCTGTGCTGCGTGGTGCTGCAGGGGCTCGCCATCGCCTTTCACCTGAGCCGTGGCGAGGCGATGGTGGTGCCGCTCAACCTCGTGCTGCTGGCGCTGTGCACCTTCGTGCTGTGGGGCCGCGCCCGGCGCGCGCCGATCCGTCCGCGCGGCGCCTGACACCCTCGCCGGCGCCTTTCGCCCTGTACCACCCCCCCATCCCCACGGACCGCCATGAACCCGCCCTCCTCCCCCCTGCCCACCTATTTCCTGTCGCACGGCGGCGGCCCCTGGCCGTACGTGCAGGAGATGCGCCGCACCATGCACACGCTGGAGCAGTCGCTGCAGGACATCCCGCGCCAGATCGCCACCCGCCCGCAGGCCGTGCTGGTGGTGTCCGGCCACTGGGAGGACGAGGCCTTCGCCGTGATGGCCAGCCCCCGGCCGCCGATGGTGTACGACTACTACGGCTTTCCGCCCCACACCTACGAGGTGCGCTACCCGGCGCCGGGCGCACCCGCTCTGGCGCAGCGGATCGCGGCCCTTATCGGTGCCGCCGGCCTGCCCAGCAGGCTCGATGCCGAGCGGGGCTTCGACCACGGCACCTTCGCGCCGCTGCAGGTGATGTATCCGGCCGCCGACGTGCCGGTGATCCAGGTGTCGCTGCAGCACGATCTGGACCCGGCCCAGCACCTGGCCCTCGGCCGCGCACTGGCGCCGCTGCGCCATGATGGCGTGCTGATCGTCGGCAGCGGGCTGAGCTACCACAACCTGCGCCGCTTCGGCGAGGCCGGGCGGGCGCCTTCGGTGGCGTTCGACCAATGGCTGCAGGACGCGCTGGTGCACGCGGATCCGGCCAACCGGCCCGCGCGGCTGATGGGCTGGGAAAGCGCGCCGGCGGCCCGCATCGCCCACCCGCGCGAGGACCACCTGATTCCGCTCATGGTCGCGGCCGGCGCGGCCGAGGCCGAACGGGCCGACTGCGTGTACCACGAGGAAGGCGTGTACGGCGGCGTGACGGCGTCGAGCTTTCGCTTCGGCGCCGGCACGGCACACTGAAACGCCCGGCAACGCCTGGCCCGGGCGCTTCGGGCATCATGGCAGCCTCTTTCACTGCACGCCGCCGCGCCACGCCATGAAGCCCATTCCCGCCCCCGCACGCCTGTCCCCGCTCTTCGTGGCGGCCACCCTGACCCTGGGCGCCGGCGCGGCCATGGCCCAGACAGCCCCGGCCGCAGCGCCCACGGCGGCATCCCCCGCCGCTGCCCCCGCCCAGACCGTGCGCCTGCGCGGCACCATCGAAGCCGCCACGCCCACTTCGCTCACCGTCAAGGAACGCGGCGGGCAGACGGTCACGCTGGCGCTTTCGCCCACGCTGGTGGTGCAGGAGGTCTATCCGATCGCGCTGGGGGACATCCAGCCGGGCAGCTTCATCGGCACGGCCGCGCTGCCCCAGGCGGACGGCACCCAGCGCGCCATCGCCGTCACGGTGTTCCCCGAATCCGCGCGCGGGGCCGGCGAGGGCCACCGCCCGTTCGACCTGCAGCCCCAGAGCACCATGACCAACGCCACCGTGGCCGACGTGGCGGGTGTGTCCGATGCCGCCGGCGGGGCCGCCAAGGGCCGCACGCTGAAGCTCACCTACCAGGGTGGCGAGAAGACCGTCATCGTGCCGCCTGGCGCGCCGGTGGTGACCTTCCGCGGCGGCGACCGCAGCCTGCTGGTGCCGGGCGCCAGCGTGTCGCTCACCGCGCAGGAGGTGAACGGCACCCCCACGGCCACGCGCATCAACGCCGGACGCAACGGCTTTGCGCTGCCTTACTGAATCACTGAATCACGGTCTGGGGGGTGGCCTGCGTGGTGGCCTGAACGCCGGACGGCCCCGCCTGGGCCGATGCCGGCAGGCCGAAAATGCGGTCGAAGCCCCAGTTGAAGACGAAGGTGTAGCAAAGAAAGAAGGCGATCAGCCCCAGGTCCATCACGAAGGCCTGCCACAGGCTGACCTTGAACCACCAGGCGAACAGCGGCACCAGGGTGAAGACCAGGCCGCCCTCGAACCCGATGGCATGGGCGATGCGGCGCGCCGTGCTGCGCCCGCGCACCGGCTGGCGCGCCTCCCAGCGCTCGAACGCCCAGTTGAACACGAGGTTCCACACCACCGCGATGGCCGAGGCCGCCACGGCGACCACGCCCGAATGCCCCGGCCCCTGCCCCGTGAGCCACGCCAGCGCCGCCGTGGCGGCCACGATGGCGATGAGCTCGTACAGGGTGACGTAGAGAACGCGGCGCGGCAGGCCTTGCAGGCCGGTGGGGCGGTGGGTAGCGGGGGCGGTGTGCGTGGACATGGGGCCACTGTATGTGTGCCAGGCTGATACATAAAGTCAGCTTGTTTCAGTTTTATTGATAGATACTCCGGCCCCATGGCGTTCTCTTCCGACAGCGTGCAAGTGTTTCTGGCCGTGCTGGACCAGGGCTCGTTCTCGGCCGCGGCGCGGGCGCTGTCGCGCGTGCCCTCGGCCGTGAGCATGACCATCGCCCACCTCGAAGCCGAGCTGGCCGTGCCGCTGTTCGACCGCACCGGCCGCGAGCCCCGCCCCACCGCCACGGCCCGCGCGCTGGAGCCCCAGGCGCGGCTGCTGGCGGCGCAGCTCAAGCAGTTGAACGCGCAGGCGCTGGCTCTCACCCAGGGGCTGGAGGAGCGCCTGACCCTGGCCATCGCGCCCGAGCTGCTGGCCGCCCACTGGCGCAGCCCGCTGGCGGCCCTGGCGCAGGAGCACCCGCTGCTGCAGGTCGAGGTGCTGGCCGCGCCGCAGGCCGATGCGCTGGCGCTGCTGCACGCTGGGCGGGCGCAGCTGGCGCTGGTGTTCGAGCGGCCCAGCATGGACGGGCGCGAGGGCTTCCAGGAGGTGGGCAGCGAAACCCTGGTCGCCGTGATGGCGCCGGGCCACCCCGTGCTGGCCGCCGCGCGGGCCGCGGCCGCAGAGCGCGGCGAGCCCCCGGACGCCGCCCTGCTGCGCGAGGAGCACCTGACCACCACGCGCCAGATCGTCGTGGCCAGCCGCGACCTGGCGCAGACCGATCCTCGCTTCGTGTTCGCGCGCCACCACTGGCGCACCGACAACCACCTGGCGGCGCTGGGCCTGATCGAGGCGGGCCTGGGCTGGGGCTGGCAGCCGCGCGCGCTGGTGCAGCCGCGCATCGCGGCGGGTTCGCTGGTGGAGATGCCGTTCGAGAACCTGAGCAACGGCGTCGCGCTGTGGGTGGACGTGGTGTGGTCCAAGGAGCGCCCGCTGGGCCTGGGCGCGCGGCGCTTCGTGGAGCTGATCGACGGGCAGGCCGCGCGGCCTTTGAACCAAAACCGGCCCTAGCGCATATTCCACTAGGGCGTATTGCTATTTATTTAATAGCACAACACTCCGAGGTACCGGCTACAGCTGCACGCTCGCGGTGCCGATGCCGTCGAACGCCACCTCCACCGCATCGCCCAGGCGGGCGTTCAGCCGACCAGTCCAGTTGCCGGTGGTGACCACCGTGCCGGCCGGCAAGGTGCCGAAGTGCTGCGTGGCATGGCGCAGCCACGCGGCCAGCAGCCAGACGGGGTCGCCCAGCGAATGCGTGCCCTGGCGCTCCACCGCGTCCTGGCCCGTGATGCGCACCGTGCAGCGCTGCTGCGCCCAGTCGGGCGGCGCACCGGCGTCGAACGGCACCCAGTCGCCCAGCACCAGCGCGCCGTGCGACTGCTGGTCGGCCAGCGTGAGCAGGCCGGCCACCGCGCCGTCCTGGGCCCAGCGCGTTTCCACGATCTCGATCGACACGGCCATCGCGTCGACCAGGTGCGCGCCCTCGCCGTCGGCCAGCCGGGCCGCAGTCGCGGCATCCACCGCCTGGCCCAGCCGCAGGGCGATCTCGGCCTCGATGCCGCGCAGCGCGAACGGCCAGGCCTGCGCCTGGGCCGGATGGGCCCACACGCCCGCTTCGGGCAGCGGGGCGTGGGTCAGCACGGTCGCCCGGTCCGCGCCGCCGGACTTCCAGTACCGGGGCACGCCGGTGGACCACCAGCCCAGCGCCTGCGCCACGGCGCCCTGCACGGCATAGGCGGCATCGGCGTCCGGCAGGGCGGCCGCCAGCGGCTGCGCGTCGGCGGGCACGGCGGTGGCGCGGGCCTGCAGCAGGGCCTGCGCGACCGCGGCAACCCCGGCAACCGGAGGGGAGGAATCGGCGGAATTCACGGCGGGGTCGACGGGCATGGCAGGGCTTTCTCGTTCAGGGGCTCGGGCGATGATTGTGCGGCCCGCGCGACACTATGGACTTTCCCACCCCACCAGGATCCGCCATGGCCGCCAAAGCCCCCGCCCCCGCTCCCCTGACCCCCGACGAGATCGCCCGGCGCCTGGCGCCATGGCAGCCCGCGCCGGCCCACGCGGAGCCGGCCGGCAAGGCCGCGAAGGCCGAGGCCAAGGCAGCGGCGAAAGAAGGCCCCCTGCCCGCCCTGGACCTGGCCCGCTTCGACCCCTCGGCCAAGCCCTTCTCCCAGGGCGACAAGGCCAGCGACAAGGCGCGCGTCGAGGCCCTGGCCCTCGAACTGGACACCCTGCAGGACCTGCTGTACGCCGACAAGCGCTACAAGCTACTGGTGATCCTGCAGGGCACCGACACCTCCGGCAAGGACGGCACGGTGCGCGGGGTGTTCGGCCGCATGAGCGCGCTGGGCGTGCACGCCGTGGGCTGGAAGGCGCCCACCGACACCGAACGCGCCCACGACTACCTCTGGCGCATCCACCAGCAGGTGCCCGGCGCGGGCGAGCTGACCGTGTTCAACCGCAGCCACTACGAAGACGTGCTGGTGCCCGTGGTGAACGGCTGGATCACACCCGAGCAGCACCGCCAGCGGCTGGCGCACATCAACGACTTCGAACGCCTGCTGACCGAAACCGGCACCGTGGTGGTGAAGTTCATGCTGCACATCAGCCGGGACGAGCAGCGCAAGCGCCTGCAGGAGCGCCTGGACGACCCGGCCAAGCACTGGAAATTCGACCTGGGCGACATCGCCGCGCGCAAGCAGTGGGACGACTACCAGCGCGCCTACGCCACCCTGCTGGCCGCCACGCACACGCCGTGGGCCCCCTGGACCATCGTGCCTGCCGACTCCAAGACCCACCGCAACCTCATGATCGCCACCGTGCTGCGCGAGGTGCTGGCCCGGCTCGGCCTGCGCTACCCCGAAGGCGATCCCGCGCTGGCGGGCATCCAGATGGAATGAGCCGCGCGACCGCCCGCCGGCCCGCCCTTGAAAAACGGCGTTGCGGCCCGCCGCGAAGGTTATGCATGCGGCGCATAACCCGGTAACACTACGGCCTTGGACAGTTGCCGGGGCCGGGCATAAGCTCCGTCGTCTGAACTGATCCCTCCTTCAAGGAAACCCCCTCATGTCGAACACCAACGGCACCCGCACCCAGCACGAACTGCCCTCCTACCTCCAGGCCGACGACCTCGGTCCGTGGGGCAACTACCTGCAGCAGGTGGACCGCGTCACGCCCTACCTGGGCAGCCTCGCGCGCTGGGTGGAAACGCTCAAGCGCCCCAAGCGCATCCTGATCGTGGACGTGCCGATCGAACTGGACAACGGCACCATCGCCCACTTCGAGGGCTACCGCGTGCAGCACAACCTGAGCCGTGGCCCCGGCAAGGGCGGCGTGCGTTTCCACCAGGACGTCACGCTGTCCGAGGTGATGGCCCTGTCGGCCTGGATGTCGGTCAAGAACGCGGCCGTGAACGTGCCCTACGGCGGTGCCAAGGGCGGCATCCGCGTCGATCCCAAGAAGCTGTCGCGCGGCGAACTGGAGCGCCTGACGCGCCGCTACACCAGCGAAATCGGCCTGCTCATCGGCCCCTCCAAGGACATCCCCGCCCCTGACGTGAACACCAACGGCCAGGTCATGGCCTGGATGATGGACACGTACTCCATGAACACTGGCGCCACCGCCACGGGCGTGGTCACCGGCAAGCCGGTGGACCTGGGCGGCTCGCTCGGCCGCGTCGAGGCCACCGGCCGCGGCGTGTACACCGTGGGCGTGGAGGCCGCCAAGCTGACGGGCCTGCCGCTGGAAGGCGCGCGCATCGCGGTGCAGGGCTTCGGCAACGTGGGCGGCATCGCCGGCAAGCTGTTCGCCGAGGCGGGCGCCAAGGTCGTGGCCGTGCAGGACCACACCGGCACCATCTTCCATCAGGGCGGCCTGGACGTGCCTGCCCTGCTGGAGCACGTCAAGAAGACGGGCGGCGTGGGCGGCTTCGGCGGCGCCGAAGCGATGGCCAAGGAAGACTTCTGGGGTGTGGACTGCGAGATCCTCATCCCTGCCGCGCTGGAAGGCCAGATCACCAAGCACAACGCCGGCCAGATCAAGGCCAAGCTCGTGATCGAGGGCGCCAACGGCCCCACGACCACCGAGGCCGACGACATCCTGCACGACAAGGGCGTGCTGGTGCTGCCCGACGTGATCGCCAACGCCGGCGGCGTGACGGTGAGCTACTTCGAATGGGTGCAGGATTTCTCCAGCTTCTTCTGGAGCGAGGACGAGATCAACGCCCGCCTCGTGCGCATCATGCAGGAGGCCTTCGCCGGCATCTGGCACGTGGCGCAGGAACACAAGGTGAGCCTGCGCACGGCCACCTTCATCGTGGCGTGCCAGCGCATCCTGCACGCCCGCGAAATGCGCGGTCTGTACCCCTGACCCGCCCTTGCCCGAGGAGGGTACGCCCGGCCTACCCGGCCGGCGCCCTTCCCTGGAATGGACCGCCAGCGCCCCACCGGGCCTGGCGGTTTTTTCATGCCCTCGCGAGCCGGTCAGGGCGGCGGGCCGGAGCCCTGCGGCGCATCGCCTGCCGGCCGCGCCGCACCGGCCTCGAACACCCGCAGCGCCACGCAAAAGGGCTGCACGCAGGGCGCCCGGCCCGCGTAGGGGCAGCCCGCTGTGTCGCACGCCTCGCCCTGCCCGCTGCGCCCGGCCTCGTCGTCCTCGGGGCGCCAGCCGCTGGCCTGCAGCGCGGCCATCTGCAGCCAGGGATCGGAGCGCTGCAGGGCCAGCATGTCCCGCCCGTACACCACGGCCGCCGCCTGGGCGTGCGGCGCCAGGTCCAGGGCCAGCAGGGCGCTGGTGCGGCTGGCCGCCACGCCCTCGCCCGACTGCAGCACCAGCGCGAACAGCCCCGACTGCAGCGCCTGCGGGCGGCCCGCGAACACGAGCGGCGGCGAGGCTTCGCCGGGCACGGCCGGACCGGCCCCCGCCGGCGCGGGCGACCCGCCTGCCGCGCCCACCGACGGCTGCTGCTGCAGCAGCCACGCCGCCGGCACCCGCAGCGTGAGGGCGTAGCCGCGCGGGCCATCGGCCGTTTCCACCACACCCTGGCGCGCCAGCCAGGTCTGCAGGGGCGGCAGATCGTCCGCCGCGCCCTGCGCCAGGGCCGCGGGCCACGGCTGCGCCACGGCGACCTGCTGGGGCCGCCCCGTGGGCGCCGTGAGCTGCTGCAGCAGCGCGCCGAGCATCTGGCGCAACGGGGCGCCGACGCCGCTGGCGGGCCAGGGCAGGCCCTGCACGGCGGCCGCGCCCGGTGCCGGTGCGGCGCCGGAACGCCCAGCGGCAGGCGCTGCCGTGGCGGGACCGCCCGGCCCCGGGACGGCCACACGGGCGGCGGATGCCGCGCCCGCCGGACCTGTCGCCGCGCCCTCCAGGCTCTGGCGGGCCTGCGGAGAAATGCTGACACGGTCGGCCGGCGCGGGCAGGGGCGGGCGCTGCGCTGTAGGGGGCAGGGGCAACGCGCCGGGCACCGGGGTGCCGCCGTCGGCACCGCCCGCCGCGGGCACCCCCGAGGCATCGACGCCGAGCAGGGTGTTCTGCCGCTGCAGCGCCGCTTCGGCCAGCACGCGCGCCACCGGGGCGAGCGGAGCGCGGGGCGGATCGATGGAGGCGGACATGGCGTGGAGCAGGGTCAGGCGTGGCGGGCTCGGTCGGCGGTGGGGCGGTGCGTTCGCGGAACTGTGCACCGATTCTGGCGGTTCGCCAACCCGCCTTCGCCGCACAGGTGGGTATAACGGAACGCATTCCCGCACCGGATCGTGCGCCCGCCCCCCGCAAGCCACCGCGACGGCCCGGCCCCCTGCCCTTCTCGGCCGCCCCGCTTGACCCATGCCCTCCATGCCCTCCATGCCCCCCGACCTCGACGCCCTGCATTTGCGCACCCTCACCCCCGACGACGCCGCGCCGTTCGCCGCCCTGCGGCGGCGCGGGCTGCGCGAATGCCCGCAGGCGTTCTCGTCCAGCTACGAAGAAGAGGCCGCCACGCCCCTGGCCGACTTCGAACGCCGCCTGCAGCCCCAGCCCGGCCGGGCCGTGCTGGGCGCGTTCGACGGCGGCACGCTCGTCGCCACGGTGGGCATCCAGCGCGAAGACATGCGCCAGCTCTCGCACAAGGCGTTCCTCTGGGGCATGTACGTGGCGCCCGAAGCGCGGCACCGGTCCGTGGGGCGGCGCCTGCTGCGCCATGCCCTGGACTACGCCGTCGAGCCGCTGGGCGTGCGCCAGGTCAACCTGGGGGTGACCGCGTCGAACACGGCGGCGGTGGCGCTGTACCGGGCGCTGGGCTTCGTGGCGTACGGCGTCGAGCGGGAGTACCTCTGCGTCGATGGCCAGTACCACGACGAAATCCTGATGGCGTGCCGACTGCGCCGCCGCTGACACGGGCGCTGCGCCGGCACACGCCGCGGCGATGCGCCCGGCACCGTGGATTCAGAGTCCGCCTTGCGCGTTATGCCGAGCGGGTCGGCGCCCGGGCGGCGGCTTTCTGGCTTTTCTTCAGCGCCTTCGCGTGCGCCGCGCTGGCCCTTGCCAACTCCTGCGGGCTCAAACCCAGGGCCGGGTTGTCCGCCAGCATGTCCACCGCCAGATCGATGAAGGCGCGCACCCGCGCCGGCTGGGCCGCACGGCTGCCGTAGTAGACATACAGGCCCAGGTGGTGCGCGACCACATCGGTCAGCACCGGCACCAGCCGGCCGCTGCGCACCAGCGGCGCGGCGGTGGTGCCCACCAGCTGCCCGATCGCGTGGCCGCCCAGCACGGCGCGCGCCTCCAGCTCGATGTCGTTGACGCAGAACGCCGGCGCGATGGCGTGGGCCACGATCTCGTCGCCCACACGAAACTCCCACGGCATGGGCTTGCCCGTGGCGGGGTGGCGAAAACCGCTGCAGCGGTGCCCGGCCAGGTCTTCGATGCGCAGCGGCACGCCGTGGCACGCCAGGTATTGCGGCGTGGCGCACACCACCAGTTGCAGCGCCATGAGGCGCCGCGCGACCACCCCGCCCTCGGGCGGGTGGCCGGAGCGAAAACCCACGTCCACCCGGTCCTCCACCCAGTTGCCGATGCGGTCGTCCAGCTGCACATCGGGCTCCACGTTCGGATAGCGGCGGCAGAACGCGTCCACCACGGGCCAGATGACCTCCAGCATCATCGACCGCGGCGCGGTGATGCGCAGCGGCCCGGCGATCTCCTCACGCCCGCGCCGCGCGCCGTGCACCGCCCGCTGCAGGGTGGCCAGCCCGGGCTGCGCGGCATCGAGAAACCGGCGGCCCTCCTCCGTCAGGCTGAGGCTGCGCGTGGTGCGGTGGAACAGCCGCACGCCCAGGTGCGCCTCCAGCTGTGCCAGCGCCAGGCTGGCCGCCTGCGGCGTGACGCCCTGTGCCGAGGCCGCCTGGCGCAGGCTGCCGAGTTCGGCGGCTTTCGCGAAGGTGGCGATGGCCCGCAGTTCGTTGATGGCCATGGCATTCCCCCTTGATTGACCGTCGATTGACAAGTATTGCTTGCGTATGAATCGAGTGATTATGGGCTAGTGCGATGGCAATGGCGTGCCTAAAGTCCCACCCACGGCAGCCGGATCGAACGGACTGCCGGACCGAGCACACCCCCAATAGAAACCCGAGGACCTTTCCATGACCGCCACCGCCTCCATTGCCACTTCCGCTTCCACCTCCGCTTCGTCGCCTTCCCATCCCCGCGTCTGGCTGATCACCGGCGCCTCGCGCGGCATCGGTGCCCGCATCGCAGAGGCCGCGCTGGCCCGGGGCGATGCCGTGGTGGCCACCTCGCGCAGCGCGCAGTCCGTCACCCAGCGGCTGGGCACCCACGAAGCACTGCTGGCCGTGTCCCTGGACGTGACCGACGAGGCACAGGCCCGCCAGGCGGTGGGCGCCGCGCTGGAGCGCTTCGGCCGGATCGACGTGCTGGTCAACAACGCGGGCTACGGCCTGCTGGGCGCGGTGGAAGAGGCCACCGCCGACGAGGTGCGGAGCCTCTACGACACCAACGTGTTCGGCCTGCTGAACGTGACCCGCGCCGTGCTGCCCACCCTGCGCGCGCAACGCGCCGGCCACGTGATCAACATCTCGTCGCTGGGCGGGGTGCAATCGAGTGCGGGTTTCGGCGTGTATTGCTCGACCAAGTTCGCGGTCGAGGGCCTGACCGAAGCCCTGCACGCCGAACTGGCACCGCTGGGCATCCACGCCACGGTGGTGGAGCCGGGCTACTTTCGCACCGAATTCCTCGACACGGCGTCGCTGGCGATCTCGCCCCGGGTCGTGCAGGACTACGCCGCCAGCGCCGGCGCCGTGCGCGAGGCGGCCCGCCGCATCCACCTGAACCAGCCCGGCGACCCCGTGCGCCTGGCCCAGGCCATCCTGCAACTGGTGGACAGCCCCGCGCCGCCCCTGCGACTGCCGCTGGGCACCGACACGCTGCAGGCCATTGCCGACAAGCACGCGTTCGTGCAGGCGGAAACTTCCCAGTGGCGGGCGCTGGCCGCGTCCACGGACTTCCCGATAAACGCGGCCGCATGACCCCAGCGGCGCGGCACCCCTCGCGGAAGCCGCGCCACCGTCGCGCCGCGCTCTGTTTCGATGCGCAGGCATGCAAGATCGATTCAGTCGAATGCTGCAAATTAAATAGCAACATGCCCCAGTGGAATATGCGCTAGAGGCCGATTGGAGACCAAACTCTCTGCCACTCACCGTCCGGCTACAGGTGCGGCACCACGGCTTCCGCCATCGTAGGCCCTGTTTATCGACGCACTATCATTTTTTATTAGCCCACTGGATTGGGGGAAGCAATTCATAAAAAATGCAAATAATTATATTAAATAAAATTTATATAGAAAATTATTTCTTCGCAGATAAGTTATTTTTATTTTGTTGATGTTTCTCATATTACCTTTCCAGACACCTATTTGATGGCAATATTGTTCTGTCGCAATTTCGCGGCGTTTTAAATCTTAAGGATCATCATATGAAGAAAATTCAAATTGAATCGCCATTGAAATGCCAATCCAATGACGCATATCGAGACCACGCGATCAGAAAATAATTAACTCAGCAATGGGTGAACTTGTGTTCACCCATTTCAACAAATTCTCCAATTACAGTTATGAAGTGGCTGCAGCCTTCTCACTTTCTAAAAATAGATGCGGGAAAATTGATTTTTTGGGACTATGAAAAACATCAACAATTCGAAATAACACCCAAGCATCTTAATCGCTTGCTTGAATTTTCAACGGGGGCCTTTGTCAAAAAAACGCAGGTTGACGAAGATATTTCCAATGCAGAGGTATTAGTTGATGCCTTTCGGGAGCAAAAATGGTCTTGGGATTGGCTGTCTCATATTTTTCATTATGGCACCCAGCACCCCCTAGCGCCAGAATCAATGCAGTCGCCCACAAGTTCACACGAATATGCAGCTTCATACTTGGATTTCTGCGCCTCTATTCGTGATGCCATGCCGCCGGTCGAAATCATCAAAGGAGGCACCCGATTTGCCCTACCGGATTTCGAATTGAAAGAACTGAATAGTGCAAATCTGTGGGAATCTTTGCTCAGCAGGCGGACCTGCAGGGATTTCGATGGCAAGCCCGTGTCTCTCAGAAAGATTTCAACGTTACTCTACTGCGCCTTTGGTGATATCAAGGTAGACGAAAATATGGAAAATCTATCTACCTATGGATACAAGCGGACTTCGCCAGCTGCTGGGGGATTGCAATGCACCGAACCCTATCTATGGGCAATCAATATCGAAGGCTTGCCTAGTGGCATATACCACTACATGTCGAAAAGACACGAATTAGAGTTCATCAAGGCACTTCCAGAGGAACCGATAGGCACTTACTTATGCCATCAAGATTGGGCTAACGACATGGCTTTCGCCATTGTGATGACCTCACGATTCGACAAGATGTGGTGGAAGTATCCGCACTCCCGAGCCTACCGCCCGATGTTGATGGAAGTGGGCCACCTCTCCCAAACCCTGAATCTATTGATCACAGCCATGGAATTGAAGCCTTGGCTTACCGGTTATTTTCACGACCGGGAGCTTGCGGAAATTCTGGAGTGTTCTGCGGATATCGAACATCCAATTTTGGTCGTGGGCGGAGGCACAGGCAGTGGAAACAGTGTGGATAGAATAACCCGTAAGATAACAGGGGGAGTTTAGTTGATGACATCCATTAAGGATTTATGTATATTAGGCATAAAACCCGGTCATGACGGCACAGCCGCTCTGATTGAAAATGGAGAGCTAATCTATTCCCTAGAATCGGAAAAAGACAATGGCCGCCGATACAGCGATTTTTCCGGAGACACGCTGTTGAAATTGATGCTCACTGGAGAAAAACAGCCCAATGTGCTGGCTTATGGCGGTTGGAGCAAAGGCTCAGACCCTGAAGGTTTTTCCATTGAAGCTGGGTATTCGAACACCGATGGTGTCATATCGAAAGCGGTAACGATCTGGGGCCAACCCGCGACTTATTTCAGCTCTAGTCACGCCCGCTCCCATTTGATGTGCGGCTATGGGCTTTCGCCATGGGAACAGGGGCGGGCATGTTATGTTCTTCTTTGGGAAGGTTATCTCGGCGCGTGGTACTTCATCGACGAGAACGTGCAAATCAAGAAAATCGGCGATGTCATGACTTATCCGGGGGTACGTTACGCGTTCCTTTTCGGGCTCGCAGACGCTGAATTCAAATTGAAGCCTGGACTCGTCAGACTCAGCGATGCGGGCAAGCTGATGGCCATCGCAGCTTATGCCCAGCCCAGCGGGGTAGACCTTGAGGGTCAGGAACTCATCAGTCGAATTCTTTCCACTGGTGATATTAGAAACACGCTAGATAAAGAAAAACTCAAAAATAGCAAATATTATAATTGCGGCATTACGAGTCAAAAATTTTCCAATGTGGCCCGATTATTATCCGATACTATCTATTCGAAGTTTGAAGAGGCGGCGCGATCTGCAATAAAACTGTATGGAAAACATCCACTCATCATTTCAGGAGGATGCGGCCTCAACTGTGAATGGAATTCAAAATGGGTAGACAGCCAGTTATTCGAGGATTTTTTCATTCCGCCGTGCGTGAATGACAGTGGCTCGGCCATCGGAACGGCGATTGATGCGCAACATTTCCTCAGTGGCCATGCAAAAGTCAAGTGGAACGTTTACGCCGGAGAATCTCCCTACGATGACAATCCCGATCTCAGCGGTTGGGACATCTTCGATTACGCTGCGCCTGCATTTGCCAAGTTGCTCGCAAATGGGGCTGTTCTAGGATGGATGCGCGGTCGCTATGAAATGGGACCTCGCGCACTGGGGGCGCGATCCATACTGGCATCCCCTTCAACCAAAAACATGCTGGCAAAGCTCAACAAAATCAAAAAGCGGGAAGCCTACCGTCCAATTGCACCAATATGCCTAGCCAACGACATGCAGGAGTATTTCGGCTCCTCCGTCCCCAGCCCGTACATGCTGCATTTCAGGAATGTCAATTCCGACAAAATTCCAGCCGTCACCCATGTAGACAATTCGGCCAGACCTCAGTCGATCACGCCAGAAAATAATGCCGATATATTTGAATTATTAGTGGAATTCAAAAAATACACTGGCCTGGGAGTGCTATGCAACACCTCACTGAATTTTAACGGAGGAGGTTTTTTAAACCGACTTAGTGATCTGATTCATTTCGCAAAAGAACATGGCCTGGACGGCTTTGTTTTTGAGAACAGAATTTTTACTCCAAAACCCAAAAATATTCCCTAACATGCAAAAAAATCACCAATCCAAGTATTGGTTTTTGCTGTGCATTCAGACATTGGCAGGCTTTGCTTCCTGGATAGATATTTTTTTAATCTTTTCAGTGGCCTCTTTTATTTGGAAGTCGTCCCCTTCTGAAGTTGCATTGGTCGCGGCCCTCTATGGCTTACCTAGTTTGATCATTGGCCCTATCTTTGGCGCATTTCTTGACCGGAGCGACCCCCGAAAGCTGATGCTCTTGGGCACGATTTTCCGCACCTTTTTCACTGTTCTCATTGCCGTTGCCCCGTCATTTTGGATTTTTGCTATTTTGGTGCTGGCAAAAGGTTTGGCCAATCTGGCTTATTGGCCATCTAGCGCCGTTATCACGAACCAAGTTATCCACCAAAATGTTCGCACCCGCTATTTTTCAAGCTTAAGCGCCTTGGATCAATTGGCCAAAATCGCCACCCCGGCATTGGCAGGTTTGCTCATTCTGGCAGTGCCAGCCCAACGGGTCTTTTTCGTATCTGCAGCTTCGACTGGTATCTGCGTGTTGGTACTACCGCGCTTGTTCAAGGGCATCGACTTTCCAATCAAGGAAAATATCCGTGGCGTCAGAAATCTCGCGATGAATCTCATCGACGGTTTCAAATCATTCAGCAGCCTCCCTCCCGCTTTATTGATTAGTATGTGCTTGACAATCGGGGCTTCACTGGCCTTGGCAATCTACGACCCCCATTTGGCTTCTTTTGTCAGATCAAAGGGATTCGACACCACCGTTTTTTCCCTCATCGTTTCGAGCACTGCGGCAGGGGCAATCACTGCGGCATTCTTAGTACGGTTTCTTTTGAAGAACAAGGAGGCAGGATTTCTTATCCGCCATGGCATTGTTATTTTTTCGCTCGCCATCGTTTCTTCGGCAGTTATTATTAAGGTGGCGCCACACCATTTGAATAATCTGTCCTTCGCGGCGCTTTGGTTTACCAACGGTTTCGGTTATGAATTATTCACCATCGGCGCGAGTGTCAATATTCAGAACCTGTGCCCCCAGCATTTGCTGGGGCGGGTAAGCACCTCCTTGAGGAGTGTGTCTACCTTCGCGATCGTGTCGGCCCCGTCTCTTGGTGCTTTGCTTATTGCACATGGAGGGACTGAAATACCGTTCATCGCAGCCGCTGCCATCTCGGTGATGCTGTTGGCACTGGTGTTCATGTCAAACCGCTGGAATCGCCCTTTTTTTCGCTACTAATTTAATAGCAATATGCCCTAGAAGAATCTGTACTGGAGGCCGATTGAAGGCCTAACCCTCCACGGCCCACCAGGCCGGCAGCAGCCGCTGCACCTCGGCCCGCGCGAAGCGGTCGTCGATGAGGTGCACCACGCCCTCGTCGCTGGGCGAGCGGATCACGCGGCCGGCCGCCTGCACCACCTTCTGCAGCCCCGGGTAGAGGTAGGTGTAGTCGTAGCCCGCGCCGAAGAGGGCGTGCATGCGCTGGCGGATCTGCTCGTTCACCGGGTTCATCTGCGGCAGCCCGAGCGTGGACAGGAAGGCGCCGATCAGGCGCCGGCCCGGCAGGTCGATGCCCTCGGAGAACGCGCCGCCCAGCACGGCGAAGCCGATGCCCTCGCCGCCCTCGGTGAAGCGCGTCAGGAACTCGCGCTGCCCGGCCTCCTGCATGCGGCGCGACTGCAGCCAGTGCGGCACTTGCGGGTGGCGCCGCGCGAACGCCTCGGCCACCTGCTCCAGGTACTCGTAGCTGCTGAAGAACGCCAGGTAGTTGCCCGGCCGGTCAGCGAACTGCAGCGCCATCAGGTCCGCGATCGGCACGAGCGAGGCGGCCCGGTCCGGGTAGCGCGTGGAGATGTGGCGGGCCACGGCCACGCGCAGCTGGGCGGCCTGGAACGGCGAGGCCACGTCCACGCCGGCATGGCCGGTCGGCAGGCCGAGCAGGTCGGCGTAGTAGCGCGCCGGCTGCAGCGTGGCGGAAAACAGCGTGGTGGTGTGCGCCGCCGCGAAGCGCGGCGCCAGGAACGGCGCCGGCACCACGTTGCGCAGGCAGACCACCGAGCTGCCGGGCGCGCCGCCGGGGGCGCGGGTTACGTCCACCATCGAATGCGTGTCCAGGCACTCGGCCAGCCGCTGGGTGTGCAGCAGCTCCAGGTAGAAGGCCTGCAGCGCCGGGTCCATCTGCTCGGGGTGCTCCGCGAAATGGTCGGCCAGGGCGCTGCCGCACTGCTGCAGCGCGGCCAGCAGCGCGGCGGGGAAGGCCTCGTGCACGGCGTAGGCCCCCGGCTGCGCCTTGTCCAGCGCCACCCAGGCGCGGCGCACCTTGTCCAGCGCCTTCTTCACCGCCGGCACGCGGGCGGCGGTGTCCGAATGCCGCGCCTGGTAGAGCGAATCGGGCAGCAATTCGGCCGTGTACATGCGGCGGCCGCGCTCCACGAGGTTGTGCGCCTCGTCCACCAGCACCGCCACGCGCCACTGGTTGGCCTGGGCCAGGCCGTGCAGCAGCGCGCCGGCATCGAAGTAGTAGTGGTAGTCGCCCACGACCACGTCGGCCCACCGGGCGAGTTCCTGGCCCAGGTAGTAGGGGCACACGCCGTGGGCCAGGGCGGCCTCGCGCACGTGGGCCTGGTCCAGCAGGGGCCGGTCGCCGCCGCCCGCCGTGGGCGAAAGCGCTGCCGCGCGCGCGGCCGGCAGGCGGTCGTAGAAGCCCCGGGCCAGCGGGCACGACTCGCCGTGGCAGGCCTGCCCGGGGTGCTCGCAGGCCTTGTCGCGCGCGATCAGCTCCAGCACGCGCAGCGGCAGGCGGCCGGCAGGCGCCGGGGCCTGGGCGCCACCGCCCCCCGGCGCAGCGGCCGGGTCCGCCACCGGCTGCGCCGCGGCGATGCGGGCCAGCGCATCCAGCGCCACCTGCCGGCCCGAGGTCTTGGCGGTGAGGAAGAACACCTTGTCCAGCCGCTCGCCGGGCGCCGCCTTGAGCAGCGGGAACAGCGTGCCCACCGTCTTGCCGATGCCGGTGGGCGCCTGCGCCAGCAGGCAGCGCCCGGCGGTGGCGCTTCGGTACACGGCCTCGGCCAGGGGCCGCTGCCCGGTGCGAAAGCCTCCGAACGGAAACACCGCCGCGCGCAGCGCTGCATCGCGCGTGGCGCGGTGGGCCGCCTCCTGCTCGGCCCAGCCGAGAAAGCGCTCGCACTGCGCCTCGAAGTGGGCGCGCAGGGCATCGGCCGTGCAGGGCTCGACCAGCACCGTCTCCTGCTGGCTGCCGATGTCGAAGTACACCAGGGCCACATCGATCCGCGCGAGCTGCCGCGCCTGGCACAGCAGCCACCCATAGACCCTGGCCTGCGCCCAGTGCAGCGCGCGGTGCGAGTCGGGCTGCCGGTCCAGCCGACCCTTGAAGGTCTTGACCTCGTCCAGCCGGCCCGCGGCGGGATCGAACCCGTCGGCCCGGCCCCGCACATGCAGGTGGCGGTAATGGCCCTCCAGCGCCACCTCGCTCTCGTAGCCCGGGCCGGCGCCCGCGCCCCGGCCCGCCATGCGCCGCTGGGCCACGGTGGCATGACCGGCGATGCCTTCGAGCGCGGTGGGCGCGGGGGTGAAGCGCAGGTCCAGATCGCCCTGCTTGGCCGTGAACTCGCACAGCTCGCGCACGGCCACGGTGTACATCAGGCCGCGCCCTCGCAGGGGCCCGGCGCCGGCCCCCAAGCCGCCTCCCGCGAAAGGTCGGCATCCTCCAGGCCAGCGAGCCCCTCGCCCAGCAGCCCCTGCGCCGGCTCGCCCTCGCTGCGCAGCGGCGTGGCCTTGCACAGCGCCATCCAGACGGCGAACGGCAGGCTGCAGCCCGCGTGGCGGGCGGGGCGCAGCAGCTCGAACCGGCCATGGTCGATCTCGCCGTGCAGCACCCACACGCCGAACTGCTCGGGAATCTCCTCGGGCGCGGCCACGCCGGCCGGGAACACGTAGTAGCACTCCTCGCACAGCCACTGGTAGGCCTGGCGCTTGGCGCCGTGCCGCAGGTCGGACAGCAGGTCGGCGCGGCTGGCCTTCACCTCGTGCACCATGGGCTGCAGGTAGGCGGGCACGGTGGTGTTGCGCACCGAGAACAGATCAGGCCGCGCCATGCGCCACACCTGGGCGGCGGCGCGGGCCGGGGGCGCATCGGCCTCGTCGGCCCAGAGCCGGCCCGGTTCCGCGGCACGGCCCGCCACCGGCGTTGCGGCGGGCCCTTCGGCGGCCAGGGCCACCTCCGGGGGCGCCGGCTCGATGGCGGCGCGCAGCGACAGTTCGCGCCAGACGATGCGGCCGGCGCCCAGCAGGTGCTCGGCAAAGCGCTGGGCCAGCCGGTCGTGCGCGCTCAGGGCCCGCAGGCCGCGCTGGCGGGCCTCGGCCAGCCACTGGATGCCCGCGTCCGTCAGGCGCAGCACCGCGTGGCCCTCGGGCGCGGTGTGCAGCGCGACCATGCGCGCCGCCAGCAGGTCGATCTCCAGCGCGTCCTGGCAGGGCCAGCCGGCCGAACGCCAGATCTGCATCAGGCGGGTGCGGTGGGAACGGGTGAGCGTGGGCTCGGGCATGGTGGGGAGGCGGTGGGGGGCCGGGTGCGAAGGTGCGTGCGAGGGTTGGGGGGTGCGCGAAGGCACTGATTATAAAAACAGTGCCCACAGCCTGCCATGCGCTCCTGTCCCACACCCACGCCGCACGGGGTGTTACGCCGCCGGGCCGGGGGCCGGTGTACCTTGGCGGCTTCGCATTCCTTCCCGGTTGTCCTCACACGCCACGCATGCCCTCTACCGCTTTCGCACGCTTGCGCCCCATCGCCCTGGCCTGGACCACAGGGGCGGCACTGATGCTGCCGCCGCCCGCGCTCGCCACACCGCCCGACCCCTCGCCCCCGGCGACCACCCCTGCGCCGCCCTGGGCCAAGGCCCTGCAGCGCGAGCTGGACCGCGTCGCGGCGCACAGCAGCGCGGCCTTCGGCGTGCACGTGCGCGACCTGGACACGGGGCAGTCCTTCTCCTTTCACGGCGAGGAGCGCTGGTACCTGGCCTCGTCCATCAAGGTGCCGGTGGCCATCGCCGTGCTGCGCGGCGTGGAGCGCGGCGACTACACGCTGGACACGCCGCTCACCCTGCGCGCCACCGACTACGTGGACGGCGCCGGGCCCGCCAAGAACCAGCCGGTGGGCGCGGCGCTGAGCGTGCGCTGGCTGCTGGAGCAGATGATCGTGTACAGCGACAACACCGCCAGCGACATGCTGATCGACCTCGTCGGCCTGCGCGAGGTGAACGCGCTGGTGCAGTCGGTGGTGCCGGGCGGCTTCGAGCGCATCACGCACCTGGCGGACGTGCGGCGCCAGGCCTACGCCCAGCTCACACCCGAGGCCGTGCACCTGTCGGGGCGCGACTTCATCGCGCTCCACCAGCAGCGCACCGATGCCGATGTGAAGGCCACCCTCGCACGCCTGCTGCGGGTGCCGGCCGATGGCCTTCGGCCCCTGTCGGTGGGCGAGGCGTATGAGGCCTACTACGCCAGCGGGCTCAACTCGGGGCGGCTCGATGCGTACGCCGAACTGCTCGCGCAGCTGGTGGAAGGCAAGCTCCTGGAGCCGCGCCACACGGCCTACCTGCTGGGCGTGATGGAGCGGGTGAAGACCGGCCCGAACCGCATCAAGGCCGGACTACCCACCCGTGCGCGCTTCGCCCACAAGACCGGCACGCAGCGCGCCCGAACATGCGACTCGGGCCTCGTGACGGTGCCGCGCCTGCCGACAGACCGGCGCGTGATCGTGGTGGCCTGCACGCGCGGCGAACTGTCCACGGCCCGGTCCGACCGCACGCTTCGGCAGGTCGGCATCGCCCTCTGCCAGTCGGGCCTGTTGTCGGATGGAAAACCCCATGAAACTCCCTGCCAAACCGTGCCGAGCCGCGCCGCGGCCCCTTCCGGCACCGCGGGCCCGGGGGGCCACGCTGGCCCTGCTGGTCCTGGCGCTGGCGTGGACGACGACCCACCCTGAGCCCGCCCATGCCGCGCCCGCCTGGGCCGATGCGCTGCGCCAGCAGGTGGAACGCATCGAACAGGCCACGCCCGGCCAACTGGGCCTGTACGTCAAGCGGCTCGACAACGGCGAGACCTTCGCGCATGCGGCCGACCGGCCCTGGTACCTGGCCTCGTCCGTCAAGCTGCCGGTGGCGATCGCCGTGCTGCAGGAGGCCGAGGCCGGCCGCCTGCGCCTGGACCAGCAACTCGTGGTGCAGGCGCGCGACAAGGTCGACGGCTCGGGCGCCGTGGTCTGGCAGCCCGAAGGCACGCGCCACAGCGTGCAATCGCTGCTTCAGCGCATGCTGATGGAGAGCGACAACACGGCCGCCAACATGCTCATCCGCGCGGTGGGCGAAGACACGCTGAACCAGCGCGCGCAGGCCCTGCTGGGCGGCCGCGGCGTGGGCCGCATCACCAACTTCACCGAGGTGCGCTACCAGGTCTATGCCGAGGCCCACCCCGACGCGCGCCGGCTCTCCAACATGGACCTGGTGCGCATCGCAGGCGCCCCCGTTGGCCCCAAGCGCCTGCAGGCGCTCGCCCGCACGCTCGGCGTGGCGCCCTCCGCGCTGCGCGTGCAGACCCTGGACGAGGCCTACGACCGCTACTACCGCACGAACCACAACACCGCCACGCTGGAGGGCTACGGCGCCATGCTGGAAAAGCTGGTGCGCGGCCAGCTCGTTTCGCCGGCGCACCAGCAGTTGCTCTACAAGGACTTGAAGTTCGACACCTACGACGCCTACCGCCTGGAGGCCGGCCTGCCGCGCACCGTGCGGTTCATCCACAAGACCGGCACGCAACTGCACCGGGCCTGCCACATGGGCGTGATCGACCCGCAGGACAACGGCCGCAACGCCATCGTGGTGGCCGCCTGCGCCGAGGGGCTGGACGAGATGAAGGAGGCCGGCAAGGCCTTCGAACAGGTGGGCCGCGCGATCACGCAGACGATGCTGCAGGACCGGATACCGGCCAAGGGCCCCAGGGCGCCGGCGGGGCCCCAGGCGGGAAGCAGGCCGCCGCTCTAAGCCGCCTGCAGCCGCGCGGCGCGCTCTGCGGAGCGCTGCATTTCCGTGGCCCGCAGCGATGCCATCTGGGCCAGGATCTGCTGCTGCTTTTCCAGCAGGCGGGGGCCGTGGATGCCGTGCACGTCGCCCGCCAGGCCCCGCGCCACCGCACCGAGCGCCTTCTCGAAATCCGCGCGCTGCTGCCAGGCATAGGCCAGGTTGAGCTGGGTGCGCGTGTCCTTCGGATCGATGCGCTGCGCCTGGAAGTACGCCTCCTGGGCCTCGCCATGCCGCTCCAGGCAATAAAGGCAATCGCCCAGGACGTTCCACAGCCAGGCGCTCAGCCACGGGTTGATGTCCAGCGCGCTGCGCGCCAACTCGATGCCTGCGGCGAAGTCACGCAACTGGATGCCCACGAACTCCGCCACCTCGCCCAGCAGCCGCCAGTCCCGCGGATTGCGCGCAATGGCCAGGCGGTAGCTTTCGAGCGCGGCATCCTGCCGGCCGGCCTGCAGGTGCCCGCGCGCGTCCTGCGCCGGGCCATCGAAGAACTGCTGCGCATCGGCGCAAAAGCGGTTGCCGAACGCCGCAATGGTGCGCTCCTGCTCCACTTTGACCAAAAGGCGGGCATGGATGGCGCGCGTGGCATCGCCCTCCGGCACCACCACGCGCCAGCCGTCGCGGTCGAACAGTTGCCCGAGCAGCGGGAAATTCAGCCCGATCGCGCTGGTCTTGCCGAAGCGCTGGGGCGCCGCCGACTCCGCAGCCGCCTGGGGCGTGCTGGCACCATAGTCGTTGATGAGGATGAAGCCCCCGTCCACCAACTGCCCCTGCAGCGTGTGCAGCGCACCGAATGCCCCGTGGTTGACCAGCAACTTCGGCACCGGATCGGCCCGCTCCAGCGCCTGCCCGGCAAATGGCGGCAGTTCGCCCTCCAGCGGAAAGAAGTCCACCTCGTAATCGAACAGGCCCGCCAGCGGCAGCAGCAATGCGCGTTGGTCCGGATCGTGGGCATTCGCCAAGGCCCGGATCTCCTCCAGGCCCAAGGGGGTGTACTGGCGCACCAAGTCGGCGTTGTCGGTCAGCCGGGTGCGCACGCGCAGTTCCTCGATGCGTTCCCCCTGGCGGCGCAGCACCGTGGCGGGCAGCACGTCGAGCACGTAGTTGCAGAAAACGGCCTGCAGCGCCTGCAGCGACTGGACCCTTCCGTCAGCGAGGCGGATCTCGGTCGGCCGGGTGGCATCGCATCGCGCCATGACCACCTGTGCCCCGAATGCATCGAACATGCGGCGCTCGCGCCACTGCGCCAATGTGCGCTCGGACGCATCGGTGACGAAATACACCAGTTGCCTGTCGAAGGCACGGCCTTCCTGCTGGCACAGCTGATTGAAGGCCTGCAGAAAATAGCGGGCGAACAAGCCGCAGCCCGCGCCCAGTTCGAGCACATGGATCGGGCCGGCCGGCTCGGTCGACACGCAGTGGTTGAACAGCAGCGCGGCCGCGTCTTCCGACAGCCGCCCACTGTTGTTCACCACGAACGGCACTTCGTTCTCGGCGAACGCCAGCAGCCCCGCCCGGGCCCAATGCAGATGGCCCAGGTCCCACTCGATGCTCTCGGCGATGGGCCGGAAACCCTGAAGCTCGTGCGAGGCGACCTTGACGCAAGACAGCACGTCCTGTGGAGAGCGCGGTCCCGAAGGCATCGCGCGGGCGGACTCGGGATTGAAGGGCAAGGGGATGCGCGCGGCACCCTCCAGGGAAAAATCATTTCTCAAGATAGGGCCCCTCGGGCATGGAATGTCGAACGGCAAAACTTCGCAAGGGCGAAGACGCCTGCAGGTACGGACCGGCCAAGGCACCGAGGCCCGGTCCGGGACCCGTGCATCAGGGCACGGCGGTCCACTTCACCCAGTTGTCATCGGCGGCCTGGAAGTCCGCCTTCAGCGTCTTGCGCATGGCGTCGACCTCGGCCTGCGCAATGTCGGCATCCTTGACCTGCTTTCCGGTGGCCGCCGTTCGCGCCTTGGCCAGGTCGGATTTCGTCACCGCCGCGTTGCCGGCCCAGATGGCTTTCGCCGTGCCGACATTCGCCCAGTATTTGCCCTGGGACTGCAGGTCGGCCTGGTAGGCCGCTTTCCAGCGCATGTTGCTCGCGGACACCGCGTTCAGCAGCTGGGCCAGCGATCGCTGGTTGCTCACGCCCTTCTGCGCGAACGCCTGCAGATGCACCCGCTCGAAGTTCAGCGGCAGCAGCCCTTCCTTGGCGGCCAGCAGATCGCGCTCGTTCCACCAGCGGGTCGCTTCGCCAGCCTTGGCGGCTTCGAGCCCGTTGAGCCAGTCGGCATCGGTGGCGATCACCCCGTTGCCCTTGACCCACTGGAACCGCCGAAAGCCGATGTCCGCCGCGCGGCCGAAGTTGTGGTTGCTCTCGCCGGGCCCGGCATTGGTCTGCGTCTCTGCCGCCTGCTGGGCGAAGGTGCGGCGGCGGCCCGTGGGCGTGATCCACAGGACGATCTTGTGGGTGTCGTACATCTGCTGCACCAGGTTGGACAGCTTGGCGCGAAAGGTGGGCTCGTACTCCGCATCGCTGGCGATCGCCGCCTTGCTGGTGGCCGCATCCTTGGCATCGGCCGCGATGTACACCGTCTTGGAGCCGGGGGAAGAGCGCATCGCCTGGTGCGTGGCCGGCAGCATGGCATTGATTTTTTGCAACGTCGCGCTGCCAGGGGCGACCAGACCCAGTGTCTCCTGGGCTCCGCCCGCCGCAGCCGGCACGGGTGGTACGGCCGCAGGCCCTTTCGCTGCAGCGGCCTTGGCGACCGGGCTCTGCGCCAGCTTCTGGTCGATCTGAAAGCGTTCGATCGCCGCGCGGGTCTGCCCACCGTAGCTGCCGTCGTAGTCCACGCTGAGGTAGGGCGCATTCTTGGCGTCCTTGATGACCCGCAGCATGGCTTGCAGAAGTGCCACGTCGTGGCCCTGGTTCTTGGCGCCTTCTCCGACGCTGTCCTTGATGTCCGGCATGGTGCTCCCTCGGTGCGATGGTTCGGGCTTACGGGTTGGAGGATGAACGCGGCGACAGGCGACTGAGCAGATGCTGCCGTGCCTGCAGGCCTGGCTGGCACTGCCCCAGGCGCGCCGCCTCCGCATGGGCCTGCTCGGGTGCCACCGCCAGTGCGATCAGCGCGTAGCGGTGGGGCACCCGCCCTTTGCCAGGCCAGGTGTCCACCACGCCATATCCCGCGAAACAGGCCGACGCGGCGCGTGCAGCGCGGGCCGCACGGACGGTGGGATACGAACCCGCCACCACCGCTTGCACGGCGGCCAGAGACGGTTCTTCGGAAAACACCTGCCGTTTGGCGTTCCACGCCAGGCGCCGGGCGGACACCTTGTCGGCCGCATCGTCATCGGGGGAAAAGAACACGGAAAGGTACATGGGCGCATGGCCTGGCGTGGCGATGACCTGGGACACGTAGGGCCCCTGAGGTTCGCTGCGCGACCAGGCCGTCTTGAGAGCGCC
The DNA here is from genome assembly GCF_028473645.1 of Acidovorax sp. GBBC 1281. Lineage (NCBI taxonomy): Bacteria > Pseudomonadati > Pseudomonadota > Betaproteobacteria > Burkholderiales > Comamonadaceae > Acidovorax > Acidovorax sp. GBBC 1281. The sequence continues at coordinate 5,393,741 of NZ_CP097269.1, forward strand.
CTGCGAAGTCACGTACAGCGCGTGGCGGCGCTTGGGGTGGTCGAACCCGGCCATCTGCGTGACTAGCAAGGCGCGCGCACCAGAGGGCTTGCCCGGCTCCACCGGCACGGCGCTGGCCGACGCGGTGACCGTGCTTTCCTCTTCCCCCGTCGACCAGACGCGGGACGCGGCGGTGTTGGCCAGAAACGGGCCGGTTCCCGGCTGCGGGGCGTCCAGCGGCTGCGCGGGCGCTGCAGAGGCAGGCCACTCCAGCGCCGTGGCCCCCAGTACCGACACACCCGCACCGCCTTCGGCCAGCGGCTCCCCGACCCCGGACAGCAGGCGAACCTCGAAAGCACAGGCCGCATCCTTGCATGCGGCAAGGGAAAGCTCGTAGCCCTGCCGCACCCCAGGCACCGGCTGGCCATTCACCGGGAAAGACTCCAGCACCTGGCGGGAGGAAGGAACGTCTTGCTGTGCGGAGGCGGCATTGGCCACTCCTGCCAGCAACAGGAAGGACGCCAGCACCCCCAGCGCCCGGGTGGCGGCGGGCACGCCAACCGACGGGCAGGCACTGCGACATGACGATGAGGGGGAAACCATGGACATCCGCCTAGAAAAAGAAGGAAACACGGTGCGCTGGTCCCAAGGAAGGACAGGCAAAGCATGCGCGCGCCAGGCCATGCGCTTCGGGCAAGACCGGGGGCCATGGCAACGCCCGGCGCAGCGTTCGAGAGCGAACGCCGGCGGATGGTACCGGGCGCGTTACACCTGATCCAGTCTTCTTACGAGCTGAATCAATTAAGGCCGCGGTGTCAGGCGGGTGTCATCCAACGGTGCTCTCGCCCTGCCCGCAAACCCGCAGCACCTCGGCCCCATACGCCTCCATCTTCTTGGCCCCCATGCCGCTGATGCCCTGCAGATCGTCCAGCGTGGACGGGTTGCGTTCGGCGATCGCGGCCAGCGTGGCGTCGTGGAAGATCACGTAGGCGGGCAGGTTGTGCTCGCGCGCGACCTCGGCGCGCCAGGCCTTGAGGTTGATGAAGCGCACCTGCGCGTCCGGCCCCAGGTTGGCCGCGGCGGCCGGTGGGGCGGCGCTGCGGCGCGTGCGCCGGGCCGGCGTGGCGGCCGTGGATTCGCGCAGCTGCACCGGCGTCTGGCCCTTGAGCACGGGGCGCGAGCCGTCGGTGAGGCTGAGCGTGTCGAAGCTGTGGCCGCTCTCCAGCATCACCTTGTGCAGGCCCACGGCGCCGGTGGCCAGCAGCTGGCGCAGCACGCCGCGCAACTGCGCCTCGGAGTAATCCTTGCCCAGGCCGAAGGTGGAGAGCTGGTCGTGGCCGAACTGCTTGACCTTTTCGGTGTCCTTGCCGCGCACGATGTCCATGATGTGCCCGGTGCCGAAGGTCAGGCCGCTGGCCTCGTGCACGCGGTAGATGGTGGACAGCAGCTTGCGCGCCGCATCCGTGCCGTCCCACACCGCGGGCGGGCTGATGCAGTTGTCGCAGTTGCCGCAGGGCTCGGACGGCTCGCCGAAGTAGCCCAGCAGCCGCACGCGGCGGCAATCGGTGGCCTCGGCCAGCGCCAGCAGCGCGTCGAGCTTGCCGCGCATGACCTGCTTGAATTCCTCGCCCGCCGGGCTCTCGTCGATCATGCGGCGCTGGTTCACCACGTCCTGCAAGCCGTAGGCCATCCAGGCGTCGGCCGGCAGGCCGTCGCGGCCGGCGCGGCCGGTTTCCTGGTAGTAGCCCTCGATGTTCTTGGGCATGTCCACGTGCGCGACGAAGCGCACGTCGGGCTTGTCGATGCCCATGCCGAAGGCGATGGTGGCCACCATCACGATGCCCTCCTCGCGCAGGAAGCGGTCCTGGTTCTGCTGGCGCACCTCGGGCGGCAGACCCGCGTGGTAGGGCAGCGATTTGAGGCCCGCATCCACCAGCGCGGCGGACATTTCTTCGACGCGCTTGCGTGACTGGCAATAGACCACGCCCGCGTCCTCGGGGTGCTCGCGCTCGATGAAGCGCAGCAGTTGCGCGAGCGGCTCCTTCTTTTCTTCGATGCGGTAGCGGATGTTGGGCCGGTCGAAGCTGCTGACGAAGTGCTGCGCGCCTTCGAGCTGCAGCCGCTCGACGATGTCGGCCCGCGTGAGCGCATCGGCCGTGGCGGTGAGCGCGATGCGCGGCACGCCGGCATAGCGCTCGTGCAGCACGGTGAGCGCGCGGTATTCGGGACGGAAGTCGTGGCCCCACTGGCTCACGCAGTGCGCCTCGTCGATGGCGAACATCGACAGTTGCCCGCGCTGGTGCAGGCCGTCCAGCAACTCCAGGAATCGCGGCGTGGTCAGCCGCTCGGGCGCGGCGTAGAGCATGGTGATGTCGCCGCGCGCCACGCGCCGCTCCAGGTCCTGCGTCTGCTGCCAGTCGAGCGTGGAATTGAGGTAGGCCGCATCGACGCCCGCCTCGTGCAGCGCGCCCACCTGGTCGTGCATGAGCGCGATGAGCGGCGAGACGACGATGGCCACGCCCTGCCCCGCATCGCGCCGCACGATGGCCGGCACCTGGTAGCACAGCGACTTGCCGCCGCCCGTGGGCATGAGCACCAGCGCATCGCCGCCAGCGATCACATGCTCGACGATGGCCTGCTGGGGGCCGCGGAACTGGTCATAGCCAAAGACGTCGTGCAGAACGAAATGCGCGGGGGACAAAATCGAATACTCTCTTTTTGATAGCAGATCGCCCTAGTGGAATATGCACTAGAGGCCGATTGGACAGAAATTTCCCGGCCCCGCCGCGCCGGGCGGCCCACCAGGAAAGGCGCTTATTGTGCGCCGGCCCCGCGCCCCCGCCATCGGCCGGCGGCCCCCAACGATTCGCAACGCGAATGGATCGCTCCGATTATTCAATTGGACGCGAATCGCTGCGCCGGACAAGATGCCTTCAGCCCCGGCACAGGGGCATGGCCTACCGACCCAGGAGACAAACGACATGAAGCACCTCATCCCGGCCCTGCTGGCAGCCTGCGGCCTGGCCGCCGCCGTGGCGCCCGCACGGGCCCAGCAGCCGCCGTACCCCAACGCCCCCATCACCCTGATCGTGCCGTTCGCGGCCGGCAGCGGCACGGACTCGGTCGCGCGCACGGTGGGACAAAAGCTCGCCGAGCGCCTGAAGCAGCCGGTGCTGGTGGACAACAAGCCCGGCGCCAACGCGCAGGTGGCCGCGCAGATCGCGGCCAAGGCCAAGCCGGACGGCTACACGCTGTTCATGACGACCAACACGTCGCACTCGGCCAACCCGGCGCTCTACAGCCACCTGAAGTACGACCCCATCAAGGACTTCACGCCCGTGGCGCGGGTGGGCGAGCTGCCCTTCGCGCTGGCGGTGCACCCCGGCGTGCCGGCGAAGACGCTGGCCGAACTGATCGACTACGCGCGCGCCAACCCGGGCAAGCTGAGCTACGCCACGCCCAACAGCACCTCGCTGGTGGCGATGGAGAGCATCAAGCACATCGCCCAGGTCGATGTGCTGAGCATCCCCTACAAGTCCAGCCCCCAGGCCATGACGGACCTGGTGGGCGGGCAGGTGCAGGTTTACGTGGCCGACCTGGGTTCGGGCAAGAGCATGCTCACCAGCGACAAGGTGCGCACGCTGGGCATCACCACCACGCAGCCCTCGCCCCTGCTGCCGGGCGTGCCGCCGATCGGGCAGACGGTGAAGGGCTTCGACCTCACGTCCTGGAACGGCATCTTCGGGCCGGCCGGCATGCCGCCGGCCATCGTGAACCGCCT